>CAVPNQ010000115.1:0-104337 GCA_963706735.1 uncultured Planctomycetia bacterium
GTCGCGAGACAACTTCAAGGCCGGAATAGGCCTGCACGGCCTCCAGATCGCTGCTGACGAAATCACGCAGCAGCAAGCGGGGCGTCACGATTGGCAAAGTGACGACAGGCAGCTTGATGTTGCGACGACCCGGCACGATCACACGCATGCGGCAAGCTCCGCCCGTTGTGCCTCACGAAAGCCAACGACAATCCTGTCACCGCATTCAAAGACGGGGCGCTTCATCAAGGCGGGATGCGCCGCGATCAATTTCACAAGCGCGGGCTTTGACAGATCGGATTTTTCAGCATCGTCCAACGCGCGCCATGTGGTGCGGCCCTTGTCGAGCAGCACATCAACACCCGCAGCATCGGCAAATCGTTTGATATCTTTGCGGGGGGTCTCCCGCGAACGGATCCGGTTTAGGTTCGGGTTTCGGCTCGGCAGCCGGCGGATTGTCCGGGGGGGGAGGCGTTTCCTGCGCGCTGGCGGAGACTGTCAGGACCAAGAGGAGGGCGAGAAGGGCTGTGAGTCGCATGGGAATCCCAGGTTGGTGTTGGGCGGGCGTGACGTCTAGACAGGTGGTACGGCTAGCGACGGAAGCTTGCAAGCAGTTTGATCGGAAGCGGCAAAAAAAGCCATCGAACGTGCAGGACGGGCCGGCCGGACGCGAACGTGTTGTATCGAGGAACCTGTTGGGAACCGGGGGAAACCCTGTGGAATGACTCAAGTTCGCCCCTGATTCTTCCGAAACTAAGCTTGACGTTGGGTAACTGTTAGCCTAAAATTTTCCTGAACTCAACGGCACTCGTTTTCGGAAGGAAACGTCGTGAACATCACTCCCAAACAACTCAACATCCTCAAATTCATCCAGTCTTTTACCGAAGCGAACCATTATTCTCCCACGCTTCAGGAAATCGCCGACCAGATCGGCGTCTCCAAGATCACGATTCTCGACCATCTTCGCGCCCTGGAGCGCCGCGGCATCATCCGCCGCCAGCGCTACCTGTCCCGCTCCATCGAAGTCACCGTCGGCCTCGATGAAGCCGAACCCGGCGGCATCGTCCGCCCCCGCACGTCGCTTCCCCTCGTCGGCCGCATCACCGCCGGCGCACCCCTCGATGCCGCAGAAACCCAGGAAGTCATGGATATCGGCGACCTCCTCGTCGGGAAAAAGGACTGCTTCCTCCTCGAAGTCCGCGGCAACTCGATGATCGAAGACCACATCAAGGACGGCGATTACGTGGTCTGCGAGAAGCGCGAGCGCGCCAACGACGGCGAAACCGTCGTCGCCCTCCTCAACAGCGGCGAAACGACCCTCAAGCGCTTCTACAGGCAGGGCTCCAAGTTCCGCCTGCAGCCGGCCAACAGCACCATGCAGCCGATCATCGTGGACGAGGTGAGGATCCAGGGCGTTGTGACCGGGGTGATGAGGAAATACTAGAGGGCTGTTGACGGTCTACCGTTAGCGGTTCAGCACCCTACTTCCGGATCTTCCCCAGCTCCTCGCTCACTCCCTTCACCAGCGGGCTGTCCGGGTACTTCTTCAGCACCTCCTCGAACAGCGGCACCGCCTTGTCCGACTGGCGGTTCTTCACCAGGTTGCGCGCCTTCGTGAGCATCTCGCGGATCCAGTCGTCCCGCTCCCGCGCCGCCTTGCCGCCGCTCGTCGCCCGCCCCAGCAGCTCGCCGGCCTTCATCTCCTCGGCAGTCCCCGGCCAGCGGTCGATCACGTTCTTCGCGTAAATCTCCGCCTTCAGCCACTCCTCCTTCGCCAGCGCCTCCTCGGACCACTTGAGAAGCGCCCGGGCGTTCTCGATGGTCTCCTTCTCGGGCGGCTTCGGCGTTTCGTCGGGCGGCTTTTTCGGGTCCACGGGCTCGACGACCGCGTCGGGAACGAGCTCCTTGCGCAGCCGCGTCCCCTCCGGCGCGAATTCCGACCCCTCCCACTGGCGCTCCAGCTGGTCCGCCAGCTCCAGCGCGATCGCCGTCGTCGCCTTGCTCGGATACTTCTTCGCGTTCGCCACCTCTTCCCGCGCGCGCTTCAGAAGCGCCTCCGCCTGCTTGCGCAGCTCCTTCCCGCGCGAAGCTCCCGTTTCGCCCTCCTCGCGGTTCGCGTAGCGTTTTGCGAGGTCCTCGAAGATGACGAGGGCTTTGCCGTTCTGGGAAGCGCGTGCGGCGGCGGTGGCGTCGGCGAGGAGGGAGCCGGCCTCGCGTTCGACCCAGGAGGGCGCGGGGCGGAGGTGGATGGCGACTTCGGCGGGGCGAGGGTCCCAGCGCAGCGTGAGGCGGGAGCCGTCGAGGCGGACGGCGGCGGGGGTGTCGAAGAGCAGCGCGGGGGCGTCGCCGAGGATGAGTTCGGAGCAGGCGGCGGCTTCGAAGGGGCCATCGCGGGGCTCGATGACGTCGCCGCTGCGGGTCGTCAGGCGCGCGGCGACGGCGGGGTCGATCTCGGCGGAGAGGAGCACGGCGCCTTCGCGCGCGACGTCCACCTGCCAGGACAGCGATTCTTCCTGGTCGGCGTGGACGGCGATGACGGTGATCGAGCCGAGGCGGCCGATCTTGCGGCTGGCGCGGTAGCCGGTCCCGACCGACTGCGGGTCGCCGTCGCGCGCGCCGTTCCAGAGCGGCGTGGGCGTTGTCGGGAAGCCCTTCTCCTCGAACAGGATCGTCCCGTTCCAGAGCAGGGGAGCGCCCGCGGCGTCGAGCCGCAGCGCGGCGGCGTCGTCGATGGCGAGGCGGCCCCACGGCGTCCCCCAGGTTGCTCCCCCCGGCGTTTCCTTCGTCGCGGACAGTTTCAGCGCGTCGAACCAGGCGATGCTCGCGATTCCCGTGACCAGGCACGCCGCGCGCGCCTTCTCCGCCCCGGGCGGCGGCACGGCCACCACCGAGAGGCGCTTCCAGTCGAACGTCCCGTCCAGCAGATCGGTCGAGGTCGTGGCGATGACGGAGTCGCCCTTCAGCCACTCGATCCGCAATCCCGCGCGGCCTTCGAGGGCTTCGGCGCGGACCCAGCCTTCGAGTTTGAGGGAGGTGGTCTGTGAGGCGGGGACGGCGTTGGAGGAGGCTGCGAAGAGGGAGTGTTCGCGGGTATCGACGCCGCGGACGCGGAGGGAAGCGTCGCCGTCCTTCTTATGGTCGCGGTCTGCGGCGACCTGGTAATTGGCGTCGGCGGCGATGGACCAGCCTTCCTGGCCGCGTTCGAGGGAGCCGGGTTCGCCGAGGAGGTTATCGGGGTCGGCGGTGACGGGGTGGGGGATATCGACGAGTTTCCCGATGAGGGAGGGGGCGACGACGGCGACGCCGCCGAGGACGAGGAGGGCGGCGACGACGGCGAGGACGACGGGGCCGGGGCGGCGGGATTTCGGCGCGGGTTTGACGAGGGAGGGGAAGCGAGGGGCGAGGATGCGGAAGGTGACGGCGCCGGCGGTGAACTGGTCGCGGTCGCGGAAGAGGCGGGACTCGAAGGACTGGCCGTCGAATTTCGTCCCGTTGGTGGACTTGAGGTCCCGGACGGAGATGCCCTGGTCGGTTTCGGTGATTTCGGCGTGGCGGCTGGAGAGTTTCTCGTCCTCGAGGGGGATGTTGCATTCGCGGGCGCGGCCGATGACCACGGCGGTGGCGCCGAGCGGGTAGGTGGCGGAGGAGGCGCCGGGGACGAGGACCTCGACGAAGGAGGGTTCGGGGCGCGGCGGCGGCTGCGGGGGCGCCTGCGGAAGCGGCGGTTTCTCGACCGGGGCGGCAACGTCCCTCGTCGTGTGGGAGGTGACGACCGGCGGCTCCGGGGCCGGCGTCGTGATGGTCCCGTCGAGGAATTGGAACACGGCGGCGCCGATCATGAGTTTGTCGCCGGGCCGGAGCGCGCGCGGGTGGGCCAGAAGTTCGCCGTTCAGCAGCGTCCCGTTCCGGCTCCCGAGGTCCGCCGCCATCCACGACCCGTTCAGGAGCTCGATCTTGAAGTGGTCGCGGCTCGCCCGCGAGTCCATGGTGGGGATCGTGTGGCGTGCCGCGCGGCCGACTGTGATCGGGACTTCGCCCAGCGTGTACTCGCGCGTGACGCCGTTCTCGATGTGGACGATCTTGGCCATGAGGGTCGGTAATGTAGAGGTTGGGGGGCGGGATGAAAAGGGAGTTGCGGGTTTGGGAGTTTGGTTCGGAGTTCAGAGTTCGGAGTTCAAGGTTCGAGACTCGGGACAGGGGTTGTCCCGGAAAAGAGTCCCCGACCCGCAACAATGCCCTGAACCCCGAACTCCGAACTCCGAACTCTGAACCGAAACCCCCAAACTCCAAACCGCACCGCACTCGAACTCTCGCCCCCCCCGTCCGTTCATACTCCCGCGTCCTTGACGCGACCCGCATGCCCGCTAGAATCCAACTCCCTCGCAACAGGGGCCCACGAAAGGAACTTCCATGCCCATCCGCCTTCTCGCCTGCGCCGTCTTCGTCGCCCTCTGCTCCGTCTCCGCCCGCGCCCAGTACATCGACTCGGTCAACCTGACGACCGGGAAGTCGATGGACGGAGAGGTCCAGAAGCTGACCAACAAGGAAGTCGGCCTGCTCCTGCCCGGCACCAGTTCAGTCGTCACCGTCCAGCGCGAACAGATCGTCGGGGACGTCAACTGGGACGAAAGCTCGATTCCTCCCGCGATGAACAACGGCCGGTCCCAGTTCGCTTCCGGCCAGTACGCCAACGCCGCCGCGAATTTCCTCAAGGCCTACCAGGCCGGCGGGACGCGCAAGGTTCTCAAGCAGGAATGTGCGTTCAAGATGGCCGAGGCATTCCGGATGTCGATGAAGTTCACCGAAGCGGCGGATGCCTACCAGACGCTGCTCAAGGAATTTCCGGACAGCTTCTACATCAAGGAGGCGTACACCGCGATCGTCGATTGCTACATGTTCGGCAATCCGCCGAACTACACGGAAGCGCGCAAGTACATCGGTGAGATTTCGACGAAGGCCAAGGACCTCGGGCTGGCCGACGACTTCGTCGGGGAACTCAAGCTCAAGGACGCCCGAATGTACGAGCGCCAGAACCAGCCCGCCCAGGCCCAGGGCGTCTACAACGGGCTCGTCAACTCCAAGACCCCGCGCATCCAGTGGGCCGCCTACGCCGGCCTCGGCGTCTGCCAGCTCGCCGCCAAGGAGATCGACAAAGCCAAGGCCTCGTTCCAGAAGGTCATCGATAACGCCGACCGCAGCCAGTCCGGCTCCCTCGGCCGCGCCTACAACGGCCTGGGCGAGTGCCTCCTGGCCGCCGGCGTCGATGCGGCCAACGTCAAGGAAGCGCTCCTCTGCTTCCTCCGCACCGTGACGCTTTACCCTCCCGGCAACAACGAACTCGTCGATGACCACGCCCGGGCGATGATGATGGGCGCCCGCTGCTTCCACACGCTCGAAATCCTCGAGACCGTCCAGGAGCAGAAGGACAAGTACAACATGGAGTTCCAGAAGCTCGCGGCCAAGTTCAACGACACCTACGGCGGCGACTTCCCGAACTGGCTCAAGCCCATCAAAGAACCCCTGACCAAGTAGCCCGCACGGAATTCCACGGGGCGCTTCCCGGCACACGGGAAGCGCCCCGTTTCATTTTTTGCCGAAATGTGCGGCGGTCGGGCAGAATGCCGCACCGTTCGGCCGGCGGCGCCGTGGAGGGGAGGCCCGGCGCCCTGGCCGCCACGAACATCACTTCAATCCGGGAGACTCTATGCTTCGCGCGATCGCCTTCTGCGCCCTGGCCGTGCTTGCCGCCCGCGCCGATGAACTGGGCGACCTCGACAGGCAGGCGAAGGACAAGGAGTACGGCGCCTACTGGGACCGCACCAAGGCCTTCGGCAAGCTGGCCAAGATCGGCTCGGTCAAGGCCGCGCAGGCGGTGCTCCCGAACTGCGGGGACGAGGAATCCGCGGTGCGCGAATTCGCGGGGCTCGCCGTGGCAGATTTCACCGAGAAGGACGCGGTCGCCTGGCTCGCCGCGAACGCGCCGCTTCTCCGCACCCCCGACGGCCGCGCGACCGCGTACTGGGGTTTCGGCGTGTCGGGGAACGAGGCGTACGTGCCCGTGCTCGAGAAGGCCGCGGGCGGCGGCGACAAGGACCCCGCCGCGCGCGCCATGGCCGTCCGCGCGCTCGGCTGGTTCGGGGACAAGGCGAAGGCTGAAGTGTTCCTCGCGGCCCTCAAGGATTCCGCGTGGCAGGTGAAGGAGGAAGCCGCGTTCGCCGCCCACGACCGCAAGGACGCGGCGGCCGCCGACGCGCTCGTGAAACTGCTCGCCGACTCCGCCTGGCAGCCCCACGCCGCTTCCCTCTACGCCCTGGCCGCCGTTGCCCCGGACAAATTCCGGGAAGCGCTTCCCAAGGCCCAGAAGGACAAGGCGTACCAGGTGAGGCTGGCGGCGTGCGAGGCGGCGTTTGAAGCGGGGCCGGGGGACGGGCTGGACGCGGCGGCGGCGGCGCTGAAGGACGAGGCGTGGCAGGTGAGGGCGGCGGCGGTGGGGGTGATGGAGCAGGTGTGGGAGGAGAAGTGCATCGAGCCGCTGATCGACGCGCTGGTGAAGGAGAAGGGGCGGCTGCGTTACGACATCACGATGGCGCTGCGGTCGATGACGGGGAAGGAGATCGGCTTCAGCGCTTCGGACTGGAAGTTCTGGTGGGAGGCGAACAAGGAGACGTTCAAGATCGGGAAGAAGCCGAAGTCGCGGGGCGGGGTGGATGCGAAGTCGGCGGGGAGCGAGGCGTCGTTTTACGACGTTCCGATCCTGAGCGACCGGATGGGGTTCACGATCGACTTCAGCGGGTCGATGTTCGACGACGACCAGGCAGGGGGCGGGTCGGGGGACCAGAAGGGGCGCAAGCAGATCGACATCGCGCTCGAGGAGTTCCAGAAGACGGTGCAGGCGCTGAAGCCGGACGTGAAGCTGAACCTGATCATCATGAGCACCGAGGCGATCGTGCAGAAAGTGCGGGCGTTTGCGCGGACGCTGGTGCCGGTGTCGGCGGCGCGGCCGAAGATTCTCGCGTGGGCGTTCGACGCGAAGAAGAAGCTGGAGCCGATCAAGCGCGGGCGCGGGGACATGTGGGATGCGCTGGTGGAGCTGATGGTGGACGAGGACGTGGACACGGTATTCATCCTGAGCGACGGCGGCCCGAGTTACGGGGCGTGCGTGGACGAGAAGCACTTTCTCAAGGAGCTGCACCGTGTGAACCGGTACCGGAAGGTGATGATTCACACGGTGCTGACGGGGAAGGGTGCGAAGACGTTCATGAAGGATCTGGCGGAGGAGACGGGGGGGCAGGCGGTGGGGAAATAGGGGGGAAGGCTGGCGGGGGCTGGCGAAGGCTGGCGGAGGCTGGCTGAAGGCTGGCTGAAGGCTGGCGAAGGCTGGCGAAGGCTGGCTGAAGGCTGGGGACGATGGGCCGTATCTGCTGACGTTTCTGCGAAATCATTTTTCATCTGCGTACAAGTCGATCCCTGCTTCCAATTTCCGCTCGATAGAAGTTCACGAGCGACGTTGTACGCAGATAAATTCTGATTTCGCAGAAACGTCGGCAGATACGGCCTCGTAACAACCCTTACCTCCTGACAGGACCCTCGATGCCCTTCCGCCCCCTCCGCTTCATCCAGGCCGCCTTCCTCACCGCCGTCGCCCTCTCCGCCTGGACCGTCGTCGCCGACGATAGCGCTTCCCCCAAATCCGTCCGCCTTGTCATCCTCCACACCAACGACCTCCACGGTCGCGCGTACCCGCAGAAAGCGCTCTGGCTCGACAAGGTGAACCCTCCCGAAGTCGGCGGGCTTGCCGCGCTGCTCGCGACGATCCGCCGCGAGCGCGCCAGGGCGTGGAACGACGGCGCCGCCGTGGTGCTGGCCGACGCGGGCGACTGGTTCCAGGGGACGCCCGAGGGCGACCTGCCACGCGGCCGGCTCGTCGTCGAGTGGATGAACCTTGCCGGGTACGACTTCGCCACGATCGGCAACCACGAGTTCGACAAGGGCTACAAGACCGTCGCCGACCTCGCCGACGTCGCACACTTTCCGTTCCTCGGCGCCAACATCCGCTGGCAGAACGGCCGCCGGCCGGACTGGTGCCGCGGGTCGCGCACGTTCAGGATCGGCGGAAACCGCGTGATGTTCGTCGGGCTCATCACCAGCGCCATGGACAAGCTTGTCATGCCCGAAGCGATCAAGGGGCTGCGGTTCGACGACGAGATTGCGACGCTGAAGAAGTACCTGAAGGAGGACGGGCGGATCGTCGTGCCCGTGACGCACTGCGGCGTGGACCGCGACCTCGAGATCGCCGCGGCGACGAAGGTCGCGGCGATCATCGGCGGGCACTCCCACTCCGGCCTCGCCAACGGCAAGCTCGCGCCCGACGGCACCCTGATCTGCCAGTGCTTCGCGGGCGGGACCGTCCTCGGCCGCACCGAACTCGTCCTCGAGGACGGCAAGGTCGTCCAGAAGACCGCTTCCCATGTCCCCGTCCGCCCCGCGGATGGCGAGGACGCGGAGGCCAAGGCGCTCATCGCGCGCTACGCCCGGGAGATCGATGCCACGATGAATGTGGAGATCGGGGAAGCGCCCGAAGCCATGACGCGGGGCGGGCAGGGATCGTCGGCGCTGGGGAACTGGGTGACGGACGTCATGCGGACGAAGACGGGCGCGCATGTCGCGCTCACGAATCGCACGGGGATCCGCTCGGACCTGCCGGCGGGAAAGGTCCGCATCCGGGAGATGTACGAAATCAGCCCGTTCTCCAACACGCTCGTGACGATGGACCTGTCCGGCGCCGAGCTCGACGCGGTCCTGGAGTTCTCGAGCGGCGACAACGCCACGTTCCTGGAAGCGTCGGGGCTGGAAGCCGTGGTGGACCGGAAGGCGGCCGAAGGAAGCCGCGTCACCATTTCCGTCGTCGCCGGGGAGCCGTGGGATGCCACGCGCACCTACAAGATCGTGACCAACTCGTTCCTCGCGGCGGGCGGCGACGGCCACGGCACGTTCAAGGCCGGGAAGAACCGCGCGGAAACCGGGATCGACATGCTCGACGCCCAGATCGAGGCGTGCAAGGCGGGGAAGGTTGTGGCGCCGGCGGGGGAACGGCTGAAGTTCAGGTAGGTAGGGTTACCCTCCTTCGCTCCGGCGCTTCGCGTCCGGAGCTTCGGCGGGTTAGCCGGGCCGAACAGGACTTGCTGCGCGAAAGTGTTGTTTCGCGGCCCGGCTAAAACAAAAACGCCGCGACCCTCGCTGCCCAGGCGGGCGCGGAGATCATGAGCCCTGCAACGAAACTCTTGAGCCAGAATGACGCAGGCGAAGGGTCGCCTCCATCCCTCACGGGCGTCTCGGATCGCCCGGCATCGAACAGGCCCGACAGGAGTTGTCTCATGAGTGCGTATCGGCGGCGGTGACGCAGCGGCTTGAGAAAATCGCGGGTGAGCGCGAGAATGCTACGGGGTGCGCGATAGGCTCCTGCGCATGGGGGGGATGAACCGAATCTCTGGAGGATACGGGTGAATACAAGTAAATCAAATGACATGGTGCCCCCCCCCCTCCCTCTTCCCCGGCCGCCGTTCCCCGCTCTGGAGGCGAGCGTTCCGTGCCTCATGAGCCCGGCGGCCCGGAGGACGACTTTCGCCGGCTCGCGGACCTGAGCGTCGGACGCGATCCGGCCCTCCGGCAACGGGCGCTCGAACTCGTGCTCGAACGGCTCGTCCGGACCACGTACGCTCATTCGGCGACGTTCGTGCACCGGCCCATCAAGCTCTTCAAGCTCGCCCCCGTGATCCACCGGCATCCGAGAGCTTCGAAAGGGAGCCTGGCGACCTCCGGGCAAATCGACCACGCGTTCAAGGCGGGGACGATCCTAGCTTCCCCCGACATTGCGCCGATGGCAGCGGATGCGCCGGCCCAATTCCGCGAGACCTCCGGGACGGTCGTCCTACCGCTTCCCTGGGTGGACAAGGTGGTGGCCGTCCTCGCCCTGACCGGCGTGCCCTGGATCGGACGTCTCTCCCGCCATCGCGACGCCGAGTGCCGTCGGCTTTTCGGGATTCTCCTGAAGGCCGTGCAGGAAGAGCCGACGCCGGTCTATTACGGCACGACGGAAATGAAGGACGGAAAGCTGGTCACGGTTCTCCACAAGTATGCGGTTCCGCCGATCCCGGTTGTGGAGGAGGCCGTTGATCCGTGCCCGGAGATTCTCGGACGGAGCGCGGCGAGGCGTGCCGTGGTCGAAGAGATCGTAAAGGTCGCACCCACTGAGGCGACGATCCTGATCCTGGGCGAAACCGGGAGCGGGAAAGAACTCGTGGCGCGGGCCATCCATGCGAACTCCCCGCGGAAGGCGAAGCCGTTCGTTCTGTTCAACCTGCGCGAGATCAACCCGAATCTCATCGAGAACGAGCTCTACGGTCACGAGAAGGGAGGTTTTTCGGGCGCGCATGAAGTTCACGCGGGGATCCTGGAGACCGCCGGGGAGGGGACGGTGCTCCTCGACGAGATCGGGGATTTGTCCCTCTCTGCCCAGGGGTCGCTCCTGACCGTTCTGCAGAATCGCATTTTTCGGCGTGTCGGGGGCACGAAGGTCATACTTCTGCGAGCCCGCGTGCTCCTGGCCACACGGCGCGACCTCGGAAAAATGGTGAAGGCGGGCTTATTCCGCGAGGACCTCCTGTTCCGAGTCCTCCAGTACCCGATACAACTTCTTCCGCTGCGCGCCCGCCGGGATGACATCGCGCCGTTGATCACGGCTTTTCTTCTCACCTGCCCCCAGAAACTCAGCCTGCCCGAGGGATTCCGGCCGTCCATCGAACCCGACGCCGAAGCCCTGCTGGTCTCGCTCGACTGGCCTGGCAACGTGCGGGAACTCCTCGGTTTCCTCGGGTTCGCCGTCCTCTCCTGCATGCCCTACGGAATCACCCTGGCCTCTCTGCGGATGCTCGTTCCGCGCTGGAAGCGCTTCACGGGCGAAAGTGACGGCGAACCGGGGCTGGTTGAAGATCTCCAGGTGTTCCTGGAGGCCATTCGAAACTCGGACGGCACGACGGTGGGCGTCGCCGACTACCTGGGAATCACGCGTCAGTCATCGCTGGAACGGTTCAAGAAGTTTGGACTCCTGCCGAACCCCGGCAGGAGACGCGGCGGGCGCCAGGGACATCGAGGTGACGGCGGAAACGGGAAACTCCGGTAAGCGGCAGGCGATTCGCGTCGGCCTGCAGTTACCGCGGAGAAATCTTGAAGAGAAACCCGGGAAGGCGCGCATTCGGCATCGCGCCTTCCCGGAGTTTGTTTCCTGAATTCGGAGTTGTCAGCAAGCCGTTGGCGCGCAACGACGTTACGGCACTTTCGAATCCGCTCACTTCTCCGGCACTCCGGTTGCTTTTGTTGCTCCTCGATGGAACGCAACGAATCATCGGTCACGGCCGTCACTCTTCCGGAGAAGCCCGTTCTCCGGTCGCGGAACCGGTCGTCTGCGCGTTCGACCCGACGCCGGGACCGGAAGAGGATCACGATCAGCCAGAGATTCATGCTCCGCGAGGTTCTCAATCAGCCATCGTTTGGCGTGGCCGCGCTTCAGGCGGTCGCCGACCTCGTGAAAGACCGGCGCGCGAACCGGCCCGAGGTCTGTTCCGAGCCCTGGTTTCGGAGGCTCGAGACGCAAGTCTCGCGGCTCGATGGTGACCGCGAAGCGACGAGGCGCTGGTTCGACACGGCATGGAGTCGGCTTTTTTCCGCCCTTAGCCGCTCCGGCCCTGCGGGGAGGAGCTGAAATGTCATGTTGCGGCGGGGGTGAACGGAACGAGGGGTGCGATGGCCTGTCGAAGACCGCAGGTGCGTCCGCGATGGCGGATGAGGCCTCCAGCCTGTTGTCCGTTGCCGAGGACCTGGAAGCGCCGGTCCCGCCGTTCGTGCCTGGCACGGTAAACGTCGCGGAGAGACTGGGGTTGGCGTCGCTGGAGATCACGGCGTCGAAGGCGGTGAGCATCGAGGGGAGCAACGCCGTCCGCGTCGATGTGATGGTCGTCAACATGACGCTCGGTCATGTCGCGATCCGCGTCCAGGTCTCCAACGACGCGGTCTGCTGGTCCGATGCGGCGCAGTTTCGCAAGCGGACCTCCGGGTACGCGACGACGAAGGTCCGCGGGATCGGATTCCGGTTTGTGAGGCTGTTCTACGAAGCGAGCAACACGGCGGGCGGCCAGGGCGTCCTGGCCGCTTCCCTGCATCACTGGCGAAACTAACCTACTTTTCGGAGAGAACCATGGGCTACACGCTGATGGCCGCACGTTTGGCGGTCACGGACGGACAGGACAACTACAGTTCCTCGGTCGGCATGGGCGGCGGGAACGCGGTCCAGGTGGAATCGATCTGCTTCAATCTTGGCGGGGCAACCTCGTACACGATCGCGGTCGAAGGAAGCAACGACGGATCGAACTGGACGAACATCACGACCAACGCGGGTCTCGTGCTCGGCTACAACGCGCCGACGAAATCGACCGGCATCGGGTTCGCGATGATCCGGTACCGCTACAGTGTGAGTGCAGGTACGGGGACGATCATCATTTCCGCGGGGTGCAATATTTCTCACCAGTAACCCTGCGACGCGCTCGTCCGACGGCCACGGCTGGAAGACGAGGCTCCAGGGATGTCGGCCCTTCGGCTCGCTCCGCTCGATCAGGGCGGTGGCGGGCTGAGGGGCGGCCCTCTCCCCGTCGCCGACGTTGTTTTGCGGCGACGCGGAGAGTGCCGCGGCTTTCGCAAACAAAACATCGAGGCATCCATGGCCGAGATTCCCCTGACTTACCTGTTCGATCCGGTCCGGTACGAGGACCGCGCTAAGGCGTACTCTTCCTGCATCGGCGGGCGGCGCTACGCGGTGACCCACCAGACGCCAGGAACGACGGTGACCGGCCAGACATCCTTCGTCGCGACGACGCCGACGTTCCTGATCAGCCAGGCGAACTCCAACGGCCGCCGCGTGATCCTATCGAACTTCGCGCTCTGCCAGGACGGGACCCCCGCGGGTGGCGCGATCAACATCCTCGTCGCGATCGACCCCGCCGACCGGTACGCGTCGGGCGGCACGGCCATCACGCCGCAAGCGACAATGGCCGACAGCGAATTCTCACCGGGGTTTTCTTTTCGGTTCAATCCCACCGCGAGTTCGCCCTCGACGGTCCGCTACCTCTACCACTGGAAGCAGCCCGTCTACGCCGGCTCGGTCTTCAATCCCGACCTCCACGACGGCCTCGCCATCGGCCAGACCGGCTCGATCCTGATCTACACCTGGGCGGCTTCGACCGCGCCCACCTGGACCCTCGGCGGCTTCGACATCCTGGAGGAAGGCTAATGCCCACGCTTCGCGATCTCTCCCAGGGGGTTCTCCCGCACGAGAGCACCCACGTCTCCGGCGGATCGGACGCGTTCCTCTCGACGGACCTGCTCGAGGCAGCCGTCAAGCGCATCCAGACCTCCACCGGCCCGACCACGTTGACCGTCGGCGCCGTCGCCGACGGCGAGTTCCTCCAGCGAAGCGGCACTGGCATTGTCGGCGCGAGTTCGCCCGGCACGACGCCGCTCGAAGTCAAGATCGTCCGGTACCAGCTCGTGTATTGATTCGTTCTCCCAAGGAGCCCCCTCCCATGGCCGCAGGCACCACCCCGATTTACCCCGCCACTCCCAAGGCCTGGCAAGCCCAGGTCACGGCCGCGAACACGAACCGCGACGGCTCCGGCTCTATCGTGACGGTCGTCACCGGCGGGGCCAACGGCTCGCGCGTCGACCGCCTCCGTATCAAGAGCACCGTGACCACGACGGCCGGCCTCGCGCGCCTCTGGATTTCGCTGAATGCCGGGACGACTTGGCGCCTCTACACCGAGATCTCCGTGAGCGCGATCACCGTGAGCGCGACCACCGCGGCGTTCGAGTCCGCGTACGTCACTCCCGACCTGCTTCTTCCTGACGCCAGTGCCCTCCTGGGCGCGACCATGGAAAAGGCCGAGGCCACGAACTTCATCGCCCACGGAGCCGACTACTAATGCAGAACCCCGGCTCCGTCGGCCCGTTCAGCGTCCCCGGGAACTCCCCGTCCCTCCACGGGTTCATCCCGAGGGGCGTCATCGTGATGTGGAGCGGCCTCCTCTCCGACATCCCGACCGGGTGGGCGCTGTGCGACGGCACGCTGGGCACGCCGAATCTTGTCGCGCGCTTCGTGCGCGGGATCAACACCGCGACGACGAACCCCGGGACCACCGGCGGCGCCGACTCAGTCACCGTCACCCAGAACGCCCACCAGCACGAACTTCCGTTCACGCCCAACGGAACCGATCTCTGGCATAGCTCCGTCTTCGGCACCGGAACCTCAAGGTCCTTTACTAATTCCCTCAACGGCGGAAGCGGTAGCCGCTCATCCGCTGTCCTCAAAGACCAGTCCGTGACCGCGACCAACCAGGCTCACGACAACCGGCCGGCGTACTACGAGCTGGCCTTCCTCATGAAACTGTAGGAAAGAACCATGCCCCGCTTCCTCTCCGATCCTCCACCCCACGCCTCAAGGACAATTTCCCGATGAATCGCCGTCGATTCGTCTTCCAAAACGGGACCTCCCTCTCCAAGCCCCTCCGCCGAACCGGCGTTGGGCCCGTGGACCTGGAGATCAGCGTGTGGACCCTCCAGGGCGGAAGCCTCGACGTGGAGCTTCTGGAGTCGTCCGAGGGCACCGACTGGTCGGTCGTAGCGGACTGGCGCGGCCACCAGCCCGGCTGGGCCCACCTCGGCCTCGTCACGCCCCGGCTTCCCTGGCTGCGAGCGCGCCTCGACCTGGAGAAGTCCCGGGGCGCCGTTCTCGACCTGCTGCTGCTCGAAGCCTCAGACCACGCCGGGGATTCCTCCCGCGAAAGAAAGGACGACAAGTCATGAGCGGAAACGGATGTTCTTGCGCTGGTGCTCCGACCCCCGAGGTCGACGCGGGTCCTTCTCCTCCCTGTGGAAGGGGTGAGCAGCACACCGTCGTCGTTTGGGATCCGCTCGCGCTCGCGGCGAGTTCGACGGAGTACTCGCAAGAGTTCGCGACTCGTGGTGCAAATTCGTTCGACTTCATTCTCCTCGGAATCAACTCCGCGGGAACCTTCCAGACGACTGTCCAAGCGCAGGTGAGCGCCGATGGTGTGAACTGGGCTAGCGCAGGCTCGGCCGTACAGCTCTTGGCTGCTGGATACACAGTTTCCGGCGCGATTTCCGGGAACGGATTCCGATATGTTCGAATCAGTGCGCAGAATCATGTGGCGAGTGCGACGATGCTCTCATGCATCGTGTGCTTCTATTACGGTTAGTAACGCTGACAAGCGTCGGCTATATGCTCCGAAACGACAGTGCATGACCTCGGAGCGGGGGCGGGAACGAGATGTCCCATGAGCGAATCGAGCATTACTTCAGAGGAGAGCGGAGATGCCAGACGCAATTGACCCGATCCAAAAGTTCACAGATGCGTTGAACGTGAATAGCCTCAGGTTCGCGCTGAATTCGCCCGGTCAATGGAAAGCAGTCGCGATCGCTGCCGCCGACCAGAGCGATAGCGTCCGGCTCCGGAATACGGGCCCCAGCAGTAGCATCCAACAGTCGCACTCGAGCCTGGAAGTGTCGCCGTCAGGAATCAGCTCGTTTGCCATCGGGCGAACCGATGATGAGCCTATTGGCGACGGGGAGGGGAACGATCGGCAGGGTGGAAATACAAAGCCGGGTGTGCGACGAATGAAGTACTTCGGGGAAGAAGAGTTGGAGGTTGGAGAGACTGAAATGCCGGGCGGATACGACGAGCACATCCAGTGTGGTCCGGACATCACGGCCTGGTTCTCTTATGAACTATCGGCCCATTATCAGTTCATACAGCAGGTGAAGGGTAAAGGCTGGTCTTCCAACCTACTCGCGCAACTTGCCTTTGCGAAGGAATATGGCAGAGGGCTTCCATATGGCCTAATAGATTTCCTGCTACCGCCTTGCCCTCTGGCTTGTTCGGGGACTGTCTCATTCTGTAACGAGTGTATTCTCCCAGAAACCCTGAACAATATAATGTATGGATTTACAATGAGTCAATTGCTTAGCCCAAGTGTCATCTGCGCAACCGCATTCAAGCTAGGGCAAGAAAAATCAGACGGTGCAGGCGCTACATCTCCAGAGGCGATGGGCAACGTACTTGGTGGAATTGTCCTGGGCTCTCAGCCTGGTGCAGGCGACCAAACAATTGATGAAATCTGTGAACTGCTTGATTCCCCTCCAATCAACGAAAAAAGGAGTGTCGCTGCCTCGAACAAGAACGCCACGATAAAGTCGCTCGTCGCGGCTGCGCCACTTCCGTTACACCCACGCTATCCGTGTCCACCTTGCCCCAGAGCTCTAAATCCCTCAGCTGGTGGCTTCACGGTGGGACACTCAAAGCTGCGAGTTCCCGAGGGTATTGGAGACTTGACCAATGGGCTCGATGATGTCAGGTCTTGGTGGGCTCAATACCTCCAATCACTCCGAATTCGTATCGGCGGAGCCTCTGTCCCAGCAGAGGGCATATCACTGGTTCGTCTTGAGAAGAAACTTGAATCGACTCCTATGAAACCGCGATAGACACAGGCGTTTGTGATTGATGGTTTCTAGCGATTGGCGCAGTCTGGTGGCAAGTACGCCGGTATTGCGAGAGCCCTGTCCAGGTCGCCCGAGTGAATCAACTCAACCTGTCCTCCCCTGCGGACAATCGCGATTCGGTCACCTCTTGTCCTTCGCTGAGAGTATGCTAGGACATAGTCTAAATTGTCCGGCGCTCCTTCACTTGGCCTGCGGTAAACCGTCTCGCGGAAGTCCGTGTCGGGCGAACCTGGTCTCTTGGATTCATTGGAATCGATTGATATATGTGGTGGAAGTGTTCCGTATTGAGTTTCGTACCTAATAAGAAAGAGTGAGACTTCTTTCATCCGATCTAATTCGAGTGAGGCAGGTTCGCCTAGCCGGGTGAGTGTCAGAACTGTAATCGCGAGGCACGCCGCAAGCGCGAGAAGTCCTATCGCAATGGCGAGCGATTTTCTGGAGAGTCGGATTCGTGGGAGCGGCATTTCTCAGGCCCTTGCTGCGAGAGCTTGTAAGATGTTTTCCGATCATCAGAATGCTACACAGCAGTGAGGATGGCGGCAAGGTCATGTTTCCTCGTACGTCGCAGCGATACGACTCTGTCGGTCGCCCGACAACCCGCCTCGCCCGCTCCGGTCACGGCGCCGCCTGCGCCCTGACGCTGGCTGTGGCGGCCCAGGAGATCGAGCAGGGACAGAAGAAGGGAGTTCAAGGACGTTGAGAGAGTTGGCGGAGGCTAGGAAGGCAGGAAATCCGTCGAGTGAAGTATTTCCAGAGGCTCAATCACACCGGCGATGAACAAACGGGAAGCAACGGGGTTCGAACGGGCGCTACGCGACCTTGCGGAGCCGGACGATCGGCAAGTCGCGCGTGGGCCCCGTACAGTTGACGGTGAGCTTCCACTTCCCTGTCGCCGGCACGGCTCGGGGGCGTCGTCGGCTGCCTCGGCGGATGTCGTCGGGCGCGGCATCTTTCAGCGCCCAATGAGGCCGCTCGATGTTGTACCACCGGCGGACTTCGGCCACGTGGCGATCGAGGCTCGCAGCGGTGCCGAAGATGCACCAGGTCCAGGGGATTGTCGTCCCTGACGAAATAGACCCACCGATCGAGCGAGAAAGAGCTTGAGGAAGTCCCTCCTTCCAACAGGCGGCAATGCCGCCGGGAAGGAAGGACGCATGTCGGACGAAATGAAGAAGGACGGGCGCGCGGACGTGGTGGGCGGGCCGGTTGCGGGCGGACCTGGACCCGAAAAGGGACTACGACACCGACTTTCAGACAAGGGGACGCGTCGACTGGAATCGGCGGGAACTTCTACAGCGGATGATCGGACGAAGAATCGATTACGTTCATCCAGGCGTTAGCAGATTCTGGCTCGGGTTCGACGACGGATTTGGGCTCTACTTCGCGCCCGTTATGGATGTGGAGACTGGCGCAACCGAACTCTACTGGTGGGAGGAGGACTAGCGCCAAGGACGGTAAGTTAGTCCCGGGCCGGCGTGGTAATGCCCCAACTTTCGATGATTCCGTGGAATGCCGGCCGCGCGCATGTTGACTCTCGCTCTCCGACGCATCGCGCGTTTCCGGGATCTCGATGTTAATCAGCTGCGAGAGAACCCGATTCATGCCGGGCCAACAGACCGGAACCGCGGCGCTGCTTGAGCGAATCCCGGTCGGCTTTTCCTCACGGGGCGGCAGTCGGCGCGTTTCAATGGGGCGAACAAGTAGAGGGAGACGACCATGAAGCGCCTGCTGTCGCTGCTGTGTGTATCGGTTGCGGTGTGCTCGTGCGGGGATGCGCCGAAGCCGTCGAAGTCGGTCCCGATCGCGCTGGTCTTCGACGTCGGCGGGCGGGGCGACAAGTCCTTCAACGACGGGGCTTATCGCGGGCTGGATCGGGCGAAGGCGGAGCTGGGGGTGGAGTACACCTACAAGGAGCCGACGAGCACGGATCGCGAGGCGGCGCTGCGGACGATGGCGGAGGGCGGCGCGCCCATCGTGTTCGGCGTGGGGTTCATGTTCACGGATTCGATCGTAACGCTGGCGAAGGACTTCCCCGGGCAGAAGTTCGCCTGCATCGACTACGACCTCGGGGCGAAGCCGCAGGTGCCGGCGAACGTGAGCGCGATCCGGTTCCGGGAGGAAGAAGGGGCGTTCCTGGTCGGCGCGATCGCGGGGCTGACGACGAAGACGAACAAGGTGGGATTCGTGGGAGGGATGGACATCCCGCTGATCCACAAGTTCAGGGCCGGGTACGAGGCCGGGGTGAAGGCGGTGAATCCCGGCTGCGAAGTGATCGCGAATTTCGCAGGGCTGACGCCAGAGGCGTTCAAAGATCCGGTGAAAGGGAAAGAACTGGCCCGGGCGCAGTACGGCGCCGGCGCGGACATCATTTTTCACGCGAGCGGTTCGACGGGGAACGGGGTGTTCGAGGAGGCGAAGGAGCGAAACAAGGCGGCGGGAAAGGTCGTCTGCTTCGTGATCGGCGTGGACAGCGACCAGTGGGAAGAAGGTGGACACGTGCTGACCTCGATGATCAAGGACGTGGACGTATCGGTGTTCGAGACGATCAAGGCGTGGAAGGAAGGGAAGTTCGCCGCGGGGGTGCACGAGTTTGGGTTGAAGGATGGCGGCGTCGGGTACGTGCGCGATGCGAGGAACAAGGCGCTGATCACGGACGAGATCGAGGCGAAAGTGCAGGCGCTGAAGAAAGAGATCGTGGAGGGGAAGAGAGTGGTGCCGGTGAAGTGAAGGGCGAGTGGCCAGTGGCCAGCGGCCAGTGGCGAGTGGGGAGTGGCGAGTGGGGAGTGGCGAGTGGGGAGTGGGGAGTGGGGAACGGCAGGTGGGGATTGGGCGGCTGGCAGGAGCGGGCCGGTGGGCCAAAGATTCAATATGAAATATGAAATACGAAATATGTAATGGCGGCCCGTGGCGGGAGGGTGGCCCGCCGGGCAGGCACCTATGAGGGGGAAGGTCCCGCTTGAACCTCGCTGTCGAAATGATCGGCATTTCCAAGCGCTTCCCTCGCGTGGTGGCGAACGCTGCGGCGAGCTTGACCGTGGCTGAGGGCGAAATCCACGCGCTGGTGGGTGAGAACGGGGCGGGGAAGTCCACGCTGATGAAGATCCTGTACGGGATGTATGCGCCCGATGCGGGAGTCGTGAAAGTCTTCGGCAAGGAGATGCGCGCGTTCTCGCCGGCGGCCTCGATCGCGGCGGGAATCGGGATGGTGCACCAGCACTTCATGCTCGTTCCGACGCTCACCGTCGCGGAGAACGTCCTTCTGGGGATGGAGCCGCGGCTGGGGCCCTGGTTCGACGCGGTGCAGGCGGAGCGCGAGGTTTCCGAGCTGTCGTCGAAGTTCGGGCTCGTGGTGGACCCCCGGGCCCCGGTGGAGTCGCTTCCGGTCGGCGTGCAGCAGCGCGTGGAGATTCTCAAGGTGCTGGCGCGCGGGGCGCGGGTGCTGATCCTGGACGAGCCGACGGCGGTGCTGACGCCGGGGGAGATTGAAGAACTCTACGCGACCCTGGCGAAGCTGAAGGCCGAGGGGCGGACGGTGGTGCTGATCACGCACAAGCTGAAGGAAGTCAAGGCGGCGACGGACCGGCTGACCGTGCTGAGGCGCGGCGCGACGGCGGGGACCGCGGTGACCGCCGACGTCACGGAGGAGAAGATCGCCGAGATGATGGTCGGGCGCGCGGTCGTGATGAAAGTGGACAAGAAGGCCGCCCGCCCCGCCGACGTCGTGCTGTCGCTCAAGGGCCTGCAGGCCCCCGGCGTCGGCCCCGTCACGTTCGACGTCCGCGCGGGCGAAATCGTCGGCATCGCCGGCGTCGAGGGCAACGGCCAGAGCGAACTCCTCGAATGCCTCTCCGGCCTCCGCGCCGGCCGCGCCGGGAGCGCTTCCCTCGGCGGAATCGACCTGTCGCGCTCCGGGCCGCCCGCGTGGTTCAAGGCCGGGCTGGCGGTGATCCCGGAGGACCGGCAGAAGCGCGGGCTGGTGGGGGAGTTCTCGGTGGCGGAGAACCTCGTGCTGGGGAGGCACCGGGAGGCGAAGTTCGTGAAGCGTGGGTTCGTGAAGGCGGCGGCGCGCGACGAGGAGGCGGCGGGGCTGGCGAAGCGGTTCGACGTGCGGCCGGCGGACGTGGCGGTGGAGGCGCAGACGCTTTCGGGGGGGAACCAGCAGAAGGCGATCGTGGCGCGGGAGCTGTCGCGGCAGCCGAAATTGCTGCTGGCCGCGCACCCGACGCGCGGCGTGGACATCGGGGCGATCGAGTTCATCCACAAGGCGATCGTGTCGGAGCGGGACCGCGGGGCGGCGGTGCTGCTGGTGAGCTCGGAGCTGTCGGAAGTCATGTCGCTGGCGGATCGGGTGCTGGTCATGTACGGGGGGCAGATCGCCGGCGAGCTCAAGGGCGCGGACGCGACGGAGAAGAAGATCGGCGTGCTGATGGCGGGGGTGAAGCCGTGATGCGCCTGCTCCGCGAAGCGTTCGTGCGATCGATCCCGCCGATTCTGGCGCTCGCCGCGGCGGCGGTGCTGGGGCTGGTCATCGTCGCGGCGACCGGGCACAACCCGTTCGCGGTCATGCGCGACCTCGTCGCCTCCGCGCGCCAGGCGCACGGGCTGCGCGACGACCTGGCGTGCGTGCTGCTCTACGCGACGCCGTTCATCTTCACCGGGCTCTCGGTCGCCGTCGCATTCCGCGCGGGGCTCTTTAATATCGGCGGCATGGGCCAGGTCCTCATCGGCGCGCTCCTCTGCGGGTTCGTCGGCTGGAAACTCGCGGCTCTTCCCGCCATCCTCGCCGTCCCGGTGTGCATCGTGGCCGCGGCGGCGGGCGGTGCGGCCTGGGGGGCGATCGCGGGGGTGCTGAAGGCGTGGCGCGGCTCGCACGAGGTCATCATCACGATCATGCTGAACTTCTGCGCGGTGGCGCTGGCGGACTCGATGGTGAACGGGCCGTGGAAGGCGAAGGAGGGGATGACGCCGCAGATGCCGGCGATCGGCGAATCTGCGCGGCTGCCGCGGCTCGGCGCGCGCCCCGCGGACGCGCCGCCACGCGAGCCCGGCGACCCGCGGACGCTCGGCATCCCGCTCTTCCCGGCCCACGTGCAGCTCAATCTCTCGTTCCTGCTCGCCCTGCTCGCCGCCGGCGGCGTCTCCGTCTACCTGTTCCGCACGGTGCGCGGCTACGAACTGCGCGCGGTCGGGCATAACCCCGAAGCGGCTCGGGCGGCGGGGATTTCGGTGAAGCGCGTGACGGTTTCGGCGATGGCGCTGTCGGGGGCCCTCGCGGGAATGGCCGCGACGGACCTCGTGATGGGGATGAAGTACAACTACCGGCAGGACGACGCGATGTCGTACGCCCGCGCGGCCTTCATCGGGATCGCGGTCAGCCTGATGGGGCAGAACCACCCTGCGGGGATCATCCTCGCGGCGCTTCTGTTCGGCGCGCTGGAGCGCATGGGGCTGCTCATCCAGGGCGTTCCCAAGGACATCGTCCTCATCCTCCAGGCCGCGGTCATTCTCTTCGTGATCTGCGGGAACGAGCTCTTCAAGCGCCTGCTGGCCCGGAAGGCGGTGTCCGCATGAGCATGCCCTTCGAAATGGCCGCCGGCACGATGAACCTGGCCGCGCCGCTCATCCTCGCGGCGCTGGCGGGCGTCGTCAGCGAACGCGCCGGGATCGTGAACATCGCTCTCGAGGGAATCATGCTCGTGGCCGCGTTCACCGCGACGGCCGTCACGTACGCCTGCGAACCCTTCGGCCCCGACGGCGTCCGCTCGGCCGCCGCCGCCGGCTTCTACGCCCCGTGGATCGGCCTCATCGCCGGCGTCGCCGCCGGCTCCCTCATGGCCCTTCTCCACGGCGTCGTCACCATCCGGATCCGCGCCGACCAGATCATCTCCGGCGTCGCGCTCAACATCCTCGCCGTCGGCATCACGCAGTTCGCCTGCACGCTCGTCTTTCTCTCGTCCTCCAACTCCGCCGTGGTCGCCCCCATGCCCCGCTGGGGGATCCGCCCGTTCTCGTTCACCCCCGTCGCCTGGCTCGCCTTCGCCCTCGTCCCCGCCGTCTGGTTCTTCCTCAACCGCACCGTCGCGGGCCTCCGCCTCCGCGCCGTCGGCGAACACCCCGCCGCCGCCGACTCCCTCGGCGTCCGCCCCAACACTGTCCGCTTCCGCGCCCTCGCCCTCTCCGGCGCCCTCGCCGGCATGGGCGGCGCCGCCCTCTCCGCCGACGTCTCCCAGTTCGTCCAGAACATGACCGCCGGCCGCGGCTACATCGCCCTCGCCGCCATGATCTTCGGCAAGTGGAACCCCCTCGGCGCCGCCGCCGCCTGCCTCCTCTTCGCCGCCTCCGACCGCGCCCAGATCGCACTTCAGGGAAAGATCCCTCCTCAACTCGCGCAAAGTCTGCCCTACCTGCTTACAATCCTCGTTCTCGCAGGTTTCGTCGGGAAAGCACGGTCACCGGGAGCGCTGGGGAAGCCTTATGAAGCATCTCGCTAGTGTGAAGCGGTTGTTGGGCGCGGCCTTGCTGCTGGCGTGCGCGGGCTGCATTTTCGGCGGCGACGATCCGGACGTGGAAGCGCCGAAGCCGGAGAAACCGGCGAAGAACGTGATTCTCCTGATCGGCGACGGCATGGGGCCGTCGCAGGTGACGCTCGGGCGGCTCGCGGGCCCCGGGGTGCACGAAGGGCTCGCGATGGAGAAGACGAACTTTCTCGGGCTCGTGAAGACGTACCCGGCGAACGCGCTCGTCACCGATAGCGCCGCCGCCGCGACCGCGTACTCGACCGGCCGCAAGACGACCAACGGCACCCTCGGCCAGACGCCGGACGGGACCGACCTCGAAGTCCTCGCCGAGTGGTGCAAGACACGAGGCAAGGCCGTCGGCCTCGTCACCACCACCACCGTCACGCACGCCACCCCCGCCGCCTTCGCCGTCCACTGCAGCGAACGCAAGCGCGAAAGCGAAATCGCCGAGCTCTTCCTCCACGCCAACGTGGACGTCCTCTTCGGCGGCGGCCTCGTCTTCTTCCCGGACGCCCTTCAGAAACAGTTCCGCGACAAGGGCTGGACCTTCCTCCGCAACCGCGCCGATTTCCTCGACTGCCGCGATGGCCGCGTCATCGGCCTCTTCGCCGACCGCTTCATGGACTACGAAATCGACCGCGACGCCGCCGTGCAGCCCTCCCTCGAGGAAATGGCCCTCAAGGCGCTTCAGCTCCTCTCCAGCCACGACGGGGGCTTCTTCCTCGTGGTGGAAGGCGGCCGCATCGACATGGCCTGCCACGGGCACGACGCGGCGACGATGGTGAGGGATCTCACGGCATTCGACAAGGCGGTGGAGCGGATCCTGGCGTTTGCGGAGCGCGACGGGAACACGCTGGTGCTCGTGACGGCGGACCACGCGACGGGCGGGCTGACGGTGACGGAGAAAGTGGCGATCGACCGGCTGCGCTCCCAGAAGATGAGCGCCGAGAAGATGGCGCGCACGGCGACGGACGGGAAGCGTCCGCTGGCGGAAGTAGTGCGCGAGAACGCGGGATTCGAGGTGAGCGACGAGCTGATGGCTCAGATCGAGGCGCTGAAGGTGGTGGGGGAGAAGGCGTCTTCAGATTTCGCGAAGTACGCGGCGCAGAACGCCATCGGGCACGCGCTGTCGCAGGCCTCCGGGGTGCAGTTCATCCCGATCGAGGTGCAGGCGACGCACCTGGTGACCAAGGGCCACGATGCGTGCGACGTTTCGATATACGCGTGGGGTCCGCACGCCGGCGATTTCACCGGCGTGATCGACAACACGGATGTGGGGGCGAGAATCCGCAGGGCGATGGAGGCCGGGAAATGACGGACACGAGGACGCCGTGCATGGTGCTGGGCGACAGGTTCGGGGAGCCGCCGGATTTCGGGATTGTGCTGGGAAGCGGCCTGGGGGCGCTGGCGGACCAGGTGGAGGGGAAGAGGGTCGCGCCGTACACGGAGATCGCCGGGTTCCCGATGAGCACGGTGGCGGGTCACGCCGGGCAGCTGATCGTGGGAAAGCTGGCCGGGCGGAGCGTCGCGCTGTTGCGCGGCCGGTGGCACCTCTACGAGGGGTACGACCCGACGCAGGTGACGATCGGCGTTCGGTCGCTGGCGCGCTGGGGGGTGAAGAACCTGATCGTGACGAATGCGGCGGGCGGGGTGGCCGCGCGGCTCGTGGCGGGCGACCTGATGCT
Source organism: uncultured Planctomycetia bacterium (assembly GCA_963706735.1). GTDB lineage: Bacteria > Planctomycetota > MHYJ01 > WSZJ01 > WSZJ01 > WSZJ01. Next base: position 24,803 of record CAVPNQ010000115.1, read on the forward strand.
GATCGCCGACCAGATCAACCTGACCGGGCAGAGCCCGCTCATGGGGATGCCGGCGTTCGTGGACATGACGTCGGCCTACGACCCGGCGTTCCGGGAAGCGGCGCTGGCCGCGGCGCGGGACTGCGGCGTGGAGCTCAAGCAGGGCGTGTACGCCGGGATGGCGGGGCCGCAGTACGAGACGCCCGCCGAGGTCCGCATGCTGGCGGCGATCGGCGCCGACGCCGTCGGCATGAGCACGGTTCTCGAGACCATCGCCGCCCGCCAGGCCGGCATCCGCGTCCTGGGCCTCTCCTGCATTACCAACGCCGCGGCCGGGGGCGCCCACCTGGGCACGGTCGGCGTCGGCGTCGATCACAAAGAAGTGCTCAAGACCGGCGCTGCCGTGAGCGACCGGTTCGCCAGGCTCGTCAAAGCGATGCTGCCGAAGCTCCAGGTCTGACCGCGAAGGCTGAGGATTGAGTGAGGAGACACGGGGTGCATGGCCGGTATTGCGGTAGCTCCTGAGAGGGACTTGACCGAGCCCGGTTCTCGAAACGGCAAACTCAAAACCGCGAAACGCAAAACCAAACGCCAAAAGCAAAAGGGAGAAAAAAGATCCACGGACGACGCCATACGGCAAACCACTGGAACACTGCGACTCGACGCGCTGACCGGCTTGTCGTTTGCTGTTTGTCGTTTACTTGAGGGTTCTCCTTTTTGCCTTTGCTGTTTCCCCTCTTGGCAACTCCGCAATACCGGCCACGAACCCTGAGATACGTCGTCCCTCGCAATTCTCACCACTCACCACTGTCGTCTTTCAGCGCCACACTAATGAACTACACAAACCTCCCTAAACTCGACTTGCACTGTCACCTGGACGGCGCGGTCCGGCCTGCGACGCTCGTCGCGCTCGCGGCTGAGGCCGGCCTGAAATGGCCCCCCGACGCTGCTTCACGCTGCCGCGTCACACCGGCGTGCAACTCCCTCCCCGAGTTCCTCTCGACGTTCGACTTTTTCCTGCCGGCGCTCGGTTCCCGGAAGGCCCTTCACCGCGCCGCGCTCGAGCTCTGCCGCGACATGAAGGCCGACGGCGTCATCTACTTCGAGACGCGGTTTTCGCCGACGCTGTGGGTCGATGCCGGGTTCGCGCCGGAGGAAGCGGTGGAAGGCGCACTGGAAGGGCTGCGCGAAGGGGAGCGTGAGACGGGGGTGAAGAGCGGGCTGATCCTGTGCGGGATTCGGAATCACGGACCGCAGACGACGATGACGGCGGCGCGGCTGGCGCACCGGTATCGCGACCGCGGCGTCGTGGGGCTCGACATTGCGGGCGACGAGCGGGCGCCGCTGTCCGCTCATCGCGAGGGATTCGCCGAGGCCGCGCGGCTGGGGGTACCATTCACCATCCACGCCGGCGAGGCCGGCCCCGCCGCTAACGTCCGCGAGGCCATGGACATGGGCGCGACGCGCATCGGCCACGGCGTCCACGTGGTCGAGGACCCCGCGATCCTCGCCGCCGCGAAGAAGCGCGGCGCCGTCTTCGAGATGTGCCTCACGAGCAACGTCATGACGCACGCCGTGGACCGCATGGCCGACCACCCGTTCGCGAAGCTCCTCCGCGAAGGCGTCAACGTCACGCTCAACACCGACGACCCCGGCGTCCAGGGAAGCACCCTGTCCCAGGACTTCCAGCGCGCGGAGAAGGAACTCGGCATGACCAGGCCCGAGCTGAAGCGCGCCGTCCTCAACGCCGTGGACGCGGCGTTCGCCGCCGACAGCCTCAAGGCCGATCTCCGCAGGCGCGTCGAGGAGGGTTGGAAATGAAGCGCCCCCCGTCCGACCGCCAGCTCCTCGCCGCCGCCCGCCGCGCCGCAAGGAACGCGTACGCCCCCTACTCGAAGTTCAAGGTCGGCGCCGCCCTGCTGTGCAAGGACGGCTCGGTCGTCACTGGCTGCAACGTGGAAAACGCCTCGTACGGGCTCACGATGTGCGCCGAACGCGTCGCCATCGGGCGGGCGGTCGCGGAAGGGAAGCGCGCGTTCGTGGCGATCGCGGTCGTCGCCCTCGGCAAGAATGGGAAGAACGTGCGGCCGTGCGGAGCGTGCCGGCAGGTGATGGTCGAGTTCTCTTCCGCAATGCGCGTCGTGTGCGAGGATTTCACGACGACGGCGGCGGCGCTGCTCCCGGCCCGATTCAGGCTGTAGTCCGCTACTTCTCCCGGAACAGCCCTTCCACCCGCCTGAACTTCCCCTTTGTCGCCGGAAGCTCCCCGACCGCGAGGTACAGCTCCTTCTCCTTCGGCAGGAACAGCATCGACTGGAGCGTCAGCTCGCCCTGTGGCACCGACTGCAGGAGCTTCTTGGCCTCGGCCATGCCGATTTTGCCCTTCCAGGCCTTCTCGAGCTGGTTCAGGCGAAACCACCTCGGGCAGACCTGGGACTCGTTGGGCGGTTCGAGGCGCCAGTGGTTGGTGGCGATGATGGCGCCTTCCTCGGGTTCGCGGACCTTGCACTGGTCGTGGTCGAGTTCGAAGACGCCGCATTTGCCGGCGGCATCGACGACCATGAGGTTGTTGCCGCAGGTGCGATCGGACTTCTCGAGGAACGATTTGGCCTCCTCGAACGTCCTGCAGTTCTCCAGGACGCGGCGGAACAGGAGAATGTAGGGCACGCCGTCAACCGTGTCCTTCTTGTTGTAGACGTTCATCACCGCGAGGCTGAGCCCGTGCTCGTTCATGCCGGAGAGGACGCCCGCGAGGCCGGGCCATGTGACCGAAGCGAACGAGTATTTCCCCTCGGGGCTGTAGACCATCACCATCGAGTGCTTGTGGGCGACGCCGCGGCCGGGGAAGTCGAGGTTGCGGCCGAAGATGACCGTGTCGTTCTTCGTGGCCGGCGGCTCCAGCACGAACGTCGAGCAGTTCACGACGCGGATCGCGTCGAGGAACGTGTGCACGATCAGCACGTGCTCCCAGCCCAGCCCCGCGCCCTCCGCGAGGCCCTTCAGCTCCGCCCGCTCGCCGTCGGACAGGTACTTCTCGAGATTCTTCGCGTTCTCCACGAACTTGACGCGCATCTCGGGGTCCTCGGTGTAGGTCTGGAAGTACTCCTTGAACAGGAAGCGGATTTCGTCGCGGAAGTTCTGGCCGACGCGCCGGCCGATTTCCTCGGGCGTGCCTGCCACGCGGAAGACGCGGACGCCATTGATGTCGTCGGTCGTGCCGAACGGCTCGGGCTTCTCCTGCGCGAAGACGGGAAGAACGAGAACGAGCAGCGGCAGGATGCGGGTCAGTCGGATCACGGAGGCCTCCGGGTCGGGTTAAGCAGCTGATTCTATCCCCGGGAGGGCCGTTCCGACCGGTCGTTGTTTTCCGTGCTTCTCCGTGCGTTTCCGTGCTCTCCGTGTTCTGCCGTTCTTTTTTGTGCCGACAACGACAGATCACGGAGAGCACGGAAACGCACGGACAACTACTGAAAGACACAAACTCCGCGCCCGGGGAGAATGCCGTCCCTGATTCCTCTTCACGGAGCCCTCATGCGCCTCGCCTGCGCCGTCCTGTTCGCCTCGCTTGCGCTCACCGGTTGCCGCAAACCCGCCGCGCCCCCGCCGTCCGCAGGCGGCACTCCCACCTCGTCCCCGGCGCCGGCCGCCTTTACCGGCTGGCGCGCTTCCCTCGAAGGCGCCGTGATCCCTGACCAGCCGGCGGCCGGCCAGGTTCGCGGCCAGGCGTTCACGCTGGAGAGCGCGGTGCTGGAGAACGGGATCCTGCACCTCAAGCAGGGGAAGGAGTTCTTCGCGGACCGGGAGTTCGTGGTGTTCCTGTTCACGAAGGAAAAGGGCGCGATTCCCGAGAACCGCACCTGGAGCTTCAAGGCTGAGAAGGCGTACGACCGGCCGCACATTCACATCGGGTTCAAGAAGCCGGGCGAGAGCATGCCGGACCACGACATGTTCATGAGCGGGTACTCGATGAAGCTCGAGCTCGGGAAGGAATCGGGGAAGAAGATCCCGGGGAAGATCTGGCTGTGCGTCGAGGCGGAGAAGGAGAAGGGCGAAAGCGACACGGCCGATCGCAAGAGCTGGATCGCGGGGACGTTCACGGCGACCGTGAAGGGGTTCATCCTGAGGAACGGGGAGGCGGACCGGTCGGAGGACGCGCTGGAACTGCTGCCGTGGCTGGCGGAGGAGCGGCTGCAGAAGGACAACGCGGGGAAGAAGGTGAAAGTGACGAAGTCCGCCGGCGGAATGATGACGACCGGCAAAACGACCGGCAGCGGGGCCACCGACGTGGAGTGGACTCTCGACGGGGTCGCCAAGGGTTGGCTCAAGGGACGCTTCGAGAAGAAGAACAACGAGTGGTCTGTATCGAAACTATGGCCAGGGGATCAGATTCCCGAGGCGCATCCGGAAAAGGTGCCGGACCCGAAGTCGGGGGGGAAGGACGCCGTGAGGTATCTCGCGGCGGTTGAGCTGGAGAAGATGACGGCGGGAAAGATCATTCACATGCAGGGCGACCTGCATCCGCAGCTGAAGGCGGGCGTCGCGGCGACGTGCCAGGCGAGCTGGCAGGTCGAAGGAGCCGACGATTGGATCCAGAAGACGCTCTTGTTCAAGTGGACCGATGCCGGTTTCACGTTCGTGCGGTTGTTGGAGGAGGGCGAGCGCTTTAACCCTTCAACCGGAGCGGTCGATAAGCAGTAGAGAATGCCGAGTTGCGAGTTGCGGGTTGCGAGTTGCGAGGAACGGCGGCGAATTCAGCGGCTGCCGATGAGTGCGCAGCCGTTCCTCGCAACCCGCAACCCGCCTGCGCCCCTGCGGAGCTTCGGTGGGCAAGGCCCGCAACTCGCAACTTCGGCTACGCCTTGGAAGAGAGGCGCACGACCGCGCTCAACCGGAAGCCTTGACCCGGCTCCAGGTACGTCGCGACCCAGCCGAACCGTCTCAACAGCGACACGTTGCCTCCGGCCGCATTCCACGTTCCTCCGCGCGCGATGCGCCAGTCGCGGTAGCGCCGCCCGCCGGGATCGTTCAGGCACCACTCGCGCCCGTTTCCCGCCATCCCGCGGATCCCGTAGGGCGAATCGTCGGTCGAGAACTCCTCGACCGCCGTCGGCGTCATCCCGTCCGCAAACGTCTCGCCGCAGTTGCACCGCACCGCGTCGAAGTTCGCGCCCCACGGGTACGGCCGCCCGTCCGGCCCGCGCCCCGCCTTCTCCCACTGCTCCTCGTGCGGCAGGCACAGCAGCCGCCCCGCCTTCTGCGACGCCCACGACGCATACGCCATCGCGTCGTTCCACGTCACCGACAGCACCGGCCAGTCCTCCCCCCAGTCCGCCTGCGCATGCCTCAGCCGGCAGTCGTCCACCATCACCCCCGGCCGCGGCTTCGACAGCCACTCCGCCGTCGGCACCACCCACATCCCGTTCACACGCGGCCAGTACGGCGCCGCCCCGTCCGCAGGCCGCGGCGCCCGCTTCGACGCCTCTTCGGGATGAAGCGCATTCAGGAACGCCGCGTACTCCCGGCAGGTGACCTGGAGGCGCGCGAGGAAGAAGTCGTCCAGCGTCCGGACGCCGGCGCGCACGCCTGCCGAAGGGCTCGCCGTCTTCCCGAGCTGGAACGGGAACGGCCCCGCGGGGATCGGGAGGAACCCTTCGATCCGCTCCGCCTCCTCGAACAGCGTCGCGTCCACCTCGAGATCCTGCTGCCGCCCCACGCTCACCGGCAGCGCCAGCGGCGAACGCCCTTCCGCCACGATCACCAGAAGCCATGATCCCATCGGCCAGGAGCGCTTCTCGATCGGCGTCGTCCCCAGGAACTGCCCGCTTCCGCGCGGGCGGCTGGGCGAATTGCCGAAGAGCTCGTTCAGGACGGCGTCGGGGACTTTCGGCTTTCCGGCGCCGACGGTGACCGGCACGAGCGCGCGGTCCATCTCGACGTGCCGGAACGCCCAGACCTTCGCGCCGGTCACGGCTTCCGCGCGGCACGCGGCGGAGTGCACCTTCAGTGTCAGCGGCGTCTCCGGCTCGAGCTCGCGCATCCCCTCGGTGCCCTTCACGGCCGGCATCCGCCCGCTCCACGGGTGGTACCCCATCACGAGGAGATCGTCCGGCTTCACGCGCCGCCCGGCCTCCAGGCAGCGGCAGGCATACGCCCGCGTCTTCACCGCCAGCGTCCCGTCGCCTCGAAGCCGCGCCGCAAACGGCCCGTCGTCGTGCCGCTCCACCACCTGCCGGTGCAGGATCGCCGCGCGCTCGTCGCCGTTGGCCTCCTCCTCGAGGAAGCGCTGCCAGTACATCTGGGCCTTGAGGGCGCGGGCCTCCTTCATGAGCGGCACGTTCGACAGCGCCGACGTCAGCGCCGCGTCGGCCTCGGCGAAGGCGCGCAGCCCCTGGCGTTCGAGGGCGAGCGCGCGGTCCTGCAGCTCCCAGAGCTCCTTCTTCTTCGCCAGCGGCGCGTGCGCCTTGACCTCCTCGGAGAGGTTGTGCGCCTGCTCCTGCACCTTCCGCGCCTCCGCGTCCGATTTCTGCCACTTCTCGAGTTCCAGCTTCGCCTTCTCCACCTGCTCGTTCGCGAGCTTCTCGCGCCGCTCGCGCTCCTTCGTGCCCTCGAGGTACGCCTCGATCTCCGCCGCGAGTTCCGAAGCGCTCGGGTACCGGTCCGCCTTCGCCTTCGACAGCGCCTTCAGGCAGATCACCTCGAGCTCCGGCGGGCAGTCCATGTACAGCGACGGCGGCTTCACCTCCTTGGTCGTGACCATCCGGATCACTTCCCAGGGGTTCTCGTCCTCGAACGGCGGCGTCAGCGAGAGGATCTCGTAGAGGATCGCCCCCAGCGCGTACACGTCGCTCCGCGAGTCCACCTCGTCCAGCTTCCCCAGCGCCTGCTCCGGCGGCATGTACGACGGCGTCCCCAGTACCTGCCCTTCCATCGTCAGCTTGCTCGAGCGCGCCTCGCCCGCCTGCCCGATCTTGCGGATCTTGCGCGTCGTCTGCCGCGGCCGCACCGGCCCGCGGTTCTCCTTCTCGCCGACGATCCGTGCCAGCCCCCAGTCCACGATCAGCACCTCGCCGAACTCGCCCAGCATCACGTTCGCCGGCTTCAGGTCGCGGTGCACCACTCCCTTCGAATGCGCGTACGCCATCCCCTGGCAAACGTCCCGGAACGCCTCGATCAGCCGCCGCTGCTTCCAGTTCCCGTCCCGGATCACCTGCAGCATGTCCTTCCCGTGAATCCGCTTCATCGCCACGAACACTTCCTTCGTCGTCGGCAACACCCCTACTTCGTGTACCGGCACGATGTTCGGGTGCTCGAGGCGGCCCGTGATGCGGCCTTCCCACTTGAAGCGCTCCAGCGCCTCGGCGGGCGCGTCGTCCAGGACGAGCTTGAGTGCGACCTTGCGCTCGATGTCCGTGTCGAGAGCTTCCACGACGCGCCCGATGCCGCCGCGGCCGAGTTCCGCGCCGAGGACGTACTTCCTGTCCGACGGCTGCGTCATCAGGATCGTGCGGTCGCCGACCGGAGCGTCGATGGAGCCGCGAAGGGGCTGCCCGGTGGGGGGGCCCGCGTGGCGCGACGCGGGCATCATGAGCGTTTCAGCGGAGCCGGGGTTGGCGAGGAATCCCTTCCAGGCCTCCAGCACCCTTCGCGGGGACTCGATGGATTTCACGATCTCCGCGGCCTCGCCCTCCTTGAGGTGGGCGAGGGTGGCGGCGTGGACGGCCTGGAGGCGGGCGTCGTCGAGGTGGGCGCGTTCGCGGAGGAGGGTGGGGAAGTCCTTTGACGGGTGTTTGACGAGGTCAGAGATGGCGAGGAGGAGCTGTTCTTCGCTCACGAACTGGAGGCGAAGGGCGAGGAGGCCGAAGAGGAGGTCGGCGTCGCGTCCGGCTAGTGGCGGCATAGAGCGCGGATGGTAGCGGAGACGGGCGCGAGCGGGTAGCGGAGGTTCGGTTTGGGGTTTGTGGTTCCGGAAGTTGAGTTCGGAGTTCGGAGTTCTGGGTTCGGGGTTCGGTTGGGGTTTGCGGTTGGGGGTTATGGGTTGGGAACTCGGAACTGGAACTCACTTTCTCAGGGTCGCAAGGGCTCGTTTCGCGGCTCTTTCGGTCGCGGCGTAGTCGCAATGGAGGGCTTTTTCAAGGACGGTTATCGCTTCTTCGTCTCCCTCGCCTACGCGGGCCAGCGCGGCGGCGGCGAAGGCGCCCTCCCTTGTCCCGGCGCGCATCTTCAGGACCTCGACGACCGTTCCTTCCATGGACTTCAGGCTCAGCGCGCCTATGTAGCGCACGATCCGCTCCGTGAGCTGGGCGTTTCCACCCTCTTCGACGCTTCGCAGCACTTTCTCGAGTCCTTTGGGGTCCTTCTCCGCCAGCCGCGCGGCCGCCACCAGCAGGCGCACCGTGACCTGCTGGTGCTTGTAGTCGAGGTTCAGCTGCTCCTTGAGCTGGGCGGCGGAGAGGTCGTGGAAGCGCGACAGGTCGGTGCCGCCGGCCTTCTGCAGATCCTCGTCCTTCAGCGCCTTCACGAGCGGGGCCGCGAGCGGCTCGCCGTCGAGGCGGATTTCCGCCGCGAATCCGCGCTCGCCGCCGTTGTCCTTGAGCTTCACCGCGACGAGATTGTTCCCGTCCTTCACCCAGGGCATGACGTCCACGATCACCGCGCACCCGCGGTATCCCCAGTACCCGACCTTCGTGTCGTAGAAATCGACCGGGTCGTCGTTGATCCAGACCTCGGCCACGTCGTCGGCGACGAAGACCATCTCGGCGGTATGGAATCCCTCGGGGGCCTTGAAGTTCTTCCGGAGGTAGCCGCCCTTGTTCGACTCGGTCCAGATCCAGTTCGCGTCGGAGGCGAAGCCGAAGATGTTATCGACGGTGAAGTGCTTCCACTTTTCCTCGTTCATGCCGTAGTCCTTGGCCGTCCCCCATTTCGAGTCGTCGTACTTGGGGCGGATCCAGGCGTCCTGGTCGGGGACGCTGTCGACGGCTTTCCAGGTGGTGTCGGTGACGACGAGGGTGGGGTTGGCGGTGGACAGGGCGGGGAGGAGGAGCAGGAGCAGAAAACCGAGACCGATGTTCCGGAAGCCGTTATCCGCGGCCGTTTCCGCGCCATCCGCTTTCATCCGCGAATTCCTTTCTCTTTCCTGTGAGAATCCGCGTCTGAAGCAAAGCGAACGGAATTCGCGGATAACGGCGGATGACGCGGAAAGGGCCGCGGATAAAGACCTCATTGAACGCCTCCTATTTCACCTTGATCGGCCCTACGTACTCCTCGGACACAACAACGTCGTCGAACCACACGCGGTTCACAGGGTTTGGCTTTTCGACGCCGTTCTGTTTGCCCGCGCTCTCCGTGACGTAGTGCTCGAGCCAGAAATTGCTGATCTTCAGGTCCTTCGACTTGCGCCAGTCGAACCCTTCGAACGGCTCGCCGCCGTCCTTCAGCAGGCGAAACCCCATTCCGCTCCACTTGTCCCGCGGCGATCCCTTCTTCACGTCCATCACCAGCTTCCCGTCCAGCCACAACGCCAGCTCGCCGTCGCGCTCGCCGACCTTGTTCAGCTTGATCATGAATTCCACGCACTGCCAGCGCTCGCGCGGCGCCGGCTGCGGTTCCACCGGCCTGATCCCGTTTCCCCAGAACTTCCTGTCCGCCGAGATCTTCATCTCGTGCCAGTACACGTAGAAATTCCAGTTCCCCGGCGCCGCCGCCGTCCCGCGCTCACCCCAGGGCTCGATCCCCACGCTGAACCGGTCGTCCCCTTTCGGGCACGTTCCTGCCTGCGGATTCGGCCAGCGCGTCGGAGGGTTCAGCCCTCCCATCCACACGAAATGGTGGATGTAGTCCGCGTCCTTCGCGAACTTCACGTAGAACCGCGCGAACGCCTTCTCCGCCCCGCGCGGAAGCATCTTCCACAGCGACCCGCCCGTGTCCTGCCCTAGCGTCGCCGTCACTTCCAGGCACCTCTTCCCCCCGCCTTCCGGCCCGCCGTCGGCGAGCTGAAGCGGCTTCCCGTCCTTGTCGTTGGGTTCGTCCCATCGTTTAAGAAGAGCGGCTTTGTCGCAGTTCTCGAAGTTCTCAGAGTGGATTACGGCGGGGTCCTTCTCGATTCCCTTGTCGCCCGGGTACTTCGCGGCGAGGCCGAAGCCCTCCGGGAGCTTAGCCTCCTCGGCCATTACACGGCACGCGAGGAGCGCGATCGCGAGGACAGTTCTCACAGCCGGTTCGAGAGCTGGAGGATGTTTCCTTCGGGGTCCTTCCCGTCGCAGAGATGCAGCTTTCCGAACTTGCGCACCGCCCCGAATGATCCGCCGCGCTTCACGACTTCGGCGCGCGCCTTCGCGACGTCCTTCACGCCGAACACGAACTTGTGGCCGCAGTCGCGCGTCCGCTTGCACCCGCCGTCGTGCAACCCGAGCCGGCAGGCGCCGCCATCGAGGTCGGCCCATCCGCCCTTCGGGTCGAGCTCCAGGATCTTCATCCCGAATACGGAGGCGTACCACCGCGCCAGGATCGGCACGTTCGCCGAGAACACGATCACCCGCTTCAGCCCGAACTTCATGGTTCTGCTTTCTTCATCACTCACCACTCAATACTTACTACTCAAGCCTTCCCCCCGCGCTGCTCAATGACCGCCCAGCAGATCCCGTCGAGGTCCGTGAACTCGGCCACTTTCCCTCCCGGCCAGTCCCTCACGTCCCCGACCCGCCCTCCCGCCGCTTTCAGCTTCAGCACCGCCGCCGCCAGGTCGTCCACGATGATGTCCGCCGTCATGCCGCTTCGTGAAGCGGGCGCCGGCGCCTGCTCGGGAGTCTGGGCCTTGAAGATCGTGATCACGAGGTCGCCGGCCTGGAGTTTTTCCCAGGACCCGTCCGACTCGCCGAAGTTCGGGTCCGGGATGCGCTTGAAGCCCAGCGTCGCCATGTAGAAGCCCGTCGAGCGCGCGACGTCCGACACGAACAGCCCGATTTCACCGCGACGAACTTTCATGAGGGGTCCCTCCTTGGGTCTCCCCTCAGGATACGGCAGAAGCCGCCTCCGGGCCTACTGGGAGACGCTCCAGCCCTACGCGGTCCCCCGGGGCGCCGGGATGCCCGCACCCGCGGCGGAGATCAGGTCCGAGAATGCGCGTGCGGGGAGCGGCCGGCCGAGCAGGAATCCCTGGCCCAGGTCGCACCCCGCCTCGGCCACGGCAATGAGCTGTTCCTCCGTCTCGATTCCCTCCGCCAGCACCTGCATCCCCAGGCTGTGACCGAGCCCGACCATCGTCTGCACCAGCGTCCCCGAGCCGAGCTGCCTCCACGGCCGCCGCACGAACTGCTGGTCCACTTTCAGCATGTCCACCGGGAGATTCTCGAGGTACGAGAACGAAGCGTGGCCCGCGCCGAAGTCGTCGATCGCCAGCCGCACCCCGAGCTCCCGAAGCTGGCGGAATATCGGAAGGACCTTGCACGGTTCCGCCAGCGCGTGCTCCGTCATCTCGATCACCAGCGACCCCGCCTCGATCCCCGATTCCTCGATGGCCGCCGACAACTCCCGCATCAACGCCGCCGACGTCAGCGTCCGAGGTACCAGGTTCACCGAAATCCAGCCCTTCCAGCCCGAGCGCCTCCACACGCTGGCCTGTTTCAGGGCCCGCCGCAGCACCCAGAAATCGAGGACCTCGGCCAGTTCCGTCCCCTCCGCGGCCGGAAGAAACGTCGCGGGCGGCACCGCTCCCCGCACCATGTGGTCCCAGCGGCACAGCGCCTCCGCCCCGATAATCGATCCGGATCCCACGATCCGCACAGGCTGGAAGTGGATCTCCAGCTGCCCCGCTTCCAGCGCCTCGCGCAGGTCCGACTCCAGGCCGAGCCGCTCCTGCGCCGGGCCGTCGATCGTCTCGTCGAAAAACCGGACGCCGCCGCCTTCCGACTTCGCGCGGTACATCGCGGTGTCGGCGTGCCGGAGCAGGTCCTCCAGGGTCCGCCCGGCGCGCGGAAACAACGCGACGCCGATGCTGGCCGACAGGCGCACCGTGTGCTCCTGCACCACCAGCGGCTGCCCGATCGAAACCGCAAGCCGGTTCCCGACCGCCGCCGCCTCCGCTTCGTCCGCCCCCGCCAGCAGGATCGCGTACTCGTCGCCCCCCATCCGCGCCAGCGTGTCCGCCGACCGCACTTCCCGCTCGAGCCGCCGCGCAATCTCGATCAGCGCTTCGTCCCCCGCCGCGTGGCCGAGGCTGTCGTTGAGGTGCTTGAAGCGATCGAGGTCGATGAGGAGAAGGGCGGCGTTGCGGGGGCGGGCGCGCGCGGAGGCGAGGGCGCGGCGTCCGCGGTCCTCGAACATGCGGCGGTTCGCGATGCCCGTCAGCTCGTCGTAGTAGGCCTCGTGCTCGAGCTGGACCATCAGGCGCTGCCGCTCGGTCACGTCGGTCCCGACCGCCTGGAATTCCAGCAGCCCGCCCGTCGGCCGCGCGATCGCCACAATCTCCCACTGGACCCACATGTCCGAACCGTCGTGCAGGACAATCCGGTGGAGCACCGTCGCCGGCAGCCCCCCCGGGATCAGCGCACCGAGCGCCTTCTGGATCGTCCTGACGGCGTCCGGCGGAAGCGCGTTCCACAGCGAGACTTCGAGGGTGCGAACGGGACTCAGGCCAAGACGCCGGCCGTAGGCCTCGTTGGCGAAGGTGACACGTCCGTCGGGCTGGAAGCGGCAGATGAGTTCGGTCTGGGCCTCGACGATGGCGCGGTAGCGTGCTTCGGCGTTCAGGAGGTCGTGGCGGGCGCGTTCCTGGACGAACGCGGCGCCCAGGGCGTGGGCGATCGCCATTGCGAACTGGAGCTCGGCCTGCGCCCACTCGTTCCCGGATCCGGCGTTCTCGAACACCAGCGCCCCGCGATTTCCCGACGTCAGCACCGGCACCGAGACCGCCAGGACAGAACGGATGCCCTCGAGCGAGAGCGCTTCACGTTCCCCGACCGGCAACGACGATACGGGACCGAAGATGGCGCCGCCCTGGGAGAGCGCGAGGACCCAGCGTGGAAACGCACGCGTGCCCGCCTGGGTGCAGGCGGGATCGCGACGCCACTCCGCGTCGAGTACGAAGCGGGCGCCGCCCGGGTCGCCCTGCAGGATTTCGTAGAGCGCCGCGCGGGTCGCGCCCAGCGCGCTTCCGATTTCGCTCAGCACCTCACCGAGGCGCTGTTCGCAGTCGGTGTCGGAGAGCAGGCACTCCGCGGCATAGGCCAGGGCCCGGACCAGGGCTCCGGCGCGTTCGCCTTTCGGTTCTTCGTTCGAGGACATCGAGGCACCTCTTTCGGACATTGCCGACCCGGTTCCGTCCGCCCGGTTCGGGTACGCAAAGCGGCCCCTGAAGGCCGTTCCCGACGGGGTCGCAAATCCTGAGCCGCGGCAGGTGTGAACAGGGGCCGCGCGAAAACGCGCGAGGCGTGGCGGGAGGGCGCCAAAGGCGGTCCTTTTGCGCGGGGAGGTGCGTGCTATTCCCGGCTGCCGACTATCCCGGTTCCCCGCGCCCACGACGGCGGATCGCGGTCACTTCGGTCCGGTTCGCAGCACGGACGCCGAGGTCTTTCAGCAGCCCGTCTTCGACCCCGTAGATCAGGCCGTGGATCGTCAGCTCCTGACCGACGCGCCAGGCGTGCTGCACCGGCGTCGTGTGCGCCACGTTCTGCACCTGCTCGGAGACGTTGATTTCACAGAGACGGCGGAAGCGCGCCTCGTCGGTCTCCAGCGCGTCCAGTTCCCCTTCGTGGCGGTCGCGCAGATGGCGGACGTGCATGAGCCAGTTGTCTGCGACGCCGATCTCGTCCTCGCGGATCGCGGCCTGCACGCCGGAGCAGCCGTAGTGCCCGCAGACGATGATGTGCTTGATCCGCAGCACGTCCACCGCGAACTGGATCACGCTGACACAATTCAGGTCGCTCGTGATCACGAGGTTCGCGACATTCCTGTGCACGAACAGCTCGCCGGGAAGCAGCCCTACGATCTCGTTCGCCGGGACCCGGCTGTCCGCGCACCCGATCCAGAGGTACTCGGGCTTCTGCTGGTCCTTCAGCGCGTCGAAGAAGCCCGGGCGCTCCTTCTTCATCCGCGCCGACCAGGCGCGGTTGTTACTCATCAGGCGGTCGAGGGGGTCCATTCGGTTCAGGCTCCAGGGGGCGTAAGGAGTTTTTGGCCCGCAAGCGTCTTCATTTGGTTGATGGCGTCCTCACGGGACGATGCGAATCGATAATGCTCGGGGGCGATCATCTTGAGGATCCACGCGACTTTCTCGTGCGGCCGTACCAGGACAAGGATGCCCTCACCCCCGTTGAGGCGCCCCGCATGTCTGGTGACAAGAGCCTCAAAGAGATCGGTGAAGTACCTCACTTTCTCCAGGTCGAATGCCAGCCTATTGACGCCTTCTTGAAACAGCGGGACCAGCACACCAGAGAGCTGTGAGTCGTTCGAGGAATCCCCGGAGCCCTCAAGCGTCAGGTAGGCGCTGTTGGGCACCTCCTCCAGCCGTTCCACCTTGATCGTGATTTTCGACATTGGCGGGTGCCCCCTGCCTAGAAGAGCTCGCTCGCTTTCTTCACCTTCGCCCCGACATGCTTCAACCCTTCCTCCGCCGCCACGCGCCCGCGCGGCGTGCGCTTCAGGAACCCGAGCCGGATCAGGTACGGCTCGTGGACGTCCTCGATCGTCGCTTCTTCTTCGCCGACGTACGCGCCGATCGTCTTGAGCCCGAGCGGGCCGCCGCCGTGCTTGCTCAGGACCTCGAGGATCTGCCGCTGCACCGGGACGAGGCCCAGCGCATCGATGCCGAGCCGCTCGAGCGCCGCGTTGGCGCCCTTCGCCGTCACCTTCCCGTCGCCCTCGACCTGCGCGAAGTCCCTCACGCGGCGCAGGTAGCGGTTCGCGAGCCGCGGCGTTCCCTGCGAGCGCTTCGCCACCGATTCCGCGCCCGCGACTTCCAGCGGGATCTTGAGAAGGGCGGCGCTTCGCTTGAGGATCTGCACGAGGTCGCTCTCGGGGTAGGGCTCGAGGCGGAGGAGGACGCCGAAGCGGGCGCGGAAGGGATCGGAGAGCATGCCTTCGCGGGTGGTGGCGCCGACGAGGGTGAACGGGGGGACGTCGAGCTTCATGGTGCGGGCGTGGGGGCCGGAGTCGAGGACGATATTGATGAAGCGGTCTTCCATGGCGGAGTAGAGGTACTCCTCGACGGTGGGAGGCAGCCGGTGGATTTCGTCGATGAAGAGGACGG
Organism: uncultured Planctomycetia bacterium; assembly: GCA_963706735.1. GTDB lineage: Bacteria > Planctomycetota > MHYJ01 > WSZJ01 > WSZJ01 > WSZJ01. The sequence continues at coordinate 40,026 of CAVPNQ010000115.1, forward strand.
TGCCTTCCTCGAGGCGGGTGAGGAGGCCGGCGAGGTCGCCGGCGCGTTCGAGGGCGGGGCCGCTGGTGGTGACGAGGGGGGCGCGCATTTCGTGCGCGACGAGGGCGGCGAGGGTGGTCTTGCCGAGGCCGGGCTGGCCGCTCAAGAGGACGTGATCGACGGTTTCCTTGCGGTCGCGTGCGGCCTTGAGGAAGACCTTGAGGTTGTCCACGACCTGCTTCTGGCCGACGAACTCGGTGAACGTCGCGGGGCGCAGCGCGGCATCGAGCTGGGCTTCGTCTTCGCGCGGGCGGGCCATGCGGGGGATTGTAGTGGGCATGCGGGGGGAGGTCGAGACGAGTCGGATTGCGGTAAGATGCGCGCCATGGTGCGCCGCGCCCTGATCCTCGCTCTCGCCGCTTCGATCGCCGTGCTGGCGGAAGACCCTCCGCCGGCCGTGGACGATACGCCGGGGAAGGTGCTTGAGAAAGTGAACGCCTGGCGCAAGCTCGCGGGACAGGCGCCGGTGAAGCTGGACGAAGAGCTGTCCAAAGGGTGCCTCGCTCACGCGGAGTACATGAAGGCGAACAAGGACCACCCGAGCCAGAAGGGGCTGGGCGCGCACGACGAGGACCCGAAGCTGCCGGGTTACACGCCGGAGGGCGCGAAGGCGGGGAAGTCCTCGGACATCAGTTTCAGCGAACCGGTGGCCTCGATCGACGGGCTCATGGCCACGCTCTTCCACCGGGTGCCTCTTCTCGAACCCGGCCTCGACCGGATCGGTTTCGGCGCGGCTTCCGGAGACGACGCGTGGTATGTGGTCGTGGACGTCATGAGCGGGGTGAAAGGCGGGAAGAAGCCGCCGGGGAAAGGTCCGCAGCCGGTGCTGTTCCCGCGGGACAAGCAGAAGGACGTGCCTCTCGAATTTGGCGGGGAGATGCCGAACCCGATCCCGGAGGACAGGGACGGGAGGGCGGGGTTCCCGGTCACGGCGCAGTTTCCGCAGGGGATTCCGGTGAAGGAAGCGAGCGTGGGGTTGAGGGACGCGGAGGGGAAGCTCGTGGAGTGCTGGGTTTCGACGCCGGAGAAGCCGGCGGATGCGCGCTACCAGCGGAACACGGTCTGCGCGATCCCGAAGGACGTGCTCAAGCCCGGCGCGACCTACACGATGAGCATGGCGGCGAAAGTCGGCGGCAAGCCGTGGTCTGCGGAGTGGAAGTTCACGACGGAAGGGGAGCCCGCGGCGCCTCCGAAGTAGCCTGACGCCCTACTTCTCCCATTCCTTCAGCGGCGGGACCGGTCCCAGGAACCACAGCACGCCGTCGCGCAGCGCGACCTCGACCGGCGCGGCCGCCTGGATGATGCGCACGATGTCGAGTCCCGTCCGCGGCGTATCGTCGATCGTGACGCGCGCCGCGCGGTGCCAGGTTTCCGGGTCCAGTTTCACGGGCACACCCAGCGCGCCGCCCAGCAATTCCGCCAGTTGTCGGATCGCCAGGTTGTCTCCGCTCACCGTGACCTTGCGGGCGAGGAGGGTCGCGAGACTGCCTTCGCGGGCGGTTCTCTCGGCGCGACGCTTGTCGTCTACCTCCTTCGCCTTCTGGATTTCGTCGGCCATTCCGAAAAGCATGAGGCCGTTCTCGACTTTCCAGCCCAACCCCGCGCCGGAGACCCAGGCGTCGAACGTGTCGGGCACCGAACGTCCCGCCACAAGGTCGGGCATCGTCGGAGGATTCTCCCACATCGCTTTCCGGACGCTTGTCGAGAGGACCATGTTGAGCTGAAGGGTCTCCTGGAGCGCGTCCAGGGAGTCGTACATCGTGTTCGAGGCCACCGTTTTCGGCAGCGTCTTCCCCTTCACTCCCGCCCAATACGCTTCGTTCTTGTCGTCCTTCTCGTTCTCGCGCTTGTTCTTCGTCCGCTCGGCCTGGGCCGTCTCCATCTCCTGCAGCTCGGCCGAATCCCGCTTCTCCCACTCCGACGCGTCCGCCCCATTCGGCAGCACGACCATCGTCCCGTCAGCCGTGAGTACCCAGTCGAGATCGGCCATCTTGAAGATGAGGTCGAGGGTCTGGTCGGCGGCGAGCTCAACCACCTTGAACGTCACGGTCTTGTCGTGAAGTTCCAGCCCGGGCGAGATGAGGAACTTCAGCCCGTACCGGGTGGCGAGGTCCGCGAGCACTTCGTCGAGCGGCCGGTCGGTGTAATTCAGGTCTGCCTTCGTCGTGCGCCAGACCTTCCAGCGCTCGGCGCGCGCGGCGATCTCCGCGTCGAGCGGGTGAGGCGGCGATTCCGGATCTGCCTTTTCCCCCTCCGCGCGCGGCGTGATCGTGTACCCCGAGCGCCGCTTGAAATCCCGGGCCGGCGGCTTCTTCCCCTTGAACACCCCCGGCGCTCCCGCCGCCAGCGGTCCCGTGGAAGCCGCTTCGCTCCCGCGCCGGCCGCTTCCCAGATGCCAGAGCCCCGCGATCAGCGCCGCGAGCAGCAGCGCCGCAAGGACCAGGTGCCGCTTCGATCGGTTCATTTCATGCCTTCCGGTGACAGGAACCACAGGATGCCGTTGCGGTACGTGACGATCAGCGGCGCGCCCTTGCGCATGAGGCGGACGATTTCGGAAGCGGGACGCTGGCGTTCCTCGACGGTGTAGCGCGCTTTGCGGGCCCAGGTCGCGGGGTCCATCTGCCAGGGCACCCCGAGGCCCTTCGCGAGCACTTCCGCCAGGTCCCGCAGGCGGATGTTTTCGGCCCCGAATGCGACGGACTGGGCGAAGAGGTCGCGCTCCGCCGCCGCGCGCTCGGCCCGGATCTTCCTGTCCAGCTCCGTCGCGTCCTCGATCGTCTTGATGGCCTCAAGGGTCGTCACGACGAGCACGCCGTCCTTTGCGTACCACCCGAGCTCCGTGTTGTGCAGGCACGCCCCCAGTGCCTGTTCCACGGGCACGTCAACCAGCGTCGCCGTCACGGTCTGGACCTCCGGATCGTCCACGCAGCGCCGGTCGATCATGAAGTTCAGCTGGCACGCTTCCTGGAGATTCGAAATAGCATCCGGAAGGGAAGTCTCTGTCAGGTTGAGAGAGACCTTGATCGATTTTATCGCCGACAGCGTGACGCGGTTTCTCTCCGCCTCGCCGGTGTCCTTCGGCTTGGCCGTCGCTTCCGCGCTCACCATCTTGAGGGCGCGGTAGTCTCCCATCCACGCCGGCTCGTGCGGGTGCACCCGCGGCCCGCCATCGGGAAACGGCTTGGCCGGGATGATCCACGCTTCACCGTCCTCGCTCACCACGTAGAGCAGGTCGTACTGCTGCAGCAGCAGCCGCAGCGTGTGCATCGCCATCAGGTCCTTCACGGCGAACGAGATGCGCTTCGCCGTCGTTTCCTGCGGGCAGTCGAGGTGGAAGCGCAGCCCGGTGGCTTCCTCGATGACGGCCAGGATGGGCTCGAGAGGGGAGTCGGTGAAGTCGAGATCCGGCTTGGCCGCGCGCAGCTTGGACTCGATTTCCGCGCACCGCTTGAGGTAGGCCGTCCACGGGTGCTCAGGCCCCGGCGTCTCGTCGTCGGCCGGCTCGGCGAACACTTCGTCCTGCGCGGCCGGCCGCCTCGGGAAGTCCCGCTTCGGCGCCGCCACCGGCTTGACCAGCGGCTCGCCGGCGCGCGCCGCCCCGTCCAGTCCCGGGTCGGCACGGCGTGGCGAACGGAGTCCCCACGCAATCAGAAGCGCGAGGAGTCCGAGAAGGGCTGTGAGGAGCGCGGCTCGGAGAGGATGCATGTTTGTGGTGAAGGGGCTGAAAGCAACGGGCGTGCCCGGCTGGAACGGCCCTGGGAAGGGCCTTCGGGCGGGGGAATGTCACGAGTGCTTACAATTCGCCACCGCGGCTGCGACCCGGTTCTCTATTTCAGGTTGACCAGCCAGATCACCCACGGCTCGTCCTCCGGTGCGTCCCAGTTGCGCTCCGGCATGAAACCCCACGCGAGCGGTGCGTCGCTCGCGAGGATGTTGAGCACCTCCCCGGCCGTCTGTTCGAGCCCGTCCGCCTCCCACGCCGCTTCCCGTTCCTTGAGCCCCGGCATCACGCGGACCTTCACGCCGAGCTGGGCCTCGATCTGTGCGGCCACGGCCTGAAGCGTGAGCACCTTGCCCTCGATCCGCACCGTTCGCGCGGCCAGGTCGGTTTTTCTTTTCGCCAGCTTCTTCGTCGTCTTGCCGCACTCCACTTCCCACTCCTCCAGCTCCCGGATTTCTTCGGCGGTCTGCACGACGGCACTGCCGCCGGACCAGCACGCGAGGCCGAGGCCCGCCGGGGTGAGCATCTGCTCGATCGAGGGCCAGAGAGGGAGGTCCTCACCCACCAGCGACGCGATCGGCGCCCTGGCCGCGAGGTCGATCGCCCCTTGCGACCAGAACAGAGTGAGCCCTCCCCCCTCGCACAGTTCTTGAACCGCCTGCTGGAGAGGAAGGTTCGCGATCGTGGCGTTGACCGCGCGCCCCTTCATCCACTCCGCGCGCTGAACGGTCATCGGAGGGCTCTCCATGTCCGGGTACCCGCCGCGGATCGAAGCCGCCATCCAGGACTCGTCGGCGGAGAGCGGCTTGCCGCGGGCCGGCGCGAGCTGGTCCACGCGGTCCTTCGTCGTGATCCACAGGGTGCCGCGCTCGTCGATGCACCACGCCAGGTCCGCCATCTTGAGGATGAGGTCGAACGCCTGGTCGCCCGCCAGCTCCTCCACCCGGAACGTCACCGTGTGGGCCTCCACGTCGAGCTCAGGGTCGATCCGCGTCTCGAGCCCGTACCGCGCCCGCAGGTCCTCGAGAAACTCGACCAGCGGCGCGTCCGTGCAGTTGACCGAAATCGGAGTTTCCTTCCACTTCCGCCAGACCGCCTCGGCGGCCGTCTCCGCCGGCGTCGGCAGCTTCACCGGCGCCGCCCAGCCGCGCTTCTCCGCCTCCTCGCGCGAGAGGAGGCGCAGCCCATGAAGCGCCGGCGCGGGGCCGGTGGAACGCGGGGTCTCAGTGGCGGGGGCGGGCGCGCCGTTTTCCGTACGGGGCGTCGAAGGGCTTTCGGGCGCCTCCGTAACTGCCGCCGGAAGACGGGCGGGTGCTTCGGCGGACGGTTTCCGGAGCCACAGCGCCAGGAACAGGGCCAGCGCGGCGGCGAGCGTGAACGCGATGACGCGGGGGATCATGCCGCTGCAGACCGCAATTGGAGTGCCGCTTGAATCGTCCGGAATCAGCGGAAGCGGGGAGGCGGGTTGTCAGGCGGCTTGACACACCTTGCCGCGCCGCAGGCTTAGCCCTTCAGTTCCTCGGGCTTCGGCAGGTCCTTCACGCTCGCCAGCCCGAGCAGCTCCAGGAACCGGTCCGTCGTCCCGTACAGCACCGGTCTCCCCAGCGTCTCTTCCTTGCCCGTCACCTTGACGAGCCCCTTCTCCATCAGCGCCCGCAGCAGCGGCCCGCTCCCGACGCCGCGGATCGCTTCCAGATCGGCGCGGTTGATCGGCTGCCGGTACGCCACGATCGCGAGCGTCTCGAGCGCGGCCGTGGAGAGCTTCCCCTCGCTCTTGACCTTCAGCATCTTCTGGACTGCTTCGGCATGCTCCGGCCGCGTCAGGATCTGCCAGCCGCCCGCGATTTCGCGGAGCTGGAACGCGCGGCCGCGCTCGTCATATTCGCGCTGCAGGGTCTCGGCCCAGCGGCGGACGCGCGCCGGCGTCGCGCCGGGGACGATCTTGCGGACGGCCGCGGGGGCGAGGGGCTCGTTGGTCGCGAACACGAGCGCCTCGAACGTGCGGATCGCCGACGACTCGTCCATCGGCGGCTCGGCGCCCTCAGGCTCTGCCGGCGCGGCGGGACTCGAAAGCGCGTCCAGGCTCATCCCCGGCTCGGGCGCCTGCTCCGGCGGCGGCTCTTCCTTCTTCGCGCGGCGCTTCTTCGGCGCGGGCGCTTCGGCCTCCGCCGCAGGCACCGGCGGTGGCTCAGGCTCGGGCGCCGGCGGCGTCACGGGCGTTTCGGGCGGTGGTTGTTTTTTTTTCGCCATGGGAAGCGCCCCCCTCGGGGAGCGCCGGAATCTTACCGATTGCGCACGGATGCGCAATGAAGCCGCTACTTGAGCCACCCCGCCGCTTCCGTCGCCCAGTACGTCAGGATGAAGTCCGCCCCCGCGCGCCGGATCGACGTCAGGATCTCCAGCGCCGCCCGCTTCTCGTCGATCCACCCGTTTTCCGCCGCCGCCTTGACCATCGCGTACTCGCCGCTGACGCAGTAAGCGGCGGTCGGGACGCCGAATTTCTCCTTCACGCGCCGGATGATGTCGAGGTACGGCAGCGCGGGCTTGACCATCACCATGTCCGCGCCTTCCGCGATATCGAGCTCGACCTCGCGAAGGGCCTCGAGGGCGTTGGCGGGGTCCATCTGGTAGGACGCGCGGTCCCCGAACTGCGGGGGCGACTCGGCGGCGTCGCGGAACGGCCCGTAGAACGCGCTGGCGTACTTCGCGGCGTAGCTCAGGATCGGCAGGTCGGTGAACCCTTCGCCGTCGAGTGCCTTGCGGATCGCGGCGACGCGGCCGTCCATCATGTCGCTGGGCGCGACGACGTCGGCGCCGGCGCGGGCGTGGGACAGGGCCATCCGGGCCAGGACGTCGAGCGAGGGGTCGTTCACGATCTTCCCGTTCTCGACGAGCCCGCAGTGCCCGTGGTCGGTGTATTCGCAGAGGCAGACGTCGGTCATCACGAGCAGGTCCGGCACGCCGTCCTTCAGCGCTTCGATCGCCGTCGGGATGATTCCGTCGTCGTCGGTCCCGCTCGTAGCGGTGGCGTCCTTGGTCTCGGGAATGCCGAAGAGGATTACGGCGGGGACGCCCGCGTCGCGCGTCTTCTTCGCGTCTTTCACGAGCTCGTCCGCGCTGAGCTGGAACATGCCCGGCATCGACTTGATCGCGCGGCGCTGTTTCTTGCCGGGGCGCACGAACATCGGCTGGACGAGGTTGGTGGCGGAGAGGGTGGTTTCGCGGACGAGCGAGCGGATGAGCGGGTTGGCGCGGAGACGGCGGGGGCGGTGGATCATGGGGGAAGGGTAGAGTTGGGGGGCAGGCGAGGCAAGGGATGGCTGGCCCTTCGACTCGCTTCGCTCGCTCAGGGCTGGCGAAGGCTGGCGAAGGCTGGCGAAGGCTGGCGAAGGCTGGCGAAGGCTGGCGAAGGCTAACGACCGGTGGCCGCGCGCACGGCCTCGGCGAGGGATTGCGGTGAAGTTGCTTCCGCGCCCACGGTCCAGCCCAGGTCGCGCACCGCGGCACTCGTCACGGGGCCGATCGTCACGATCTTCGTGGCGACGGGCCAGGGGCGGCGGCCGAGGAAGCGCTTGAGGTTGCGCGCGATTTCGCCGCTGGTGACCAGCGCGGCGTCGAATTCGCCGGCCGCGAGACTTGCGACCACGGCGCGGTCCGGCTTCGGCGTGGCGTGCTCGTAGGCCACGACGTCGTCTACCTTTGCGCCGGCGGCCTTCAGCAGCTTCGGCAGCACGTCGCGGCCACGGTCCGCCCGGAGGAGCAGGATCCGCGCGCCCCGGATTCCACGCTTCTTCATCGCCGCCACCAGGCCTTCCGCGTGCGATTCCTCCGGCACCAGGTCCGGCCGCACTCCCAGGTACGCCGTCACCGTCGCCCTCGTGCGCTCGCCCACAGCCGCGACCAGCGCTTCCCCGAACGCCCGCGCGTCGAGACCGACGTGCTCCATGGCCTCGGCGGTGTACTCGACGCCGCGGGGGCTCGTGAAGATCACCCATCGGTACGTGTCGAGGCGTTGAAGGGCCCGCGCGAGGGGCCGCGGGTCTCGCGCCGGGCGGAAGCCGAGCGCCGGCATGCGAGTGACTTCGGCGCCGAGGGCCTCCAGGCGGCTAGAGCCCGGATCATCCCCGTCGGGACGAGCGACGAGGAGGCGCGTCCCGTGCAGCGGCCGCTTCCCGAACCAGTCGAGCGCGCCGCGGAGCCGCACGGCGGCGCCGACGATGACGAGCGACGGCGGGTGGACGGCCGCGGCTTCCGCGCGCGCCGCGATGCTGGCGAGCGTCCCCTCGACGACGCGCTGCCGCGGGGTCGTCGCGCGCTCGACCACCGCCACCGGCGTCGAGGCCGGCCGCCCCGCCGCGATCAGTTTTTTCGCCGCGGACGCCAGCGTGTACGTCCCCATGTAGAACACGATCGTTCCCTTGAGCTGCCCCAGCGCTTTCCACGGCGGCGGCGCGCCGCCCTTCGCCCCGTGCGCCGTCGCGAACGTGACTTCCTGCGCGACGCCGCGATGGGTGAAGGGAATCCCGGTGGTCGCCGCCGCGCCGAGCGCCGCCGTCACGCCCGGGACGACCTCGAACGCGATCCCCGCCGCCGCCAGCACCGCCGCTTCCTCGCCCCCGCGCCCGAAGATGAACGGGTCGCCGCCCTTCAGCCGCACGACGCGCTTCCCGCCCCGCGCCTCGCGCACCATCGCCTTGTTGATGCGGTCCTGCTGTTCGTCGCGGCTGGCGCGGCCGGGGAGTTCCTTGCCGACGTAGATGCGGCGGCAGGCGGACGGGTACGGGATGTCGAGGAGCCGCGGGTCAACGAGCCGGTCGTACAGCACGACGTCCGCGTGAAGGAGCAGGTCGTGCCCGCGCCGCGTCAGGAGCCCCGGGTCGCCCGGCCCGGCGCCGACGAGCGCGACGTGGCCGCCGGGCGGCGGGGAAGCGGGACCCGGGTTTGGCACCGTCTAAAACAACCCGAACTTCTTGTTCTTGAACGAGTTCATCGCCGCTTCGTGCGTGTCGTGGATGTCGAACACCTTGTCGAGCTTGGTGATCTTGAAGACTTCCTTGATCGAGGGCTTGATGCACGCGAGCTTCAGGATGCCCTTGCCCTCCTGCACCTTCTTGTGGATCGCGACGAGCTTGCCGAGCACGGCGCTGGAGAGGTACTCGACGTTGGAGAACTCGATCATCAGCTTGATCTTGTAGGTGTTGTCCACGAGGCGCATGAGCTCCTCCGCGATAACCTTCACGGTCGTCTCGTCGAGGATGCGCGCGTCCTGGAGGAAGACCACCGTGACGTCGGCGGCGATTTCCACCATGAAATGGTTTTTCTTGGGGTCGTTCGACATGGTCACCCTTTCTTCCGGAGGAGGACGAGGCACGAGCCGTTCCGATAGTAACGCACGTCGTCCATGATGGACTTCATCAAAACGATCCCGCGGCCATGTTCCAGCATCAGCGATTCCGGGTCGTCGGGGTCGGGAACGTCGGAGGGCTTGAATCCTTCGCCCTCGTCCTGGATGCGAAGCGACCACTGCGCGGGAGTTTCGTAGAGGCCCGCGAGGACCTTCTTGCGCTCGGAAAACTTGTTGCCATGCTTGATCGCGTTGACCAGCGCTTCGTCGAGCACCAGCCGCAGCTTCATGTCCTCCTCGTCGCCGCGGATGAAGTTCCGCTCGTGGAGAAACGTCAGCAGCTTGTTGAGCGCCACGTCCTTCTCGGGGAGCTGCGAAGGGAGTTCCATCTCGAGAAGCGGCTTCCCGAGGTCCGGCGGCGGGTCGGGCGTGTGCAGGAACTCGATCGGCATCCGGTCACTCCTTCCGCTTCACGATGACCAGCGTGAAATCGTCGCGTTGCGCCGCGCCGTCACAGAACCTGAGCACGTCCTCGTAGACCGCGTCCACCATCGCCTGCGCGCCGTTCCGCCGCGTCGCGTCGAGGATCGCGCGGAGCCGGTCGCGGCCGTAGCTCTCGTTCGCCGCGTTCATCGCTTCCCAGACCCCGTCCGTGGACAGCACGAGCACGTCGCCCTTGTCCATCGGCGGGACCTCGACGGCGGGGAAGTCCGCCCCGGGGATGATCCCGAGCGGCACGCCCGTGGAGTCGAGCTCGTCACACCGGTCCGAAGCGGGGCGCAGGAGCAGCGGGGCGTCGTGGCCCGCGGAGGAGTACTTCATGCCCCCGGTGGCGGTATCGAGCGCGCCGTAAAAGAGCGTGATGAACCGCTCGGCCTCCATGTCGCGGGAGACCAGGTCGTTGAGCACCGGAAGCACCGCCGCGGGATTCGACGTCTGCCGCGACAGCGCCCGCAGGAACGACCTCGCCGACGCCATCAGCAGCGCCGGCCCCATCCCGTGCCCCGAAACGTCCCCGATCGCAAACCCCATGCTTCCGTCCGGAAGCGGCACGAAGTCGAAGTAGTCCCCTCCCGTCTCGTCGCACGGGATGGACTTCCACGCGATGTCCCACCCCGGGAGGTCCGGCGCCTCCTTCGGCAGCAGCCCCTGCTGCACGTTCCGCGCGATCGACAGCGCCTGCTTCGTCTTCTGCTGCTCGATGTAGTCCTTCAGCAGCCGCGCGTTCTCCAGCGCCAGCGCGCACTGCGAGCCGAACGCCAGCAGGAACGACTCGTCGTACCGCGTGAACTCCCCGTCCTTCTTGTTGATGACCTGCACGACCCCGATCACGTCGTTGTCCCGCGTCAGCAGCGGCGCGCACAGGATCGTCCGCGTCCGGTAGCCCGTCTTCTTGTCGAATTCCGGGTTGAAGCGCGCATCGGTGTACGCGTCCGGGATGTTCACGATCTCCTTCGTCGCCGCGACGTGCCCCGCGATGCCCTTCCCGATCGGGAACCGGATCATCGTCGCGGCCTTCTGGGCGATGCGCGCGACGAGCTCGTTGGCCTGCTTGTCGACGAGGAACAGGGATGCGCGGTCGGCGTTCATGACGCGGACGGTCTCGGAGAGGATGATCCCGAGGAGCTCGTCGGTGTCGTGGACCGAGGACATCTTGCGCGTGACGTCGAGGATCGTCTCGAGGTCGCGTGCTTTCTGTTCCGGGTTGACGTCCCGCAGCAGCTGGGTGGGTGTGTTCACGGTGGCCGGGGATTGTACAGGGCGGGCCCGTCGAAAATCCCGTCCAAGCGTGGTATACCTTCCGTGACACCATGACAGGCAACACAACGAGACGCTTTCCGGACGATCGCCGCGCGGCGCGGCGCGTCCCCGTCCTGTTCTCGGCCGTGCTCAACCGGAAAGGCTGGCGCTCCCAGATCGCGGAAGTCATCGACCTGTCCGACTCCGGCGCGAAAGTCGTCCTGCGCTTCAGCATCCCCGCCGGAAGCGAGGTCGTGCTCCGCGTTCCCGGCGCGCACGGCCATCTCGGGGTTCCCGCCATCGTGGCCAACTGTTCCGCGGACGAGACGACGCCGGTCGCCGGGCTGCGCTTCAGCGCCCCCGACGACATGCGCCGCCAGCTCCGGGAGATCGTGGAGCGGGTGGACCGCGCCCGCAGGCGAGGGGCGGCGTCGGCGGCCGTGGAGGAAACACCGCCGGCGGCTGTGAAGGGCGGGACGCGGGTGACGCGGCGCACGACGCGGACGAAGAAGACGAAGAAGGGCGGCACGGCATGAACCACGAGGCCCTCGCGGGGAACCCGGAGGCGCAGCAGAGGGCGCTTTCGGAAGTCGCGGAGAAGGTGTCGCTGACGCGGCTCCTTCCCTCCGTCGCCGCCTACTCGCTCGGGGCGATCCCGCTGTCGCGCGACGACGACGGCATCGCGCTCGCCACGTTTCCCGGGATCTGTTCCGGGGCGCTCGGCCTCCTCCGCCGCCACCTTGGCGCGCCCTTGAAGCCGGTGGAATTCGACGAGAACGTGATGGCGTTCTTCGTGGACAAGATCTACCTCAACGGGCGCGGCGTGAACATCCACACGTTCAAGTCGCCCGACTTTCTCGACGACCCGCGCAACGACGAACGCGTTCTCGCCCTCAAGGTCGAACACCCGGAGCCCGCGACCGCCGAGTTGAACCCAGGGAAGATCGTCCTCCTCGACGTCCACCTCGCTTCCGCACTCTCCGACCTCGACGACCCCCAGCCCGCGCGCCTCGAGGCGTGGCGGCTCGGCGAATTCTGCCCGGGCTTCCGCCGCGAGGGCGACCGCTGGACCGTGTGGTCCGCCGCGCCCCTCCCCGCCGACGCCCCGCTCTTCATCCAGTACTCAGAGCACTACTCCGGCGGCGAGTTCTTCCGCGACATCACCGGCGAGGCCGTCCGCGAGTTCCCGTTCATCCTCTTCCCGTCCGAAGTCCAGATCCTCGGCGTCCGCGCGAACGGAACCGTCGAGCTCTACCTGGACGGCGTAACGCACTCCATCGCCCCCGGCCAGACTCCCGTCCTGGGCACCGAATACTGGCTGGTCCGCCACGGTCACCGCTTCCACAGGAAGCTGACGGTGGGGGTGAAGGGCGTCTGGCTGGCCGACAGGGGGAACATCGACGTTGCCCCGCCCTTCCGCGGGGCCGGCGCGCCGGAACTGGCGAACTGGCTTCGTTCCTGAGTTCCGGAGCGCATGGGCAAAAAAAAGCCCCGCGGTTTCCCGCGGGGCGTTGGGCGCGGCGTCAGAGCTAGTTGCGGTGATCGCGATACTTGGGCGGGGGATCCAGCACGATGCACCCGCTGCCCGCCACCGCCACGACCGCCAGCGCCAGCACCAGCAGCAACTTCTTCATTCTCCCCTCCTCGATTTCGCGGACCCGGGCCGTCACGCGCCAGTGGTGATGGTGCGGGTGCGCATTAGCTTGGGGCACAGAATACACAGGACGAGGGCCGGCATGGAAGAAGTGTCCGCCCGGCGTCCCGGATTGCCTACGGCTTGGACATCGCCTGCAGCGTCGCCAGGGCGGAGTAGAGCGCCGTCCCCTTCCTCTGGACGATCCAGTCCCAGCCGGACTTGGTGTAGTCCGCGAGGTTCAGGGCGCGCTTCAGCTCGATCCGCCCGTCGCGTCCCTTGAGGAACGCGAGCTGCCGCATCTGGTCCTGGCTCACGACCTTCCAGCCCATCTCGAAGATCTTCATGTAGGCCGCCAGCGAATTGTTCGTGGGGCCGAATCCCGCGGCGTAGAGGTACTTCTGCTCGAGGTCGTTCCCGACGTCCTGCGCGTTCCGGTAGCGGTTGTTCCGGTCCACCGCGAGCATCTTCATCACGATCGCGGAAAGAACTTCGGGGACGTCCTTGCGGACTTCGTGCGGGGGAGGGAAGGGCTGCTGGAACATGGCGTTGAGGTACTGGACCTGCTGGATGAGCGGCATGCCCTTGGGGGTCTGGAGCAGGTTGATGCCGGTGAGGGTTTCGTAGGCGACGAGGCCGAGCGAGAAGATGTCGGAGCGGCCGTCGAGCTGTTCGTTGGCGACCTGCTCGGGGGACATGTAATTGAGCTTGCCGGCGAAGAGCTGGATGGCCTCGGCGCCGGTGACGGCGACGCCGAAGTCGGTGAGCTTGGCGACGCCCTGGTTGTTGATGAGGACGTTCTCGGGCGTGACGTCGCGGTGCACGATGTGGTCGTGGGCGTAGGCCAGCGCGCGGCAGATGCGGCTGATGATGAACGCCGTGAGCGGGCAGGGGATCAGCGTGAACTTCTCGATGTGCTCGTGGTGGAGCGAGCGCAGGTCGGTGCCTTCGACGTAGTCCATCGCGAGCAGGTACAGGCGCCGGGGGTCTTTCTTCTTCTCCACGACGTGGATCACCGGCTGCAGGCGCCGCACAGGCGGGCGCACCGGCGCGATGTGATGCTCCATCCCCGTCGCGCCGACCGGCTTCCCGTCCAGGATCGCCCGCCGCTGCGCGAACGACGGGATCGACAGCTTCTTGCGCACCCCGCCCTGCTCGAACTGGTAGTTGTCGATCGCCTGCCGGATGTTCTCGGGCAGCTCCGAGTAAGAGATCGACTCCAGCCCGTACGTCTTCACGATGTTCTCGTGACGCAGGCTCGTCGCGATGTTCGCTTCCTGCTTCAGCCGGTCCACCTGCTCCGGCGACAACGTGCGGATCGTCTTGAGCACCACGTAGTCCATCACGCCCTCGCAATCCTTCTCCGCGAGGAACACGATGCCCATCCCGCCGCGCCCGATTTCCTGGACGAAGTGGAAAGTCGAGCTGGAGGGGAACTGGACGCCTTCCAGGTAGCTGGTGTCGAACTCAGGCATGGGCGGAAATCATAGCCTCGCAAGTGACGGAAATCAAGGCGGTGCAAAGGGAAGCGGCGAATGGCGGATTGCCCTCCGCACCCCTACAATGCCCGCCCATGGCCGGAACCCGATCCATCCTCGTCACAGGCGCTTCCACCGGCATCGGCCGCGCCGTCTGCCTTGAATACGCCCGCCGCGGCCATTCGGTTCTCGCCATGGCCCGCACGGAGGCCAAACTGCGCGGCCTGGCGGACGAAATCAAGGCGGCCGGCGGGCGCGCGGCGATCTTCGCCGGGGATGTCGGGAAGCGCTCCGACGTGCGCGACGCGGTGGCCCTGGCGAAGCGCGAATTCGGCGGCGTCGATACCGCCATCGCGAACGCGGGCTACGGGGTCTACGCCGACGTCGAGAAGATCTCCGAGGAAGACTTCGACGCGATCTTCCGCACGAACGTCAAGGGGGTGCTCTGGACGCTGCAGGAGGCGCTGCCTCACCTCCGTGAGGCCCGCGGGCGCTTTGCCGTCGTGACCTCCATCCTCGGCCGCGCGGCCGTTCCGTACTCCGCGCTCTACTGCATGACGAAACACGCGCTCACGGCCCTGGCCGATTCCGCCCGCCTCGAGCTGGCCAGGGACGGCGTCAGCGTCACCGTCGTCGGGCCGGGACTGACCGCCACCGAGTTCCAGAGCAACGCGGTCTCTCGCGTCGGGGGCGTCGCCGCGAAATCCAACGCCGCAGGGTGGAGCGCGGAAAAAGTCGCCCGGTTGCTCGTCGCCGCCGTCGAGCGCCGCCGCCGCGAAATCTACTTCGGCCTCCCCGGGCGCGCCCTCATCTGGGCCCGCAACCGCTTCCCCGCGCTCGCGGACTGGGGAATCCGGCAGTACGTGAAGGAGTTCGAGAAGAAGCGAAGCCCGGGAGGAAAGTGAGCCGGCCTACTTCGGCGCGATCTCGACTTCCCGGACACCCTCGTCCATGTCCTCGCGCTTCCCGACTTCCTCGCGCTTCGGCGGCAGCTGCGGCTTGAATCCCGCCTTGTTCTTGCTCCACCACTCCTCAATCACCTTCAGCGAGCTCTTCCGCGATTCCTCGCCCTGGTAGGCATTGAATCGGAAGGGCTGGCCGGTGAGGCTCTTGATGGAGAAGTAGGCCTCGAAGCGGACGTGCGGGTCATCCGAGGCCATGGCGCCGAGGAGCGGCTCGATGGAGGAAGCGGAAGGGAGGTTCTCGAGGGCCATGGCGGCGGCGCGGCGGACCTGGTTCTCGTTGTCCGACAGCGCGACGATGACCTGGTCGGCGACTTCCGCGTTGCCCAGCTTGCCGAGCGTCCACGCGGCGATCGCGCGGGTCATCATCTCCTCGTCCTTGAGCAGCTTGGCGATCTGGGGGGCCTGTTCGGACGCTCCCATTTCCGAGAGCAGGTAGCAGACGTTGCGCTTGAGGTTGCCGGTTTCGTCGGACAGCGCCTTCACCAGCCGCGGCGCCAGCGCCTTCCCCTTGAGCGCTTCCGCCCATTCGGTCCGCTCGTTGAGCTGGTAGAGGTAGAAATAGGGCTTTGAAGAGCCGCTGTACCACGCGACGCCGTCCTGCGAGCGCAGCAGCTCCAGCATCTCTTCGAACTGCTCGTCCGTCATCTCCTCTGCCTTCAGGGCCCCCATCTTCTGGAGGAGCCGTTTCGCGCGCACCTTCACCTCGGGATCGTCGGCCCCGTCCATGGCCTTCTTGAGCGCATCGGCCGCAGGCTTCCCGATTTCTTCCAGCGCCTTCTCCGCCTCGGCGCGTTCGTCCCAGTCGGAGCTGCCCAGCTGCTCGATCAGTTCGCCGATCTTCTTTTCGTCCGCCTCGTTTCCGCCGCCGCTGGGAATAGGCTCCGGCACGGGAGGGGTTGCGTCTTCGGCCCGGAGGGCGAGGGAAGCGGCCAGGACGGTGCAAAGCGACAGGGCGATCAGGCGGCTCATGGCGTTCTCCTTCGGGACAGACCGTCCCTTTTATGGCGGGCGGGTAGGGCGCGTCAATACATTCCCGCGACGCGCGAGCCGCGCGCGGATTCATTCGTGCGACGGCCCGGAAATCTCTCGCGGCGCGCGCGAACGCTTCGGTAACATCGCCTTTTTCCCCATCGAACCCAAAGCCGGGAGGGTCCATGCTCCGCCGCTTCGTCCCCGCCGCGTGTTTCGCGGCCGTTCTCGCAACCACTCTTCTCGGCATCCGCCTCATGGCGGAGCCGGAAAAGGTCGATGCCCGCGCCTGCATCCCGGCCAACGCCTGGGTCTACGTCGAGTTCGGCCCGGGCCAGACGGCCGACTGGAAGGAGTACCTGTTCGGGGGCCTGCCGGAGAAGGACCGCAACGACGCGGAGAAAGCGCTCGACGACCTCTGGAAGGAATTCACGGAAGAGGCGTCCAAGGCCGCCGGGACGGACATCGGCACGCTGATCAAGGAAATCGACCGTGTCCATTTCGCGCTGCTGAACTTCAAGCTGGTGCATACGGTGCGCGAGTTCGGCGGCGGCGTCGGCCAGAAATTCGAAAGCGAACGCCCCGACGTGGACATGGTGCTCGCGATCAAGTCGAAGTCGAAGGGCTACTTCGGGAAGCTGCTGGACGGCGACTTCAAGAAGTACCTCGAGCAGGGCGAGGACTACAAGAACCGCAAGACATGGCTGTTCAAGACCGGCGCGGAGAATTCCGCGGAAGGCAAGACCGTCGCGAACCTGTACGCGGCGGCGGTCGGCGACACGATCTTCATGGCCAACGTGCGCGCTTCCCTCGAGTCGATGCTCGACGCCGCGGACGGCGGCGCGGTCCCGGGCGGCGCGATTTCCACGAACCCGGATTTTGCCCGCGCCCAGAAGTCCGCCGGGAAGGACCCGATCCTCCTCGGGTACGTGAACCTCAAGACCGTCTTCGAGGGCGTCGAGTCGAATCTCGGGCGCGAGGAACTCCGCACCTACCAGATCGTCGACGCCATCGCGGGCCAGTCGTCCCTCCGCAGCGCCGTCGTCTTCAGCGGCCTCGAGGGCAAGTACGGATGGAGCGGCGGATCGCTCTTCCTCGACCCGAAGAACGAGCTCTGGACGATCATCCGCCAGGCGCCCGCCAAGAAGGACCTGCTGCGCTTCATCCCGGCTGCCAGCGTCGGCGCGGGCGTCTTCACCCTGAACAACCCCGCCGAGACGTGGGAGAAGCTCCAGACGTTCATCCAGGCCAAGATCGACCTGCTCGCCGAGGAAAAGGACCGCGACGACTTCCGCCAGGGCATCAGCCGCGCGGAAAGCGAGCTCGGGGTTTCCATCGCCGACATGCTCGCCGTCATCGACGACGAAATCGGCTGGTGCGGCCTCGTGCCCGAGGACGGCCGCTTCGACGAAAGCTCCCAGGTCCTCTTCATCGAGCTCAAGGACGCCGACAAGGCCAAGGCCGTGATCGACAGCATCCGCAACGGCGGGCTGACGGAGGAAATGGGAGGCGAAGTCACGAGCCGCGAGTACTCGGGCCTCACGCTCTATACGTTCGAGGGCGGCAAGGTCCCGCTCGGCTACATGATCCTCGACAAGGTCTTCGTCATGACCTTCAGCCCCGAGGTCCAGACCGCCATCGTCGACGCCTACAAGGCCGGCAAGGTCCTCGAGAACGACGCGCAGTACAAGGCGGCCATGAAGAAGCTCCCGAACGAGAACTCGAAGCTCCTCTACTACAACGCCGGCGCCATGATGCGCATCATGGCCACCATGACCCGCGAACTCGACCCGGACGTCGCGGACAAGCTCAAGGGGAAGGGCGACCAGGGCGTCGCGCTGGTGACGGTCGAGAAGCCCGACGAGGCGGCGCTCCTGTGCGGCGCCGAGCTGAACAGCGAGTACTACGCCAGCATCGTGCAGGCGGCGATGCCCGCCCTCCAGGAGTCGAGGGAGAAGGCGAAGCAGCGCGCGGCCGAGGCGAATCTCCAGATGATGCAGTACGCCTTCGCGGCGTGGGTCAACCAGAACGGCGACGGCCGCGATTACCCGACGAGCCTCCAGACACTCGCCGACGACGGCGTCCTGACCGCGCACGCGCTCAAGGGCGGCGCAAACGCTCCCGACCCGAAATTCACGTACGCCTACCCGCCGAAGGGCTTCGGCACCGACGGCGCATTCGTCCTCGTCGTCGATAACGAACCCTTCGCCGACGGGCGCCAGGCCGTCCTTCGCTTCAGCGGCACCGTGGACCTGATGGCGGCCGATGCGCTCAAGGAAGAGCTCAAGAAGCAGGACGAGCGGATTGCCGAGGACATGGACGAGGCGGTGAAGGACGCGCAGGCGGCGCTCAAGGCCGCGGACGACGACCGGAAGGAAGCGCTCGAGAAGAAGGTGAAGTTCCTCGAGGCGTACAAGGCCGAGGTCGAGGCGCGCGTGAAGGCCAAGTAGCAAGCAGCGGGCGAATCACGGGGGCGGCCACTCGGCCGCCCCTTTTTTTCGGTCCGCGGCCAGGCGATGCCCCGCGCCTTCCATGTTACGATTTCCACGTGCCTCCCCCCTCCCGGCGGCCCTCCCGCGAGTCCGAGTTCGAGAAGGTCGCCCTTCCCCTCATGCACGACCTGTACTTCGCCGCGCTCGGGCTCGCCCGCAACGCGCGCGACGCCGAGGATCTCGTCCAGGAGGCCTACCTCAAGGCCTTCCGCAGCTTCCGGAGCTTCCGCCCCGGCACGAACTTCAAGGCCTGGATCTACCGGATCCTGGTGAACAGCTCGATCGACTTCTACCGGCGGCGCGCCCGGCAGCCGCTGATTTCCGAGCTGACCGAGGAGTCGGCGGCGCCCGCCGCGGCGCCCGAGCAGCACCGGTTGCTGGACAACATGGAAGCGCTGGATTCGTTCGTGGGGGACGACGTGCGGCGGGCGCTGGACGAGCTTCCGGCGGCGCACCGGATCGTGGTGCTGCTGGCAGACATCGAGGGATTCAAGTACCGTGAAATTGCATCGATTCTCGGCATTCCGATCGGAACGGTCATGTCCCGCCTCCATCACGCCCGGCGGCAACTGCGAAGCGCGCTCTGGGATTTCGCGCAGCGGCAGGGGTACGCGGGCCCACGACGCAGGGAGCGAAACGCATGAACTGCGATGAGATCCGCCGCATGGCCGACGCGTTCGTGGACCAGGAGCTGAAGACCCAGGCGCAGGGGCGCGTGGAGAACCATGTCCGGCAGTGCCCGTCGTGCCAGCAGTGGGTTCACATGGTCAAGAGGACGCGCGACACGGTGAGGACCAAGCTGGACCGCGGCCGGGCGCCCGAGGGGTTGACGGAGCGCATCCGTGGCGCGCTCGGCGCGCCGCCGCCCAAGCCCTGGGAATCGAAGGGATAGTCCAAAAGGAAGAGGCCGCGCGCGGGGGTGGCGCACGGCCTCTCTTCGCATCGCGACGGCACACTCTGCACCGCCGCGTCAGCTACGAACGGTCACTTCTGCGTCTTCAGCCACTCTTCCCACTGCTCGACCTGGTGGCTCTTGATCGCCCGGCCGCTGATCGCCTGAAGCGCGCGATTGATGCCGCTCTTCACGAAATCGTCCGACTCCGACTTCAGCGCCGCAATCAGGTCTGCCGCCGCCCTGGGGTCGCTGACCACGCCGATGACCTCGGCTGCGGCGCGGCGGACGCGGTAATCGGTGTGATGAAGCCCCCTGGTGAGGGCGGTGAGCTGTTCGGATCCGCCGGCCTCCAGCATCTGGCGGGCAATGTCCGACTGCGCCGGCGGAAGCGCGAGCTGGTCGAGCAGCTTCGCGACGGCGTCCTCGTCGAGCACGTTCTCGCGCTTGAATTCGACGTCGCCCTTCGCGAGCTTCTCCTTGGGGAAGAACCCGTTGAATTTCGTGACAAACAGCCCGCGGTAGCGGTTGCCCATGAACTCGGCCAGCTGTTTCGGGTCGATGGCCCTCTGCGCCTCGGCAAGTTTCGTGAGGCCGCCGTCGGGCGAAAGGAGAACGTCGGTGTCGAAGACCGCCGTGAGGTTCGGGCGCGAGCGGAGCTCTTCCGGCGTAAGCGGCCGCGCCAGCGACGTCACCCCCTGCTGCTCGAATCCGGGAAGCGAAACGCGCGAGTTCGTGACCACGTAGATCGAAAACGTCATGCCCTTGTCCACGATCGACGCCATCTTCGTGGGGAGAACGATGGTTTTCGTGGGGAAGCGGAATCCCATCGGCTGCGCGCGGCCGTCGAAGTTCTGCTTCTGCCCCTCGACGGTTACCTTCACGGCGACGAAAAACCACTCCTTGTCGAGGTACGACTGCATGAGCATTTTGTTCTCGTCGCTCGTCTTGTAGCCGTTCTCCTTGAGCCAGTCGTTCAGCGCGTCCATCTTCTTCGCCTTCAGCACGACGGTCTCGAACGGCCCGACCACGTCCTTCTTCAGCACCTCGACGCGCTCCAGCTCCGCGTTGTCGGCCTGCATCCCCTTCCCGGCCCCCGCCGGCGCATTGCGGAGCCCCTCGGCCCACGCGACCTGCCGCGTGCGCGTCATGTCGAACATGTCGTCGAAGAAGGCGCGCTCGACCTTGCGGATGTCGGGGACGGCGGGAAGCGGCAGGACCATGCCGAAGTCGGAGCCGTTGCCCTTGATCGAAGCCTGCAGGATGAGGTCTTCCATCCCGTTGCGGTGGTAGATGAACACCCGCTGGTCGCCATCGACTTCAACGATCTGGTCGGGGCGGCCGATCGGGCCGCACATCGCGCGGGCGAGCGTCGGCGGGAGGAGTGCGGCGGCGCCAAGCGCGGCCGCGAGCGCGGCGGACGTGATGATCCTCATCGGGAGTTCTCCATGGAAAGGTTTGAAGCGGGCTGGCTGACGGCAAGGTCGAGGAATGCCTGGAGCCGGGTGGCCGCGTCCGAAGCGGCAGCCGCGACGGCGGGGTTGGTTGAGGAGGCCTGGGCGCGGGCGGCGTCGAGGAAGGAGGCGATGCGCGCGCGGGCGTCGGCGGGCGCGAGGTCCTGCGGGCCGAAGTAGTCCGTGCGCGTCTCGGACGCGCCGTCGAACGGCTCGGCCCACACGAAGAGGTGCACCTTGCGGAGCGAATCGGTGTCGCTCACGGTGTACCGCATGACGTAATTCACCGCGTCTTTCGCGAAAACCGTCCGCCTCGGACCGAGGCTGCACGTGCGCCCTTCGATTCACAACGATGTCCACCAGTGGGATGCGTCCTCTTCGTGCACCGTGAACGAATACCGGGTGAATGTGGCATCGCACTCCGTCCTGACCTCGCACCGATTGCGTCGTTCCGCCGCCGTGGACAGTTCGTCGTAGCGGAACACCCCGCCGTCCTCGAGAACGTACAGGATCTTCACCTGCAGCCGCGGGTCGGGCGTCGAGGCGGCCGTCGGCGGGGAAGAGCAGGCCGCGAGGGCGAGGGGGAGGAGGACGAGGGGGAGGCTCCGGAGCATGGAACGTTTGACGCGGCGGCCGGCCGAAAGTTCACCGAAATCCGGCCCTGTCCTTCGCCTTCAAGAAAGCGCGAGTTCTCAGCCCTTTGGAACCCCGAACTCTGAACTCTGAACCAAACTAAAGAACCCGAAACGCCCCCCCTACACCGCCACCTCTTCATTCCTCTTCAGTATCCGGTACCTCGTGTCCCTCTGCGCCGGCACGAACCCCGCTTCCCGGATCTGCAGCACCATCTCGTCCACGAGGATCGAGCTCATGGTGCTCGCTCCCGCCTGGCTCACGACGTTCTCTTCCATCATGGTGGAGCCGTAGTCGTCGCAGCCGGCGTTGAGGGCGGTCTGGGCGATGGCGACGCCCTGGGTGGGCCAGGAGGCGCCGTGGTGGCGGAAATTGTCGAGGAAGAGGCGGGCGACGGCGACGTTGCGGAGGTATTCCTGGGCGCCGGCGGGGCGGACGCCCTTGCGGCGGGCGAGGCCGCTCATGGGGACGGTGTCGAGCTGGGCGGTCCAGGAGATGAAGGCGGTGAATCCGTTGCCGTGCTT
Source organism: uncultured Planctomycetia bacterium (assembly GCA_963706735.1). Taxonomy (GTDB): domain Bacteria; phylum Planctomycetota; class MHYJ01; order WSZJ01; family WSZJ01; genus WSZJ01. The sequence goes on from CAVPNQ010000115.1 coordinate 61,910, forward strand.
CGCGATCGACTCGTCCTGCAGGTCGCGGAGGCGCGAGAGGTGGTTGACGCGGTGTTCGTAGGTTTCGCCGAAGCCGATGACCATGGAAGCGGTGGTCGCGAGGCCGTGGCGGTGGGCGATGCGCATGGCTTCAAGCCAGCCCGCGGTCTTCAGCTTCTTCGGGGAGATTTCCTCGCGCACGGCGTCGTCGAGGATCTCCGCGCCGCCGCCGGGGAGCCCGGTGAGCCCCGCGGCCGCGAGCCGGCGGATAACCTCCTCGAGGGGGAGCTTTTCGACCTCGGAGATGTGCGTGACCTCGCTCGGGCTGAACGCGTTCACTTCGACGTCCGGGAATTCCGCACGCAGCCAGCGCAGCAGGTCCTCGTACCACTCGAGTTTCAGGTCCGGGTGGTGCCCGCCCTGCAGGAGGATCCGGGTGCCTCCGATCGCGCGCAGCTCGCCGATCTTGTGCGCGAACTCCTCGCGGGTCAGGACGTAGGCCTCCTTGTCGCCCGGCGGGCGGTAGAAGGCGCAGAAGAGGCAATCGGTGATGCAGACGTTCGAATAGTTGATGTTGCGATCGACGAGGTAGGTGACCGTCGCGGGATCGTTCTGGGCGTTACGGACGGCATGCGCGGCGGCGCCGAGGTGGATGAACTCCCCCTCGCGGTAGAGTTCGAGCGCTTCGGCGGGAGTGATCCGCCGGCCGTCGCGCGCGCGCTTGAGGGTTTCTGAAACGGTCATACGTGCAAGACTAAGGCCCTACGGCGTGCCGTCAAGCACGGTGGCAGGAGTTCGGTGAAACTGAACCTAAAGAATCTACCGAGGTCTCCCGAGGAGTTGCTCGATCCGGGCGATGTCCGGCGGCGACAACTTCGAGGTCAATCCGGCTTCGCAAACAAATCTCCAGAGATCTTCCGCCTCGTTGCGCCCCAGGTTCTGGCTCGTAATCCCCCGAACGAGCTGCAAAGCGTTGTCGTCTCCGTTCCCCGCTCGTTGGCAGGCCGCACGCCGTGCGGAGCGGCGGATTCCCTCGTGCTCCGATTCGAGCGCGGCTGAAATGATTCCGTAACTGCGGGGACCCTCGATTGAGCCGAGATACCAGATCGCCCGCGCCCTGGGCCGCAGGGGACCATCGACACTCGAAATCAGTATTGCGTCTTCGACTCCTGGCTCCGCAAGTCGCGTTCCGAGCGCATCGATGGCATCTGATCTCACCCCCGGGTTGGGATCCCCTATTGCCGTTTCTATGGCGGCCGACCGGGTCAGCGAGTCCGTGTAGGCGGCTGCGAGCCTGGCCCACAGCGATCGCTCCGCAACACAATCGCTCTTCAGGTGGGCCGCGGCACTTTCTGCCGGCGGAAGGGCCAAAGCTCGCTCTTCTGGTCCAAGGCTTAGAACCAGCACAAGCTGCAGGGAAAGCTCGTCCCTCTCTGCCTCCGTCTTTAGCAACGGCAGTCGACCTGCAAACTCCATGAACTTCGCCGGGTCTAGCGACACTGCGTCGAAGACTGGCGTTTGGTGGAAGAACGGGCGAATCCGAGAATCTCCTGGCGCTAACTTCCATGTCGTTGGCTGCGTGGGTGCGGGATTCACCGTCGCTAGCGAGTCGGGAGGTGCCTCCATGTAAGCCGGCGCTCCCGGTTGGGGAAATGGAGCAGGCTTCTCGCCTCCGCCACTTCCGACTCGCGCGCTCTGGCGGTCGAACTGAAGTAGAACGATGGCAACGGCCAACTCCAATGCCGAAATCGACAGCGCAGCGATGCCCAAGGCTCTGCGGGTCATTTGAGGGACTCCAAATCGGCCAGCTCCGTCGCGGAAAATTCGGAAAGCGTGCCGGATCGCTTCAGCTGCTCGAACGAGAGACGGCGCAACTGGTTTGTCTCCATTGAGCGCGCGATGCTCACCAGATGATCACGCGCTCCGCTGGAACCTCGACTCACAAGCTGCCCCAAGTTGAGAATGTGCAGGGATTTGTCCCCGGACCCCGCGTCACAGTAGAGCTTCCAAATGAACTCGGCGGCTCGCTCGGGTTCACCGCCGACTGCGAGCGCACGAACAGCCTCACGCGATTCAGGTCGATTCTGACCCGAAGCGCACCCCTCGAGCAGTCCTGCTACCGGACCCATCTCGGCGATGTTCGCGAACGCCTTCAAGTAGGATGTGCGCACCTCGGGATCTAGCTCTGCAGGAAACTGCGTCGTGAGCGCATTCGCCGACGCCGCGTCCATCAGCCGGCCCAGGATTACGACACTCAGGTTGCGAACGCGGGGGTTCGGAGCCCGAAGACCCGATTCGGCGGAGCCACTGAGCTTCCTCGCGGCAGACAGAGGACTTGTCGCCAGGATCCCTTCAAGTGTTTCTGCCGCAGCCGGGTCCGACTCGAGAAGCGACTTCCACCGGGCCCAGACTTCCAGGATGAAGTCCGGGTTGGACTCCACCTCAGCTTCGATCGCAGCCGGTGCCAGCAGCCTCGGTGGATCCGCGGCGGAATGCTCCGTTTCCGGTACTGAGCCCCCAGATATCGGTTTGCTTGCCTTGTCCGGCCACGCGGCCTTGGGGACAGCCTGAGAGGACTGCTGGGCGGAACCGAAGTGGGCACGGATAGCCCACAGCATGAAAATGGTCGACGCAACAGTCAGTGCGAGGATCGCAACGATTGGAACGCTGCTGCTTCCGCGGTTCCGCGACGGAGTTCGATAGACCTGACCTGGAACCGAGTACATTCTCACTGCCCCCTAACCTGATCCAGCAGTTCCAAGGTCCTCGCCGCGCCGAGGTGAGCGGCGGAGAGAGCCTCGGCGATCTTCGTGTCATCCCTGGCAGCGGAGTGTGTCGCAGACAGGTTGGCGATCAGCGCGTACTCCAAGCGATTTCGAATCTCATTTAGGTGATCCCGCTTGTCGTCGAAAAAGGGCCCGCTGGCTCCGGCGATCTTCAGGAGTTCCTTGTCAACGCTTTCCTGAAGTCCCTGTAAGTAGACTCCGAGCGACTTCAGGCCCGGAATGACACTCTTGTCCAACGTCCGCTGCTTATCCGCGACGGCACCTTCAGTCTCTTGCATGAGCCTGAAATTCTCTTCCAACCTCGTTTCGGGATCCGGGGATGAAGGGGTGGCCACCGTCGGCGGGTCGCACGTCGCCGGTTGGGCCGGCGGCCGGGGACCGCGGATATTCGTGTGACCGGTAAGGAACGTATCCATGGCTTCTTCCAAACTTGAAAGCGACTCCGCTGACTGAATAAGTTCGACGTTGAGCTCGTAGAGCTTGGTAAGGAGTTCTTTGTCTGCCGCGATGGCCGGCTCCAACGCGAAAAACGTATCGAAGACGATGGATCGCTTTTGGACGAATACCTGCTCTTGGCGTTGAACCAAGTCAGCGAAGTCGTGTACCAAAGCCGTGTCCACTGCTTCCAAGCGGGCCTGGGCGCAGGCCAAGTCTTGTTCGGCCTTGGTTTTCTGAAGGTGAGCCTTGTCCAGTGCTTGGGCCGCCTTGTGTGCGAAGTCACGGTTCTCCTTCGCGACTTCCTTCGAAAGAGGTTCATCTGCGAAGGCGAAAGACAGGATGATTGCTGCGAAGAGCAAGGCGTGGGAACGCTTCATGGACTCCCTCCAAAGAGTGGTTGCGAACAGTTAATATTCCTTCCCAGCCGCATTATCGCCCCTAGCACGAACGGGGTCAAGTCACCCGGCCCTCGATCGCAATCGGGCGATCAGAGGTTAGATCGCCCTCCAGAAGAGAATGTCCCGCGCGTCGGTGAAGTGGTCGTGAGCCGAATCACTTTGGAGTCTGAGTTCTTCGACAGCGCCTGCGGCAGGGACGGCCAAGTCAGCGAGCGCGAGATGCGAGCGTAGGAATGCGCCGGGCAGGGCAAAATTCCGGCGGTTAAACGACCCCTGCGAGAAAAGACCCTGCTCAATTGAGACTGAGTCTCAACTTGTTCAGGTTTGTCTTGCATCGCCTCCACCCGACCCGTCAAAATTCCACCAACTTCAGCAACCTTCCACGGAGGACCCGCAACCATGGCAGCCTTCACCGCCGACTCTCTAAAGCCCCGCTACCATTCGGCCATCGTCGACTGGCAGAAGAAGAATTTCCCCGAGCTCGAGCTCCTCGACAAGAACTGGTCCAACTTCTTCCCCGGCCAGACGCCCTTCAACCTCATCGCCAAGATCGGGAAGATCAAGTCGGACCTGATCGAGTACGGAAAATTCGCCGGCCAGCCGAAGTTCGAGCAGGCGGGCAAGATGGCCGGCAACATGTTCTACAGCGCGCGCGACATCATCAAGGCGCAGTGCTCGACGGAATTCGGCTCCGTGCAGCAGCACCGGATTTCGCTCGAAGAGGCGACGGGCGACGAGGCCAAGTACTGCGTCATGCGGATCATGGCGGAGGAACTGCGGCACGCGTACCAGATGTTCTGGGTGCTCGACCACGACGCCACCTGGCGCAAGCTCGGCATGGGCGACGTCGCCGCCGAAACGATGGACGAACTCCTCGCCATGAAGACCGGCGAGCACGTCCTCGACGCCTTCAACATCGAGTTCACCGCCTTCATCGACAACATCGTCTTCGGCGCCCTCATCGACCTCGTCGGCAAGTACCAGCTCGACATGCAGAAAGTCTTCGCCTACGCCCCCATGGCCCGCTCCATGCCCCCCATGTTCTCCGAGGAAGGTTTCCACCTCGGCACGGGGAAGCGCTTCCTGCGCGAGTACGCGGTCGAAGCGGCGGGGGGGAAGGGGAAGTGGTCTTTCCCGCAGATCCAGCAGACGATCAACCAGTGGTACCCGCGCGGCCTGGAAATGTTCGGCAACGAGCACGGCGGGACCACGACGGTGGAATTCGGCTTCAAGGACAAAACCAACGGGCAGGCGCAGTCGGACTACATGGAAGAGGTCCGGCAGATTCTCGAGCACGTGAACATCGGCATCGTTCAGGCGCGGAACCCGAAGCACACGCCGCAGGATTCCCGCCGGGTCGTCAACGAGGTGCTGCAGACCGGCGACAAGGTGGACAGCGTCGGCCCGGACGAGATCATCTACCTGCCCTCGAACAAGTTCTACCGCCGCCGCGGCCTGCCCGAGTACGCCCTTCAGCCGTTCAACCTGCGCGGGGAGCTGATGACCGAAGGCGGCAAGCCGATCGGGGAAGAGGCGTACTTCAAGTACCTGGACACGCAGCTGCCGACGACGTACCTGAAGTGCCCGGATTACGAGAAGTTCAAGGGGATGTACCGGAAGGCGCACGAGAACGGGAACGGGCACGCCTGGTAGGTCCCGGCCCGACAACGCGCTGGAATTGAGACCCCGGAGTTTCTCCGGGGTCTTTTTCGTTCACTCGGACGCATGACGAGTCGGCACGGCGGGAGCAGTTACCGCCGATCCCGACGAACTTCATCTGCGACAAGATGAGACCCTTCGCCCTGACCCACTGAAGAGTCCCACGGAAGGCCGCTCCACGACGGCCGTTACCAGAGCGCGCGAAGAAGGCGAGTGGCGGCGCGCGGTCGGGGCGAGCGAAGCGACGATGCCGGCATTTTGGCGGCGTCGCGAAGCGAGGTCCGACCGCCGACGGCACTCGCCTTCTTCGCGCGCTCTCAGAACTTCCTTTGTCACCCGGTCGCGTGGTGGGCAGAATCACCCCATGAGAAACCTGCAGCTGCTCGCCGTGCTCGCCCTCGCCGGATGCGCGGGCTCGCGCGACGCCGGCATGGTCAGTATTTCCGCCATCGACCCGATGGGCCGCAATCCCGGCAGTTTCAACTTTGCGGTCATCGAGGAGACCACCGGGAAGGTCGTCTGGAGCGGAGTTCCCGCCCAGGGAGCAACGGTCACGAACACCGTCCAGGGGGGCGACTACCGCCTGCTGGTGATCGCGAGCAGCGGCGTCGCGAACCTGCCGCTCGAGGTGGACGGCGACGAACGCGTCACCGCGCGCCTCTCGACCGGCGGCGCCGCGCGCGGCGAGGCCCGCGCGGGCGGCAAGCCCTTCGCCGCCAGCGTCTGGATGCCGATCCCCGGCAAGGGCACCGAGAAATCCAGCGCACTCTCCTACATCACCCGCGCCAACGCGGACGGGCACTTCCAGATCGACCGCCTGCCTCCCGGGAAGTGGACGCTGGTGGTCGGGACCCCGGCCGACGGGTTCCGGGAGGTCGAAGTGACGATCGAGGAAGGGAAAGTGGCGCAGCTGGGGTACGTGGACGTGCGGTAGGGCGTGAACCGGACGATGACGAAAGGCGATGAACAGTCCATGAGGATCCTCTCCGGCGTCCAGCCCTCGGGCCGGCCGCACATCGGCAACTACTTCGGCGCGATGCGCCAGAACATCGAGCTGTCGCACCGCTCCGACGCGTTCATCTTCATCGCGAACTACCACGCGATGACGACGATTCGCGACCGCAAGCAGCTCGCGGAATACACGGACGGGCTGGCGCGCGATTACCTGGCGCTCGGGCTCGATCCGTCGAAGTGCGCCTTCTACCGGCAGAGCGACGTCCCCGAGGTGTGCGAGCTGTCGTGGATCCTCACGACGGTGACGCCGATGGGGCTGCTCGAGCGCTGCGTGTCGTACAAGGACAAGGTCGAGAAGGGGATTCCTGCGGACGCGGGGCTCTTCACGTACCCCGTCCTCATGGCGGCGGACATCCTCATCGTGAAATCGACGACGGTGCCGGTCGGCGCCGACCAGAAGCAGCACGTCGAGGTCGCGCGCGACATCGCGATCAAGTTCAACAACACCCACGGGAACGTTTTTCCTCTTCCTGAGGAGCGCATCCTGCCCGAGGTCTCGGCGGTGCCGGGGGTGGACGGGCAGAAGATGTCGAAGTCGTACGGGAACACGATTGAGCCGTTCGAGGAGGAGAAGGGACTGCGCAAGAAGGTGATGTCGATCAAGACGGACTCGAAAGGCGTGGCGGAGGCGAAGGATCCGGACACGTGCAACCTGTTCGCGCTGTACAAGCTGTTCGCGGCGCCGGCGGAGCGCGAAGCGATGGCCGCTCGTTACCGGGCGGGCGGGATGGGATACGGGGACGTGAAGAAAGCGCTGGCCGACCTGATGCTGGCGCATTTTGCGGAGGCGCGGAAGCGGCGGGCCGCGCTGACGGACGCGGAGGTGAATGCGGCGCTTGCGGCGGGAGCGGAGAAGGCACGGAAGGTCGCCCGTGAGACAATGGCGGAGGTCCGGCGGGCCGTCGGGCTGTAGAGGCCCGGAACCCGCCCGGCCCGATTCAAGGAGAGAGACATGGCCCCCCCTGTGCTGATCCGGGACATCATGACGACGCCGGTCCGGACCCTTCCGCGCACCGCCACGGTCCTCGAAGCGGCGGAATTCTTCCTGAAGAACCGGCTGTCGGGCGCGCCGGTCGTCGACGACATCGGGAGAGTGGACGGCATTCTCACGCTTCGGGACCTGGCGAAGTACTTCCTGGAGCCGGCGTTTCGCGGAACCCCACAACCGCTCGCTGCGGTGCATCCGCAGAAGCTCCTCATCAGCGAACTGATGACCCCGAGCCCCTATTACCTCCGGCCCGGGGACCTCATCGAGGAAGCGAAGAAAGCGATGAGGCAGCACAAGACGCACCGGATGCTGGTAAACGATGAGCACGGTAAGCTGGTGGGGATCCTGAGCGCCGCGGATCTGCTGAACCGCGTGAGGGACGACTACTAAGCCGGGCCGAACTCGTGAGGAGAACACCGTGAGCGAACCCCGTTGTGCCCGCGACGTGATGAGCACGCCCGTCCGTTTTCTCGCGCGGGACGCGAGCGTGCTGCAGGCCGCGCAGTTCCTGCTGGACAACCGGCTGTCCGGCGCGCCCGTGGCGGATGACGCGGGGCGGCCGGTGGGCGTTTTCTCGTACCGCGACCTGGCCAAGTTCTTTCTCGATCCCGCGTTCCAGGAAGGCGGCTCGGCGGCGCCGTCGGCCGCGCGCGTGTCCGAATTCATGACCCCTCGCGTGACGTCGGTGCGTCCCGAAGCGTCGCTGGACGAATGCCGGAAGGTGATGCGGCAGCACCGCATCCACCGGCTGCTCGTGCAGGACGCCGAGGGCAGGATGACCGGAGTCGTCAGTGTGTCCGACCTGGCCCTCCGGGTCGGGGAGTAGCCCTACTTCTCCGCCTCCCGCGTTTTCAGGTTCTTGCGGTTCATCATCCACGAGCGCCACTGGGCCGCCGTCGTCAGGTTCGCGCCGGTCAGGCGCCGTAGCGCCTCGGTCGCGGCCTGCCGGACCTCTTCGTCGGAATCCCGCGACAGTATCGCGAGGATGCGGTCCAGGAGTTCGTCCGACGCCGGGAACAGCGCGAGGTACTGCAGCAGCTGCGCGCGGGTCCCGCCCTCGCTCGACTCGGCCGCCTGGAGAATCGCGGTCGCCGCCCCCTCGACCTGCCGGCGCGCCAGCTCCCGGCCGGCTTGGACGCGCGTCCGGCCGCGGTCGTCCCCGAGGGCTTTCAGCAGTTCCGCCTCGGACAGCGCCTTCTCCTCGACCAGCCCTCCCATTTCGTTCCCGTCGCGCCCCGTCGTCGGCAGGTAGCGGTAATAAATCTGCAGGTCAAGCGCCGCGAGCGCGGTCGAAAACACCCGGCCCACGCCGTTCGCATCCGTCGGCTCCGGCGCCCAGGACCCTTTCGTCGGCCCCGTCTTCTCCTGCGCCCCCGTCAGGACCCGCTTCATCTTCGAGTTCCACGCCGTCCACTGGTCCCCGCCGGCGTGGAACAGGAAGAGCGTCGCGTAGTAGGTGAAGTAGTGCCCTCCGGAAGTGGGGACCCATCCGCCATTGCTGTCGTTCGTGCCGTCCTTGCCGGGTTCCCCGTAGACAGGGACGCGCGAGGCGAGTTTCTCGGCGATGCGGCGGTCGAAGTCCTGGTCGGGGAGCAGCTCGAGGTAGTGGCTCGCGAGGCCGCAGGCGGCCGTGACCGCGCAGGTCCCGGGCGAAGGTTCGCAATTCTGCATCACCTGGTACGGGTACGAGGCGGACGCCTTCATCGCCGCGCCTCGGTAAAGCCGTCGCGCCGCTTCCCACGCCGGTTTCGGGACGGCGATCCCCCCGAGCCGCGCCGCTCTCAGCGCCTGCACGTGCCAGTTCGAGATCGACAGGTCCGAGCGCGTCGTCAGTTTCGGCGAGTAATCCCAGCCGCCGGTGGACTGCTGCGCGTCGGCGCACGCCTGCACGGCCTTCTGGAGCGGGTCGCGCAGCAGCGGTTCCTGCGTCATCGCGTACAGCTCCGCCAGCGCGAACGTCGCAATCCCGTGCGTGTACATGCACTCCGCAAAACCCTTCGGCCACTCCGTGAAGTACCCGTCCGCGGACTGGCGCTTCAGCAGGTACTTCATCGCCTTCTGCACGATTTCTGCCCGCAGGTCGTCCTGCGCCGCGTGCGTGTGGCCGTGCGCGAGGAAAGCGAGAAGGGCGAGCCCCGAGAGGGCGATGCGATAGCGTGAAGCGACCTGGGTGCAGTCGTGATGGAGGCAGGGCGCGGCGCCCCAGCCTCCGTCGCGGTCCTGGTGCCCCGCCAGCCACTCGAGCGCGCTTTCCACGGCGGCTTCCGTCGAGGCGTCGCCGCCGTAGCGCCGAAGGGCTTCGCCGCGGCCCGCGCCGCCGCGGCCAGCGAAGAGTCCGCCGTTGCCGAAGGCGGTCGCGGTGGGCGCCGCCGAGGCGAGGCCGGGGAGCTGGAGGGCGCCGGCGCGTTCCTGGACGGGCGGGAGATGTGCCGCCGGCGGGGCGGCGGCCGGAACTCCGGGCGCCGAGTCCTCGCTGTCCTTCCCGTTCACACCGTTATCCTGGTCTCCCTGCTGCTCGCCGCCCGGCGGAAGCGGGCGCGCCGCGGAGAACGAGAGGCGGAAGACGTTGCTGCCGGCCGGGCGCGCGGTGAAGCGCACGATGTTCATGAGGACGACAGCGGCGAGGATGTGGAGCGCGATCGCGGTGGCCCACGCGGGGCTGCGCAGGAGCCAGCGCTCCGGCTTCCTCTCCGCTTCCATCTCCGCCGCCGCGCGCGCCATCCGTTCGGCGCACGACGGCGCCTGAAATCTTCTCCGGGAGCTCATCGCTCTTCTCCGAGATGAATGCGCGGGGCGGGCCCCCCGGCCGCCCCGCGCTTCTGTGCTACTTGCCCTTCACCACGACCGCGCCGTCGGTGATCCGGATGTCGAGCTTGTTGAGGAACGAGAGGAGCTCGAAGACGTCGCGCAGGGAGGTCTCGTCGAGACGGAGCGTGACGGAGCTGTCGGCGAGGTTCTGGTCGAGGACGATGTTGACCTGGGAAACTTCGCGGATGAAGGACATGGTCTCCTCGACCGGCGTATCCGTGAAATTGAGGCTGATCTTGATCGACTCGAGGGCGCGCGCGACTTTCCGGTCGTCGTCGCCGGCGTTCTCGGCGACGCCCAGGACGGGGAGCTGTTTGAGCTCGTTGAGGCGGGCCGGCGTCGTCCAGATGAGGATGCCGTTGCGGTTGAACCAGGCGACGTGGGCGGATTCGGCGAGAAGCGTCAGCACCTTGTTGAGGGGCAGGTCCTTGACGGCGAACGTCAGCTGTTTCTCGGCGAGTTCCTTTGCCGCGGGATCGACGATGCAGGACACGCGGGAGAACTGCGACACGAAGTCGAGGATGTCGTAGAGCGTCGAGTCCTGGAAGTCGAGGTCGATCTTCGTCTTCTCGAGCTTGCTCGCGACGATGTCCCCCGGGTTTTTCTCCACCGGCTTGCCGGCCATCGCAGCCAGGCGTTCCTTCGCCTTGTCCACCAGTCCTGCCTGTGCGGGGAAGTCGCGCACGACCGCTTCGTAGGCTTCCTTCGCGTCGCGCGCCACGCCCAGCTTCTCCCAGCACTCCGCGATCCGGAACTGCGCCTTCGCCGCGATCTCTTCCTCGTCCTTGTGCTTCTTGAGGATCGACTTGTAGATCTCCATCGCTCCGTTCAGGTCGCGGTCGGTGTTCTCCTTGTCGAGTGCCCGGGCGTAATCTTCCGCGGCGCCGTCCTCGGCGCGGGCGGGAAGGACGAAAAGGGCGGCGAGAAGAGCGGCGGTCAGGGCCATCGGTTTCATCGGGCCTCCTGGAGTGGCGTAGTTGTGTTCCCCCCTACGCGGGGAAACATACGGGATGCAGGGAGGCGAGGTGTCACGGGGAAGTGGGGAGATGTAGAGAAGTGTCACGCGGGAGTTTGGGGTTGCGGGGTTGGGTTCGGAGTTCTGAGTTCGGAGTTCGGGGTTCACGGCGGGCCTAGCCTGGGTCTACTACCTTGTAGCCTGCGCCGTGGACTGTCAGGAGGAGTCGGGGGGTCTTCGGGTCACGCTCGATCTTCTGGCGCAGCTTCACGATGTAGTTGTCCACCGTGCGGTCGGTGGGGTAGGCGTCCACGCCCCAGACTTCGTTCAGGATGTCGTTGCGCGACACGACCTGCCCCTTGCGCTGCGCCAGGAGTCGAAGGATCTCCGCCTCGTACCGACCCAGTTCGATCAGCTTCTTCCCTCGCTTCGCCGTGAACGCGTCCGCGTCCACCTCGAGGTCCCCGATCGCGAACTTCGCCGGGCGCGACGCCGTCCCCTGCGCCCTTCGCAGAATCGCCTTCACCCGCGCCACCAGCTCCCGCACGCTGAACGGCTTCGTCACGTAGTCGTCCGCGCCCATCTCGAGTCCAAGCACACGGTCCACTTCCTGCCCGCGCGCCGTCAGGAACACCACAGGCACCATCGACCCCCGCGCCCTCAACTCCCGGCACACCGCCAGCCCGTCCATCCCCGGCAGCATCCAGTCCAGGATCACGAGGTCCGGCTTCTCCTTCAGCGCCAGCGCCAGCCCCTTCTCCCCGTCCCCCGCCGTCAGCACGCGCCACCCCTCGTACGCGAGGTTGTCCCGAAGGCCGCGCAGCAGGTCCGCTTCGTCCTCAACAACCAGGATGGTCTGCGGCATGGTTACTCCTTCGGAGTGATTGAAGAGCCGTGCCCTTCGACTGGCTTTGCTCGCGAGGGGCCCTTCGGAAACTCAAGGACGAAGCGGCTACCGCCGCCCTGCCGGGCCTCGCAGCGGGCCGTCCCGCCGTGCCCTTCCATGACGCGCGCGACGAGGGCGAGCCCGAGCCCGGTCCCCTTGACTTTCTTCGCGCGAGGGTCCCCGGCTCGATAGAACCTCTCGAAGACCCGCTCGCGGTCCTCGGCCGGCACGCCGATTCCACGATCCTCGACCGCGACCGTCGCCGTCCCGTTCCGCTCCGACACCCTCACGCCGACCTGCGGCGCGCCGTCGCTGTATTTCACCGCATTCTCGAGCAGGTTCCGGATCGCCAGCGCCACGCCGTCCGCGTCAAACGCCGCCCGCACCGGCTTCGGCGCATCCACCGCCACCTCCATCCCCGCCTGTTTCCCGAACGCCCCCGCCGCCTCCCGCGCCGCCGCCGCCAGGTCCCCGGTCCGCTGCTCGAACGTCCGCTCCCCGCGCTCCAGCCGCGCGAAATCCAGGATCTTCTCGATCATCGCCGACAGCCGCTCCGACTCCCGCAGGATCACCTGCATGTACTCCTTCTTCTGCGCGTCCTCCGTGATCTTCCCCGCGTCCAGCGTCTCCGCGTACATCCGCACCAGCGCCAGCGGCGTCTTCAACTCGTGCGACACCTGCGATACAAAGTCGCTCTTCAGTCGCGCCAGCTCCGCTTCGCGCCTCACCGCCCGGAACGACATCCACAGCCCCGCCGCAAGCGCCGCGAGCAGCACCGCCAGCCCCGCGATGTACACGAGCCGCTGCCGGCGAATCGAGGCGGCGGCTTCGCCGGAAGGAGGAAGCGCCACCGCGAGGCCGTCGGCGCCCGGGATCGGGGCGGCCGCGCCGCCCGGCGCCACGAGTTCGCCCGGGCCGCGAAGCGCCAGCCGGTCCCTGCGCAGCACGACGCCCGCCACCGCGCCGCCCGGGCGCGTCTTCCAGGCCGCGAGCAACCCGCCCTCCAGCGCCGCATACACCGGCGCGTCTTTCTGCCGCACCAGCGCCGCCGCAAGCCCGGCCGCACGATCCCGCACCTCCGCCGCCGCCTTCTCCCGCGCCCCGCGCGCTTCCAGAGCCTTCCATTTCTGCATTCCCGGCGCCGTGAAGGTCCATCCCGCCAGCGCCGCCGCGACTTTCGACCGCAGCGCGTCCGCCGACGATCCGTACCGCCCGGAGTCTGCCCCGAACACCGACTCCGCAAGCGCCAGCGCATCCGCCTCCGCCGCATCCGGGTTCGTCGCCCGCTTCAGCCGCGCACGCTCCAGCCAGGCGGCCACCACGCGCTCGGGTTCCGTGAAGCGTCCCATTGCAAGCGCCGCGTCGTACGCCGCAATCGCCTGCTCCGGCATCTCGATTTTCGCCGCCAGCGCCGCTTCCTGCAGCTTCGCCTCGACGCGCACGCTTTGCCCGTAGCCAGGCTGCCCGGCGGCGGCGTACTCGCGAAGCGCCAGCTCCGTGTCTTTCGCCGTGAACTCCGCGCGGTACCCGCGGGCCATCGCTTCGCGTGCCGCCTCGTCGCCGGGAAGCGTCTCGACAAAAGCGCGGGCGGCGGCCGCCGGTGGAGGCCACGTGACGCGCCCGTTGCGGTCCAGCGCGAACGCCGCGGCGACCTCGGGGCGTCCTTCCAGTTTTGCCAGCGTCCCCGCCAGGATCGCGGACGACCCGGATTCCGGCAGCGTTTCGAGAAAGGGAAGTGTCGCGGCGTCGAGTTTCGCGCGCCACTCGGCAGCCGCCGTGTTCGCCGCGCGCCGTGCGTTCTCCGCCGCCGCCTGCTCGATCACCAGTCGTTGGGCGTCCAGCGACCGGGCCGCGAGGAACGCAAGGCCGGCTGCCGCCAGGAGGACGCTTCCGAAGATGGCGAGGTGGGTGCGGCGCACGGGGGGATTATAGGCGGACAGTTCCCTGAAACCCTGAGAAGGCCTGAGCTTGACAGGCCCGCCGAGCATTCCGCCCAATGAAGAGCGTGGCGAGACACAAACGAGGCCAGCGGCGCTTGAAGGCGGAGACGCCGGCCGAAGTCTGGGCGATGAGCCTGGGAGCGGTGTATGTGGAGGAGAACCAGATGCTCGCGCAACTCGTGAGCTTCGCGGGCGATCCTGACGAGGTTCCCGAATGCACCGACGAGAACCGGGAGGACATCGAGCTGGGGGTCGTTGAGGGGTTCTGCAGGATCGACATGAATGTTGCCGAGGAGGACGCGGGCGCCTGCCGGGAGATGCTGGCGGAGATGTGGGACGTGAAGGATGGCGAATCGGCGCTGCAGACTGTGGGTCTGTTGCGCGCGAGGGGCCTGCGAACGGGATTCGCGGCGCTGGCCGGCATCCTCAAGATCGGAAACTGTTCGGTTGAGGAGGCCGTCCGCTTGCACAGAAGTGGACTGGAGAGTGCCGGGGAGCCCGCACCCGCGCCAGGAGTCGCGGCGAATCAGGTCAAAATCGTGAAGCTCACCTCGGCAAGCCTGGGTGAAGCGGGCATCCTGGGCTGGGATCTGGCCCGGCTGGTCCATCTCGTTCGCATGAGTTTCATCGCGGGTTACATCGACGACGCAACGGCGTGGGCCGAAGTGTCATCGTTGGCGGAGTTTCGACCGAGATTCACGCACTGGTCCGGATTCCATCAGAGTTTTCTCGCAGGCCGGCAATTCTGGAGTGGCGCGCGCGATCCTGGGCTCGAGGAGTGCGGTGAAAGGTTGCTGAACCATCCCTATAGCCCCTGGGTGCGGTTCCCGTGGGCTGGAGTTCAAACCTGAGGATGCCGCCTTTTGGCCGCAGACGGCGCCACGGATAGAGAATCGGCCGCGGTTTCCCGCGGCCGTTGTTTTTGCTTCAGATCACCACCCTCCGTTACGTCAGCAACCCCTCGATCACCTTTCCCTTGTTCGCGATCTGGATCGGCCTCCCGACCGGCGTCTGGAACCACTCCGTGTGGTCGATCCCGATCGCCGTGCACAGCGTCGCCATGAGATCCGGCACCGCCCAGGGACTCTTCACCACGCTCATCCCGTCGTCCGCCGTCGCGCCGATGACCTGCCCGCCCTTCACGCCGCCACCCGCCGCGAGGACGGAGAAGCAGTTGGGGAAGTGCCCGCGGCCCTCGCGGCCGTCGTCGATGCGGGGGGTCCGGCCGAACTCGCCCATGCAGAGGACGAGGGTGGAATCGAGGAGGTTGCGGTCCTCGAGGTCCTTGATGAGCGCCGCCATCGCGGGCGCGAGCGAGTTGCCCAGTCCGGTGATGCGGTTGAAGCCGTCGTCGTGCGTGTCCCAGCCGCCCAGCGTGACCTCGACGAACGGCACGCCGACCTCGACGAGGCGCCGCGCCATCAGGACGCCCTCGGCGAACTTGTCGCCGCGCTGGCCGGCCTTCGCGCCGCCGCCGCGCCCGGCCCCGCCCATCCCGTCGCCGATCCCGTACGACTTCTTCATCGTCTCCGATTCCTCGGAGATGTCGAAGGCCTTGAGAAGCGGCGACCGCATCATCTTGACGCTCTTCTCGTAGATCGCGTCCTTCCCCTCGGTCATGAGGCCGCCGCGCGAGGCCGCGAAGGCCTGGTCGGCTTTCTCGAGGAGCTTCAGGCGGCGGTCGAAGCGCTCGGCGTCGATGCCGGCGGCGTAGGCGACGTTGTCGGGCGGCTTGGAGGGGTCCTGGACGACGAAGGGCCCGTACGAGACGCCGAGGAATCCGGCGCCGAAGGACGGGTTGTTCACGGAGACGAAGTGCGGGATGTCGAGGTTCGGGTTCTGCTTCTTGAGGGCGACCATCGCGCCGGCCGAGGGGTGCTTGAGCGTCCCCGTCGGAGGGTAGCCGGTGTGCAGGTAGTAGCGTGCGCGCTGGTGGTTTCCTTCCTTCGACGTCATCGAGCGCAGCACCGTCATGCGGTCGGCGACCTCCGCGAGCGGCGCGAATGGCTCCGTGAACTCGCAGCCCTCGATCCGCGTTTTGACCTTCTTCAGCGTCCCGCCGTTCACCCCGTTCTTCGGGTCGAACGTGTCGATCTGGCTCGGCCCGCCGTCCAGCCACAGCAGAACGACGCTCTTCGCCTTCGGCGTGATCTGCGCCGGCGGCTTGTCGTACTTCTCGTTCCCCTTCGCCGGCTTCTTGTCGTCGGCGAACAGGCTGCTGGTCATCCGGCTGGCGAGCGCGAGCGACAGCGCTCCTCCGACGCCGAGCTTGAAGAAGTCGCGCCGCGCGATCGGGCCCTGCGCGATCTCGGGCTTGTCGTCGTGGCAGTCGCAGTTGCGGGGTTCCATGTCTGCTTCCTTAAGGTTTCGGTCGTTGCGGGCCACCCTTCGACTCGCTTCGCTCGCTCAGGGTGATTTCGGCTTCGCCGAAATCAATGATTGAACTGGAACTCGCTCGAGTTCACGAGCGCCCAGTACACGTCCTCGTAGATCAGCTTCGAGTTCTGGTACTTGTTGATCACGCTGGCGAAGTACGTCTTCTCCGTGTCGGTCGGGAAGCGCCCCAGCGTCGTCAGGTACATCTCGTCGAGGCGCGCTTCCACGGACTCGACCTTCTGCAGGATCTTTCCCAGCGTCGTCGTCGGTCCGACCTTCAGGCCGTTCTGGATCTGCACGTTGTTCATGAACAGCAGCGCCTGCGGAATCGTCCCGTTGAACGAGTCACCCGCTTCGCCTTCGTCGTTGCCGAACAGGAAGACGAAGCCGGCGAGGAAGCGGGCCTTGAGCTGCTCGACGCGGTCGCGATCCATGCCGCGGGCGAGGGAGTTCTCGATGCCGGTGACGGACATGAGCGAGTAGAAGGTCTGGTCGGGCGTGAGGTGCTCGAGCTTGCCGTGGGAGTAGAAGCGTTCGTCGTGGGCGTTCGTGGGGCTGGGCTTGCTGGAGAGCTGGTAGGCCCTGGTGTTGCAGATGGTGCGGATGAGGCGCTTGAGGTCGTACCCGTTGAGCTTGAAGTCCGCCGTCAGGTAGTCGAACGCGGCGGGGACGGACGGCGGGTTCGTGATGTCGAGGTCGTCGAGCGGCTCCACGAAACCGGCGCCGAGGAAATGCCCCCAGTACCAGTTCACCGCCGCCTTCCCGAACCACTTGTTGTCGTCCGCGGTCAGCCACTTTGCGAACTCCTGCCGCCGCTCGACGCCGTCGGCGGGACCCGCGACAAACGCGCGATCCGGGTTCTTCGGCGTCTTGACCTTGAGGCCCTTCGGAGTTCCACCGGGGCGGGGAAGCGACTTGCCTTCGAGGAATCGCGGATCCACGACCTGGGGCGGATTGGTTTCAGGGATGGCGGCCTCCCCGCGCGGGAGGTCGATGATCTCGAACACGCCGGTGGGCATCTTCGTCTGCGGATCGATGACGCGGCGGACGCGGGTCCGGGAGAAGAACGCGGCGACGCCCCAGAAGTCGGGCATCTTCCAGTCGTTGACCTTGGAGTCGTGGCACTGGGCGCACTGAATCTGGACGCCGAGGAAATGGCGTGAAGCGCTGGCGGCCATGCCGGCCTCGCCGGCGTCCTGCAGCGACACGAGCCAGGCGGTGGCGCCGTTCGAGTCGGAAGTGCCTTCCGCGGCGACGATTTCGTGGACGAACTTGTTGTAGGCCATGTTGCCGGCGAACGCTTCGCGGAACCACTGCTTGTAGGGGCCGCCGCGGTCGCCCGCGATCTGGAGCAGCTTCGAGCCGCTGAGGAGGCGCTGCGACCAGGTGAACGCCCAGTGTTCGGCGTACAGGGGCGACTCGAGGAGTTCGTCCACCTTCTTGCGGCGCTTGTCGGGATCGTTGTTCATGAGGAAGGCGCGGGCGTCGTCGGCGGTCGGGATCTGGCCGGTGATGTCGAGCGTCGCGCGACGGAGGAACTCGGAATCGTCCGCGAGATCGGAGGCGTCCAGTTTCTGGGCGGCCCACTCGGCGGCGATGATGGCGTCCACCTGGGCCGCGACCTCGGTTTCCTGCGAGCCCTTCTTCGCCTTCGGCGTCGCCGTCACCGGTTTCTTGGGTTCCGCCGTCGTGGCGTTGGGCCAGGAAAGCGCCACGAGTGCGGCCAGCGCGGAAGCGCCGGCAAGGGCCAGAAGCGTGTTTTTTCTCATCGGCAGCCTTTCAAGTGACGGAATGCGGGTTCCGGTCGAGTTACTGAACCCCCCGTAGTGCGTGGAGTTGCGCGGAATTGCGAAGGATTTCGCTTCGCGCAAGTTGCTGCGGCGCAATAAGTTGCGAAGAGGCGATCGTCCCCGGAATCGGGCAATCTCCGGCCCACGATCCCCGCTTCTTGAGAGTTGAGCCCCGACGTTTTTCGTATCATGTCCCGCTCACCGGGCGGTGGTTCGCCCATTCCTGGATGCCCCTTCGATGAACGAATCCCCTCAGCGCCTGACCGGCCTCGGCAAGTTCTTCGTGATCCTCGTCGTTGTCGGGCTCGTCGGCTCCGGCGTGTGGATGCTGAAGCGCGACAAAACGAAGGACGCCCCGGTGGCGGGGCCCTCGCAGCCCGGTCCCGGCCCTTCAACGGTGCCGCCTCCCGACCCGGCCGATCTTTCGGCGCCTGTGCCCGAGGGTGTCGTGGAAACGCAGACGGAGATTCCGCGCCTGGCCGCCGCGGCGGCGTACCAGCCGAAGGACGGCGTCATTGAGATCGAGCTCAGCGAGTACGCGGGGTACGCGGGGCTGATCGCCGCCAACGGCGGGCTCGCGCCGTCGGCCGATTCGATCTTCGCGAAGAAGTACGGATTCCGGGTGAAGATCACGTTGAGCGAAGCGGAGTCCTGGAACGCGCTCAACTCGGGCCGGCTCGCGGCGTCGGCGACGACGGCGGACGTGCTGGCGGTTTACGGGCGGCAGTTCGAGGTCAACGTCCCGGGGCTGATCGGGTACTCGCGCGGCGCGGACGGCGTCGTCGTCCGGAGCGACATCAAGCGCATCAACCAGCTGCGCGGGCGGACGCTGGCGACGGCGCAGTTTACGGAGGCCGATTTCTTCGTCCGGTACCTCGCGCAGGAGGCGGGGATGCCGGTGAAGATGCTCAGCGGGCTCCAGGAGGCGCCCGACGCGGACTCGCTCAACCTGGTGTATTGCGAGGACGGGTTCGTGGCGGGCGACGTCTTCCTCGAGGAACTCAAGGCCGGCCGGTCGCGGCTCGCGGGGTTCGTGGGGTGGGCGCCGAAGACGAACGAAGTCGCCCAGCAGAGCGGCGGCAAGGCCGTCGTCCTCGCGACGAACCGCAACCTGCTCATCATCGCCGACGTGCTCGTCCTGAACCGCGGCTTCGCGCAGCAGCACCCCGACATGGTCAAGGGCCTCGCCCACGGGCTGCTCGAGGGGAACCGCATCGTCCGCGACACGCCCGCGGCGGCCCTCGACATCGTCGCGGGCGCGTTCAAGTGGACCCGCGAGAAGGCCACCGCCGAACTCGCCAAGGTCCACCTCGCCAACCTCCCCGAAAACCTCGCGTTCTTCTCCGGCCAGATCGACGCCGCCGGCAGCTTCGGCGGCATCTACTCCTCCTCCATCTACGCCTATGGCCCGGTCCTCATCCGCAGCCCCATCGACGGTGACCGCTTCATCGATCTCGTTGCACTCAAAGCGCTCGACGCCGAAGGGATCTACAAGGACCAGAAGATCTCCATCGCGCCGATCCGTTCCACGGCGCCCTCTTCGGTCGAGGGCGACCCCCTTCTCAGCAAGGACATCCGCTTCCTGTTCGAGCCGAACTCCTCGAAGCTCGACATGGCGAACCCCGAGAATGCGAAGAACCTCAATGCGCTTCGTGATCTCCTGCGCATCAGCCCGGGCTCGACGATCCTGCTGCGCGGGCACGTGGACAACGCGATGATCGGCGAGTTCCGCAAGCAGGGCGGGGAAGCGTTCGTGCGGCAGATGGCGCTGAAGGCGATGGAGCTGTCGAAGAACCGCGCCGCGGAGATCAAGCGGGTGCTGGTCGAGACGATGCAGTGCGACGGCGCGCGCGTGGAGACGGTGGGGCGCGGGTGGGAAGAGCCCGCGGGGATCGAGGCGGAGAAGAACCGGCGCGTGGAGGCCCAGTGGTTCACGGTGGAATGAGGTCGGCATGGCGCGCTCGCTGATCGCACGGCTGCACGACCGGTTTCACCCGGAAGCCCGGGTGACGCGGCGCGAAGCGCTGAAGGCCACGCTGGCCGGGGCGTCGGGGTTGCTGCTGTCGGCCTGCTCGGGCGGGGCGGACCACGGCGTGCCCGGAGCGCCGCGCGCGTGCATCATCGGCGCGGGCTTCGCGGGGCTGGCGTGCGCGTACGAGCTCGCGGCCGCGGGCTGGGACGTGACTGTCGTCGAGGCGAAGGAACGCGCCGGCGGACGCGTGCTCAGCCGAAGGGACCTCGTGCCCGGAAAGAACGTCGAGGCCGGCGGCGAACTCATCGGCTCCAACCACCCGCTGTGGATGGCGTACGCGCAGAAGTTCGGCCTCTCGATGCTCGACGTGACGACGGAAGAAGGCGAAGCGCCCATTCGTTTCGAGGGACGGCTGCTGACCCCGAAACAGCAGGAAGCGCTCTGGGAGGAATTCGAGGTGGCGCTTCCGGCCATCAACGCGCAGGCCGCGCCCGTAGACGCAGATTCGCCGTGGCTGACGGAGGGGGCGGAGGCGCTGGACGCGCGAAGCACGGCGGAAGCGATCGAGGTGCTCGAGGCGGGGGAGCTGGCAAAGCGCGAACTGGTGCGCCAGCTGGCCGGGGACAACGGGGTGGCCGTCGGGAAACAGAGCTGGCTTGCGAACCTGGCGATGGTGAAGGGCGGCGGGCTGGAGAAGTACTGGACGGACAGCGAGGTGTTCCGGTGTGCGGGCGGAAACCAGCAGCTGGCGCAGAAACTGGCGGACGCGATCGGGGCGGGGCGGGTGCGGCTGGGCGTGCCGGCGGTGGGCGTGGACGCAACGGCCGGCGGAGTGGTGGTGAAGCTCGCGGACCTGACGCGCATCGAGGCCGATGCATGCGTCGTGGCTGTGCCGCCGGCGGTGTGGCGGAAGATCGCGTTCGAGCCGGCGCTTCCCGCGGGCTTGAGCCCGCAGGCGGGAGTCGTCGTGAAGTACCTGGCGGCGCTGAAGCGCGCTTTCTGGCGCGAAGCGGGACAGTCGCCCGACGCGCTCACGGATGGGCCGGTTTCCGAGACATGGAACGCGACGGACGGCCAGGAGAAGGGCGAGGGCGCGTGTCTCGCGGTGTTCTCCGGCGGGCCTGCGGCGGAAGCCTGCCGTGCGTTCGGGCCGGAAGGGCGCGCCGCGAAGTACGCGGATGAACTCACCGCGCTTTGGCCGGGGTACGGGGAGCACTTCCGGAAGTACCTGTTCATGGATTGGCCCGCGGACGTCTGGACCGGGATGGGCTACTCGTTCCCCGCGCCGGGCGAACTGACGACGGTGTCGCCGCGGCTGCGCGAAGGAGCGGGGCGAGTGCAGTTTGCAGGGGAGCACCTGTGCCCGGCCTTTGTCGGGTACATGGAGGGCGCGCTCCAGTCCGGACTGGCGGCAGCGAAGCGAGTCGTCGGCATCGCCCGGTAGAATTATTGTCGTACAGCGCGCTGATGCGTCGCGCTTGACATCATAAAACGTTATGAATAAACAAGTTGCGTCATATTAAAAATATGACATGAAATCGCCAGTGACCCTTGACCCTCAACATTTATGTCATACACTTACTTATGTCCGTATTACAACAAATCGTACCTGAGGAGGCCGTCCTATGTCGATCACCTTCGCCTGCTCCTGCGGCCACACCCTGACTGTCCCCGAATCCAAGGCCGGCGCCACGGGCAAGTGCCCCCGCTGCAGCGCCGCCGTCCACGTCCCGGCCCTCGTCGGCGCCGCCGCCGCTTCCAGTCCAGCCGTTCACTCCGGGCTGGAAATCGCAGAGGCTTCCGCTCCTCCCACCGCGCTGAAATCGGCTCCGCCCTGCCCCCAGTGCGGAACACGCTACGAACCCGACGTCGTCGTCTGCATCGCCTGCGGCCTCAACCTCATCACCGGCCAGCCCCTCGGCTCCGGCGTTTCCCGCCAGCCCTTCAGCAGCCGACACACCGTGGCCCACGACGACACCGAGGCCGAAACGATGGGGTTCTGGAAAATGACCCTCGGCGTCCTGCTCAAGCCCCTTCAGACCATGGAGCTCTTCGGGACGATCTTCGCGCGCCAGGACATGCTCGCCAAGGGCGTCGTCTTCTACGCCGCTTCGTTCATCGCCGTCGCCCTGGCCGCCGCATTTGCCGCGAGCCCGGACCGGAACGCGGAAGTGCAGCACCAGATCTCCGAGATCGAACGCGTCAACCACGTCAAGGCCGTGCTGCCGAAGGACTGGGTGGATGTCAAGTCGTCCCCGCAGGGTCTCACCGAGTGGGGCGAAGCGCTGTCCTACCGGCTGATCGAGCCGCTGGGGCCGATCGAGGCCGGCAAGCCGTTCACGGTGCGCCTCCAGGTCATGGAGCCCGGCCGCACCCAGCCGGCGCTCGGAAAGGCCAAGATGGGGAGGACCCGTTCGCACGGGAATCCGCCCGGCGACGAGTGGTACGAAATGAAGAAGGGAGCGACGGACGGCGAATGGGTCGCCGAACTCCCCGCCGGACGCGAGGGCAGCTCCTCGTTCATGTTTTCCCTCACCTGCCGTCCCGGCACCCAGGCCGGCGACCTCGGCTGCGCCCGCTGCGGCCTGCACTTCACCTGGACCCACCTGCCGGGCTGGGGACGCCTCGTCCTTGACGATCGGCAGGAACGGTTGATGGAAGCGGCGAAGTCGAAGGGAATCCCGCTGGTGGAGGAAAAGAAGTCCGGCGGGCTTCTCGGCGCGGCGCTGGGCACCGCGGGGATGTTCGCGGCGATCGCCGTGAACGTCGTGGGGCTCCTGATCTCGGCTGCGATCTTCACCGGCGCGGCGCGGCTCCTGGGCGGCGGCGGCGGTTTCCTGCTCATGCTGGTCACGATGGCCTATCTCACCGGGTTCTCGAACTTCCTCCAGTTCTTCACCCTCCTCACCCCGCTCAAGCTGCAGATCTGGCTCCAGGCCGCGCTCCTGTTCTACGGCCTCGGGCTCCAGCTCTTCGCCCTCATGAAGGTCTACGACATCGACATCCTGCAGGCGCTCATGACGGCGATCCTCGGCACCGTCGCAAAAGTCTTCGGCGCGGCCTTCCTCGTGCTCGCGGTGCTCAAGGTGCTCGGAATGGCATGAGCAGCTCCATCCCCCTCGTTGCTCGTTGTTGAGTTTTCACGGCGCGTCCGCTTAGATAGGCGTCCCCTCGCCTTGGAGGCGCTTCCAATGCGCCGCGCCACGCTGTCCGTTCTGGCTCTCTCTCTCGCCGCGACCGCCTTCGCGGACTCCGTGACCCTGAAGGACCGCACCGTCATCGAGGGGAAGGTCACCTCCAACACGGACACCGAGGTCGTCATCAATACGTACAACTCCTCCATGCCCGCCATGACCTGGGGCGTGAAGAAGTTCGACAAGGGGCAGGTCACGCAGGTCGTGATCACGCCGCCGGACCCGCTTCGCGACTACTGGGAAAAGGCGAGCACCGCTCAACCCGACCATGCGACCCTCATGAAGTTCTGCGTCGCCAACAAGCTCGACGTCGAGGCGCGCGAGGAAGCGTTCCGGCTGCTGGCCTCGAACCCTTCGGATGCCGAGGCTCGCGCGCTGCTCGGGGCGGACGTGGACAAGCTGCTCAAGGCAAGCCCCGTCACCAACGGCGACCTGCGTCCGAGGATCGCGGACTACGGCGCGCTCGACGACGCGATGCGCAAGACCACCTTCGAGGGCTGGAAGACGACCTACGGTGTGACGCTTCCCAAGCAGTACTTCGACCGCGTCGCACGGTCGCTGCAGCAGCCGAAGGGCCTGCAGGAGGACGTCCGGCTCACCTACAACACGAAGAAATCGAGCGGCAAGTATTCCGTCTGGGTCCCCGAGGACTACGACCCGCACCGCGCGTACCCGCTTCTCGTCGGCCTCCACGGCACCGTGAACGGCCTCGGCGGCATCGGCAACGGCAAGGACTTCATCAAGCACTTCATCGTCGAGTCCCCGAAGTGGGGATGCATCGTCGTCTGTCCCACGGCGGAGCCGCTTCCGTGGACCGGCCACGGGGACGACTACGTACTGTCGTTCATCTCCGAGGTGCAGCTGCTGTACAACGTGGACATGAACCGTGTCTACGTGATCGGCCACTCGCGCGGCGGCATGGGGACGTGGTACTTCGGGCCGGCGTATTCGGACCGGTGGGCGGCGTTTGCGCCGGCGGCAGGCAGTGGCGGCGGGAATGCGCTGAAGGCGCACCAGAACGGCTGCGGGATGTACATCTACCACTCGGAGGACGACCCGCAGGTAGGCGTGGGCGACGACCGGGGTGCGGCGCAGGTGCTGCAGAAGCAGAAGGCCGATTTCATCTACACCGAGTACAAGGACGCCAAGCACGGGTGGCCGATCGAGGTCGTGGCGGACGCGCTGCTGTTCTTCAAGCGGCACCACCTGATGAAGCGCGGGGCGAAGGGGCCGGAGCCGGTGCACGGGACGCGGTCGAGTTTCGCGGAGCCGCTGTGGCCGGACGAGCTGCTGTATTTCCCGAACGAGGCGGCGGGGAAGGGCGGGAACGACGTCGCTTCGCTGTGCGCGGACGTGGAGCTTGGCGGGACGCGCGGGGTGCGGGCGGCGAACAAGCTGATCGAGATGAAGGACAAGGCGGCAATGACGGCGATGTCGAAGACGCTGCTCACGCCGCAATCGACGGAGGATTCCCGGATCCAGGCGGCGCGCGTCCTGGGCGCGTTCAAGGAGACGGCTTCGGCCGGCGCCCTCACGCGGGCGCTGAACGACAAGTCGCTGCCCGTCCGCAAGGCGGCCGCGGACTCGCTCGCGCTGGCCGGCGAGAAAAAGGACGCGCTCTCGATCGCCGCCGCGCTCGAGGCGCTCGGGAAGGAGTTCGACAAGGAACTCAAGAAGGCCGAAATCCAGCAGTGGGAGGACTACCAGGCGCTCAACGCGGCGTACGTCGCGGCGATGTCGGCGCTCGGCGAGGGCCGCGTCGCGGGGCTGGTCGAGACGATCGCGATCCGCAAGATCCTGCTCGCCACCGAGCTGCCCAAGTTCAGCACGGGCTACGACCCCGAGGGCGCCCGCAAGAAGGCCGCGCTCCAGATCCTCGACGCCCTTCCCGGGTTCAAGGAGCCGAAGCTCAAGCCCGCGATCGCGCCGATCAAGGCGAAGTTCTCCGCGGACAACCAGGTCCAGACGCGGGCGAGCGACGCCGAGGGAAAGATGTAGGGCTACGGCCGGCGTTTCTTCCAGTCCAGCACGGGAATGCCGATGCGGGACTTGAAGCTGCCGTCCCATGCGGCGGCAAGATCGTTCAGCGCGAGTTCCTCGACGACCAGGCGGCCGATGCGCGGGCCGTCAGATTCCTCGAGCGCAGGATCGATCGGCCCGAACGACAGGAACAGGCCTTCGCCGGCGACTGCCCGCTCCAGGTCCTGACCGTGATAGAAGCAGTACCCGATGATCCCGGACTTGCGGGGCAGGTCTTCGTAGGCGGCACGGACGTCCTCGTATCCGTCGCTCTGGGTGTACCCCGCGTTCTCCAGCGCGATTACCCCCTTGCGGTTCAGGTCGCGGAACGCATCCGTGAGCCGGTCGCAGTCCGTGACCTCGGGCCACGAGACCTGCTCCCGCGCGAGCGTCGCCATTTCCTCGCTCACCGC
Organism: uncultured Planctomycetia bacterium; assembly: GCA_963706735.1. Taxonomy (GTDB): domain Bacteria; phylum Planctomycetota; class MHYJ01; order WSZJ01; family WSZJ01; genus WSZJ01. The sequence continues at coordinate 87,525 of CAVPNQ010000115.1, forward strand.
CGCCTCCACCTCGGAGCGTTCCAGTTCCCCCGGCTCGTAAGCCTCCTCGCAGAGAATCTCCACGATCCTGTCCCCGGGCTCATGTCCCCCACGGACGAACGTCCGAATCAGCTCGCGCGCTTCCTCGTCCACCGCGCTATTTCCCCGCCTTTTCTGCCTGGTGCCGCTTCCACCAATCCAGCCACGCCGCCTTGTCCTTCTGCGTGTGAAACTCGCCGCTGATCTTCGTCAGCACGTAGGCGCACCACTTCTGGTACAGCTGCCCGTCCAGCCCCAGCAAGAGCCCCGGGACCGCGTTGTCCCCCATCGCCGTCAGCGCGGCGACCGCGTCGTCGCGGGTCTTCGAAGTGATCTTCGCGATGCGGAGCAGTTCCTTTTCGCTGCCGATGGCGAGACAGCCCGTCAGCGCTTTCCCAGCTTCGATGGAGCCGATCGCCTGGAGAGTGGCGACGGCCTCCGTCGCGATCTTCTGGTCGCCGGACCGGACGTACGTCGAGGTGCACTTCACGGCCTCGTCCCCAAAACCCGCCATTGTCCTCTGTCCCGCCTCCCGCATGGCCTTCATCTCGCTCTCGAACGCGATCTTCCCCACGAGCAGGATGGCGGCCTCACCCTTCTCGGGCCCGAGCAGCTCCAGCGCCATCGTGCGGTACTCGTCCGTCACGCCTTTCGTCTCCAGTCCCGTCTTGACGGCCTGCACCAGGACCGGCCCTTTGTAGGCCGTCAGCGCCTCCCGGAGCGCGCCCTTGACTTGTGCGTCGGCCTCGGTCACGAGCCGCACCGCGATGGGCTTCGCGGCACGCTCTTCCTTCCCGGGCGTCAGCTTCCCCAGCGCTTCCACGCAGTCCGACGGCGAACCCTTTCGGATCTTCTCGAGAATCGCGGGATAGTCGATCGCGGGGTCCTCCGCCAGAAGCACGGCGGCGGGGAGCAGGACGAAGAGGAGTGTGCGCATGCAGGGATTGTAGGGGTGCCGCTATTTCCGGAGAAGTTCCGAAAACGCATCCATCAGGCGCCTCGCCGTCTCTTTCCCGAGCGAGTTCGTCTCCTCGTAGTGATCGCCCGGTGGGTGCGGCTCGAGCGTCGCGCTCTTGTCGTTCACCTGGAAGTCGTACTCCGGGACGACGTAGCCGAGCTCGTCGTTGGCGAGCCCGACGATCATCTCGACGGGCGCGTCGAGCAGGTCCCGCAGGAACGGCCCCTTGGGCGCGTCCGCGATCTTCGGCGGGTTCGGGTTGTCCTTCTTGAGCAGGTCCGCCCCGAACGACTTCGAGCCGTCAAAGCCCCCGACCGCGAGTTCGGGGAAGAGCTCCCCGGGAACGAGCGCGGCCTGCACCGGCCCGATCGTGATCACGCCGATCTCCGTCCGCACCCACGGGATGTTCTTCGGGCCGATCCTCCCCTTGAGCGGATTCCCGTCGGCATCGAAGATGTCGCGCGCCAGCAGCTTCAGCGCCATGGCGATGTGGAAGCGCGGGTTGGTGCAGGGGAGCAGGATCTCCCTCGTCCGGATGGACAGCGCCGGCTCCTTCGACGGCACCGACTTCTCCAGCGCGTCGGCCGCCAGGTCCGCGATCGCGTTCCCCACCCGCTCCGCTTCCTCGAACGTCCGCAGCTTCTCGCCCTTCCCGTCCCGTTTCGGGTCCGGCGTCATCATTCCGCCCAGCGCGCCGCTGACGAAGAGCGCCGTGCCGCCGAGTCGGGCCTCGAGTTTCCGGCAGAGATATCCGGGATAGTCCGCCGTGAGCAGGACGTTCTGGCTCCAGAGGATCTCGGGGTGACAGGCCCAGTTGGCGACCGTGGCGACCGTCTTCCCGTCATCGCCGATGAGCTGGAGGGCGCAGAGGGCATTGTCGATCACGACCGGGTCGCGGCTGTCGCGGACGAATTCCCTGACCGGCGCCTCGATCTGGACGGCGCGGACGGAGACCGGCCGGAGAGCGGGGACGAGCGCGCGCACCTGCTCCGCCACCGCTTCGATCGTCGCGTCGAGCCACTTGGGATCGATCCCGCTCTCGAACGGCGTGCGCCCCCAGATGCCCATCGCGTCGGGGCCTTCGTGGTTGTGCGTGCTCGCCACGAGGACGTACGTCGCCGCGTCGCCCGCCTTCGCGCGGATGGCCTCGACGTGCGGCCGCATCAGCCCGACGACGTCGAGCACGACGATCGCCACGCTCGTCTTTCCGTCGGACACCAGCAGCGCCCGCGAGCAGATCGGGTCGTGCACACCCGTGGCCCGCCGGTTCATGTCGAACCCGGCCATCCAGACCGTGGACCTCTCCGGATCCGGGGTGATGTCGATCGAAGAGGCCGCCGCGCTGAGTTCGGCTGCGACGGGCACGGAAGCGAGCATCAGCGCGGCGAGCACCGCGGCGAAGCGCTTCACTTTCCGAGCGCCGCGTTCAGCTCCTTCACGAGATCCGCCGCCTGGCGCGACTCGACCATCGACTTCACCGAGCCGTCAGCCGCAAGGATGCGCAGGTCCGGGATCGACCGGATCCCGTATTTCGCCGCAGCCTGCTCGGCGGGGGAGCCCTTCGGCGGGTCGGTCAGGTCGATGTGCACGAGCACGAACTTCTTCAGCGTTTCCGCCAGGGACGCGTCGGCCAACTGGCCGGCGAGAACTTTGCAGCCGCCTCACCAGTCCGCGCCGAAGTCCACCAGGATCGGGCGGTTGGAGGCCTTGGCCTCCTTCATGCCGGCCTCGAGATCCGGCAGCCAGCCGGCCGGCGCATGTCCGCCGCCGGGCGCCGGCGCTCCGCCGCCGTTCTCGCACGCCGCCACCAGGACCAGCGCCGCCAGCCCGGCCATGACTCTTACGTGTCGCATCAAGGTGCCTCCTGCCGCCATGTTACCGCACCGTCCCGCACCGCAGCACTACTGCGACGACGCCGCGCTCGCGAAATTCACCAGCGCCTCGTGTTCCATCTCGCGCTTCTCGCACACCATGATCGCGTACAGCCCGCGCTTCTCGTCCTTCCAGCAGATCACCCGGCAGTCGTCGTACTCCCATGTGCAGAACTTCCGGCCCTCCCGCACGACGCAGTTATGCTCGCCGAGAATCAGCCCGGGGGCGTTCACGAAGAAGAGCACCGTGCACGTCGCATCCTCGGCGCAGTGGTCCATCCGGTACCGGTACGCGATCGCGTCCTGGTACTTCGGCCCCATGTCCACGCCGAACTCGCCGTTCACCTTGTAGCCCGACACCATCGGCGGCGGAATGTCCTGCGCCATCCTGCGCGAGGGGCCCCCCTGCGGGAGCTGCTGCACCGCTCCCGTCGCGATGTCGTGCATCCGCTTCGTCGCATCGATGACGTAGGGGCAGGTCGAGAAGTGCCCGTATCCGTAGAGGCTCGTGAACGAGATCGCCAGAAGCGCCGCGACGCCGGCCATCGCCGCCAGGGGGCGCCGCCGCAGCCCGCTCGCCACCCGCACCGGCCACGGCGCCGCCATTTCGGCGAGGCACGCGCTGATCCGGCATTTCAACGCCTCCGGCGCCATCCCCGGCTTGAGCCGCTCCTTCAGGAAATCCTCGAACTTCTTCGCGTCCACGAACCGCTCGTTGCAGGGCGGGCACATGTTCAGGTGCGCAAGGACGTCCACGTTCGCGCGGGCGTCCAGCGCCCCGTCCACGAACAGGTAGATGATCTTGCGGGCTTCGGGACAGTTCATTTCGACTTCTCCTCCAGCCCTCGTTCCTTTGCGTAGTCCACGAGATTGCGCCTCATCAGCGCCCGTGCCCGGAACAGCCGGCTCATCACCGTCCCGATCGGAATGCCCACCATCTTCGCGATCTCCTCGTACGAAAACCCTTCAACCGAAGCCAGAAGCAGCACCACCCGGTACTCCTCGGGAAGCTTCTCAAGCGCCTGCTTCACTTCCTCGTCCAGCCTCTCGTACAGCGCATCCACCGGCTGGTTCAGGAACGAGATGTCCTGCGCCGCTTCCTCGTAGACCGGCTCCATTTCGGAGAAATCGACGAGGGCCGGGGCGCGTTCCTTGCGCCGGTAGCCGTTGATGTACGTGTTGACGAGGATCCGGAAGATCCAGGCCTTGAAGTTGGTGCCCTGTTCGAACTGATTGAAGTGCTGGAAGGCCCGTGCATACGTCTCCTGGACGAGATCGTCGGCATCGGCGGCTTTCCGGGTCAGCTTGAGGGCTGTCCCGTGAAGCCGGTCGACGTGCTCGAACGCGATCTTCTCGAAAGCGACCTTATCTGCGCGATTCACACGTGCCTCCCAGGCCTCTCAGGAATGTTAACAGTCCCTGAGCAAAGGGTATTCCGCGTAATTCCCCTATTTCTGGGGGTTTCAGGGACGATTCCGCCCCTTGGGGGAGACACTTGCCCGCGGGGAGGACACCGCCTGCCTGAACGGCACTCCTGGACGGGAATCCGGCCGGGGCCACCTCTGTTACAATCCCGCGCCCTTAAGGCCCGCGCCCCTGAAGGGCGCGATTCCCAACCTCTCTGGAGACGCCACATGAACGAGAGCCCGATCCTGTCCCGCCGCGGCTTCCTGACCGCCGCAGGCGCCGTCGCCGCTGCCGGCCTGCTCCGCCCGACCCTCGGTTTTGCTGAGGACGCCAGGCCCGCCGACCCCTTCTCCCTTCCCGCGCTCCCGTACGGATTCGATGCCCTCGAACCCGCGATCGACAAGGAAACGATGCAGATCCACCACGGCAAGCACCACGCCGCTTACGTCGCGGGCCTTAACAAGGCCGTCGCAGGCACCGAACACGCCAAGAAGTCGATCGAGGAACTCCTCAAGGGCCTCTCGAGCCTCCCCGCCGAAATCCAGACCCCCGTCCGCAACGCCGGAGGCGGTCACCACAATCACTCGATTTTCTGGACCTCCATGAAGAACGGCGGCGGCGGCGAACCCGGCGGCAAGCTCGGCGACGCCATCAAGGGCGCCTTCACCTCCTTCGACGCGTTCAAGACCGCGTTCAGCGAAAAGGCCGTCAAGCACTTTGGAAGCGGATGGGCGTGGCTGGTCGCGAAGGACGGGAAACTCGAGCTCATGTCCCTTCCCAACCAGGATTCCCCGCTCTCCGGCGGCGCGACGCCGATCCTCGGCCTCGACATCTGGGAGCATGCTTACTACCTCAAGTACCAGAACAAGCGCGCCGATTACGTGAACGCGTGGTGGAGCATCGTGAACTGGGACGATGTTGCGAAGCGGTTGCCGTAAGGAGCAGGAAGCAGGGAACTGCGCTCTACAACAAGTCGGGCCGGCGCCTCAACGCGCCGGCCCATTGTTTTTACTTCCCGCTTCCCGCTTCCCGCTCACTTCACGTGGTAGCCCGCGAATCCTGCCTCTGGTACTTTGCCCAGCGACCGGGCTTCCTCCCACGACGTGCGGATCGCGGCCGAGTAACGAACTACGTCACGACCCAGCCGCACGACTCGATCCTTCACTTTAGGGTCGAGTTCGTTGTCTTTCCATTGGCTGGAGTTCGCGGAGGCGTGGAAGGGAAGGGTGAACCCGTGGCACCAGTTGAAGGACGTCTTGGCGCTCACGATCGACATGTCGCCTGTGCCCCCGCCGGTCTGGGCCAGGACGCCGGCGACCTTGCCGGAGAGCTCGTTGTAGAGGAAATCGAACCAGTTCTTCAGCGCGCCGGAGACGCTTCCGTGGTACTCGGGCGTGGCGAGAAGGAATCCGTCGGCCCAGTTCGCGGACTCCTTCACGAGTTTCACCGCGGGCAACTCCGCCTGCTCGTCGCTGTCTGGGTCCATGATCGGGAGGACCGTTTCGCGGAGGTCGATCAGGCGGGTCTCAGCGCCGGCGGCCATCGCCGACTCGAGGGCAATCGCCAGGAGTTTCCGCGTGCGGGAATCGGAAGAGGTCGAGCCGCAGACGCCAAGGATGTGTGTGGGCATGGGTGGGATTCTTGCGGCGGCGGGCCGGGCGGGCCAAGGGAATTCAGCCCTGCTTCGCGGGACCGTAGGACTTGGTGATCTGGACCGGCATGGGGGCTGCCTTCGCGGCCTGCGCTTCCTCGCACCGGCCCCACAGCCAATTCGCGGGGCCGTCCTCCGGGTCGGACTTTCGCAGCTCCGCCAGCGCCGCCTTCGCGCCCTCGTAGTCTCCTCCCCGGTAGCGCTTCAGCGCCGTCCCGTATCCCTCCATCACGCGCCGGGCCTTCGTCGAGGTTTCGGACGTCAGGCCGACCAGCTCGAACACGCGGACGGGTTTCTGCTTCCCGCGCACCATGATTTCATCGACTTCGCGGACCAGGATCGCGGCGCCGGCGAGTTCCACCGTGCGCTCGTCGAGCAGGATTTCCGTCCCGTACACCTTGCTCGCGCCTTCCAGCCGGCTCGCGAGATTCACGCTGTCGCCGATCACCGTGAAATTCTTCTTCGTCGCGCTTCCGATGTTCCCCACGACGACTTCGCCGGTCGCCAGGCCGACGCGCTGGAAAAAGAGCGGCTTGCCTTCCGTCTGCCAGATGCGCCGCAGGTCCGCGGTGGCGCGCATGCACTGCATCGCGGCGCGGCAGGCGCGGGCCGCGTGGTCCTGGGTCTGAAGGAAGGGCTGGCCCCAGAAGGCCATGACCGCGTCGCCGATGAACTTGTCGAGGTACCCGCCTTCCTTCTTCACGTGGTCGCCGATCGCAGTGAAGTACTCGTTGAGCTGCGCGGTCAGCGCCGCGGCATCCATTGACTCGGTGATGCCGGTGAAGTTGCGGATGTCGGTGAACAGGACCGTCCCCTCGTGCCTCGCGGCCTTGTTCCCGAGCAGCTCCGGGTTGTCCAGGACGCTTCGCGCCAGCACGCTGTCCGTGTAGAGGCCGAGGGCCTGCAGCCCCTTGATCATGTTATTGAACGCAGCGGCGAGAATGCCGAGTTCGTCCTTGCTGTCCACGGGGACGGAGACCTGGAAGTCCCCGCCGCGGACTCTTTCGGTGGCGGCCTGGAGGACGCGCACCCGGCGGATGACCAGCCATGCGGCGCCGTAGGCCAGGGCAGCCCCGAGGATGGCGAAAGCGACGCCGAACTGGGTCATGGCCTGGAGCAGGAGGTTGAGCGGCACGAGTTCCGGATCGATCGCCTTCAGCGCCAGGAACCCCGGCCGGTCCCACGAGAACGCGCGTTCGTCGAAGCTGAGCGCCGTGCCGATGTAGGTTTCGCGCCGCCCTCCCACCTGCAGGTTGACCCTGAACTGCTCCTTTCCCCCGGCGCGGGCGGCCGCCAGCGCGCTTTCGGCGGTGGCGGCGTCCGGAAGTGTCGTCGCGCTCGCGCGGCTGCCGCCGAACAGGATCTGGTGGATCGGATTTTCGCGACCCGCGCTGCCGGAATCCGGCTGTTTCAGGCGGTTCCGGATCGTCCAGTCGCTGTCGAGCACCGTCAGCGTCATCGCCGTTCCATAGACCGGCGAAGTCTCCTGGAAATTCTTCATCGCCGCGGCCGTATCCGGACCCGGCCTGCGGGAAAGCTCGTCCTCAGCCGCCAGGAACTGCCCGAAGGTCGTCGCGTTCTCGAAGATCGGCATGGCCTGGGCAAGGCACAGATCGTCCCCGACCGTGATGACCTCGGACACGGTCCTTGCGCTTGAAATCGCCTTTCCGATCAGCGCATTCACGGCTGGTGAAGCGGCCAGCCGCGCCTCGAGTTCCTTGTTCTGCGTCTCGTCCCCGCAGGCGACGATCCACCAGTCCTTTTCCTTGTGGATCGCCTGGGCCTTGTTCTCCTCGGCGAAAATCGAGTCCAGTGAAGCGACTGCGTAATCTGCCCGGGACTGGCGGATCCACTCGAGAACGAACGAATCCAGGTTGGACTTGATTCCCCCGGGCAGGCTCCCGAGTTGGAGCAGCTGCAGTGCCCGCGCGCTGGTCGAAATGGCGGACCGGGAACGGTCGGACTCCGCGTGGAGCTTCTCCCTCATCCGCTGGCCGTCCAGGGCAAGATCTCGCTGGATTCCGTCTTCCGTGCTCGCCTCGACGCGCGACTTCACGAAGAGCAGGATGCTTCCCGTGATCGCCGTGACGAGTACCAGCACGGCCGCCAGCGCCTTGTAGCGCAGGCTCATCGGCGCCACTCCGCGGAGCGCGACGTCACTTCACGCTTTCCATTCGGTTCACGGAAACCTCGGCGTCGAGCGTGGCCCGCGCGCCCGCTGCGGCGGTGACCTTCCGCACCACGTCCGGCAGGCGCGGAGCCTGGACGACGACTTCCAATTCGCCGGGAGCGAGCCCGTCGAAGAAGACCTCGTGCCCGGAAGTGCCGAGGGCCGCCCATGTGGTCGGCGCCACGATGATCGTGACGAGCAGGCACTCGTCCTCGTCGCAGTTCAGTTCGTACACGCCGGGATCCGAAAGCGTCACCGCGCTCTCTCCGCCCGGAGGGACCGTGGCCAGGAAGCCGTCGCCGGTCCGCCCCATGCACCCCAGCGTGAGCGCGCCGCCGGTGCGGTTCCGAAGCGCCAGCTGCGTGTGTTTCTTCGGGCCCAGGAGGACGAGCCGGTGGTTGGGGCCGTCGTTTCCGATCGTGAGTTCGGCCGTCCTCGGCGCAGGCCCACCGTCGCCGAGCGCGGCGCCGCGAAGGATGACCGCGATGTCCTGCAACTCGGAGTAATCCACGCGTTCGTAGCACCGCGCCGTCTCGGGGTTCTGGCTCGAGGACGCGTACGGGTCCCCCGAGTTCCCCTGGGGACCCTTCACCCCCTCCTTCGCCTTCGCCGCCAGCTTCACCACCAGCTGCGCGCGTTCCGGCTTCGGCGCCGGGTATTCCGGCCCGCCGCACCCCGCCACCGCGACGGCCGCCAGCCATACCGCAGTTCGCAGTTTCATCGCTTCATCTCCACCGCCACCGTCGCGGTCTCGCCGGCCTTCACGGTGACTTTGAGCTCGACGTCCCTGAAGCGCTTGGCCTTCTGGTAGGTCTTCAGCGTGTAGGTTCCCGGGGCGACGCCCGCGATCGAGAAGCTGCCGTCTTCCGCCAGTTCGGCCCAGGCCGCGCTGGGGGCCACGAAGAGCTTCCCGTCCATGAGCTTGTGGACGCTGCAGTAGAGGGAGACCTCGCCGGTCTTCGTGAACTCGTAGGTCACGCTCTTGCCCTTCGGGAAGATGTCGAAGTTCTTCTGCTCTGCGCCGAGGGTGTAGACGTTGTGGTCGATTTCCTTGTCCTCGTCATTGTTGAAGCGGACGGACTGCCCGGCGACAACGACGGCGAAGGACGGTTCGAACTGGGCGCCGCGCTGACCGATCTGCAGTTCGGGCGGAGGTTTGACCGCGATCTCTCCGCCCTCGCGCTCGAGCCAGACGATGACGGGCTGTTTGGGACGCGCCGAGCTGAAGGTCGCCTTCCCGGAGACCGTTCCCGTGTCGGCGACAGGTGCATCGGGCGGCCGGTCCCGCCGTTCGGCGGCGTTCGCAAAGGGGCGCCAGGCAGCAAAAACGGCGCCCAGGGCGAGCGCCCCGGCGACGGGCCAGGCGAAACGGCGGGAAAGTGGCGGCATCGAGTGGCTCCGGTGTGAGTGGCGGGGATTCTACCCGAGGGAAGCGCCTTGCGCGCGGCGCGAGGGAAGGGAAAGTGCCCGGAATTGCGCTTCCCTTATCGGGAAAGCGGAGTCTTGCGGAATCCGGCAGTTCTCGAAATACTTGCCCGCTCACCGGCCCGGTGCCGGTCCACATGGCCGTATTTTTTTCGGGGAGCTTGCACCATGCGTGTCGTCCTATTCTTCGACGGAAAGAACTTCTATGCCGGCTGGAAAGACCAGACTGCCGGCAGGGACATCGACTTCAGGAAGCTCTCACAGTGGATCGTGAGAGCGGTCGGTGGGTCGCACCTCTGGGGGGCGTACTACTACACGGGGGTTGACGACTCGCTCCCGAAGACGCCCGGGCAGGAGAAGCTCGACAACTTCCTCGACATGCTCACGATGCAGCCGGGGTTCTTTGTCCAGCGCTTCGCCCAGAAAGTCCGCACGACGACGTGTCCGAGCTGCGGGACGCAGTCGAAGTTCTCGCAGGAGAAGGAAGTGGACACGACGATGGTGGCGGACATGCTCAGGCTGGCGGCGGTGGGGGCGTTCGACATTGCGGTGCTGATCAGCGGCGACGCGGATCTGGTGCCTGCGGTGGAGGGTGTCAGGGCGCTGGGCAAGCAGGTGTACGTCGGGAGCTGGGGCAGTTCCGGCCTTTCGGCGCGCATCCGCCGTGCGGCGTTCGATCACCTGAACCTGTCCGAAGGGCTGACCGATTTCGCGCGGGGGCCCGGCGACGGGCTCGCGCCGTTCGGGCTGCCTCCCGCGGGGGCGCCGGTCGCCATCGCGCCGCTCTCGAACGACCCCGAGGTTCACATGCAGGCGTGCCTCGAGGAGATCAAGCGGGCGCAGGCGGCCATGCCCGGCGGCTACGTCGGCGTGCATTTCTTCGTGACCCGCTGGCGCAGCGAGAAGCTCGCCGAGATTCCCGACCTTCGCAGGCGGATCATCGACCGGCTTGTCGAGCAGCAGCGGATCGAGATCTACCTGACGGACGACGGGATCCAGGCCGTGAAGCTCAAGGAATAAGGAGCGGGGGCACGGGGACCGTCCCGTGCCCCGCTCTATTCCCTGATGCCCCGGCTTTCACCGCGGACGCTCGCCGTCGCGTTCGGGCAGGACCTCTCGCAGTTCGTCGCGTGGAGCATCATCCCGGTGTGGGCGAAGGTGGCCGCGGGCGCTTCGCCGGAGCAGCTCGGATTGCTGCCCGTCGGGGTCGGCGTCGCGTACGTCGTGACGAGCTTCGTCGGGGGCCGCCTGTCGGATCGCGTCTCGCGGACGACTCTCGCACGCTTCGGCCTCGCGGGGTTCGCCGCCTTCTGCTTCCTGGCCTGGAAGGCCGAGACCATCGGCTGGATCTACGCCGTCGCGCCGGTCGGCGGCGTCGCAACCGCGCTGATCTGGCCGGGGCTCCAGGCCCTCGTCGGCGACGAGTCCGCACCGGAAGATCTCGAGAAGAACCTGGGCACCTTTTCGCTGACGTGGAGCGCCGGCAAGACGCTCGGGTTCTTCCTGGGCGGACTCGCCTGGGACCATCTCCGCCTCGACACCCTCGCCGCCTGCGGCCTCCTGTCCCTCCTGCTCGTCCCCCTCGTTCACGGCCGCCCCGCCGGACATCGCGCCGTCGCCGCTTCCCTCGTCCACAGCGACGGCCCTTCCCACGCCGTCCGCGCCGCCTACCTCAAGGCCGCCTGGCTCGCCAACTTCGCCTCCTACGGGCTCGGTGCCACCCTCAACTTCCTGTACGCCGACCGCGTCGTCGCCCTCGGCCGCCCCACCTCCGATTACAGCAACGTCCTCGCCACACTCTTCCTCGCCCAGACCGCCGCCTTCTGGATCTTCGGCCGCTTCTCCGGCTGGCGCTACCGCCCCGGCGCCTACCTCGCCTGGCAGACCACCGGCGCCGCCGCACTCGCCGTCATCGGCTGGGGCGCACCCCTCCCCGTCGCCCTCGCCGCCGCCGCCCTCGCAGGCCTCGGCCTCGGCCTCGCCTACGCCGCCTCCATCTACTACTCCGTCCACTCCGACGAGGATCGCGGGGCGCGGGCGGGGATTCACGAAGCGATCATCGGGGCGTCGAATTTCCTCATCCCGATGGCGGCCGGGTTCCTTCAACACCGCACCGGGTACCCCCCCTCGGGGTACTTCTTCGCCGCCGCCCTCGTCCTGGCCGCCATCGCCGTCCAGGCCGTCATCCTCTTCCGCCCTACTGCGAACTCCAGATGACCGTGTCGCTTCCGTCCAGCACGTTGAACCTCCCGCTTTCGTTCTCCAGCAGGCCGAACTGCAGGCGGTCCTTGCCGTTGGCGTCCATGGCGCGCGCGACGGGGAGGCCGGAAGGAGTGAGCGCGAAGCTGAGGCGCGCCCGCACGGTGTCGTAGAACCCCTGCGACGGGGAGCCGTCCTTCAGGGTGCCGAGGCTGGCGCGGATGCGCTTGGAAGTGTCGAAGAAGTTGAGAGCGAGGCCGCCGGCGTTGTCGTAGCCGAGCCAGATGCGTTCGTTGCCGGAGGGGTCATTGAAGCGGAGCTGGCTGGATTCGCTGTCGCTGGAGAGGTACATGTGGATGCGGTTGTTCCCGGCGGCGTCGAACATGGAGAGGGCGGGGAGGCCTGCGGCGGTTGCGTCGAGGTAGAGGCGGGACTTGCCGGCGGGGTCGAGGAATCCGCTGTACGAGCTGCCGTCGGGGCGCACGCCGCTCTGGACGCGCGTGCGGCCTTCGTTGTCGGCGAGGGTCATGAGGGTCCAGTCCTGGCTGCTGACGCCGAAGAGAATCCGGTTGTGGAGCTTGGCGTCGCGAAGGGTGACGCCGGACGCCTTGTCGCCGGTGAGGTAGAGGGACACGAGCGTGTTGTTCTCGTCGTCGCGCAGGTCGAGGGCCGAGTCGGAGCCTTCCTCGGAGTAGAGGCAGACGCGCAGCTTCTCGGCGGCGCTGAGGAGCTTGAGGTAGGGGATGGAGCCCGAGTCGATGCCCGTCATCTGGCGGAGCTTTCCTTCCTTGTCGTAGAAGCCAAGCTGAGTTTCGCCGGTGTCTGAAACGTCGAGCCACGCACGGACGAATTTCGTCGAAGGGTCGGCGAACGAGAGGCTCGGCGTCCCGCTGCCTCGAACGAGCAGCTTCATGACGGGCGTGCCTGCCGCATCCGACATCGCGAGGCCCGGATTTCCTCCCGGGCCGGCCGTCAGGACGGCGCGGCTCGTGCCCTCCGCATCCGACAGGCTCACCCGCCCGCCCTCGGCGGCCGATGCATCCAGCCCGCAACGCATCTTGCCGTCCTCGTCGCCGAGCTGAAGTGTGCCGCGCTCGCCGAGCCGCGTGCGCGCGACGCCGGCGCTGGTGGTGAGCTCCAGCTCCGCGCCTGCTTCCTTGTCCACCGCAAGACGCGCGCGCGACTTGCCTTCCCGGTCCCGCACGGCGAATTCGGACGCCGTCACGCCTTTCGCGCCCACCTCCGTCCGCCTCATCCCCTCGTCATCCCGGATCTCCAGCGTGTACCCGCCCTTCCCCGGCGCGAACGAAGCGCGCGGGGCGCCGTCGCTGCCGGAGAACGACAGGGAAGCGTCGCCGGCCGCGTCCGCGGAGAGGGAAGCGGTGGGCGTCTTGCCGCTCCCGAGCGACACGGAGGCGCTTCCGTCGCTCGCAGCGTTCAGGGCGACGACCTGTTTTCCGGACGGGGTGCGCAGGGACAGGGTAGCCCCGGTCTCCCCGAGGGACACGGTTGCCATGACGGCCCCGGCGGCGTCGCGCAATTCGACGGCGGGAGAGCCCTTCTCATTCACGGAGAGGACCGCCCGGGGACGCCCGTTGGCGTCCGCGACGGCGACTTCGGGGGCGCCGCCGGTCGCGGTGCCCATCCAGGCGCGGACTTTTCCGGAAGGGTCGGCGATTTCGAAGCGCTCGCCGCGGATTGTCTTCTGGGCCTCGGCCGGCTTTGCGGCTTCGGCCGGTTTCGGCCGGAAGGCGAAGGTGGCGGCGGTGCCGGCGCCGAAGGACAGCACGGTGCAGACGACGGGGAGGACGACGGAACTCGCGTTCGGCATGGGGTGTCTCCGGTGTGAAAGGGGTGACCTGCGCCGCCCATGATCCCGCTTTCCGCGGGACGTGGAAGAGAGAAACCGTGAAGAGGCCGACCAAGAATCCCGCAGGCCCAGGCTGCGTCGGCCCAGTGACGGTATTCGAGCGGTTTTCCTTTCGAGGGCCGACTCCGCCCGAGCCCACGGGATTTTCGCTCGCCCTGGGGTCCATTGAGCGGACGCAGCTTGCCTCGCAGGATTTTCGCCTGGGCTCAAAGTGGAATTTTCGAAACCCGGCGAGACACGGACGTGTAAGGGTTCCCAACGAGGCCAGAACAAGGAGACCTGTCATGATCATGTCCGATGTTGCCGCAATCGTCGCCACGGTGCTGGCGGCCCTGCTGGCCATGCCCAGCATCGCGCTCGTCTACGGCGTTTTCTTCCCCAGGTTCGCCCTGCGGGCGGAGACGCGCGTCACCCGGAATCCGATCGCGACGTTCTTCGTCGGGCTGGTTTCCGGCGGGATCATCCTGGCGTTTGCCGCAGCGCTGGGGCAGGGGAACGCCGCGCTGAAGCTGATGTCGGCCGTCGTCGCGATGGGCGGTGCGTGGGCCGCTCTGTCCGGGATGTCCGGGATCGCCGCGCGTATCGGGCATGCCACCGCCAGCCCGGTGGACCGCGAGCGTCCCTGGCGCGCCATCGTCCGCGGCTCCGTGATCCTCGAACTCGCCTGCCTGTTCCCGCTCGTCGGCTGGCTCCTGATCTACCCGATCGCGATCGTCATGGGCCTCGGCGCCGCGACGCTCGCAATCCTCCCCGTGGGCGCGCCGCAGGTGGCGGCCCCGCCCGTGGCGGCTCCGGACCTCGCTGCACGTATTGCCGCCGTCGCCGCTCCCGCGGCGCAGCAGGCCGCCTTCGCGGCGGCCGGCCCCGAAGAAGTGATGCACCGGTGAGCCTCTTCTCCTTCAACCGCCGTGACTTCATCAAGACCGGCGCCGCCGGTTCGGCGCTTCTCGCAACGGGTTGCGAGAAGCTCCGGGGGAAGGTCGGCGACTGGTTCCTCGGCGCCGGCGTCCCCGACAACTTCGCGATCGCCGCGGCCGCCGCGACCGACGACCGCATGCACCTGCTCCACCGCGCCGCGTTCGGCCCGTGGCCCGGCGACCTCGAGCGCGTCAGCAAGCTGGGCCTCGAGGGCTGGATCGACGAGCAGCTCAACCCCGACTCGATCGACGACCTCGCCTGCAGCCTCCGCACGCGCGGCTTCGAGACCACGCACCTCCCGGCGGGCGAGATGTACGAATTCAAGAAGCCCGTCGTCGAGAAGGAACTCACCCGCTTCACCGTCCTCAAGGCCGTCTACTCGAAGCGCCAGCTGTTCGAGGTCATGGTCGAGTTCTGGACCGACCACTTCAATATCAGCATCGGCAAGGCCGACTGCGCGTGGCTGAAATCGCCGGACGATCGCGAGACGATCCGCGCCCACGCGCTCGGGAAGTTCCGCGACATGGTCAAGGCGTCGGCGACGTCGCCCGCGATGCTGGTCTACCTCGACGGCCGCGAGAACCGCAAGTCGAGCCCGACCGAGAAGCCCAACGAGAACTACGCCCGTGAACTGCTCGAACTGCACACGCTCGGCGTCCACGGCGGGTACACGCAGAAGGACGTGATGGAAGTCGCGCGGTGCCTGACCGGATGGACCTGCCGGCGCGAGAACCAGATGATGAAGGCCAAGGTCGAGTTCCACGCCGGCCAGCACGACGACGGCGAGAAAATCGTCCTCGGCCGCACCATCGCCCCCGGCGGCATGGAAAAGGACCTCGAGCAGGTCCTCGACATCGTCTGCTTCCACCCCAGCACCGCCAACTACCTCGCCGAAAAACTCTGCCGCCGCTTCATCAGCGACACCCCGCCCGCCTCAGCCGTCGCGAAGACCGCAAAGACCTTCCAGGACTCCCGCGGCGACATCCGGGCGACCGTGCGCGCCCTCCTCACCTCCGACGAGTTCAAGGCGTCCAAGGGGCAGAAGCTGAAGCGCCCCTTCCGCTTCGTCGTCTCCGCCCTTCGCTCCCTGGGGGCGGACACCAACGCGTCGCCGGCGCTTCTCAGGTACCTCGGCGCGATGGGCCAGTCGCCCTTCCAGCACCCGACGCCCGACGGCTACCCGGACGAGGCGATGCCCTGGCTCGGCACGATGCTCTGGCGCTGGAATTTCGCGCTGGCGCTGACCACGAACAACATCGGCGGCACGAGCGTCGACCTCCCGCGCCTCGCCAAGGCGATGGGCGCGCCGGAAAACGACGCCACGCCGCACTTCCTGCGCCTCGTCCTGGGCCGTGAAGCGCTCGAGATCGAGAAATCCGCCGTTGCGGACTACCAGAAGGCTTCTCCGCTCGAGCCGTGGCTCAAGCGGGCGGAGTCGGTCGGCCTCATGCTCGCGAGCCCCGGATTCCAGCGCTGCTAGATCCCCCCAACTCCACCAACCGCGAGCCACCAACCATGCTCCTCACCCGCCGCAACCTCCTCCGCGTCGTCTTCGACGTCAACGCGGTCCGCCCGCAGAAGGACACGCTCGTCTGCGTCTTCCTCCGCGGCGGCGCCGACGGCCTGAGCATGGTCGTTCCGTTCGAGGAGAAGGCGTATTACAAGCTCCGCCCGTCCCTGGGCATCGCGCGACCGGACCAGACGTCCGGCACGAAGGCCATCAATCTCGACGGGAAGTTCGCACTGAACCCCAAGCTCGCGCCGCTCAAGGAACTGTGGGACGAGAAGTGCCTCGCGATCGTCCACGCCGCCGGCAGCGACGATCAGACGCGGTCGCACTTCGAGGCCCAGGACCTCATGGAGCGCGCCACGTCCCTGGAGACCGGCGTCTCCGGCGGCTGGCTCGCGCGGCACTTCCAGGCCCAGCCCGCCGAGGACCGCACGCCGCTGATGGCCGTGGGTCTTGGCCCGTCGCTCCCTGAGGCGCTTCGCGGCGCCCCCGTCGCGATGGCGCTGGAGTCGTTCGACGAGTTCCACCTCGGCCGCAATTCGGGCTCGCAGGCCGCGCTTGCCGCGGCGCTCGACCGCCTCTACGGCCAGGCCGACGCCGACC
This sequence comes from uncultured Planctomycetia bacterium, assembly GCA_963706735.1. Lineage (GTDB taxonomy): Bacteria > Planctomycetota > MHYJ01 > WSZJ01 > WSZJ01 > WSZJ01. The sequence goes on from CAVPNQ010000115.1 coordinate 104,125, forward strand.
TCGCCAAGAGCGGCCGCCAGTCGCTCAGCGTCCTGGACACGCTGGACAGGATGCGCCAGCAGCCCTACCTGCCGGCTTCCGGCGCCGCCTATCCCGACTCCGATTTCGGCCGGTCCCTGACCTCCGTCGCCCGCCTCATCAAGGCCGGCGTCGGCCTCGAGGCCGCCTGCGTGGACCTCAACGGCTGGGACTCGCACTTCGGGCAGGCCCTCC
>CAVPNQ010000116.1:0-71929 GCA_963706735.1 uncultured Planctomycetia bacterium
GATCTCGCCGTCGGTCGTGCCGCCCAGCACGCGCATCAGGCGGTCGCCGTCCTTCGAGATGTCGAAGGTCATCGTGCCCGCGGGATGCGAAGCGCGGATGCGGCGGCACGCCACGCCGCCCACCGTCTGGTCCGGGCCGAATTCCGCTTCGGCCTTGAGCCCCGCCGGGTCCAGCCACTCGATCGCCTCGTACGGCGGCGGATACGCCCGCCACACGTCTTCGTAGCGCTCCACCCACCACCCTTCACGCCCGATCGACCGGCGCGTCCCGGCGATCCCCGTCAGCTCGACCGACGCGTACGGCGCCGCGAACGCGCCCTTGACGTCCCACGACACGATCAGCGGCGACGCCTGCCGCGATTCCGCTCCCACGGGCGCGATCGTGCGCGTGGCTTTGCCGGCGAAGCGGTGCGGCGTCACGGCCGACCTGGAGAGGGCCGACTTGAGCACGTCCTGCGGCGGCGGGGAGCAGCCGGCGAGAACGGCAATGACGAGAAGCGGCAGGAGGGTCCTCATGGGCCGCCGATGATACGCGACAACGGGAGCCGGCGGCCATCCGGCCTCCGGCTCCCGCGAGATGTCCTGATCCGGGCAGAGCTACTTCCCGTCGCCCGACCCTTCTGCCGGCTTCGGGTCCGCGGGCTTCTCCCCCTCGCCTTCCTTCGGCGCTTCCGGCTGCTCCTCGAGCGCCGCCTTCGCGCCCTCGGGCAGCTCCACCGTCACGTTCTTCGAGTAGGTGTAGCGGTAGTCCGAGGTGATATGCAGGTCCATCGGGCCCTGGCCGCCCATGTTCGTCTCGGCGTCCATGGTCACCTTGATGCGCCTCAGCCGGCCGTCCTCCTTGTCCACGTAGAACTTCAGCGACGACTTCTTCACTTCGCCGCCGCCGCCCATCCGGCCGCCACCCATGATCTTGCGAAGCGCATCGGCGTCGGCCTGGCCGCGGACCACGCGGCAGACGTGCGAGCCGACCTTCGCCTCGCCGTCGAATTTCGCCGATTTCACGGCCTTCACGACCTGGTCCATGCTGAGCCCGCCGCGCATCCCGCCGCGCCCGCCCCGGCCCCCGCGCCCGCCGCCGCCCTGGCCGCCGGCGCCCTGCTTCTTCCACTCCCCCGTCTCCGAATCGAGCGTGAGCGTCGTTTCACCGTCCGTGTACGCCTCCATCGACCGCCCCATCGCCTCCGTCGCCATATGCGTCCACTTCCCCGCGTGCTCCCCCTTCATCTCCACCGCGAACATCGACGATCCCGCGACTTCCACGTCGAGGCTGCCCTTGAAGGTGAATTTCTTCTTCATCGAGAATTCCGCGCCGGCCTGAAGCGCCTTCAGCGCCTCGGGATCTCCCGGATCTTCCTTCGCCGGCTCCGTGGGCTCCGTCGGCGGGGCATCCGGCTCGCCCTGCGCGTACAGCCGCGGCGCGGCGAGAAGGGCGGCAAACAGGACGGTTCCGATCGTGAGCTTCATACGGGTCTCCTTGCGGTTGGTGCTTCGATACGCCCTGCAGGAAAAACAAGGACCCCCGCCGATCGGCGGGGGCCCGGATTCACGCGATCACGACTCCTACTTCTCGCTTCCTTCTTCTTCCTCGTCGCCTTCCTTCTCTTCTTCCTCGCCGCCGCCTTCCATCAGCTTCTTCACTTCCTCGGGGATCTCGACCTTCACCTTGCTCGAGTAGGAGATCCTCTGGTCCATCGTGACGTCGAGTTCCATCCCGCCGCCGCCCTGGCCGCCCATGTCCATCGACATCGTCATGGAGAGCTTCATGCGGCGCACTTTGCCGGATTCCTTGTCGATGTAGAAGCGCAGGCTGGACTTCGAAACCTTGGCCTGGCCGCCCATGCCGCTCTTCCCGAGCAGCTTCGACACCTTGGACTTGTCCACCGTCGCCTTGGCGACGCGGCAGACGTGCGAGCCGACCTTCGTCTCCTTGTCGTCCCACGTCGCGGTCTTGATGACCTTCTCCAGCTGCTTGGGGTCAAAGCCGCCCGTCATGTTGCTCTCGGACTTCTCCCAGGCGCCGGTCTGCGGGTTCTTCTGCACGCTCACCTTGCCGTCGGTGTAGATCTCCATCGCCTGGCCCATCATTTCCATTTCCATCTTCGTGAAGGGCTTCTTGTGCGAGCCCTTCATTTCGGTGTTCAGCATCGGGCTTCCGCCCATCTCCAGGTCGAGCTTCGCGGAGAAGTTGTAGCTCTTCTCGTCAAGCAGCTGGATCCCGGCGCTGATTGCCTTCTTGACCTCTTCGGAGTCCTTCGGCGCCGCCTTGGTGCCGCCGTCCTTCTTGGGCTCTTCGGTCTTCTTCGGGTCTTCCTTGCCGTCGTCGGCCATGACAGGAAGGGCCAGGCACAGGGCGAGCGGCAGAGCGCGCAACAGCGACCTCATCGAATTCTCCTTCGCGAAGGGCCCCGGAGGGGCGGGTTCATGGCGCACCGGGGTGAGCTTGAGGCTCGGGGATCCCGGTGGTGTCGCGAGGTGGTACGGGGGGGCACCGGGAAAGTTGGGAGGTGTGCGGAAATTTCGGAAAGGCATAAAAAAACGGGGGCCGGCGCGAAGCCGGCCCCCGTGGCTGTCCTGAAGGCGTCTATTTGAACTGGCGCAGCGAAACGATCAGGGCCTGGATTTCCTTGTGGATCTCGCTGCTCTGGACGACGACGAGCAGCCCGTTGGAAATCGCGATCGAGACGCCGTCCTTGCCCCACGTCGAATCCCCGCCCGTCGCGTTCCGGATGATGTTCACCAGCGATTCCGGGTCGTCGAACGGATGGGCGCTGTCTTCCGGCTCGATGATCCCCGTCGTCGGGCCGGCTTCGCCTTCGCCGGCGGCGAGTTCGAGGCTGGGACCCGGGAAGTCGCGGATCTTCATGAGCAGGTCCTTCACGTCGTAGAGCTGCATGTCCATCTCCGACCCGCGCTCTTCCTTCGTCTCCACCATCAGGACGCCCTTCTTGTACACGAGCGTCAGGTCCTGGAGGTTCAGGAGCAGCTTGAGGGCCGTGCGCAGCGGCAGGTCTTCGAGCTTGATATCGACCTTGAGCTCGCCGCTCCGCGCCTTTTCCTGCACGGACTTGGACAGCACGAAATTGATACCCGTCACTTCGTGGAGAAAGTCGATCACCTCGCTCAGGTTGGTGTCCTTGAAATCGAGCGAGATTTTCGTCGTCTCCAGCTTGTTCATGATCTCGCGCTTCTTTTCGTCCACCTCGTCGGCGCGGACGGGAAGCGCGAGTGCCACGAACAGAGCGGCGGTCGCGACCAGGCAGCGGATCATCGGTCTCCTCCTACGGGCCCCCCCGTGGTCCGGGATTGTACCGGAATGCGGATGGGGCGAACCAACGACAAAATGAACACAGGCGGTGGCGGGATCGGCCGGGCCCGGCGCGACCCTTCATGCACGGACTTCTCGAGAACGGGACGGGACCTGCAGGGACGGGCCTTGCGGCCCGGCCGGGCCCCCCGCGGGAGGAACGGCCGGGCTCGACGGCTATTTGAACTGGCGCAGCGAGACGATCAGCTGCTCGACTTCCTTCTGTATCTCGGGATTGTTCGCGACGATCAGCAGGCCGTTCTGGATGTCGATCGAGACGCCGTCCTTGCCCCAGACCGTGTCGCCGCCCGTCGCGTTCCGGATGATCTCGACGAGCTGGTCCTTCGACTCGAACGGGTGCGCCATCTCCTCGGGCCCGACCACGATGCCGATCGGGAACGCCCCGTCCCCGCCTTCGGACGTCGCCAGCTCGATCGTCGGCGCCGGGAAGTCCTCGATCTTCATCATCAGGTCCTTCACGTCGTAGATCTTCATCTCCACTTCCTTGCCGCGCTCTTCCTTCGTCTCCACCACCAGCACGCCGTTCTTGTAGACCGCCGTCAGGTCGTGCATCTCCAGCATCAGCTTCAGCGCCGCCTTGAGCTGCATGTCCGACAGCTTCACGTCCACCTTCAGGTCGCCTCCGTCCGCCTTCTCGCGGACTTCCTTCGACAGCACGAAGTTGATGTCCGTCACCTCGTGGAGGAAATCGATCACCTCCGCGAGATTCGTGTCCTTGAAGTCCAGGCTGATCTTCGTGTTCTCCAGCCGGTTCACGATCTTCGACTTCACGTCGTCCACGTCCTCGGCCCACGCCGGCAACGCCAGCGCCCCGGCCAGCAACATCGCACCGATTCTCCCGATCATGACAACCTCCAGGCCCCCCCGGGTCTGCGGAAAGCGCGCGCGGCACCGGCCGCATGCGCGGTGAGGACTATTTGAACTGGCGGAATTCGTTGAGAAGCGTGCGCACCTTGTTCTGGAGCTTCCACGGCGCCTTCACGTACAGCACGCCGTTCACCAGGTCCATGCTCGTTCCCTCGCCCCACGCGTCGTCGCCGCCCGACCCGTTCTTCAACAGCTCCTTCAGCTTCTCCGGGTCCTCGATCGGCTTCTTCGGGCGCGACTTCTCCCGCTCCTCCTCAGGCACCTCCTCGAACGCGTGCCCGCCCGGCGACGACCCGTTCGCCTTCTCCTTGTCACCCTTCTTCACCAGCGCACTCTCCGGCCCCGCGAAATCCGTGATCGTGTTCAGCAGCTCACGCACGTCGTACAGCTCCAGCACCGCATCCTTCACGTACTCCTCGCTCGACATGATCTTGATCTGCCCCTTCACCTTCTCCGCCCACGCCAGCCCCAGCTGCGCCAGCGCCATGTCCAAAACCTCCCGCGCCGTCTTGTCCTTCGCCATCACCTTCACCTTCTCCAGCCCCCTCTTCGACAGGTTCTGGGCCGCCTTCGTCAGGTCGTACTCAAACCCCGCTTCCCGAGTCAGCCACGACAGTAGGTCCGCCAGCGGCGCTTCGTCGAACTCCGGAGACAGCAGCTTCTCTTTCTCCTTCTTCTCGACCTTCTTGTCCTTGTCCGCCGGCTTAGCGTCCTCCGCGAACACCGGAAGACTCAGAAGGGCCAGGGCGAGGACAGAAGCGGTGAAGCGCATGTCAGGTCTCCGTTTTCGGGTTGGGAGGATGAAAAGCAACGCCCGTGCCGTCTGGAAGGGTCATTTTCGGGGGTTTGGGGAGCAGAACAGCCAATTCCGTTTACAGAACCGGCGAGATTGCACGAAAGGGGCGTTCCTTTTACACGAAGGGTCCTGACACACGCCGCGATCCGAGCTTCCCCTCAGAGCGCGCGAAGAATTCGGTTGCCGTCGGCGGTCGGACCTCGCTGCGCGACGCCGCCGAACGGCTGGCGGCATCGCTTCGCTCGCCCCGACCGCTCGCCGTCACCCGAATTCTTCACGCGCTCTCGTAACGGCTTTCCTTCCAGGGGCACTGCCCGACGGACTCACGAGGTCGAGGCAAAGAGCTTGAGGATTCCAGTTCGGCCTTGAGGCGAGCGACGGCGAGCGGTCGGGACTCGCGACCCGGCGTCGATCCGTTCCGACGCCGGGTCGAGAGGTCCGACCGCCGACGGCGCTCGATTTTTTCGCGCGCTCTCCCCGCTGGAACTCGTTACGCTGCTTCACCCTACACCCTCCCATGCCCCCCCTTCACACCCTGCTGGACGCCAATTTCAACCGAGCCCGGGAAGCGGCCCGGGTGCTGGAGGATCAGGCGCGCTTCCTTCACCGCAGCGCCGACCTGTCGAAGCGCTGGCAGGCGCTTCGCCGCGGTCTGGGGGCGCTGGAAGCCTCGCTGGGGCCGCTGACGGCCTCCCGCGATGTGGCGGCGGACCCGGGTGCCCGAGACCAGGCCGCGCCGCGGCGTTCGCCGGACGAGATTGGCGCGGCGAACGCCAAGCGCCTGGAAGAAGCGCTGCGGTCGATCGAAGAGCATCTCAAGGCGGTGAAGCCCGCGTCGTGCCGCGAAGCCGCCCGCCTGCGCTTCGACGCCTATGAGGCCGAGCAGGCGGCGATTTACGGCCCCGCGCGCCGGCTTGCGGGAGTGAGGCTGATGGCGCTGTTGACCGAATCGATCTGCCGCCGGCCGTGGCTGGAGACGGCGAAGGAGTGGGTGAAGGGCGGAGTGGACACGATCCAGCTGCGGGAGAAGGAGTTGGGGGACCGCGAGTTCCTGAAGCGCGCGCGGGCGCTTCGGAAAATCGTGCCGGTGCTGATCCTGAACGACCGTGCGGGGCTGGTCTCGCTGTGCGAAGCGGACGGGGTGCACGTCGGCGAGGACGACCTGGGGATCGCGGACGCGAGGGCGCTGATCGGGCCAGCGCGGATTCTAGGCGTGACGGTGCATTCGCCGCGGGACCCGGTGGCGGGAGCGGACTACGTTTCCGCGGGCCCGGTCTTCGGTTCACCGCAGAAGCCGGGGTTGAAACCGGCAGGGCTGGAAGCGGTGCGGCGCGCGGCGAAGCGCGGGATTCCGTTTGTCGCGATCGGGGGAATCACGGCGGAGAACCTGCCACAGGTCCTGCGGGCGGGGGCGACGCGCGTGGCGGTGGGGACGGCGCTGGCGGGGGCGAAGGATCCGCGGGCGGAGGCGAGGAGGTTTGTGAGGGGGATGAAATCCGCGGCGAGGGTGAGGTGACGCCGTCGATCTGCCGTTCCCTTAACCTCAACCTTTCCCTTTTCCTATCCCTGGTTCCCGAGCAGGCCCATGGGCCCGGAGAGGGGAAAGGAAAAGGGGAAGGTTAAGGTTAAGGGGAGGGGACGCGTAGCTGCGGAGTTGATGTGCATCAAGTCGGTGACTTAATAAAGCATTGTCTTTATATAATAACTCCATGGCCACCCGAACCCGATCCCACCCCAAAAACGCCCCCGGTCCCTGGTTCGTCGATACGACCTGCATCGACTGCGACGTCTGCCGCGAGCACGTCCCCGAAGTCTTCGGCCGCGCGGACGACTCGACCTTCGTCATCCGCCCCCCCTCCACCCCCGACGAGACCCGCCGCGCCTGGCTCGCCCTCCAGGCCTGCCCCGTCGCCTGCATCGGCGCAGATGCCGGCAAGCGCCCCGCTGAAGCGCACTTCCCGATCCGCGTGGACGGCGACGTCTGGCTCTGCGGCATGACGCTGCGAGAGACGTACGGCGGGCAGTCGTACTTCGTGAAGCGCCCCGGTGGCAACCTCCTCATCGACTCCCCGCGCCCCGCCGCGGCGCTTCACCGATGGTTCGAGCAGCAGGGCGGCATCGCCGACATTCTCCTCACGCACCAGGACGACGTCGCCAAGGCGGACGAGACCGGCCGCAAGTTCGGCGCGCGCATCTGGATCCACGAGGACGACGCCGTCGGGTTCGCGACGGATCTCTGGAAGGGTCCCGGCGAGGTCGAGGTGCGGCCCGGCGTGGTGATGCTGCCGGTGCCGGGGCACACTGCGGGAAGCGTCGTGTTCCTGGTGGACGACACGTACCTGTTCAGCGGCGACTCGCTCGCGTGGGACGAGGACACCGGGGAGCTGTACGCGTTCCGCGACTACTGCTGGCATTCGTGGCCGGAGCAACTCGACTCGCTCGAGCGGCTCGCTCGCCGGAAGTTCGGCTGGGTCCTGCCCGGCCACGGCCGACGGACACCCGCGGCAGCGGAAGGGCTGCCTGCAGAGTTAGCGAGGTACGTGGCGCGCATGCGCCGTGGATAGGTAACATCCCGCCATGGATCTCACCCGCCGCGAATTCGTCGCCGGACTCACCGCTTCCTGCTTCCTCTGCGGCTGCGCGTCGGAGGAAAAGAAGCCCGCGGACTCCCCGAAGCCCGCGGAACCGCCGCCCGCGAACGCGAAACCAGGCGAACTCGTGGACATCCCTTCCGCCCTCCGCGCGCCGGGCGACCAGGCCAAGGTCACGCTCGCGGCCGGAACCATCGTCCTCCTCTGGAAGGACGAAATCGGATTTCACGCCACCGCGGGACGCTGCACGCACCGCGGTTCGGAGATCTACTACGATCCGGATCGCAAGGACATCGCCTGCCCCGAGCACAAGTCGCGCTTCTATACGGATGGCTCGGTGGAAAAGGGACCGGCGAAGGTCGCGCTCGAGACGTTCGCGGTCACGGAAGAAGACGGGAAGCTGCGGATCGCGCCGAAGTCGTAGGGCTACTTCCGCGGGTTCGCCTTGAAGAACTCCCAGACGTCCTTCGTCGCGTCGAAGTCCTCGCAGACGGGGCCGATCCACGCTGCGGGCAGGTACTGGCTCCCGCTCGGCCACGTGTGTCCCATGCCGAAGACGGTCCGCAGCTCGACCGGCGCTTCCCCGCCGCTCCACGCGCGCCGCGTCGGGCGGCAGCCGTCGTCGGGGTCGGTGTCGGGCATGTCGGTGTCGCCGGAGTCCGCGGTGCAGCCGTTGCGCGCCGCCCAGAGTTTCGCGGCGGCGACGGTGTCGATGAGTTCGCCGCGGTTTTTCGCGACGACGCCGCCGGCGTAGGGTACGAGCGGGTCCTCGGTTCCCTGGATGATCAGCACGGCCACGGCGCCCGGGCCGAACGCGTCGCGGACCGCGGGCGAAATTCCGCCGATCACGGGTGCGATCGCCGCGAAGCGGTCGGGGAAGCGGCTCCCGAGCGTGTGGGACATGAACCCGCCGTTGGAGATGCCGGTGGCGAACACGCGCTTCGGGTCGATCGCGTGTCGCGCCGAAATCTCATCGAGCATCGCGACGATGAACGCGCCGTCATCGATCCCCTTCCGATCCTCGTCGATGCCTTCGCCGACGCGTCCGTCGTTCCAGCTGCGGTTGAGCCCGTCGGGGTAGGCGACGAGAAAGCCTTCCGCCTGCGCGAGCTCGTCGAATCCGCCGAAGCGCTCCATCTGCCGCCCCGTGCCGCCGCCGCCGTGCAGCACGACGACCAGCGGTCGGGGGCCTGCGGGCAGGTTCTCGGGGACGAACAGCCGGTACTCCCGTTCGCGCCCGTCCGCCATGCGCATCGAGAGCCGCTCCGACGGCACGCCGCACCCGGCCAGCGCCACGACCAGCCCGCACATCCATCGGGTCTTCATGCCGGGACTATACAACCGCCCGCCGGCCCCGCTTCCCTTCGCCCTTGATTCCATGTTCCCAATTCTCCGTGAATCCGTTTCCATCACGCCCTTCTCCCACCCGAGGCCCCCCATGCTGACCCTTCTCCTCACCACCCTTCTCGCCTGCCCTCCCCTCGGCGATACCCTCGACGACGTCGCCGCCAAAGTCGCCGCCCTCGTCTGCGAAGACCCGCAGGACTTCGAAGACCTCTTCTCGGAGGCCTTCCTCGAGGCCGTCCCCGCCGACCAGATCCACGCCCTGTTCGCCCAGGGATTCAAGGACCACGGGAAAGTCGCCGAAGTCCGCCCCCTCGACCGCAACGGCGACTTCCAGGGCCGCTTCGATTTCGCCTTCGGCGACCGCTCCGTCGTCACCGTCACCCTGACCGTCGAGGAGGAAGACCCGCACCGCATCACGGGCCTCTTCCTCAGCCCCGCCCGCATCCCGCTCGAATCCCTCGAGGACGTCGTCGCCGCGCTCAAGAAATTCCCCGGGACCGTCTCGTTCCAGGCCGTCCGCCTCGGCGACGAAGCGGAAACCCTCGCCGAACTCGAACCCGACAAGTCCCTGGCGATCGGAAGCGCCTTCAAGCTGTACGTCCTCGGCGCGCTGATGGAGGACAAGCGCAAGTGGGACGAAGTCGTCACGCTGCGGGACGAATGGAAGAGCCTTCCGTCGGGGATCCTGCAGAACTGGCCGGCCGGCTCGCCGCTGACGCTTCATACGCTCGCCGTCGAGATGATCTCGATCAGCGACAACACGGCGGCCGACCACCTGCTGTTCACGGCGGGGCGCGAGCGCGTGGAGGCCGCGATGCAGGCGATGGGGAACAAGGACGCCGCGCGTTCGAAGCCGTTCCTGTCCACGGGCGAGCTGTTCAAGCTGCGCACGAACAAGAACCTGCGCAAGGTGTACCTCAAGGCCGACAAGGCCGGCCGGCGCGCGCTTCTCGACAAGGACGTCAAGGCCGCGCCGCGGCCGATCCTGGCCGCGTGGCCGAAGGTCGGCTCGATCTCCAGGATCGAGTGGTTCGCGTCGGCGGCCGACCTGTGCCGCGCGATGGACTGGTTCCGCGCGAAAGGCGACGAGACGGCGCTGGGCGTGATGGGCGTGAACCGCGGGCTGAACATCCGCAAGGACGTCTGGCCGTACTGCGGCTTCAAGGGCGGCTCCGAGCCCGGCGTGCTCAACATGACGTGGCTGCTGAAGCGCGACGACGGCGCGTGGTTCGCGGTTTCGATCGGGTGGAACGATAAGGACGACCCGCTTCAGGAGAACCGCCTGTTCGGTCTGGCGCAGGCGGCGATCGACCTGCTGGCGTCCAGCGGGAGATAGCGGGCGCTACTTCGGCCGCTTCCACTCCAGCACGACGTCCCCACGGGTCTGCGGGATCGCCTTCCACTCGCCGGACGCCCCATCGTCGCCGTCCGCCCATTCGGTCCAGTAGTGGACGATCCCGGGTCCTTCGCGGCGATGAAGGGGTGCGCACGAAAAGGGATCTTCCAGCGGAGGCGGCACGGTCCCGCCCGCCGAGCGCTCCATCAGCAGCATGCGCAGGAGTCGGTAGCGCGCGAGCGTCAGGCGCCGGCTCTTCTCGAAGGGGTCGGGGACCGGCAGCGTCACGGTCGCGAGCGGATCGCTCTCGAAGGGCTTCAGGAACGCCGCAAACGCGGGCGCGGCCTCGGACCATTTCCGCCCCTCGAACTCGCGCACGAGCACCCGTTCGCGGGACAGCGCGTCATTGAGGTTCGCGGCGGCGATCCGCCATGAGAATCCGTGGCGAAACCCGAGGACGCGCGCGACTTTCGAAGAGGTCCCCATCAGCGAGATGCTCAGGCCGCCGGGGGCGGCACCGGGTTTCCCCGTGGCCAGGTCCTCCATCACCTGGTTCAGGATCAACTGCTCCGCCTCGATCGCCGCTTCCAGGCTCGGGGCACCGGCCTCCGCGCGACGGAGCAGGTCCTCGAACGAAGCGGCTTCTTCCGGCGTGAGCGCCGGGTCGGTGGCCAGCGCTGCCGCTTCTTGGAATGCCGTCCCGCGGATATCGATTCCGAACAGGAAGCAGACGAGCGGTCCGGAGCGGGATTGGTCCGACCCGAGCTGAAAGGCGGCGCCGAGATCCGCGATCGCGCCCGGCCGATCTCCCGCGAGGCGGCGGTGGCGGGCGGAGGCCGTCAGCAACCGGCCCCCCATGCGGAATCCCGTGAGCCAGGGCATTTCCATGTCGGCGCCGCGCGCCCAGTCGAACGGGACCGCGTACGAGTCGAACCGGGCGGCCGCCCGCAATTTCTCCAGCGCCGGAGCCTGCTCTACCAGGAGCACCGCAATCCGCGCCTCCTCCTCAGGCTTCGCTTTCGCGAGGGCGGTGTTATAGATGGCATCGCGATCGCTCGCACTCAGGAGCGGGAGCCCGCGAGTGGCATCGTCGTAGCCCTCCCAGGCGTTGCCGGCGACGGCCGGGCCGGCGAAGGGCATGCGCGCGGAAGTGCCGGCCATCACGCGCGACCTCAGCGCCCCGTTGCTGGCGACGAAATCCTTCCAGCGGGACTTCGCCCGGGCGGAAAACACCGCCGCGAAAATCAGCACGACTACCGCCAGCACTCCCAGGCACCCGACCGGCCCCCACACCCACTTGCTCTTCAACCACGGGCGCCCGGACCTATCCGGCGGCTTCGCCGGTTCCGCTTCATTTTCCATGCTTCCACTCCACCACGATGTCCCCGGAGCCGGAAGAAGGGTCGTCCTGGAAACCGCCCATGCCGCTTTGGTCGCCGTCGGTCCACTCGGACCAGAGGCGGAGGGTGCCGGCGTCGTCGAGGCGGTGGAGGGGCGCGCGCGTGAAGGGGTCCTCCGGGATGGGGGACAGCGGGGTGCCGGTGGCGCGCTCGTGGGCGAGGGCCCGGAGCAGCCGGAGGCGGGCGCGGACACCGCGGTCGGCGCGGTCGAGCGCGAGCGAAGAGGTGAAGACGAGGCCGAGGATCGGGTCGCCCGACACGCGCTGCTCGATGCGGTCGTGTCCCAGTTGCGCTTCGCTCCACGGCCGGGCGGACAGCACGCGGCATTCGTCGGTGGCGCGCGCGCACGCGTCGTCGATGTCGGCGGCCACGATGCGCCAGGAGAAACCGTGTCGCCAGGCGAGGAGGCGTGCGGCGGCGGGAAAGCCGAGATCCGTGAAGTCGCCGCGTCCCTCGGCGAGCGCGGTCATCGTTTCGTTCATGAGCAGGTGATCGGCGTCGAGCTGCTGGTCGAGCGGGCGGAGGGCGGCCTCGGCGCGTTCGAACAGCCGCTCGATCCGCGCGGCCTGCCCGGGGGTCAGCGCGGGATCGGCCAGGAGCACGGCGGCCTCGGTGGCGGAGATGCGCAGGATCGCGTGACCGACCAGGGCGCAGATCGCCGGCCCGGTCGAGGCGGTATCGACGCCCATCTGCGCCGCGGCCGCGACGTCGTCGATCGCGCCGGTGAGGTCGCCCGCGCCGCGGCGGCGCCGCGCCGACAGTTCGAGCATGCGCGCCGACATCCGGAACGGTCCCAGCCAATCGAGCGGCGCGGCCCACCCGAGATCCCAGTCGACCCCGTCGCGCCAGGAACCCGCATGGGCGGCCTTCCGAAGCGCTTCCAGGTCGGCGGCGTGCGCGTCGAGCGCGTCATACGCCTTCTTCTGTTTCTCAGGAGTGAACTTTCCCGACCGCACTTCATCGATCGCGTTCCGCTCCTCGTCCGACATCTTCGCAAGTGCCGAGGACGCCGCGACGTACTGATCCCAGGCGTTCCCTTCGACCGCCGGCGGCTCCAGCGGCTCGCGGTCGTACGGATTCGACTGGACGCGCGCGCGCAGCTCCGCGTTCTTGATGCCGAATTCCTTCCAGCGCGAACTTGCGCGCCCCGAAACGACGAGGCTGCCGAGCAGGAACAGGAGCACGAGGAATCCCAGGCACCCGGCCGGCAGCCAGAGCCACCACCGGCGCCGCGGCGGGCCTGGCGGCGTGTCGGGCCGGTCGTCGGATTCCTGGCTCACAGGGCGCGATCTCCGCTGGGTTGGATGCCCCTTGGATGCCGCCGCGGGCCCGGCGTCACGCACACCTCGTTCAATCGCGCCGCCGGCGGTGCAGGTGCTTCTTCCGCAGCCCCGACTCCGCAGCGTGGTCGTTCGGGGCACCCACGGGCGCCTCCGAGCCCCCGGAAGCCCCGTCGAAGCGCAGCTTCACCCGCCCGATCTTCACGACATCCGGGGCGAATTCGCGCGACTTCTCCCATTCCCCTTCGAAGAGCGTGATGCGGATCATGGTGCGTTCATTCTAGAGGGGGGGCCGGGCGATCCCGGCCGGAAAACAAACGGGCCGTCCGCGAGGACGGCCCGGGAGTGGTTCGTGAAGCGCTACTTGAGAATGACGTAGACCAGGGCGGACATCGCCAGCCCCGCGACGTAGGCCACGCCGTACAGCACCGGGTCCTTGCCTTCCACGGCCCCGATCAGCCCGCGCTTGCGCATCCCGCTCGCGCTGCTCTTGCCGGAAAGCTTCTGGCTGTCCGCCGCCCCGTCGCCGCCCTCGAACTTCAGCGCGACCCGCCCGACCAGGATCGTGTCCCCGGCCTTCAGGAACGCTTCGCCGACCGGCCGGCCGTTGACGCACGTGCCGTTCGTCTTCGCGTGGTTCACGAGCAGGTACCGCCCGTTGACCGAGGCGATCTCGCAGTGCTTCCGCGACAGCGTCGAGTCGTCGAGCATGAGCGCGTTCCGCCGCGACCGCCCGATCGACACCACGTCCTCGTCGAAGTCGAACGTCTCCGCCGGGGCCCCTTCGATCACGCTGATTTTCATCATGGTTGCCTCGCTTCGTTTACTTGAGCATCTTGCCTTCGCCGCCGTTCTCGCTCGCAAGGCGGGCGAGGAAGACCGGGTCCGGGGGATCCACGCCGACTCCCGGCTGCCCCACACCGACCGTGTTGATGATCGCGCGGTCGTCCTTGTTGATCTTCCGGATCTCCTTCAGGAACTCCTCGGGGTCCGGGAAGCGGCCCGTGTTATGGCGGCCGTCCGTGACCAGGAAGATCGCGTAATCCGGCCGGCCCTTGGCCGCCGAACCCGGCGCGGGCGCAGGCTTCTTCAGCGTCTTGATGTGGTCGTCGATGATCCCGAACGCGCTGTCCAGGGCGTCGAAGATGTTCGTGCCGCCCCACGCCGACGTCGTCTTGATCCGCTTGATCGCGTCGATCTTGTTCTTGTCGCTCGCGGGCACCAGGCGCTTCTGCCACGGCGTCGGCGAGAACGAGTAGAAGATGACCGTGAATTCCACGTCGGCGTGCAGGTAAGCGATCGAGTGCGTCAGCTCGTACTTCGCCGCGTCGAGCTTCGTCTTCACGTCCTTGCGGCTGAACTTCTCCAGCTGGCGCTTCAGTTCGGCCCCGATCTTGATCTCGGGCGGGCCCGAGAACTCGGCGGGCGTCACCGTCGCGGGATCTTCCATCGAGCCCGTCACGTCCATCACGAACACGACGCGCTTGAGCATCGTCTTGAGGCCCATGAACTGCGTCGGCGGGCGCGAAGGATCGTCGGGAGGCTCGACCGTCGTGCCGCCGTCGGCGGGCGGGGTCGGCTTCGGGTCCACGGGCTTGACGGAAACGGGATCGTCGGCGACGGGCGGATCTTCGCTCGCCACGGGCGGCGGCGGCACCGGGTCCTTCTTGGCGACCACGGGCTCTTCCTTCGGCGTTTCCTTCGGCGCTACCACCGGCACCTCGACGGGCTTCGGCGCCACGGCGACCGGCTCTTCCTTCTTCGGTTCTTCCTTCGGGGCCACCGCGACGGGCTCCTCCTTCGGCGCCACCGCGACCGGCTCTTCCTTCGGGGCCGGATCGACCCCCGCGGTCTTCGGGTCCTGCGCCTTCACCGGAATCTCCGGCCCGGGCTGCTCGAGCTTCGCCGCCGCCGGCTTCGCGGGCTTCTTGTCGTCCCGGTTGTCCATCACCGAAAGCGCCGTCACGCCGGACAGCAGCCCCGCAACGAAGAAACAGGCGATCGCGAACGCCGACACGCCCTTGCTTCCACGCTCCACCCTCACCGCGGGACGCACGCCGCTCGACTTCTTCGGCGCACGAGCCTCCGGCGCGGGAGCAGGGACGGAAGCGGCCACCGGCGCCGGCACCGGCGTCGAAAGCGCCGCCGCAATCGCTTCCCCGGCCTTCTCGTTCGCCGACGGCTGCTTCGTCATCAGCTTCTCGGCTTCCTTTGGGTCCATCGCCGTCGGAACGCCGACCCGGAACGTCACCGCCGTCTCGCCGATCTTGAACGAGTCCCCGTGCTTCAGGGCCGACACCGAAACCGCCGACCCGTTCAGGAACGTCTTGTTCTTGCTCCCGCAGTCGATCAGCATCCAGGATTCCTTCTGGCGCACCACCTGGCAGTGCTCCGCGGAAACCTTGGCGTCGTCGCGAAGCGGCACGGTGTTCTTGCGCGACCGCCCGAACGTCACCACCTTGTCGTCCAGGGCGATGGTCCGGGACTTGCCGTCGGTCACGACTTCCAGGATGCAGGCGTTGGTGTCAGACATGGGAGTCTCCGAAAGTTGAGGAGCACTTATGCAATCGGTGTGCCGGGGGTTCCTGCAGGACATTAGGACTCAACTCCATTGCATACAAGGCTTTACGATTGAGTTGTGGAGCCAGCCCGGGCCTGCCAAAGGCCCCGGATGTAAAGAAAAGTGCCTTTACTGCATTCCGGCCACCCATCCGGGCACCGATGCACGACCTGTAACGAGAAGCGCCATCAGCCAAGTCAGGTTCTCGAAAGGGCAAACTCAAAACCGCGAAACGCAAAACCAAACGCCAAAAGCAAAAGGGAGAAACAAGATCCACGGACGACGCCACGCGGCAAACCACCCGCCGACGCTGACCGGCTTGTCGTTTGCGGTTTGTCGTTTCCTTGAGGGTTCTCCATTTTGCCTTTGCCATTTCCCCTCCCGCCCTCCCCTTCCCATTGACGCCACCATTCCGCATACCGTATACATCACCCCCGTAACCCCGGGGGTGTAGCTCAGCTGGGAGAGCGCGTGAATGGCATTCACGAGGTCGAGGGTTCGATCCCCTTCACCTCCACTGGATGTTCGCCGGACGGGGTCAACACTTCGGGCCGAAGCGAAATAAAAAGCGCTTCGGCCCTTCGTGTTGGCGGCCGCCGGTCGAAGTCGTGGCGATCCCGGATCGAGGTGGTTGAGGAGGCCTGCGGTGCGAAATAAAAACATCGACGTTTCGAGCGACGTCGCGCGGATCCGGAAGGACATGGTCGAGTGCCGGCGGGATCTGCACGCGCACCCGGAGATGGCGTTCCGGGAGGTGAGGACTGCTCGCGTCGTCGCTTCGCGACTCCGCTCGCTTGGGGTGGCGGTGCGGGAAGGCGTCGCGAAAACGGGAGTTGTGGGAGTCATCAAGGGCGGGCTGCCCGGACCCGTCGTGGCTTTGCGCGCGGACATGGATGCGCTTCCGATCATCGAGAAGGAAAAGAAGAGCTACCGGTCGGGGACGCCGGGCGTGATGCACGCTTGCGGGCATGACGGGCACGTCGCGATCCTGCTCGGCGTGGCGGACGTGCTTTCGAAGCGGAAGGCGAACCTGCGCGGGTCGGTGAAGCTGATTTTCCAGCCGGCCGAGGAATCGCCGGGCGGAGCGGAGCCGATGATCAAGGCGGGCGCGCTGAAGAATCCCGACGTGGACGCGATCTTCGGCCTGCACATGTGGAACGACTTCCCCGTCGGCCGGCTCGGGGTGCGCCCGGGCCCGCTTCTCGCGGCGGCGGACAAGTTCGAGATCACGATCACCGCGAAGGGCGGCCACGGCGCCGCGCCGCACCAGACCGCCGACCCGATCCTCGCAGCGGTGCACGCGATCCAGGCGCTTCAGGCCATCTCCAGCCGCCTCGTCGATCCGTTGCAGCCCGTCGTCTGCTCCGTCGGGCGCATCAAGGGCGGCGACGCGTTCAACGTGATCCCGAACAAGGTCGAGTTCGCCGGGACGATCCGGAGTTTCGACCCCAAGCTGCGGCCGCGCCTGCCGAAGATGGTGCGCGAACTGGTCGGCAACGCGGTGCACGGGCTGGGGGCGGAGTTCGAGATGACCTACACGATGTACTACCCCGCGACGATCAACGACCCGGAGATGACCAAGGTCGTGGACGGAGTGGCGGAAGGGCTGGTAGGCGCGGAGCGGGTGGACCGGAACGTGCAGACGCTGGGCGGCGAGGACATGTCCTATTTCCTCAACGAGGTGCCGGGCTCGTTCTTCTTTCTGGGTTGCCGGAACGAGAAAAAGGGGCTTTGCGCGCCGCATCATTCCGACTTGTTCGATTTCGACGAGGAAGCTCTCCCGATCGGCGCAGAGATGCTCATCCGCACCGTCGAGCAATACTTCTCCCCCCCGAAGTAGCCGCGCCGGCAAAGCCGGCGCCCCGTACCCGTGCGCGTGCCCGTGCCCCTGCCCGGCATTGCCGTTTTTCGCCGTACACCGCAACGGCCGGGCACGGGCACGGGCACGCGCACGGGAACGGGAGGGGCAAATATTTCAAACTTCCCCCTGTAAGATCCCTGCCTCCCAGCGTCTCTACTCCGTACGCCACCTAAAGGACGCCGATGACCGAACAGGAACTCGTGGACCGGCTGGCCGCCGGCGACCGCACCGCGGTCGCTCCGCTCCTCGCCGCCCACGAAGCCCCCCTGCTCCGCTTCTCGGCCGCCCTTCTCGGCGACGCCGCCCTCGCCCAGGACGCCGTGCAGGAGACCTTCCTGCGCGTCATCCGCGAAGGCGGACGGTTGCGCGAAGTGAAGGCGCTCTTTCCCTGGCTCCTTCAGGTCACCCGCAACATCTGCCACGACCTGCGACGCAAGGAGACGCGGATGGAACGGAAACACGAGGCCGCCGCGGTGCTGGAGCCGCGTCCAGCGGAAGCGGCCGCCGACACCCGCGCGCTCGACGGCGAGCTGCGCGACCGCGTCCAGGCCGCCGTCGCCGGCCTCCCCGAGAAACAGCGCGAAGTCCTGCGCCTCAAGCTCTGGGAAGGGCTGACCTACCGCGAGATCGCCGAACGGCTGGAAATGACGCTGACAAACGTGAGCTACCACCTCGGGCAGGCGGTCAAGGCCGTCGGGGGCCGGCTTCGGGAGGCGGGGCTCGTCGGGGATGAACATAGGAGGGCGCTGTGATGACGCGGGAAGAGATGCGGGACAAGTTGACGGACTACGCGGTGGGCGAGCTTTCGCCGGAAGAGCGCGCGGAAATCGAACGGACGCTGGAAGTGGACGCCGAGCTGCGGGCGGAGCTGGACGCGATCCGGGAAACGGTGGCGTTGGTGTCGGCGTGCCCGGCGCCGAGCGCGGTGGTGAAGGACGAGCGGCTCTCGACCGATCGGGTGGATTCGATCCTCTCGCGGATCGTGACAACGCCGATTGCGCGGAAGCGCTGGTGGGTCGGGCCGGCGATGCTGGCGGCAAGCGTGGCCGTTGCTTTCGGATTGTCCGTCTACAGCAATTTCGCCGTTCGCAAGAACCTGGATCGGCTGAGTGCGAAATTCTCCCAGTCGGAAATGGAGCGGGAACAGGCCGAGAGGTCCTTCGGCCGCGCTCTCATCGAGTCCGTGAACCGGGCCAGCGAACTGAAGGCGTCTGTCGCGACGCTGACCGACCACCTTTCGACCGCCAGCAACTCTCTCGCGTCCGCTGAGGCCAGGCACAAGCAACTGACCGAGAATTTCAGACTTCTCGTCGAGCAGCGAAAGACCCTCCAGGCATCGAACGGCTCTCTCGAAACCGAGATTGAGTCGGTAAAGGCCCAGCTTGCCGAGACGAGCAAGCTTCGCGAAGACGCGCAGCGCCAGCGCGATACCGTCCAGGCCGAGTTGCTGGCTTCCAATGACCGGCTTGAGAAGGCTTACAAGGATGTGGCAGAGATGGAAAAGCAACTCGTGAACGTAGCTCGCGCCAAGAACGATATCGAACAACAGCAGGCCTATCTCCGCGAACGCGTCCCGAATATCGGGGACCTCACGGTGGGCGACCCCGCAGCAGCTGAACTTCGGGAGCGACTCAAGGAGGATCTGGGGCGAGAGAATTCTGTGTTGGTCCTCCAAGCTGGAGAAACCACACCGAGGAGGGCGCTCGAAGCACTCCGCAAAATCCGGAAGGAGCTGATCGGTGGGAAGCGCGTGGAGCAGGACGGACAACTCGGACCCGAATCTGGTTACTACGGCACCTTCGGTCCCGGGTCCAACACCGAGGAATACAACCCCCTCGTAGACAACCCCTTCACACGCCCCTTCGACGCCCCGCTCTCGACCTTCTCGATCGACGTGGACACGGCCGCCTACGCCAACGTCCGCCGCTTCCTGACGGACGGCCAGCTCCCGCCGCCTGACGCGGTGCGGCTGGAGGAGCTGGTGAACTACTTCCACTATGCGTACGTGCCGCCGGCCGGGGCGGAGCCGTTCTCGGTGGCGCTGGAGGCGCATGCGGCGCCGTGGGAACCGAAGCACCAGCTGGTGCGGATCGGGCTGCAGGGGAAGGAGATTGACGTGCGGGAAGCGCCCGCCGCGAACCTGGTGTTCCTGGTGGACGTGTCCGGGTCGATGGACGAGGCGGACAAGCTGCCGCTGGTGCAGTCGTCGCTCGGGCTGCTGCTGGAGAACCTGCGCGAGCAGGACAAGGTGGGGATGGTCGTCTACGCCGGAGCCGCGGGCGTCGTTCTCCCGCCGACGTCGGGCTCGCGCAAGGACGAGATCGCTTCCGCCATCCAGCGCCTCAAGGCCGGCGGCTCGACGAACGGCGCGCAGGGAATCGAGCTGGCGTACAAGCTCGCGGCGGACAACTTCGTGAAGGAGGGCGTGAACCGCGTGATCCTCTGCACCGACGGCGACTTCAACGTCGGCGTCACGAGCGAGGGCGACCTCGACCGGCTGATCGAGGAGAAGCGCAAGTCGGGCGTGTTCCTCTCGGTGCTCGGGTTCGGCCGCGGGAACTACGCCGACGCGCGGATGCAGTCGCTCGCGGACAAGGGTAATGGGAACGCTTCGTACATCGACTCTCTCAAGGAAGCGCGAAAGGTGCTGGTCGAGCAGGCGACGGGGACGCTGATCACGATCGCCAAGGACGTGAAGATCCAGGTGGAGTTCAACCCGGCGAAGGTCGCGGCGTACCGGCTGATCGGGTACGAGAACCGGCTGCTGGCGGCGCAGGACTTCAACGACGACAAGAAGGACGCGGGCGAAATCGGCGCGGGGCACCAGGTGACGGCGCTGTACGAGGTGATCCCGGCAGGGCAGGACGTGCCGGCGGCGGGCGTGGACGAGCTCAAGTACCAGAAGCCGGCGACGGCGGTGGCCGAGGGCGCGGCGGCCGGAGAACTGTGCACGGTCAAACTGCGCTTCAAGGCGCCGGACGGGGATACGAGCAAGAAGATCGAGTTCGCGCTCGCGGACCCCGGGCTGAACGCGGCCGGGGCGAGCACGGACTTCGAGTTTGCAGCGAGCGTCGCGGCGTTCGCGATGTGCCTGAGGGACAGCGAGTACAAGGGGCAGGCGAACTTCGGGCTCGTCAAGGAGCTGGCGATGGCAGGGCTGGGCGATGACGCGAAGGGGTACCGCAAGGAGTTCATTGAGCTTGTTAAGAAGGCCGGAGAGCTCGCGGAGGCGAAGAAGAAGGCTGCAGAGGAGAAGAAGTAGACGGGAGTCGGGAGGCGGGAGTTCGGAGCAAACTGCGCGGCCCCGGTGAAAACCGGGGCCGCGTTCGTTCGAGTTTCTGGACGAGCCGCCGGAGGACAGGCGGCCGAGGTGGTGACGGCCGGCTGTCCGCAGGGCACAAAAAAAGCCCCGGCGGATTGCGCCGGGGCCTGAGGGAAGGTGGGAATCCTAGTTGTCGTCGTCGCGCACCCGTACCTGGAGCCGGAGATCCGCGCCCTCGGTCGGGAGCTGCTTCTTCCAGAGAACCATCGCGCCTCCCAGCGTGTCGCACGTGCAACTCCGGACCGCGAAGATGAAATTGCCGGAGATATCCTCTTCCGAGTCGTCGTCAACCAGAGCGGGGTCCGAAAGCCCGGACGACGGGTCGTCGTCGTCGTCGCCTTCGAGCAGCCTCCAGCCCAGGTTGTCCTCTTCGGGATTGCACTCCTGGTAGTAGATGTGGCCGCTCTCGACGAACCAGACGGCGAAGCGATTGCCGGACGTACCGGTGCCGATGAAGACCGGGGCGAACGAGAGGTCCGGATTGGTGAAAGGAAGGCTGAGCTCGAAGGGCTCGAGGGCGTCCGCGTTGACAGGAGGGACGAAGCGTTCGCCCAGGGTCGGCTCGTCGAGGTCGGTGGAATACCGGCGGGTGCGGAGGGCGTCGCCGAGGCCGTCGGACTCGTCGACGGCGTCCTCGAAGAACAGGGCCTGGACGAAATCAGGGGCGTGGGCGCGCTCGGCGTCGTCCTCGCCGGAGACGGGGTCGAACGTACCGATGTCCTCGCCGGGCGGGGTCGGAAACAGCCTGAGAGTCTGTGAACCGACCTGGCGTGTTGTGGTATTGCTGTCGATCTCGATCTTCGCGGCGCCGGTGCCCGTCGTTTCGGCGAACAGGCGGAAGTCGTCGCTGGCGGTCAGGTCGACGTCCTGCCGGTAGACCACGAGAAGGCTTCCGTCGTCGCCGCCATCGACGGCGTTGAAATCGACGCCGAGGTAATTGACGGTGGCCGCGGAAGACAGGTCGCCCTCTTCGAATGTCTCGATCATGGTGGCGGCGGAGCCGAGGATGGGAGCCGTCGTGAGGTCGGCGGTGAGGCGGACGGTGAAGAGCTGGTCGTTCGCGACGCCGCTTTGCTCGAAGAGGAGGTTCATCACGTCCGGGTTCGACTGCGCACCGCAGACGTACCCGAGGCCGTTCTGGAACATGAAATGGAGCACGTTCTGGCCGTCCACGTCGGCGTTGACGTTCACCGGCGGGCTCAGGGTGTCGGAGAGAGGGGGAATGACGACGGGGTCGCCGTCGTCGTCCCGGCGGGTCGTCACGTACTGCGCCGCCCAGAGGCCGATGTCGTCCGTGAGCCCGGCGTCCACGATCTCCATCCAGGCGAGCATCACGTAGTCACCGTTACGGCTGATGCGGACGTCCGCGATGAACGGGATGACCGCGTCGCTGATGTCGGGGTCGTTGACGTCGAGGAACCCGATATCGAGCAGCGTGCCGTCGGCCTCGTTGATCTCGGCGATCGCGAGCCGGGAGTTCGCAGTGAGGTCAGCATGGGAGCCCGTGAGGCTGTCCAGCAGCTGCGTCGAGAAGATCGCCACGTTGGCGAGTCCTTCGTCGCTTCCGAAGATAGCGCGGCTTCCCAGGGCGCCGTTTCCCGTCATGAAAAAAGAGCGGTTGTCGACGAGGTCGGTCGCCAGGATCGCCGTGTCGTGGAGGTGGATGGGCGGGAAGACACTGCCTGTCGCCAGGTTTACCGTCACGGCCTGGAGCACCTCGTCCGTGTTGTTGTCCACGGATCCGCCGTACAGGATGAACGCCGGCAGGTCGTCGCCCGCCGTGTCGTTCCGCGCCGCCGTCCGGACGAAAATCGTCCCGTTGTAGCTCGACGTCAAAAGGGACTCGACGAGCGTCTCTTCGCTGCTCAGCCCGGCGTCCGAAGCGCCGAAAGCAAGGAGTGGGAGGCGCGTGTCGGAGGAGGGCGTCAGCGGAAACTCGGGGTCGAGCAATTCTGCCGGGTCGAAGTGGACCACGTGGAGCGCCTGGTCATTGTCGGTCGCGTCCGCGTCGTTGTCCTCGGACTGGACCCAGAAGACGACGGCCGAGGTCGTGTCGTCGCCGTACCGGTACGAGTTCCCCAGAGTGTCCCATCGCGCTTCTCCGCAGAGGCCGTCCGTCGCGACGCCGAACGTGAGGACGTCCTCCGTTGCTCCGTCCTCGACGCTCAGCCGCCGGGCCAGCTTCTGGAATCCGTGACGGTCCGCCGGGCTGTCCGCGAGGTCGGCGTCGAAGTACGTGGCGAACAGGCAGCGGTTGACTGCGTCGAGGGGGCCTCCGTCGAGGGAAACGTCCCGCGCCGCCCAGACGATCAGGCAGTCGCCATTCCGGCTACGCGCCTCCTCGCTGTCGTGGTTCTCCGTGTTGAGAAACACGTGGATCACCGAGCGCGCGTCCACCGCCGAAATCCCCGCATTGATCCCGTTTGCCTCCATCGCGACCGGAGGCGTCCACGCATCTCCGTCGAAGTACTGCGAGTACAGGATCGTGCTGAGGCCGGCCACCGTCGTGTAGGAGACCATCGCCGAGCGGCGATCCCCGTTGTAGGTCACCTTGACCGCCCCGGTGATGCTCTCGTTCGAAGGGCTCATCGCGCGATTGTCGTCCGCCGTGTTGCCGGCGGACACCGGCGCGCCCGGGAAGTCGTCCGTCGTGAAGATGCCGCTTCCGTTGATATTCGTCACGATGACCCTGTCGCGGGGTTTCCGGCGACAGCCAGCGACAACGAGCGCCATGAGCACCGCGAAGAAAGTAAGCGCGGACAGTCGGGAGAGCATGAGCACCTCCGAAAAAGGGGCCGGAGCCACATCCGGCCTGGGTGTACGCGGAAGTCGTATCGCCCCGGAATGAGAGCGCTTGAAGAACGCGGCGAACGCCGCCTCGGAAGGGGCGGACGGAGTGCGGCCGTGGTCGCCGGCCGTGCGGCGGATCTTCAGGAAGTAGATCGGCAGATGCCGCGCCGGAGCTTGAGTGCGGGAAGGCGCCCCAGTGCCTGGCGACGGCGGCAGGAGGGCGAAGTTCCGATGGTGAGGGTAGAGTGTGAAGGCGACACTAAGGAGTCCGCATGAAATCGGCCGTATCCAGGCTTGCGCTCGCTGCCCTGCTCGCAACCGCGGCGTGCGGGACAGCGACCTCCGAAGAGCCGACGCCGCCCGCTCCCGAAGAGAAGGCGGAGCCGCGGCCCCGGCCGATCCGTCCCCTGTTCGACAAGCCGGACGACCGCCACGCGCTTCCGCAGTGGGGGACCGGGCCGATGGACGTGCGCGACCCGTACCCGCTCGCGCTCGCC
Organism: uncultured Planctomycetia bacterium; assembly: GCA_963706735.1. Lineage (GTDB taxonomy): Bacteria > Planctomycetota > MHYJ01 > WSZJ01 > WSZJ01 > WSZJ01. The sequence continues at coordinate 23,976 of CAVPNQ010000116.1, forward strand.
CATTTCACGATCCCGTTCGAATCGCCCGCCACTCCCCCGGCGGGGTCAGTCGAGCTCCGCGGGCCGGAGTTCGTCTGGGCCAATACTCAGATCATCGAGGAGGCCGGGGTCGTCGATGCGGAGACCGTCACCGGCTACCTCCGCTGCGGCCTCGGGCTGACCGACCGGTGGGAAATCGCGCTCGAGATCCCGTACTACTGGCTGGGCGGCGGAATCCAGGACGTCTACATCGACAAGTTTCACAACCGGCTGAAAATCCTCGACGCGCATCGCGAAAATCGCGAGCGCAACAGCTTCCAGATCAGCCGCAAGGACACGAGGATCCGTCGCGGCGGCCGCGTCGGCGACCTGGCCGCCGGCACGAAGTTCCGGTTCTTCGACGGTTCCTGGTGGCTGCCGGCCGTTTCGGCGTCCCTCTGGCTCAAGGCGCCGACCTCGTCTTCCGCGTCGCTGGGGCAGCAGGGGTGGGACGTGGCGGGCTCCGTGCAGGTTTCGAAGCGCCTCGGGGCGATCGTCCTGGACGCCGGATGCGGGGCCACGATTCTCACGGATGTGCGCCTGGGCGATTTCGAATACGAGCGCATGGGGTTCATGGCCTGGGGCGGCGGAGAGATCGGGATCGTCCCGGGGCTGACCTTCGAAGCGCACACCTCCTACCGATCGCCGCATCTCAAGGACAGCGGCGACCTCTCCCGGGCGCGCCTGTACCTCGTCCTCGGGCTTCGCTACGCCGCGCGCATTCCGGTGGACGGGCGCTTCCTGGACGTCGAGTGCGCGCTGGGGATTCTCGAGAACTACGGGCCGCTGACGACGACGGCGGACTTCGGGTTTGTGTTCTCGGTGCTGATACGGATGTAGGGATGAGGACGAACAGGACGGGATGGACGGCGGCGTATGCGCCGGACCCTTTAGAGACCCCCACGACCGCTTCAGGAGCCCAACATGCGCTGCGCCCATCTCGCCGGCACTTTCCTGCTCGTCCTGGCCCTCGCATCCTCTTCCGAAACCCCGCCCGACGCGACGGCCGATGTGCGCGCCGCCGTGCAGAAGCTCGTCGATGCGCAGGAGAAGGGCGACAAGGCGGCGGCGCAGGCGGCGAGCGACGCGCTGGCCATCCCGAAGCTCAGGGAATGGTTCGAAGGGGCGTTCACGATGAAACTCCCGGAGGACGCGCAGCGGATGCTCAAGGACGACGCCGCCGCGACGTGGAGGTCGCTGGCGCTGCCGTTCCGGGTCACGAAGGGAAACACGATCCAGGACGTGAAGCGCGCGACGACGGTGGACGAGGCGCCGGAGGGATCGGCCGCGCGCGTGTTCCTGCGGCTGCTGAAGAATCCCGTCCCGATGTACACGATCACGCTGGTGCGAATGGGCGAACCGGAGCCCCTCGGCTGCTTCTTCGTCCTCGACGGCAAAGTGCGCTTCCTCGCCGACTCCTACGCCGAAATGCTCTGCGACACGCAGGCGTGCAAGAAGGTGCTCAAGCAGTTCGGCGCCGCGATCTACGACTTCGAAGAGAAGAACAAGCGCTTCCCTGTCGATCTCGCTGAAGTCCCGGTCAAGCTGGAGGGCGGCGCGGCCGCAGAGTGCCGATTTGCGCCCGCGGGCGCGAGGGCGTTCACGTACGTCTACCCCGCCGCGGGGCACGCGGCGCCTCCGGACAACATGCTGGCGTTCGACCCGGTCACGCACCCCGACGACCACCGCGTGGTCCTGTTCCAGGGCGGACGCGTGGAACTGCTGCCGGAAGCGACGTTCCGCAGGATGCTGACGGACCAGCTCGGGCGCGACAAGGCGGTCATCGAGTTGCGGCTGAAGGAGGCGCGCGAGGGCAAGGTCGCGGCGGGCGAGGATGCGAAGAAGAAGGTGGCGGCGCTGGAGGCGGTGCTGAAGCTGGCGGCGGAGATCGCGCCCAAGAAATGAGCGGACGGGCGCGAGGTTTCCGATCCTCGGGCTTGAAGCGCGCCGGTGCGTCGTGTTCCATGCGGCGGGGGGCCATGCTGGAGAAGGCCATGTTTCGGATTGCGTTTGTGGCGTTGATCGTGTCTTGTGCCGCCGCGATGTCCGGATGCGCTGGCGGGGAGAGAGAGCCGAAGGGCCCTCCTGCAACCGAAGCGGATCCTCGGAAACTCGAGCAGTCCCAACTCGATGCCGCGCGAACCGTCCTTCGCGATCTCTGTCCCCTCTGGGTGAAGGTCAGCGACTTGCGACTCCGGGAACGGATCCGCCGCTCGGACGAGCTCGCGGACCTGGCGCGCCGCGCGGTGACATGGGTCGCGCCTCGGTTTCAGATTCTTCGCGGTCACTACCGCTGGGACGCGGATTTCAATAGCTACCCGGCGGACTATGCCGACGTGCCCGGCCCGGACGAAGTCGAGCGCTGTATCCAGGAACTCGAGCACGGCGATCTCAATCCGCAGGCCCTGGAGGAACAGGGACGGTGGGCGGGCATCGTCGATGCGATCCGGGGCGGCCGCTTCCAGGAGTCCTGGCCCTGGGAGGAAGTCGCGGCGCGCGAACTGGTCAGGAAGCTCGACGAGGTCTTCATCGACCTGGACTTCACGGACTCGACGCTCTACGACATCGTGGACTACATCCAGGAGTTCGCCAGAATCAACATCGTGATTTCGGCTGAAGTTCGAAAGGCCGGGATTCCCGACCGGAAGATTGATTTCCACGCCACGTCGGAGTGCATCGGAAAGACGCTTCGGCGCCTTTGCGACGACTACGGCCTGACATGGAAAGTCGAGAACTACGTACTTCTGATAATTGCGAAGTGAGTTCCGGTCGTCGCCAAATCCGCCGCGAGGAGCGCAATCTGAAGCTCGGGAAATTCACAATCGACCCATGGATGTGGGCAGCGGCGCTCGCGACAGTCGCGGCGGCGCAGGCGCTGGATATGTCCGCACAGCCATTCCTGAAGTGGGGACTCGAGACCCTGGACAAAGGGGCATCTCAACCAGAGCCCAAGTGGCTGCACTTCCTCAAGATTCAACTCGGGCTCCTGGGTCTCGGGATCGCAGCAGGTGTGGCAGGTGCGATCCGGGTGAGCCGTCGCACCGCGCCGGTTCCATTTTCATTTCCCCAGACGGCGGCCATCGTCTTTCTGGCGCTCGTGGCTTCGCTGACGCAGATTCGGTGGGTGGCCCTGTCGCTGGGCAGATCGGAATTGAACGAGACGACGCTTCCCCTCGCGAGCACCGTCGCGGTCGACGAGGCCAGGCTGGACCGGGTCCGTTTCCGGGTCAGGTCGGCGCGCGTCGGCGACGTTTACGATGCGAAAGACCCGACTCGGTCCCTGCAGAACGTCCTGGTCCTTGAGATCGAGATTTCGTCAGACGGCAGCGGCGGCGACCTTGGCCCCCTGATCGGTCTCGGCCCAGGTCCGAATTCCCCCTACGTCGTGGCGGACGGCGGCCTCCTTCGACGGGTCGAGTGGCCGGACGGGTTTTCCCCCGCAGGGGAAGACGGCACCACAACGCTCATTCTCGCGTTCGAGCCGCCCCCGGCGGACGCCGTGGAGCTGGAACTTCGCATTCCCGGATCGCTGTACCGAGGTTTGAAGGTCCCTCCCCTCACCCGCTGACGGAACTCTTCCCTCCCACGGAGACTCCCACCCTATGGCCCAACTGGATGCCTTCGCTCCTCCGCCTGTGATTGCCGGCCCTTCCGCACCCCCGCTGGCCGTTCCAGCGGTCATCGCGCACCTCTCCATGTTCTTCGCGCTCGGGTGGTTCTTGATCCAGGTGCCGGCGATGAAGGTGGTTTACGTAGACCTTGGGTGCGAGTTGCCGCTTTTCACGATGTTCGTCATGAAGATCGACGACGTCTTCGCGGCGTGCGGGATTCCGATCTGGATTTGCGCCCTGGTGGGACTGGGCGTGGACTTTGGCGTGTGGCGGCTCCTGCGCCAACGCGGCCAGTACCGGGCGGCGGAGAACTGGCTCTGGCTTGTGGCGGCCGCAATCATCCCGATCACCATCTTCCTTCAGCAGATTCTGATGCTGCCGCTCATTTCGCTGATCAACGCGCTGAAGTAGTTCCGCACCGGAAGCCCTTCAATCACGTCGCTCGCCAAAAATCTCGGGCAGGCCACGGAAACCCTCCCGCGGCCTGCCCGGAAGTCCGCCGCCTACGGCTTGCGGCGCTTGTAGGTCATCTCCATCGTCTTCTTCTCGGAGCCTTCCTTGTCGCAGTACATCTCGAGAGTGAATTCGTCCGGGCTCTTTTCCTTCAGGACGCTTCGCGTGTGCAGGACCTTCTTCGACTCCGGGTCGATCGACTGCCCCTTGAACTCCACGATCTTCCCGTCGTTCTTGCCCTCGCCGATGAGGTACATGGAGACCGTGCTGAGCGAGTCGCACCAGAAGCTGCTGTATTTCCCCGTGACGCGGTCGTAGCCGCAGATCTCGAGGCCCTTGAACTTCTGGCCGTTGAACTCGCCTTCGAACGACTGCTTCACGAAGCGGCCGTCCATGATGACCTCCAGGTCGGCGACTCCCTTGCTGTCGCTCTCGGGCCCCTGGGCGCTCGCCAGGCAATGCACCTGGACGTCGTAAGTTCCCGCGCGCGCGCCAAGGACGTCGTGCTCCGCCCCTGGCCGCATCCACTCGGGAACATCCTTTTCATTCCGCGTGCCCGCGCCGGTGGTCTTGTCTTCCGATCGAAGCGGCATGACGATGCCGACGGTCAGCGCAACCACGGCGGCGGCGCTTAAAGCGATTCTGAGCTTCATGAACATCTCCTGTTCAAACGGGTCCGGTAGGACTTGCCGGGGCCGGGTGGCGATCCGGTAGAAACGCCACGGTCCCGCGGCGAAGCGCCCCTTGTGGTGCGACTCCAGCGATTCGAGACGATGAAATCGCAAGCCTCGTGCCAGCGAGGACGAGGGCGCCGGACGATACGATTACAGGGAGGGAGCGCTGCCCCACCACGGCTTATCCACGTCCACATCCGGCGCGGAAATCCGGAACACGGTGATCTCTCCCCCGTTCCTGTCCTCCCGCGTTTCCACACGCAATCCGCCGATCTTCTCCATCGCCCGAAGCGACCGCTGGTTTTTCGAGCCGACGCAGAAGAGGACGCTCTTCACGAAGCGGAACGCATGCCCCAGCATCAGGTCCTTCATCTCGCGGTTGTAGCGGCCGCCCCAGTGAGACCGCGCGAGAAACGTCCAGCCGATCTCGATCTCGCTCTTTCCCTCGTTGTACCCGGCAAACCGCGACGACCCGATCACGCGGCCGTCGCGAACGTCAACCGCGAGGAACGCGCCCCCGGACTCCATCGCGACGCGGAAGAACTCCCGGAAGACCTTCTCCTTCCAACGGTCGTGCGCCGGGTGCTGCTCCCAGATCAGCGGGTCGGACGCCACGGCGAAGAGCGCTTCGAAGTCGCCGGGCTGGAGCGGCCTGAGCTCGAGGAGTTCGCCGGTCAACGTGGGCTGGAGCAGGAAGGGCATGCGTTCACTCCTTCGGGGGCCGGGGCAGGCGTGCAAGTTAGAAGCTCAACTTCTAATTTGCACGCATGATCAGAATCGCCGGCGGGCCGGATCGCGTTCGCTACCCCATCGCCCTCGCGCGGAGCTGCCCGCAGCCCGCGGCGATGTCGATGCCCTTCTCCATCCGCACCGTGCTCGGCACGCCGTATTCGCGCAGGATTTCCTGGAACGCATCCGACCGTGCGTCGGGCGGGCGGGCGAACGGCCCGCCGTCGGTCGGGTTGACGGGGATCAGGTTGACGTGGCACGCGGTCCCCGCGAGCAGTTCTCCCAGCGCGCGCGCCTGCTCCGGCGCGTCGTTCTTCCCCGCCATGAGGACGTACTCGTAAAAAACCCGCCGCCCCGTGATCTCCGCGTACTGCCGGCAGGCTTCCAGAAGTTCCGCCACCGGGTACCGACGGTTGACCGGCAGGATCGCGGCGCGCGTGGCGTCGTCGGGGGCGTGAAGCGACACGGCGAGGTGGGTGGCGAGAGGTTCGCGGGCGAAGCGGAGGATTTCGGGGACGAGGCCGACGGTGGAGACGGTGATGCGGCGGGTGCCGAGGTGGAGGCCGCGGCCGTCGCAGAGGATGGCGATGGCCTTGAGGGTGCGGTCGTAGTTGGCGAAGGGTTCGCCCATCCCCATGAAGACGGCGTTGGTGAGCTCCGAATTCTCGGCGCGGGCGATCCGCGCGGCCCAGACCGCCTGCGCGACGATCTCGCCCGCGGAGAGGTTGCGCCGGAACCCCTGCTGGCCGGTCGCGCAGAACGTGCACCCCATGGCGCACCCGGCCTGCGTGGACACGCAGACCGTGCGGCGGCTGCGGCGGTGGCCGTCGGCCTCGTAACGCATCAGCACGGTCTCGATCAGCTCGCCGTCGGGGAGGCGGAAGAGCGCCTTGTCGGTGGATCCGTCCGCAGAAGTGCGGTGCACGACGGTCTCCAGCGGGTCGATCGAGAACCGCGCTTCCAGCCCTCCGGCCTTCCCGAACGTGGTCGCGCCTTCGCGGTGGATCGACTTGAAAAGCTGCTCCGCCGCGGGGCGCTTGAGCCCGTGCTCGGCCGCGGCCGCGACGAGTTCGTCGCGGGAGAGGTCGAGGACGGTGGGCTGTGATGCGGGCGAGCCAGTTGCCATGTCGCCGGATTCTACAGGTTCTCGCGCGAGGGGCTCGAATGGCATGCCCGGCGCAGCTTTCCTGTCCTTTTTTTCTCTCTTTTGCTTTTGGCGTTTGGCTTTGTGTTTCGCCGTTTTGAGTTTGCCCTTTCGGGGCCCGGATAAACGCCAGACACAGGAACCGTACCCGGCGCCATCAATCCGCCTGAACTCGGATCGTGAATAGTCCCCGTTCCTATCTGTTAGGGATCGCCGCCCCTTCGGGTACATTTCCCGCCCCATGCGCAGGATCATTCTGGCCTACGTCGTCGCCGTGGCGCTCTTCGCGATCGGTATCACGTTCGCCCTCCGCGCCGGTCGCGGACTCCCCTCCCCTGCCCAAGCCCCGGGCGCCTCGGCCCACGCCGCAGTACAGCCTGCGGAAGCGCCGCCGCTGTGGTCCGGGCTGCGCGAGAATGCACGCGATCCCCTCAGCCGGCTGCTGCTCCAGTTCATCGTCATCATCCTGGCCGCGCGCGGCATGGGCTGGCTCTTCACGCGCATCGGCCAGCCGTCGGTCATCGGGGAAATCGCCGCCGGGATCCTGCTCGGCCCCTCGCTTCTCGGCTGGATCTGGCCGGACGCCGTCGCGTTCGTCTTCGCGAAGGACTCGCTGGGCACGCTCCGACTCTTCAGCCAGATCGGCGTCTGCGTGTTCATGTTCGTCGTCGGCATGGAGCTCAAGGTTTCGCACCTGCGCGACAAGGCGCACACCGCGGTCGTCATCAGCCACGCGGGGATCATGGTCCCGTACCTGCTCGGGGTCACGGCGTCGATCTTCCTGTACACGCACTTCGCGGGCCGGGGCACGACGTTCCCCGAGTTCGCGCTGTTCATGGGGATCGCCATGAGCATCACGGCGTTCCCCGTGCTCGTCCGCATCCTCGAGGAACGGGGAATGGACAAGACGTTCCTGGGGAGCACCGCGATCACCTGCGCCGCCGTCGAGGACGCAACCGCGTGGGCGGTCCTCGCCTTCGTCGTCGCCATGGTCCGCGCCACCGGGCTCTCCTCGACGTTCTTCAACCTGGCGCTCGTCGCCGTCTTCGTCGCGGTCATGCTCGGCGGCGTCCGGCCGCTGCTGCAGCGGAGGATGGAAGCGGTGCCGGAGGGGCAATCCCCGTCCCGTGGTCTCATCGCGGCGGTTCTCGTGTTTATGAGCGCGTGCGCGCTGGCGACCGAGGTCATCGGCATCCACGCGATCTTCGGCGCGTTCCTCGCCGGCGTCGTCATGCCGCGCCGGAAGGCCTTCCGCGACGACCTCACCCTCCGGCTCGGGAACTTCAGCAGCGTCTTCCTCCTGCCGCTCTTCTTCGCCTTCAGCGGCCTGCGCACGCAGATCGGCCTCCTCAACGACGCCGCGAGCTGGCTGATCGCCCTCGCCATCATCGGCGTCGCCGTCGCAGGCAAGCTCGGCGGCTGCATGCTCACCGCCCGCTTCACCGGCCTCTCCTGGCTCGACTCCTTCTCGATCGGTGCGCTCATGAACACCCGCGGCCTCGTCGAGCTCATCGCCCTCAACATCGGCTACGACCTCGGGATCCTCCCCCCGCGCATCTTCACCATGATGGTCCTCATGGCCCTCGCGACGACGTTCATGACAGGGCCGCTGCTCAGCGTGGCGGAGAGATTGAAGCGCCGTGCGGCTGCGAATCCGCCACCGGGGACTGCGCCGGCCGCTTAAGTTGATACTCCGAACGGCTCGCGAGATCGGCAGCGCCCTTAACCTTAACCTTTCCCTTTCCCTTTTCCTTTCCCGGCCTTTCGCCTGTGAGAAACGGCGGGTTAAGGAAAAGGGAAAGGTAAAGGTTAAGGGGCGCCGGCTTTGCCGGCGCGGGGACGAGAATGAGATCGTGTGGCGATTCCCTGACGTTGAGACACAATCGCGGCATGCCCATCGATCCCTCCACCCCCGAACTCTGGGGCAAAGTCATTTCCGCCGCGGTCGTCCCCGTCGTCATGATCTCCGCCTGCGGGCTGCTCTGCCTGGCGCTTTACAACCGGCTGACCGCCGTTTTCACGCGGCTGCGGGCGCTCGCGCACGAGGCCTTGGAGGACCAGGACGCTCTGGTAACCCGAGCGCGAACCGAAACGCAGCGCTGGCCGCGACAGCGAGCGCGCATCCGGTCGGACGCGCGCCAGAGGCAGGCGGACGAGCTGCTGGTCAAGGCGCGGCTGCTGCGCCGCGCGGTCGCGTTGAACCTGGTCGCGATCGCGTTCATGCTGCTGTGCTCGCTCGCGGTCGGCGCCGGAGTGCTCTTCCCTGCCGTGTTCTACGCCGCTGCGGCGCTGTTCGTCGCCGGAATCCTCTGCGCGCTCGCGGCGGTCGGGTTCGCGCTCGCCGAACTTCGCGGGGCGCTCGACTCGATCCTCATGGAACACGGCCTCGTCGTCCGCCTCGGCAAAGAACTCCCCGACGACGGCCCCGCTTCCCCCTGACCTTTAGCGCGCGCCGATCTCCTCGAGCTGCGCGGTGAAATGCCGAAGCGCCCTGGGCTCCTTCACGATCCGGAGGCCCTTGAGTTCCTTCGCCCTCTTGAACAGCGCGATGGCGTGGCGGGCGACGTACTCGAGATGCGTGTTGGTGTACGCGCGCCGCGGAATGGCGAGCCGCACGAGGTCCATGCGGCACGTCTCGGAGCCCTTCCCGAACATGAGCGTGCCGATTTCGCACGAGCGGACGCCGGACTCGAGGTAGAGGGCGCAGACGAGGGCCTGGCCGGGGAATTCGAGGGGGGGGATGTGGGGGAGGAAGGCGCGGGCGTCGATGAAGACGGCGTGGCCGCCGGCGGGCATGACGACGGGGACGCCTCCGGCCTGGAGGAGTTCGGCGAGGTAGCGGACCTGGCCGGTGCGGTAGGCAAGGTAGGATTCGTCGAGGCCTTCCTCGAGACCGACGGCGATGGCGGCGAGGTCGCGGCGGGCGAGGCCGCCGTACGTCGGGAACCCCTCGACGAGGATCAGCCGCTGCTTGACGAGGTCGGACAGATCCCGGTCGCGGCAGGCGAAGAACCCGCCCGTGTTCGAAAGGCCGTCCTTCTTGCAGCTCATCGTCGCGCCGTCGGCCAGGTCGAACATCGCGCGGGCGATCTCGCGCACCGGCCGGTGGTCCTCGTTCTGGTGGATGAACCACGCGTTCTCGGCATACCGGCACGCGTCCAGATAGAACGGGATCTTCCGCTTCCGGCACTCCGCCGACACCGCCTTGAGGTCGGCCAGCGACACCGGCTGCCCGCCGCCTGCGTTGTTCGTCACCGTGCACATCACGAACGGCACCCGCTCCGTGTCCAGCACGCGCCGCAGTTTCGGCAGGTAAATGTTCCCCTTCGACTCGCACGGGAACGACGCGTCGAACGCGCATTCGCACACGCAGTCCACCGGCTTCCCGCCCGCCGCTTCAATGTTGGCGCGCGTCGTGTCGAAGTGCGAGTTGCTCGGGATGACGTCGCCGGGCTTCACGATCTGCGAGAAGAGCACGTGCTCCGCGCCGCGCCCCTGGTGCGTCGGGATGACGTGCTCGTACCCCGTGATCCCCCGCACCGTCGCCTCGAACTTCGCGAACGACCGGCTCCCCGCGTACGCCTCGTCCCCCAGCATCAGCGCCGCCCACTGCGCGTCGCTCATCGCCGCCCCGCCGCTGTCCGTCAGCAGGTCCACCATCACCATGTCGCTCGACAGCCCGAACAGGTTGCGCCCCGCGGCCTCCAGCGCCCGCACCCGCTCCTCGCGCGTCGTCACGCGCACGTGCTCGATCGATTTGATGCGGAAGGGTTCCAGCGGGGGCATGGGAGTCGTCATCGGGGTGAAACCGCCATGGAGTTTCACTTCCCGCGCGCAAGGGTCGTGCCGGGTTCGCGCAGACTTCCGCAACACGCGGTCAGCAGCCGCTGTGCCGCGCGAAATTCCGCTTCGACCGCGCACTATTGCGCATTCGTTTACTAATATGCTTAACTATCCGCCTTCCATTCCATCCACTCCCAGGAGCACCATGACGCAGGAAGCCCCCGCCCGCCGCATCGCCCGCGACCTCCATATGCTCTCCGACCTCACCCGCCGCATCCTCGAGCCCGAAGTCCACGACGACAGCGGCGACGGCGCCTCCTTCACCCAGATCGTCATCCTCAAGTGGCTCGACGCCGCGGGCCCCCGCCGCGCCCAGGACGTCGCCAAGTACCTCTCCTCCTCCGCCCCCGCCGCCACCCAGCTCATCGGCCGCCTCCGCCGCAAGGGCCTCGTCACCAGCAAGCCCAGCACCACCGACGGCCGCGCCGAGGACCTCTTCGTGACCTCCAAGGCCCGCGCCCTCGTGCGCCGGCATGAAACGCTCAAAATGAAGCGCCTCGAGCGCCTCTGGAGCGCGCTTCCCGAGTCCCGGCGCAAGCTTGTGGCGCAGGGGCTGGAAGCGGCGATCGACCTGCTGCTGGCGGACAAGCCCGTGGGTGCGGACATGTGCCTGCACTGCGGGGCGTACGATTCGCCGAACTGCGTGATGAAGAGCCACGGGTTCAGCTGCCCGACGGAGAGCTGCCCGGCGGGCCGGTAAAGCCGAAAGACGGGTCTGCGGATGCTGGCGGGAATATAGTTAATCAGCTAGCCTACATAAAAGACCCCGGCATCCGGCTTGCAGGAGAAGACGCCCGTGGAAACAGCCCCCGCCGTAGAGCAGGCACGCGCGATCCTGGCCGCCGGCCTCGCTCCCGCCCTGAAGCGCTCCGACGCCCCCGCATACGGGGTGTTCCCCGTCTACTCCCCCTACGAAATCTACCGCGCCGCGGGCCTCTTCCCCGTCGGCCTCATGGGCGCGGGCGGCCAGATCGACATCGTCCACGCCGACGCGCGCTTCCAGTCCTTCGTCTGCTCCATCGCCAAGTCCTCGCTGGAGCTGGGGTTACAGAAGAAGCTGGCGGGGATGGAGGGGGCGGTCTTCCACTCGATCTGCGACGTGGCGCGGAACCTGGCGAGCGTGTTCAAGCGCAACTTTCCCGGGATGCACATCGAGTTCATCCACCTGCCGCAGAACGCGGCGGGGCCGGAGGCCGAGGACTACCTGGTGTGCGAGTACCGGCGGGTGATGACGGGGCTGGAGCAGAAGCTGGGGCGGAAGGTGAACGACGAGGCGCTGTCGGCGGCGATCCGGGAGTACAACCGGCCGCGGCGGCTGATGCGCGAGCTGTACGCGATGCGGACGAAGGAGCCCGAGCGGATCGCGACGTCGGAGATGTTCCCGCTGGTCCGCGCCGGCACGATGCTCCCGGCGGACGAGCACGCCCGGCTCCTCGAGGCCGCGAAGGCGGAGTTCGAGGCGCGGAAGCCGCGGCGGATGGACCGCGTCAAGGTGGTAGTGGAAGGGGCGTTCTGCGAGCAGCCGCCGGTCGGGCTGATCGAGACGCTCGAGGGCGCGGGGTGTTACGTCGTGGACGACGACTTCTGCGCCGGCTGGCGGTGGTTCTCGAGGGACGTCCCGGAGGGACCCGACCCGGTCCGGCAACTGGCCCGCGCGTACCTCGAGACCGGCCGCGCCACCTCGACGCGCTTCAATCCCGGCAAACCCCGGCACAAGGACCTGGTTCGCCGAGTCCGCGAGACGGGCGCGCACGCCGTGCTCTTCATGCCGGCGAAGTTCTGCGAGCCGGCGCTGTTCGACTACGTGATTTTCCGGCGCGAGCTCGAGAAGGAGAACATCCCCCACCTCATGGTGGAGTTCGAGGAAAAGATGTGGACGTTCGAGCGCACGCGCGGCGAGGTCGAGACGTTCGTTGAATCCCTCCTGTTCGATTAGAGAGGCCCCATGGCGGACTACGGCACGGCGGTTCACGAGGCGTCCCGCAAGGCGATGGGGGCGTGGTACGACCGGCTCGCGGTCGCCGCGAAGACCGGGTCCCCGTCGGCGTACATCATGATCGCCGGGAACTGCGTCGAGATCCTGCGCGCGTTCGACATCGAGCCCGTCTTCCCCGAGGTCAACGCCCTTCAGCTCGCCATCCGCAAGCAGTCCCTCCCCCTCATTCTCAAGGCCGAGGAAATGGGGTACTCGAGCGACAACTGCGCGTACGTGAAGGCGGACGCGGGGTTCACGTTCGGCGAGGGGGCGCCCGGGGACGGCAAGATCCCGAAGCCGACGTTCATCGTGTGCAACTTCGTCGGCTGCAACGTGTACATCAAGTGGTTCGAGCACTGCTCCGAGTTCCTGAACGTCCCGCTGACCATGCTCGACGTCCCGTTCGTGCGCGGCGACCGCCCTTCCGACGGCGACGTGCGCTACGTGGTCGCCCAGCTCAAGAACCTCATCGCCGCGTGCGAGCAGGCGACCGGGAAGAAGTTCGACATCGACAAGCTGCGCGAGATCTGCCGGCTGTCGGCGAAGGCGGAGGAGGGGTGGCAGAAGTGCAAAGACCTCTGCAAGAACACGCCCTCCCCGATGGACGCGTACTTCGACGCCATCAATCTCATGGGGCCGATCAACGTGCTGCGCGGCACGCAGGACGCCGTGGATTTCTTCGACGTGGCCGTGCGCGAGTACGAGGCGCTGGTGAAGGACAAGAAGGGCCCGATCCCGCAGGAAAAGTTCCGGATCGTCGTCGAGGGGCCGCCGCCGTACCCGTTCTACCGCCAGTTCCGCGACCTCTTCGCGGCCTGGGGCGCCGTGGCGGTGCAGTCCACCTACTCCACCGTCGGCGGCATCTGGGAATTCGGATTCCGTCACGACCCGAAGAACCCGCTGGAGTCGATCGCCGAGCAGATGCTGATGGAGAACCTCTGCAACCGCTCGCTTCTCGACCGCTACAAGCAGATCCGCCGCTACGTCGAGGAGTGGAAGGCCGACGCGCTGGTGATTCATTCCGTGAAGAGCTGCCGTCTGTTCTCCGCGGGCCAGGGAGACATGCGCGACTACTTCGCCAACGAGCTCGGCGTCCCCACGCTGCTGGTGGAGTCGGACCTCGAGGATCCGCGCTACTACGCGCAGGCCATGATGAAGAACCGCATCGACGCGTTCTTCGAGTCGCTGGAGCACCGCAAGCTTCTGAAGAGACCCCAGGGCCGGACGACGGCCTGACGGAACAGGAGAAGACACGATGATTTACGGAGCAGGCGTCGACGTCGGGTCCACGCAGACCAAGGCCGTCATCCTCGGCGACGGGCGCGAGATCGTCGCGCGCGCGCTCGCCATGACCGGCGCCAACGTGACGAAGGCTGCCGAACGCACCTTCAACGAGGCCCTCGCCGCCTCCGGGCTCGCGCGCGAACAGGTCGGCTACATCATCGGCACCGGTTACGGCCGCTACAAGGTCACCTTCGGCGACTCCCAGGTCACCGAGATCTCCTGCCACGCCCGCGGCGCCCACTTCATGTTCCCCGGCACCCGCACCGTCATCGACATCGGCGGCCAGGACACGAAGGCCATCCGTGTCGGCACCCAGGGCGAGGTCGTGGACTTCGCCATGAACGACAAGTGCGCCGCCGGCACCGGTCGATTCCTCTCCGCCTCCGCCGAGGTCCTCGACCTCCCCCTCGACAAAATCGGCGCCCTCTCCCTCGAGGGCAAGGACCCCGTCCGCCTCTCCACCGTCTGCACCGTTTTCGTCGAATCCGACATCATGTCCTACCTCGCGCAGAACAAGAAAGTCCCCGACATCCTCGCCGGCGTCCACCGCGCCATCGCGGCACGCACCATCTCCCTCCTCCAGCGCATCGGCATGGCCGCCGAGTACACCATGACCGGCGGCGTCGCCCGCAACGTCGGCATGGTCACCTGTCTCGAGGAAAAGCTGAAAGCCCCCCTCAACGTCAGCTCCGATTCCCACTTCATGGGCGCCATCGGCGCCGCCCTCTTCGCCCTCGAACGCGCCGAGCTCGCTTCGCGCGGCAAACGCGAGGCCGCCGTCATCGGCGGCTGGGAAGACGGCAGCCAGGAGACGACAAAATGATCAGCGCCGGAATCGACCTGGGAAGCGGCTTCTCGAAGGCCCTCATCTACCGCGACGACGGCAAAGTCCTGGCGCGGGCGTTCGCGAAGACCCGCGCGGACTTCGACAAGGCCGCGCGCGAAGTCCTCGACGACGCCCTCGGGCAGGCGAAACTCACTCAATCCGACATCGCCTACGTCTGCACCACCGGCCTCGGCCGCTACGCCGTCTCCTTCCGCGACATCCAGGTCACCGAAATCACCGCCGCCGCCCGCGGCGCCTGGACGCTCTTCAACCAGGCCCAGTTCGTCCTGGACCTCGGCGCGCAGAGCACCCGCGCGATCCGGCTCCGCGACAACGGCAAGGTGAAGGAATTCCAGACGAACGAGAAGTGCGCCGCCGGCGGCGGAGCGTTCCTCGTCCGGGCCGCCAAGTACCTCGAAGTTCCGCTCGACTCCCTGGGCAAGCTCTCGATGGACGCGAAAGCCTCCCAGGCGATCTCGAGCGTCTGCGCCGTTCTCGCCGAGACCGAGATCATCAACCACGTTTCCGAGAACATCCCGATCGGCGACATCGCGCGCGGCATGCACGAATCGATGGCCGACCGCGCGATGGGCCTCCTCAAGAAGGTCGGCCTCAACGGCCCGCTCTGCCTCGTCGGCGGCGTGGCGATCCAGACCGGCTTCGTCGAGGCCTGCCGCCGGAAGTTCGGCGTGCCCCTCCTCGTCCCGGAGAATTCGCAATACGCCGCGGCGCTGGGCGCTGCCGTGCTGGGGATGCAGCGGGCGAAGAAGAGGGTGGCTGTTTAGGTAGGAAGGCTGGCGAAGGCTGGCGAAGGCGTGCGAAGGCTGGCGAAGGCTGGCTAAAGGCTGCCTGAGGCCAAGCTGGGCGGGCCGTAGCCCCAAAGCGTCCCGACTTGTCTTCCAGTCGACTGACTCCAGCCAAGCTTGCGAGTGTTCCTTCTGCCAGCCTTCGCACGCCTTCGCACGCCTTCGCCAGCCTTCCCTACTTCCCCGGTATGACCACGCTCCTCACGCTCTTCCCCGCTCTCAGCTCGTCAAACGCCTCGTTCACTTTCTCCAGCGGCCGGCGCGACGTCACCAGCGGGCCGAGCTTGTACTGGCCGCTTGCGCACATGGCGAGGACGCGCGGGAAGTCGACGGGACGGCAGCCGAGGGAGCCGACGACGTCCTGCTCCATGAACATGATCTTGCCGGCAAGCATCTCGACCGGCTTGTCCGCGAAGCCGACGATGCAGAGGCGGCCGCCGGCGCGGATCGAGTTGTGGGCGATGGGAATGACCTTGTGGCTGCCGATGCACTCCATGGCCTTGTCCACCCCGCCGCCAGTCTTCTTCTTGATCGTCTTGGCCACCTCGGGATCCTTCCCGTCGATCGTGTCCGCCGCGCCCAGCTGCTTTGCCAGGACCAGCTTGGCCGGATCGAGGTCCACCGCGATGACGTGCGCGCCCGCAATCGCCGCGAACTGCACCGCCGACAGGCCGACGCCGCCGCAGCCGAAGATCGCCACCGTCTCGCCCGCACGGATCTGCGCCCGGTGCACCACCGCGTGGTACGCCGTCGTCACCGCGTCCGCCACGATCGAGGCCTCCACCGGGTCGAGGCCGGCGGGAAGCGGAATCAGGTCGCGCGCCCGCACGCACACGTACTCCGCGAACGCCCCGTCAATGTGGTTCCCCAGCATCTGCATCTTCTCGCAGATGTTCGACCGCCCCGTCCGGCAGAGCGTGCACTCCCCGCACGTCAGCACCGCGGGGACCAGCACCGCCTGCCCGATCTTCAGATTCGCAACCCCCGCCCCCAGCGCGTCGATGTGCCCCGCCGGCTCGTGCCCCAGGATGATCGGCGGCTTCTTGAACGTCGGCACCCCATGATCCAGGTAGTGCAGGTCCGTATGGCACAGCCCGCACGCCGCCACCTTCACCCGCGCTTCCCCCGCCGCAGGCTCCGGCACCGGCACGTCCTTGATCTCCAGCCCCTTGGCCCCCGCGAAGTACACCCCCGCCTTCATCGTCGCCATTACGCGTCCTCCCACTTCGGTTTCCGTTTCTCCAGGAATGCCTTCAGCCCCTCGGCGTTGTCCTTCGAGGGAAGCGTTTTTTCGAGGTACGTCCGGCACGCCGCGGCATAGGCCGCGCGGCGGTTCGGGGCGGAAGCGGCTTCCCGGAGGCCCGTCTTGGCGGCGCCGAGGGCGGCGCCGGAGAAGCCGGCCAGTTTCGCGACCAGCGCTTCGACCTTCGCGTCGAGTTCCGCGTCCGGCGCGGAGTCGTTCACGAGCCCCCAGGCCGCAGCCTCTTTGCCGCTCAGCGTGCGGCCCGTGTAGACGAGTTCGGCCGCGCGCGCGACGCCGATGCGGGCCGGCAGGTCCACCGCCGCGGCGGGCGGAAAAACGCCGAGCGTGATCTCCGGGACGCCGAGCTTCGCTTCGTCCGCCGCCAGCACGAGGTCGCACGCCGCGGCGAGTTCCAGACCCGCGCCGAGGCACGCGCCGCGCGCCACGGCAACGATCGGCACCGGCGCTTCCGCGATGGAATTGAGCAGCCCCTGCAGCGTCTCGAGCAGCCCGGGGCCCTTGTCCGGGAAGTGTTCGCTGATATCGGCGCCCGCGGAGAGGTGCTTCCCTGCCCCGCGCAGCACGGCCACGCGGTCGGCGGGCTTGAGCGACCGGAATGCGCCGGTGAGTTCCTGCATCGCCGCGCAGGTCAGGATGTTGAGCGGCGGGTTCGCGAGCGTGACGTGCGCCGCGCCGCCCTTCCGTTCGACGGTGACAAGGCTCATGCGAGCTGACCTCCATCCACGCGGATGACCTCGCCGGAAATGTGGCGCGAGCCGGGCGCGCACAGGAACGCGACGACTTCGGCGACGTCCTCGGGCGTGGCGATGCGCCCCAGGGCGGTTTCCTCCGCGAGCTTCTTCTTCGTCTCGGGCGGGACGTCCTTCGTGAGTTGCGTCTCGACCAGCCCGGGCGCGACCGCGTTCACGTTGATCCCGTCGCGGCCGAGGTCTCGCGCGGCCCCGCGCGTGAGCCCGATCAGCCCTGCCTTCGCGGCCGCGTACGCCGCCGTGCCGCGACGCGCCCGCAGCGCCAGGGTCGAAGCGATATTCACGATCCGTCCGCCGCCGGCGGCGGTCATGGCGGGGGCGACCTCGCGGATGAAGACGTACGCGCCGGTCAGGTCCACGCCGATCGTCGCGTCCCAGTGCTCCTGCGACAGGCGCGGAAGCGGCCCGCCCAGGGAGATCCCGGCGCAGTTCACGAGCGCCTTCACCGGCGCGCCGCGCGCGGTCAGCCACGCCACGGCCTTCTGCGCCGTCGCCGCTTCCCGCACGTCGCCCTTCACCGCCGCGTTTCCGGCCACGTCCACCACGCAGACGAAGTACCCGTCCCGCTCGAGACACCGCGAGATCGCCGCGCCGATCCCGGCCGCGCCGCCCGTCACGATGGCGCCGCGCGCCGACGATTTTGCCGGCCGCTTATTTCCCCGTGACGGCATGGCCGCACGCTCCGCAGAACTTGAAGCCGGCCGGCATGCCCTTGGTCCCGCACTTCGGGCAGTCCGCCGACGGCGGCCCGAAGGGGTACTCGGGCGAATCGTCGTTCGCCCACTTCTCCCGCATCTTCCCCCAGTTGGTCTTGCGCTTCTCGGAGAACGCCCGCATGCCTTCCTGCGGCTCGGGCGAAGTGAAGTGCAGCGCGAGCCAGTCCTGCGCGTGGCCGACGGTCGCGTGCCAGACCGCTTCCTTGTTCTGGTTCACCTGCACCTTGGTGTAGCGCAGGCACTCGGGGAACTTGTCCTTGAGGTTGGCGACGTACTCGGCGACTTTCGCGTCGAGCTGCGAGAGGTCGATCGCCCAGCCTTCCTTCTTGTCCGCGGCCATCTTGACCTGGGTCTCGGTCGGGTTTTCGACGAACTTTCCGTCCTTCGTCACGCTGGGTGCGACCGCGTTGACGAGCCCCCACTCCAGCGCTTTCCGCGCGGGGATTTTCGGGTTCATCATGAGCATCTCGCGCGCCCGCCGGTCGCCCACGACCATCGGCAGCCACTGCGTCGCGCCGCCGCACGCCACCGACCCGACGCTCGTCCCCACCTGCCCGACCCATGCGTGCTCCGCGATGACCGCCAGGTCGCACGCCAGCTGCGACTCGTTCCCGCCGCCGGCCGCCATCCCGTTGATCCGCGCGATCACCGGCTTCGGGCAGTGCATGATCGCCTCGAGATACGCCCGGAACAGGCTCATGTACTTCCAGTACTCCCGCGGCTTCTTCACGTAGATGTCCGCGTACTCCTTCACGTCCCCGCCGGTGCAGAACGCCTTCTCCCCGGCCCCCGTGTACACCACCGCCGCCACCCGGTCGTCCCACCCGGCATCCTCGAACGCCCGCGCCAGCTCCCTCAGCGCACCCGTCGAGTACGCGTTGTAGTTCTGCGGCCGGTTGATCGTGATCGTCGCCACCCCGTCCTTCTTCACGTACAGGATTTCCTTGAACGAGGCGCCGTCGCCGAGCGGTTTGAATTCGTTCATCGTATTAACCAATCCCCGAAGCGGTTGGGAAGACAGGAAGAGCCGTTCCCGGAATGGGCGCAAATTACGCGCCTGTGGGCCCCCTTGCGCAGCCTGCCCCTTCCCGCCCAACCCGCCGTTGAAGTTCACGCACTTCTGGGGCACACTCCGCACCTCACCCTTTCCTGGAGCCCCCATGCGATTCCTGCTGGCCGCCACCGCGGCCCTCTTCGCCACCGCGCTTCTCGCGCGCGCCGGCGACAGCGGCTGGACGGAGATCGGCGTCGACGACCTCGACATCGCGATCCGTTCCGGCGAAGTCAACGTGTACGACACCAATCCAAAGCGAGTCTGGGAGAAGCGCCGCGTGACGAGCGCGACGTGGCTCGACGCGAAGAAGTTCACCGCCGACGACCTTCCGAAGGACAAGGCGGCGATGCTCGCGTTCTACTGCATGAACGAGAACTGACACACGTGCCACCGGGCAGCCGACCGTGCCGTCGGCTTCGGTTACACGAACGTGCGCGTGTTCGCCGTGGGGCTTGAAGGATGGGAAAAGGCCGGCAAATCGAGCGCGCCCGACGCGGGCGTCCAGAAGGAGGAAGAAGTGCTTGGATTCACGATGAAGGGCATCGACGGCAAGGACGTGAAGCTCGCGGACTACAAGGGCAAGGTCGTGCTGCTGGTGAACGTGGCCTCGAAGTGCGGGTACACGAAGCAGTACGCGGACCTGGAGGCACAGTACGGCAAGTACAAGGAGAAGGGGTTCGTGGTGATCGGGATCCCGGCGAACGAATTCGGCGCGCAGGAGCCGGGGACGGACGAGGAGATCAAGAAGTTCTGCGAGACGACGTACTCGGTGACGTTCCCGATGCTGTCGAAGGTGGTGGTTAAGGGCGACGGGATCTGCCCGCTGTACAAGTTCCTCACCGAGGAGAAGACGAACCCGGGATTCGCGGGCGAGATCAAGTGGAACTTCACGAAGTTCCTGGTGAGCCGCGAGGGGAAGGTCGTGAAGCGGATGGACTCGAAGGCCCGCGTGACGGACGAGGATGCGGTGAAGGCGATCGAGGCGGAGCTGGAGAAGAAGGCGAAGTAGGGATTGAGGAGAAACGGACGACTCGAGCGGGCCCGGGAATCTCCGGGCCCGCTTTTTTGTCCTGATTGGGTCACCGAAATGTAACGAAGGGATTCCCCGGTAACAGGATTCGGGGCATTTCCAGAACGGAACAACGCCACAAAGCCTTTGCGCTGATTTACTTATACAAAGATTAACCTTCTTCATCTTTCGGCCCACGGCTTGCAACCTCCGGTTTTCCGTCCGCGTGTCCCGTCTGCACAAACCCCGCGACGACCCCGACCGGAGGCAATCCGGGAAGGTTCGGCGCCACCGATGTTTTTATTTCGGAGCCTCGACCATGCGCATTTCCCGCCGCTTCAACAATCGCGGCTTTGTGATCCTCGTCGCGCTCGGCGTCCTGGGCATCCTCGGCCTCCTCGCCGCGGCCTTCGCCACGATGTCGCGCGTCGAGAAGTCGGCGTCCTCTTCCTACGTGGACAAGGTCCGCGCCCGCCTCCTCGCCGAATCCGGCGTCGAGCGCGCCCTGGCCTCGATCCGCGCCCGCACGCAGATCCAGGCGTGGGACGACGCGCGCAACGACTGGTACTACCGCGAAATGCTGAACGCGCCGGTCGGGACGCTCACCTACTCCCCCGCCGCGATCGCCGCGCTGGGCGGATACACGCCGAAGCGCGCCTACGGCACGCCGCCGCGGCGTCTCGAGCAGGTCTGCGACGAAGCGATACTCAGCAGCGCGGTGACCGGGCTCTCCTTCGTGGACGCCTCCCGCCCCTGGATGAGCGGCGGCATGCCGGGCACCTACGAGCTCGACGGCGACACCTACGCCGTCAAGGCCCTGGACTGCGCTTCCATGCTGTTCGTCAATGACCAGAACCCCCAGATCAAGCGCCTCCTCAACAACCTCGGCTCGATCATGAGCCTCGACGCCGGTCTCCCGACGCCGTTCAAGCTGGGCGACGAGATCGTCGCGGTCGCCAAGCTGCGGAACCGGCCGT
The DNA here is from genome assembly GCA_963706735.1 of uncultured Planctomycetia bacterium. Taxonomy (GTDB): domain Bacteria; phylum Planctomycetota; class MHYJ01; order WSZJ01; family WSZJ01; genus WSZJ01. Next base: position 45,108 of record CAVPNQ010000116.1, read on the forward strand.
TCGCGCACAAGGGCGAGGTCCTCGACCTCGTGTTCGTCCCGAAGCTCGGCGCCGTCGAGGCCCGCGCGCGATTCGACAAGGTCCGCGACTTCATCACCTGCCACGGATGGGTGGACTACACGACGATGCATTTCGGCCCCAAGCCGGTCGGATTCGCCGCGTCCGCGCCTCCCACCCCGGCCGACATCATCGATCGCGGCGGCGTCGTGACGCAATTCGTCCCCGCCTCGGGCTCCGCCACCACGGCCGCCAAGTTCGGCGGCAACAACCAGTGGAAAGAGCCGCGCGCGCCGATCAACGTCAACACGGCGAGCCGCGAAGTGCTGGTCGCGATGCTCTGGGGGCTGACGGCTAAGTTCGTGGACTACGATCACGCGAGCGGCCACCTGGTGACGCGCGACATCACGATCTCCCAGGCCAACGCCGAGGCCGCGGCCGATCACATCATCGCCGCCCGGTTCTCCTTCGGCACGCCCGCCGGCGCCTGGTCCTTCAACGACTGGATGCACTTCCGCTCCGAGGTCATCGACACGATCCCCGGCCTCGACCGCTTCCAGCGCGCCCTGATCCACGCCAACGGCAACCCGAACACGGACATCCGCAAGCTCAACCCGGACCTGCTTCTGGTGGACCCGAATCCGCTGACCGAATCGGTGGACCTCGTGCGCCTCGACAAGTCCGACATCACGCAGAAATCCACCGAGTGGACGTTCTCGTCGATGGGCCTGTTCGAGATCGAGTCCCTCGGCCGCGTCACGGCGGGCGGGAAGCTCCTCGCGGAAGAGAAAGTCACGACGGTCGTGAAAGTCTTCGACGCGCTGCGCTTCACGACGCAGGAACAGTTCGAGAAGGACCGGAGCTGGACGAACGACGACCCGGCGAAGACGGAGGGCAACCTCTACTCGGACGGATTTCCCCCGGTCGTCTCGATGCCGGAGTACCCGTACAACAACCCGAAGCTGATTCCCAGCCCGCGGTACAAGAGCGCTTCCGGCGACCTGGCCTGGGCGTCCGACTATGACGGCTACCTCACGCTGAACGGCCCCGCCAACGTCATGGCCGGCCAGACGCCGACCGACTTCAACACGTCCGCCGCCAAAATGTGCCGCAAGCCGCACGGGGGCTGGCCCGCCAACTGCCCGTCGTGGGCCGTGCTTCCCAACGAGTCCGGCATCGACTGCAAGGTCAGCGGCGTCTGGGGATTCAACCTCGGCAAGCTCGGGCCCAACCAGTCCCACGCCAACGTCCCTTCCAATACCCAGAAACACGTCCTCCCCGCTCCCACCAACCCGGAGTACACCTACGCGTCCCCGAACTGCGAGGGCGTCAAGGTCACCAACTCCCCCGCCAACTCGCTGTCCTCCGATACCGAATACTCCTCGGCCTGGGGCATCGCTCCCAAGCGCCCCTACCAGATCCAGCCCGGCGGCGCCCTCAACGCCATCGCTACGGGCTTCTTCGAGGACGGCGCCGATATCCAGCCCTTCGGCCTCTACGTGAACTACCTCAAGCGCCGCCGGTTCCACACGATCTGGGGCGATGAACTCCCCACCGCTCGCTTCACCGTCGAGTTCGCCTACAAGCCCGAGGTCGATCACTGGGAATGGGGGAAGGGTCTCGCGCAGACTCCCGCGGCCAAGGCGGCCAACGCCGGGCCGGTCTCGAAGATGCACCTCTGGGGGCTGGGCGCCGCGACGCACGGGACGAACTACGAGCAGTGGGTTTACGTCCAGGGATCGCGCATCTTCTACGACCTGTACTACGGCGGGCAGCACTACGTGATGTACGCCGACCACGACTTCCGGGCGCACACCTGGCACCACATCGAGTTCAGCGTGATCGATGGCCAGTCGAAAACGCTCGCGGACGGGTCCACCGTCTTCGTGCCGCCCAACGCCATGCTCTTCGTGGACGGCAAGCCCGCTTCCGGCATCGTCGGCGCCGGTGAGGACGTGAACACCAAGCTCGGCAAGGCCGTCTTCGACGTCAAGGCGATGGCCCTCCCCGTCCCGTTCATCGGCGTCTACCCGAACAACGACTGGGGCGTCGGCCCGCGCATGGAAATCGGAAGCAAGCTGCAGAACACGATGGACGGATTCGGCATGAGCCAGCCCTCCACCATCGGCACCATCGATAACCTCGTCATCCACCACTGGCGCAGCCACGAGTCCGCCTTCACCCCCCGGAACCGCTTCCACAGCATGTCCTACTACGACGGGACGACGTTCAAGAGCGGGAAGGGCTACAAGGGAGAGAAGGCGGGGGTCTACAAGAAGCGGCTGGCGGCGGTGGAGGCGGCTGTGGCAGCGGGGGGCGAGGTGACGATCGGGACGGTGACGTGCACGCATTACCACCCGTTCCACGTTCACCTGTACGGGCACGACGGTTCGGCGCCGACGACGTCGTTCGGGCACATCACGCCGTCGATCCGGACGAAGACGGGCGGAAGCTACCTGGACTCTTACTACTACGACGGGTGTGCGGGGCTGCCGGTGAAGACGGCGGTGAAGGCGGGGACGGAGGTGTACTACATGGGGTGGTTCGAGGTGGCGGCGATGGTGCCGGTGACGATGTCGCCGATCCTCGACGACCTGACGGTGACGTACTTCGCGGAGCCGAAGGTGCTGTACCGGCACAGTTCGGTGGAAGTGCGCCGGTAAAGGAGCGAGGAAAAGCGGGTGGCCCGGCCTCTCGGCCGGGCCATTTTTTTGGTGAAACGGGGGTCCCGGGAGGCCACGGATTTGGGCTATTTTTCCCAATCCAGTGGTTCGAGGTCATGTTTTTCGATGGGGTAACAGGTCACCCGGGAGTAACGAAATCCGGCGCTTCCTCAAAATGAAAGAATGTCATTTACGTTGCAACTACATTCCTATACATCACTTACAAACATTAAGAAAACTAACAATGGCCCCTGTTTTGCATTAGTTCGCCTCCATACATCCTGTCCCTATCCTCCTGATGGAGAAGCGCTGCAGGTAGTACCGAGGGCCTAGACCTCCCGCCAACTCGGAACCCCGCCCGAACGTGACCTGGCCAAAAACCCGTCACCTTCCGCTGGCTTCCGAAGCGAGACGTTCCGGTCATCCTGATCCCACCGGTGGGAATCAGGTCTACCCCTCAGACTGCAACCCACTTCTTTCTTTCAAGGAGGTCACGTGCTCGATCGAAGCCTTGAACGCCAGCGTGGATTCGTCCTGCTGGTTGCTCTCGGCGTCCTCGGTGTTCTGGGCCTGCTCGCAGCGACGTTCGCGACCCTGTCGCGCGTCGAACGGGCGGTCTCGAACAGCTATGTAGACAAGGTCCGCGCAAAGATGCTCGCCCAGTCGGGAGCGGAGCGTGCGATCGCGTCCATCCGGGGTCGCGCCATGGTCCAGGCCTGGGACGATGCCAGGAATGACTGGTACTACCGCGAAATGCTGAACGCGGAAGTCGGCGGACTGGTCTACCCCGCCGCCGTCAAAGCCAGCATCTGGAAGTACACGCCCACCAGGTCCTACGGCATGCCGCCGCGGTCCCTGGAAGCGTCGCTGGACGACGGCGTCGTGAACGGCGTCCCGAACGGCATCTCTTTCCCCCAGGCTGCCACGCCGTCCGCCAACGAGCCCTTCAGCGGACAGTTCCCCGGCACCTACGAGAGCCGCGGCGACGTGTACGCCCTCAAGGTCCTCGACTGCGCGTCGATGATCAACGTCAACGACGGCAGCTCGCAGGTCGTCCGCATGCTGAACAACCTCGGTTCGATCCTCAAGTGCGCCGACGGCACGCTGGTCAGCGCCGGCGGGTTCAACCTCGGCACCAAGATCCAGACCAAGGCGATCAGCCGCGGAAAGCCCTTCAACAACAAGTCCGAGATCCTCTCCGAGGTCTTCATCGCCGACCCGCTGTTCGCGGGGAACGCCGCCGCGGCGCGCAGGCGCTTCGACGCGGTCCGCGATTTCATCACGTGCCATGGCTGGGTGGACGGCATGACGATGAAGTTCAACAACACGTGGACCGGCGCGACCGACTACACGGGCGGGAGCTACGCTTCGGCCTCGACCGGCGGCAGTGGCGGCGGCGGTGGTGGTGGCGGCGGCGGAACGGGCGACCCGACGGACCCGAAGGATCCGATCGGCGGGACTGACCCGATCGATTACAAGATGGCCCCGGGTCTTCCCGAGTTCGCGACCAGCCCTCTCTACTCGATCCAGTCGATCACCCCCGGCGTTTACGCTTCGATCCCGTCCACGCGCGTCCTGGCGGCCCCCGGGCCCCAGAAGGCGAAGGACGTGAAGAAGGGCGGCGCTTTCCGTCAGTTCGTCACGGGGCAGGGCACGAATGCGGCCCTTGGCGGCGAGACGGCGGCGGGCAAGTTCGGCGGCACCTACTACCAGGGTGAGCCCCGGACGCCGATCAACATCAACACCTGCACGAAGGAAGTCCTCGTCGCGACGCTGATGGACCTGGAAGCCAGCTTCTGGGACTACGCAGTCGTGTCCGAGTCGGCCGTTCCGAAGGAGTACACGTCGTCGCTCGGCCTCGTCACCGTGAAAATCACGAAGGCGGAGGCGGAGAGCGTCGCGGACTTCCTCATCAGCGGCCGCTTCACGAACGGCTCCCCCTCGGGCGCCTGGTCCTACAACGACTGGATGCACTTCGAGGACGACGTCCTCCTGGCCATCCCGGGGATCACGCGCTTCCAGAAGGCCCTCATCAAGGCCAACGCGAACCCGAACTCGAACATCAAGAAGATGTGCCCGGACCTGATCCTTGTGACCTCGAATCCGTCGATCAACCCTGACGAGCTGGTCCGCATGGACAAGAGCGACATCAAGGTGAACTCGACGGACTGGACGTTCAGCTCGAACGGGATTTTCGAGATCGAGAGCATCGGCCGCGTGTACAACGCCGGGAAGATCATGGCGGAAGAGAAGCTGGAGACGGTGGTGAAGGTGTTCGACCAGGTGGTGTACACGACGCAGGAGCAGCTCGAGGACGACCGGGTCTGGACGACCGAGGACTCGAAGGAAGGCGACCTGCTGGCGGGCGGGTATCCGCCGGTGATTTCGATGCCCGAGTACGTGTACAACTCCGCGGCGAGCGCGAGCCACTATCGCAGCCAGACGGGGGACGAGACGTGGTGCGCGGACTACGAGGGGTACCTGATCCTCAACGGTCCGGCGAACGTCCAGGCCGGACAGACCCCCGGCCCCGCGAAGGACGGTGCGGCCGGGTATGGTGAAGGCAACGTGGCGGAGGCCTGCTGGGGTTCGGATCCGTACAACCTGGCGAAGGTCAGGCCGAATACCGGCGTCCATTCCTCGGCGCTGGTCGGCGACGGTCCGCCGGCCGGCCTGAAAGCATGCGCCGTGTCGTTCGTCGCAGGATTCAACATGGGCAGCCTGTACCCGAACCAGAGCCACCGGAACAAGTATCACGATCCGGCCCAGGGCGGGACCGGCACGCCGAGGCATCCCGAGTACTCCTACTCGATGCCCCACTGCTTCGCTGACGGCGCTTACATGTCCGCTTCGCCGGCGAATTCATTCACGCAGGACACGAACTACAGCAGCTCGGGCTACTCGCCCAAGGAGCCTTACCAGATCAAGCCCACGATGAGTGGCGCCAACTTCTGGGACGGCGGCTGCGACCTCCAGAACTTCGGCGTCTACATGAACCAGACCCGCCGCAACCGCTTCCATACGTACTGGGCGGACGAGGTTCCGGCGCCGAACTGCACGCTCGAAATGACGGTCAAGCCGGAAATCGACCTGTGGACGTGGGCCCCGAAGAGCAAGATGCACACGGTGGACAACGGATGGGCGACCTACACGATCATGCCCTGCAAGCGGCAGTTCCTGTTCGACTGGGGAACCGGCGGGACGAAGGGCATGAACTACACGATCCGCGGATATGCCGATCTCTCCCGGGTCTACCTCGAGTTCTACCACCACAGCACGGGCGCCTTCTACGTGCTCTGGCACGACAACGTCTGGAAACCCCACACCTGGCACCACGTGGAGTTCTCCTGGTCCAGCGCCCAGGAAATCACGAACTCGGACGGCACCAAGACGGTCGTCCCGCCGAACGCCATGCTCTTCGTGGACGGTTCGACGAACTCGGCCGGAACGTCGAGCATGGCCTTCACGCTCGGCACGCCTGAAGACGTCAACACCAAGCTCGGTCTCAACATCTACGGCGGCGCGGCCATCGTGCTTCCGGAGAACGTCTGCCCGGTCAATCCGAACAACGACACCGGCACGGGCCCGCGCCTCGACATCGGGGGCATCCTGGCCGACGACGGCTCGTTCGGAATGAGCTCGCCCCGCTGGCACGGCGTCATCGACAACATCGTGATGCACCACTGGCGCAGCCACAGCGCTTCCTTCACCCCCCGCAACCGCTACCACTCGATGACGTACTACGACGGTTCGACCTGGAAGAGCGGCGAGGGGTACAAGAAGGAGAAGGCGGGCGTGTACAAGAAGCGCCTGACGTACCTGGAGGGTCTGGCCGCGACGAAGGACATCACGATCGGCACGGTGGGCTGCACGCACTACCACCCGTTCCACGTGCACCTGTACGGGCACGACGGAAGCGCGCCGACGACGTCCTTCGGGCACATCACGCCGAGCCTCCGGATCAAGACCGGCGGGTCGTACATCGACTCGTACTACTACGACGGTTGCGTCGGCGTGCCGGTGAAGACGCAGCTGAAGGCCGGGTCGGAAGCGTACTACCTGGGCTGGTTCGAGATTGCGGCGCTGGTGCCGGTGACGATGTCGCCGATCCTGTGCGACATCCGCATCACGTACTTTGAGGAGCCGCAGACCCTGTACCGCCTGTCGAGCTCGGAAGCCAAGAAGTAACCTGCCGGAAGATCAGGGCCCCGGGGAGATGCGAATCTCCCCGGGGCTTTTTTGTAGGCACGAGGGGGACGCAATCGGCCATTCGCACGACGCGGGAATCGGGACCGGTTGGCGAGACTCGCGAGGGACCAGACCGTTCGCAGTGGATGTCGTTTTTCCCTCTGAGCGCGAAAGAAATCGCCGCGGTCCGGGCGGAGTCGGCCTTCAATCGAAAAGCCTTTGAACAGCGAAAACCTGGCCGACGTAGCCTGGACCGCGGTGATTTCTTTCGCGCTCACTACCCTTCGACTCGCCCTTCGGGCTCGCTCAGGGTACGCCGGGCCGGGAACCGCCCCGGTCAGGGAGGAGGTTAGATCGGCCCGGCTACCAGAGGTTCGTCAGGGGGCGCTCGCCGAACTCGCGCTCGAGGGCGCGCGGGATGACCATGATCTTCAGGACCTCGTTGGCCCCTTCGCCGATGCGCCCCAGGAGGGCGTCGCGCAGGTGCCGCTCGATCCGCGAGTCGTGGACGTAGCCGTAGCCGCCCGAGAGCTCGATGGCGCGCTCGGCGACGTGCACCGAGGACTCCGTCGCCGCCACCTTGGCGATCGCCGCCTTCGCCGCGATGTCCGCGCCGCGCGTCTTCCACCACGCCGCCTGGTAGGTCAGCGTCCGCCCGGCATTGATGCCGATCTGCATCTCCGACATCTCGCGCCGCGTGTTGTCGAGGTCGATCAGCCGCTTCCCGAACAGCTCGCGCTCGTGGGCGTACTTCACGAACTTCTCGTAGGCGCCCTGCGCGATCCCGGTCGCCCAGGCGCCGATCGTGACGCGGCCGCCGTTGAGCATGTGCATCGCGTAGTTGAAGCCCTTGCCTTCCTCGCCGACGAGCTGGTCCTTGGGCACGCGATAGTCCGCGAAGACGAGCTCCGCCGTGTTCGACCCGCGCACGCCCATCTTCCCCTCGATCTTGTGCTGCTCGAAAGTCCCCTTCCAGCCCTTCTCCACCGCAAACGCGCTCACCTTGCCGTCGGCGCCCTTGGCCATGATGAAGAACACGTCGGCGGTCATGGCGTTGGTGATCCAGTACTTGCCGCCGTTGAGGATGTAGTCGCCGGTCGCGTTGTCGCGCGTCCACGAGCACTTGAGGGTGCGCGCGTCCGACCCCGAAGTCGTCTCCGTGAGGCCGAAGCAGCCCGTGAGGCGCCCGTGGGCGAGTTTCTCGACGTACTTGTCCTTGAGGCGGTCGCTGGCGAAGCGATAGAGGCCGTCGGTCGCGGTGCCGTGGATGGCGACGGCGAGGGCGAAGCCGGCGTCGGCCTTCGCGAGCGTCTCGATCCCGGCGGCGAGCCAGGAGAAGCAGGCGTTCATGCCGTCGTACTTTTCGGAATACGGGAGCGCCATGAACCCGAGCTCGCCGAGCGCGCGGAAATTGTCCGCGGCGAAGGACTCCTCGGCGTCGTTGCGGGCCGCGCGCGGCGCCACTTTCTCGGCGGCGAAGTTCGCCAGGGGCCCCGAGAGGAATTCCAGCAGGTCCTTCCACGACGGGCTGGCGTGGTGAAGCACCTCGAGGGTGTCCTGCTGGTCGCGGGTGAAGAAGGGCATGGTGGATTCCTTGGAGTTCTGAATGCTGTTGGTGGCGCCGTGGCGGACCACGATACCCCAATAGTGCGGAATCCGGCCATCGGGGAATACAATCCGGGGCATGAAATACCTGAAGACTTCCCAGTTCGTGCCGATGAAGGGCGAGGCGTGGATGTACTACGAGTGCGAGGACGACCTGACGGTCAACCGGGTCGTGACGCACATCCCCATGACCGGGGAATCGACGCTGACGCCCGACCCCGTGATCCGGGTGCTGTTCCGCCCGGAGATGATGCTGCCGTCGGCCCAGGCGGAGTTCGACAAGTACTGGGCGATCGGGGAAAAGAAGCCGAAGTAGCCGCTACGCGCGGAACGTCACGACGAGCACTCCGCCGCCGCCTTCGTCGGGTTTCCCTGTGCGGAAATGGGAGACCTGGGGGTGACGGCGCAGGAACTCGGCGGAGACCTGCGCGAGGGCGCCGGTGCCGAAACCGTGGATGACGCGGACGGACTCGCATCCGGCGCGCAGACAGGTTTCGATTTCGCGGCCGAGAGTGCGCTGGGCCTCCTCGGCGCGGAGGCCGCGGAGATCGATTTCGCGCGGGGCGGCGGGGGTCGATTTCGGCGCCGCCGGCCCGCGGGGTTCGGGGCGCTGGACGACGCCGCGGACGATGTCCTCGAATGCCACTTCGATCTGCATGCCGCCGCAGGAGACCGTCGCGCGGTTCTTCCCGGCGCGCACGGCGACCACCGTGCCGTCCTGGCCGAGCGACCGCAGGTGCACGGCGAGCCCGGGCCGGACGTCCTCCGGCGCAAGCGGCGTCCCCGGGAGCTCCAGCGAGTGCGCCTTCGCGGCCATCGCGCGATGCGCCGTGTCGAGCCGCCGCTGCGCCTCCCTCGGTTTCACCTTCTGCGCCCGCACGTCGTCCATCGTCGCCTGCACTTCCGCACGCGCCCTTCCCACCAGCTCCGCCGCTTCTCTCGCCGCCGCCTGCATCGCGAGGCGCTTCTCCTCCACCGCGTCCTGGATCTTCTTCTTCGCACGCCCCTCGGCGACCTCGGCATCCGCTCGGGCCTGCTGCATGGCCGCCCGGTCGCGCTCCGCCTCGTCCCGCGCGGCCGTCAGGCCCCCGATCGCCTTCTCGAGAAGCAACTCCCGGCCGCCTACGAACGCCTCCGCCCGCGCCACGACGTCCTCCCGAAGCCCCTGCCGCCGCGCGATCGCAAACGCATTCGACTGGCCGGGAATGCCGATCGTCAGCGTGTACATCGGACGAAGCGACTGCACGTCAAACAGCACCGACCCGTTGACGACGCCCGGCGTCGTCGCCGCAAACGTCTTGATGTCCCCCAGGTGCGTCGTCGCCATCACCTTCGCGCCGGAGGCCTGAAGCGCTTCCAGGATCGCACAGCCGAGCGCGCCGCCCTCGGAGGGGTCGGTGCCGGCGCCGAGTTCGTCGAGGAGGACGAGCGTCGTCGCGTTGGCGGCGGGGAGAAGCTCGGTGATGCGTTTCAGGTGCGCCGAGAATGTCGAGAGCGACTGCTCGATCGACTGCTCGTCGCCGATGTCCGCGCAGACGTTCGTGAAGAAACCGACGCGAGCGCCGATTTTCGCTGGGATGTGCAGGCCGGAGAGGGCCATGACGTGCAGCAGCCCGACCGTCTTCAGCGCGACCGTCTTGCCGCCCGTGTTCGGCCCCGTGATGACGAGGATCTGGAAGTCCTCGCCCAGCCGCACGTCGATCGGCACCGCGTCGATCCCCTTGAACTGCAGCGCCGGGTGCCGCGCGCCGTCGAGCCGCACGCGGCACTTCTCGTCGATCTCCGCGCGGACGCAGTTCCAGCGTTCGGCGAAGCGCGCCCGTGCGGCGGCGAGGTCGAGGGCGGCGAGGGCGCGCTGGTTGGCCTCGATCGCGGGGAGGATCGTGCGGACGATGTCGGAGAGCGCCGTCAGGATCCGCCGGATCTCAGAGCGCTCCGTCGCGCGGCACTCCGCCAGCTGGTTTCCGTCCTCCACGACCGCCGTCGGCTCCACGTAAACCGTCACCCCCGAGTCGCTCGCGTCGTGCACTATCCCCGGCACGTTCGTCCGCGCCCCCGCCTTCACCGGGATCACGAACCGCCCGTTCCTCACCGTCATGAACGTGTCCTGCAGCCACGTCCGCGACCCGCTGATCACGTCCTCCAGCCGCCGCCGGATCCGCTCCTCCAGCTTCCCGATCTTCTTCCGCACGTCCGCCAGCTCCGGGCTCGCGTCGTCCGCCACCGCCCCCGACTCGTCGAACGCCTTGCTGATCCGGTGCTCCGCGTCCCCCTCCGCCTTCACCGTCCCCACGATGACGTCCAGCTTGGGGTGCTCCCATGCAATCCGCCCCGACCAGGAGAGGACGGCGCGCGCCGCCCGCAATGAAGCGGCGATCGCGAGCAGCTCCTGCGGGTCCAGCGGATGCCCTTCAATCCGCGCCGCGACAAGCACCTTCGAGAGGTCCGTCAGCCCGTCAACCGGAGGCCGCCCTTCTTCCGCCGCAGCCCGCCGCATCTCCATCGTCTCGTCCTGCAGCCAGCGCACCGCGTCCGGGTCTCCGAGGGGCTGAAGCCCCAGCGCCGCCTTGCGGCCGGGGTCCGTAAAGGCCTCGTCGGCGAGTTTGCGCCGGACGACGTCGAATTCGAGGGCGGTGAGGGTGTGGGTGTCCATGATGTGGGCTGTGGGCGGTTGGCTGTGGGCAGGACATGCTAACAACGGGGGAAGAAGTGGGGTTCACGGAGTTTCCTGGGCCCGCCCCGGATGCGATACTCAGGCCCCGATGACTCAAAGCTCAGGACACCGACCCTCCCGATTGAGACTTTCCCTCGTTCTGCTGGTGCCCGGTATTGGCTTGCTCTGGCCAGGTTGCACATGGGTATCTGAGCCTCAGGCCAATGTCCGTCCGTCCAGGACTGAATTCGGCCCACTGGAGGCAGGAGTCGGCGAAGTCTGGGACGCTCTGCGCGCCACAGTGTTGGAGATGGGATTTACGTTCTGCAAAGTGAGCCGGGAGAGGTGTTACCTCGAAACGCATTGGAATTCCTCGATGGGCGGCGATAGTCGCGCCGGCGACAGGCGCTACCGCGCGACGATGGAATTGAAGGATGCGGGTGATGGCCGCACGACTCTTTGGCTCCTTGTGGAGGCGGAACTGAACGCAGGCGCGGTCACCGGGGACGCTGCGGAGCCCGACTGGCAAGACGATGGCCAGGACTCGGATCTCGAATATGAGATCGTTTATCGGACGCGAAAGAAGCTCGGCAGGTAGCGTTTCCCCGCAAGAGAGGGACAACCGGGCAGGTCGATTTGGTCCAAGGGCCTGCCGGCGCAGTGGCTCTGACTCACTTCCACGTTTTCAGATACTGCCCGACCCATTTCCGCGCTTCCCCGATCCACCGGTCCATTTCCGCGGGGTCGCGCGCGTCGCTGATCGGGGACTTGATGCCGGACTTCGTCAGATCCTCCCACGAGACGACGAGTTCCTGGCAAACCTGGTCGCGCTTTCCCGAGGCCGGAAGGGTCCGGCATTTCTCAATCGCCTCGAGGACGACCTTCGGCATCTGGGCGCCGCGGGTCTGGCGGCAGCGCACGGAGCCGAGCGCGATCACGTCGATGTCCGAGGAGGCAACAAGCCCGGCGATTCCAGAGGCGCCAAAAGCGCCCATGAGGGCGAGGCCGTCCGCCCAGGCCTCGAGGCGCTTCAGCCTCTCCTCCCGGCCCTTCGCGTCCTTGGGCTTCAGGTTCTCGACCTGCCTGCGCAGCGCCAGCGCCTCATCCCCCAGGAATATCGCGGCCAGCGCGTGGTCCTGCGTTTCCGCCAGCGCCGTCGCCGCTGCGGCAGAGACACCGAGGTCCGTGTCGGCCAGGTAAGCGGCAAGCACCTTGAAATACGTGTTGGGCCGGCAATTCGTGTGCGCGGCCACCTCGCGCCCGAACGCGAGAATCGCTTCCTTGCGGTTCGCCGCGTTCCCGTCCCGGGAGGCCTTCCTCAGTTCCTCCCCCGCGGCCTTGTGGGAAGGGGCGTGGAGGTCGCAGAGCTTTTCCTTTGTACAGATCGCGCAGTCGTCGGCTTGGACCAAAGCGCACGCCAGCAGGAGCCATGTGGCGATGGAGACGATGCGGAAGACTCGATTCATGAAGGCAGACCTCCTGTGCTGGCCGCGGACTCGCGATCGTAGCTGAAGAGCCCGGCAGAGTTCCTTCTGGAAAGGCCTGGACTACCGCGACTTTCGCTTGCCGGTGTACTTCTGGACTTTCCCCGGTTCGACCTTGCTTTCCATCGTCCATTCGTAGGATTCGTCCTGCCACTTCCACCGAAACGTCATCCCGGCGGAGGGCTTCCCCATGGGGATTGCAAGTGCCAGGACTCCATCCTTGGCGATCCCGGACAGGGACGTGCCGTTCAGTTCGGTGTTCGTAAACAGGCGGCCGCTCCAATCGTGTCCCTCGCCGGCCGGCCATGCGAAGAAGCGCATCCGGAGCTGGCCATCTTTGCGCTTCTGGACGATCCGCAGTTCGAACACCTCCCCGCCCAGGACGGCCCGCCCGTTTTGTGAGTCTTTGACGGCGTATGCCTTGTCGCCGTCGCTGCCGGAGAACCGGCCCAGGCCCAGCTCCACGTCGGCCAGGGACGCCGCCAGCTCGTACCCCGAATCCGGGTGGTCCACACTGGACCTTTTCGCCACTCCCGACGCCTTCACGGCGTTCCCCTTTGCGTCCCTCTCCTCGTACAGGTAGTCGTACGCGTCGTCGCCCTTCCTCGTGTACGCCAGCGATGGGCCGCCGGCCTTCCGCGGCGAGAGGTCGAACCCGGTGTCGGTCTCTTTCCAGTCCAGTTCGGCCGCGTGCACCGGCGGGCGCGCGATCATCCAGGCGTGGATGCCGTCCCTGTCGGCCCAGAAGACGATGCGATCCTCGTGAAGGACGTTCTTGTCGCCGTCCGTCACGATGGCGCGCTCGATCAGCACGTGGCCGTCGAGGTCGGGCCAGTAGCGGATATCCTCGTGGCACTTCATCCCCGCGAGGTCGCCGTCCGCCTTCCAATTCCCGAGCAGCCATGCCAGGGGACGCAGCTCCTCGACGAGGTCCCTTCCCGTGTGGACGGGGTCGGCGAACGCGATGCCGGCGAGGAGCAAGGAGGCGAGGACTCGCATGGGCGCCTTCAATCTCGGTGCAGGTGAAAACAAAACGGGCCGAAGGCGAGGTTTCCCCCGCCTTCGGCCCGCGTGAGAGATCAGTGCGCGGCCGGGGCTTTCTTGGCGTCGTCGCGCGGCGGGATGCGCATCGCGTAGAACGAACGCCAGACGAACACGAGGCCGATCACGAACATCACGGCGCCCACGACCGGCATGTAGTTGAAGCTGTTGCTGGCGTGAGTTTCTTCCTTCACCTTCAGCGCGATCTCCACCGCCAGCAGCCCGAACAGCGTCGAGAACTTGATGATCGGGTTCAGGGCGACCGAGGTCGTGTCCTTGAAGGGATCGCCCACCGTGTCGCCGACGACCGTCGCGGCGTGCACCGGGGTGCCCTTCTCCTTGAAGTCCACCTCGACCAGTTTCTTGGCGTTGTCCCAGGCGCCGCCGGCATTGGCCATGAAGATGGCCTGGAACAGGCCGAAGACTGCGATCGAGATCAGGTAGGCGACGAAGAAGTTGGCGTCGAAGAAGGCGAAGGCCAGGGTGAGGGTCATGAGGGCGACGAAGATGTTCCACATGCCGGCCTGGGCGTACTGGGTACAGATCTTGACGACCGTCTTGGAGTCTTCGATGTCCGCCTCGGTCTTGTCGAGGCGCATGTTCTTCTTGATGAACTCGACCGCGCGGTAGGCGCCGGTCGTGACGGCCTGCATCGAGGCGCCGCAGAACCAGTAGATGACGGCGCCGCCGCAGATCAGGCCCAGCAGCACCGGGGCATCGGTCAGGCTGAGGCGGATCGAGCCCGCCTTCTCGAGGAGCAGGATGATCGAGAAGATCATCGTCGTGGCGCCGACGACCGCCGTGCCGATGAGCACCGGTTTCGCCGTTGCCTTGAACGTGTTGCCGGCCGAGTCGTTCGCCTCGAGCAGGTGCTTGCCGTGCTCGAAGTCCGGTTCGAAGCCGAAGTCCTTCTTGATCTCTTCCTTGATGCCCTTGATCTTCTCCGTCTGCGCCAGTTCGAAGATCGACTGCGCGTTGTCCGTCACGGGGCCGTAGCTGTCCACCGCGATGTTCACAGGTCCCATGCACAGGAACCCGAACGCCACCATGCCGAACGCGAAGGTCGCCGCATGGGTGCCGACGACATCCGCCAGGCCGTACAGGCTGACCCAGTAGGCCACCCCCATCAGGCCGGCAATCAGGATGCCCTTCCAGAAAGCGCTGAAGTTGCCGGCAACAAGCCCGGAAAGGATCGTGAGCGAAGCGCCGCCTTCGCGCGACGCCACGACGATCTCGTGCACGTGTTTGCTGTGCGAGCTCGTGAAGACCTTTGTGAATTCGGGGATCAGCACGGCGGCCAGCGTGCCGCAACTGATGATCGTCGCGAGCTGCCACCAGACGTTCGGCATCGGCGTGACCACATTGGCGCCGTTCACCAGCGTTGTGACGGTCAGGTCGCCCAGCAGCAGCTTGCTCATCCCGAACGACGTCGTGATGCACAGGATCGACGCGATCCAGATGAGGCGCGTCAGGGGCGCTTCAAAGTCGAACATCTTCAGCCCGACGTACTTCGCCTTCGAGATGGCCTCGTTGATGAAGTACGAGCAGCCGGACATGAAGTCCATCAGGAAGCGCATCGCAAAGATCCAGGCGATGAGCTTGATCTGGAGCTCTTCCCAGTTCACCGCCACGCTGTTGGTGACCGCGAGGGTGATGAAGGAGATCAGCGCGACGCCCGTGACGCCGTACGTCTCGAAGCCGTCGGCGGTGGGGCCGACCGAGTCGCCGGCGTTGTCGCCGGTGCAGTCGGCGATGACGCCGGGGTTGCGGGGGTCGTCTTCATTGACCTTGAAGACGATCTTCATGAGGTCGGAGCCGATGTCGGCGATCTTGGTGAAGATGCCGCCCGCGATGCGCAGGGCCGAGGCGCCGAGCGACTCGCCGATGGCAAAACCGAGGAAGCAGTACCCCACGATGTCGCGGGGCAGGAAGAGCAGGATGATGACCATCATCACGAGCTCGAGCGAGATCAGGTAAAGGCCGATCGACATGCCGGCGCGAAGCGGGATGCTGACCACGTCCCACGGCTGCCCGCGGAGCGCGGCGAACGCCGTGCGCGCGTTGGCGTAGGTGTTGACCCGGATTCCGTACCAGGCGACCGCGTATGAGCCCGCCATGCCGACGACGGAGAAGAACAGCACCAGCATCGCGGTGCCGACCGTTTTATGCTGGAGGCCGATCAGGTAGTAGGCCATCGCGCTTCCGATGAGCACGAACAGCATGATGAGGAAGCGTCCCTGCTGGACGAGGTAAGTTTTGCAGGTCTGGAAGATGACCTCGGCCACGTCGAGCATGGACTTGTGTGCCGGCTGCACCTTGATCTGATGGCGGAGCATGAGGCTGATCCCGAGCGTTCCCGTGATGACCAGGGCGCCGTAGAACAGCAGCCAATAGGCCTCAATCGCTTTCCCGAAGATCGTGAAGGATGCCTTGTGAAGGTCGGGAATCGCGAGGTCGCCCTCACCGGCGAATGCGGTGCCGGTCACCAGGAGGGTGAGAGCGGCGGTCAGGACTGGAAAGGACAGTCGTTTCAGAAGCGACCCGGTCATTACTGCTCCTTTATTGGCTGGGAGTGCGTGGATCCCGGCGCCCCAAGGCCCGATCCGGGGCGAAATCCGGTGCAAACGGGGTGGTATCTCTAGCACATGGGCGCGTGGGCGGCAACAGTCGGAACATGGGCGCGCGAAAATCCCGCGGGCTCGGGCTTCGTCGGCCTGGTGGATGGTTGGGGGGCGGTTGTTCGTTGGAGGGCCGACTCCGCCCGGGCCCGCGGGATTTTCGCGCGCCCACGGGGCCGATTGAGCGGGTTTCTCACTCTGGCGGGCGGAGCCGGGCCGCATGGGCAGGGACGCGCGGGAACTTGCCCCTGTGCGGGCTCCGGCCTTATGCTCCGGGGATGAAAAAGATCCTTTTCCCCGGGGTTATCCTGGCGGTGCTCCTCGCGTCCTGGATGTACGTCGTCGGGTTCACGGGCTGGTACAAGCACCCCACGATGCAGGCGATGTTCTGGTTCGTCGTCCTGATCCAGATCGTCGTCCTGACGCTGGTCATCCGGCGCGCCGCCGGCGAAGGCGCGGGGTTCGTCGGGCGGTTCCTCCGCGGCGCAGGCACTTCCCTCGTCGCCTCCCCCCTCGTCTTCCTGAACTCGCTCCTGTTCACGCAGGTCGTGTTTCCGAAGTACTTTGACGAATTGCGCGCGGCGCACGAGTCGATGCTGCGGACGAAGGGAATATCCGAGACGGAGATCGCTGAGGCGCTGAAGGCCGCGGCGGCGATGGAGAACCCGTACCTGCAGGCGATGTTCGGGGCGATCGGCACGATCGTGACGGGGATCGTGGTGTCGCTCATCGCCTCGGCGATCGTGAAGAAGCGGGCCTAGCACACGCCCGAACGCAGGGCGCGGTAGACCTTGCCCGGCGGCTCTTTCCTGAGCGCGAGGCCGATCGCACGCGAGGCGTCGGCGAGGCGGGCGAGGTCCACGCCGGTGCTCACGCCGCATTTCTCGAACGCGTAGACGAGATCTTCCGTCGCGGCGTTCCCCGCCGCTCCCGGCGCGTACGGGCAGCCGCCGAAGCCTCCCGCGCTGGAGTCGAAGCGGGTGCATCCCATCTGGGCGGCCTGGAAGGCGTTGGCGAGGGCGGCGCCGCGGGTGTCGTGGAAGTGGAGTGCGGTGCGGCCGATCGGGAATTTCAGCAGGGCGAGCACGGCCTCGACGCCGCGCGGCACGGCGACGCCGATGGTGTCCCCGAGGGAGATTTCGTCGCAGCCGAGGTCGGCAAGGCGGTGGGACGCCTCGACGGCCTTCGCCGGGGCGACATCTCCTTCGTAGGGGCACCCGAACACCGTCGAGACGTAGCCACGCACGAAGATCCCGTTCTTCCGGGCTTCCGCGACGACCGGCCGGAACGCGTCGAGCGAGCCCTCGAACGTCATGTTGATGTTCTTCCTGCAGAAGCTCTCGCTCGCCGCGGTGAACACGGCAATCCTGCGAACGCCGCAGGCCAGCGCGCGCTCGAGGCCCTTCAGGTTCGGCACCAGCGCCGAGTACACGACGCCCGGCCGCGGCTTCAGGCGGGCGAACACCTCCGCCGCGTCGGCCAGCTGGGGCACCCATTTGGGCGAGACGAAGCTCGACACCTCGATCTCGCGCAGCCCCGCGTCGGCGAGCGCCTCGACGAACGCGACCTTCGCGTCCACGCTCACGGTCTCCCGCTCGTTCTGGAGTCCGTCGCGAGGGCCGACTTCGATGAGGGTGATGGACGGGGGGAGGTTCATGGCGCTTCCATTGTAGAACCGAATTCCTCTTTCAGGCCGGCGGACTACTTGACCTCGTCCAGCTCCGCCAGCACCTGCCCCATCTCCACGAGCGCCCCGTCCGTCACCTTGACGGCGCTCACGACGCCCCCGTGCGGCGCCGTCACGCGGTACTCCATCTTCATCGCCTCGACGATGACCAGCACCGCGCCGGCCTCCACCTTCTGCCCCGCCTTCGCGAGCACCTGCCGCACCTTCCCCGTCATCGGGCTCACGATCCCCTCGTGACCCTTAGCTGACTTCTTCCGCGCGCCGGCCTCCGCGGCCTCGAGCCGCCACGTCCGCCCGTCGCACCACGCCTCGATCCCCATCAGCGTCCGCGCCACGCGCACCCGCTTCCCGTTCACCAGCCACGAGCCGTCCTCGAGGCGCTTCGCCCCCGCGCCGTCCGCCTCGTACTCCGTCCCGCCGCAGCGGAATTTCACAGGTTCCTCCAGGCGTCGCGGGCGCGCCACGGGGAGTGGGGGTCGGGGTCGGAAGAGCCGCCGGAGGCCGCGCGCGCCGAAGGTTCGGAGGCGGCGACGGCGGCGAGGACTTCGGGGGGAGGCGGGGAGGAGGGGGGCTTCCAGGAGTGGAAGTGTTTCGCGAGGAAGTCGGTGGTGGCGTGGCCGCCGGCGAAGTCGGGGTGGGCGAGGATGGCGTCGAGGTAGGCGATGTTGGTGCGGACGCCGAGGATGGCGTACTCGCGGAGAGCGCGGCGGGCGGCGGCGATGGCGTCGGCGCGCGTGCGGCCTGTGGCGATGAGCTTGGCGAGCATCGGGTCGTAGTCGGGCGGCACGGCGGACCCGCGGCGGATGCCGGTGTCGATGCGGACGCCGCGCGGCTCGTCGTAGTCGAGCACGCGCCCCGGCGACGGCATGAACTCGTGCTCGGGGTCCTCGGCGTAGATGCGGACCTCGATCGCGTGGCCGCGGAAGGTGACGTCTTCCTGCTTGATGGGAAGCGGCTTTCCGGCGGCGACGTCGAGCTGGAGGCGGACGAGGTCGAGGCCGGTGACGGCCTCGGTGACGGGGTGTTCGACCTGGAGGCGCGCGTTGACTTCGAGGAAGTAGAATTTTCCGGCCGCGTCCACGATGAACTCGCACGTTCCCGCGTTCACGTAACCCGCGGCCTTCATGAGTGCGACGGCGGCCTTCCCCATCGCCGCGCGCGTGGCCGCCGGGATCGCGGGGCTGGGCGATTCCTCGACGACCTTCTGGTGCCGGCGCTGCACGCTGCAGTCGCGTTCGCCGAGGTGAAGAACAGTTCCGTGCCGGTCGGCGATGACCTGGATTTCCACGTGCCGCACCGGCTTCAGGTATTTCTCCAGCAGCAGGCGGTCGTCCTTGAACGCCCCCGCGGCCTCGCGCCGGCACGCGCCGATCGCGGCCTCGAGGTCCGCTTCCTTCTCGACGACGCGCATCCCCTTGCCGCCGCCCGCGCCGCTCGCCTTGACGAGCACGGGGAAGCCGATCTTGACGGCCTCGGCCTTGAGGTGCGAATCCGACTGGTCCCCGCCGCTGCAGCCGGGAACCGTGGGGACCCCCGCCGCCTCCGCGACGTCCTTCCCCGACATCTTGTCGCCGATCTTGCGGATCGCCGCCCCCGGCGGCCCGATCCAGATGAGCCCCGCCGCGGCGACCGCATCGGCGAAAACATGGCTCTCGCTCAGGAACCCGTACCCGGGATGGATCGCGTCCGCGCCGCACGACTTAGCCGTAGCGATCAACTCCGCCGCATCGAGGTAGCTCTTGATGAACACCGTCTCGTCCGCCGCAAACGCGTGCAGTCCTTCCCGGTCCGGTTCCGTCGCAACGGCCACCGATGCAATTCCCGCCTCGCGGCAGGCGCGAGCGACCCTGCAGGAGATCTCACCCCGGTTCGCGATCAGGACCTTCTTCACCCGCAAGCTCCTCGCAACCCGCCTTCGCCCCTGCGGGGCTACGGCGGGCAGGCCCGCAACTCGGCGTTACAGTTCGACCTTCTCCGTCAGCCACTTCCATCCGCACCCCGTCGCTTCCTCCAGCACCTTCAGCAGCTCAGGGTTCGTGTCCCCGCCCTTCACCCCCACGAAACACACGAACGCCGTCGCCAGCGCCGTCGGGATCGCACACTGCATCTTCGACACGTCGATCACCGCCTTGCACTTGGGGCACTTCTGCCGGTCGTCTTCCTCGTCCGACTCGTTGAAGTCGACGATCGCCTCCACCACCATCACGTCCTCGAGCGGCGCGCTGCACGAGGGACACTTGCCGCCGTACTCGCTCGTGTCGCCGTCGGGAATGAAGTACGGGTTGCCGAAGTGCGCGCGGCAGTCCTCGAACGCGGGCTCCGGCGCGCCCTTGGTCACCTGCAGGCTGCGCTTGCCCGGGGAGAACCAGATTTCCCCTTCCTCGGCGCCTTCGCCGGTGGCGCTGATGACGTTCCGCGTGACGAGAACCGAAAGCGCTTTTTTCCACGCCGCGGCGTCGGCCGTGCGCCAGGTCGGGTACAGGAATAGATTCTTGTCGGACATCCGGGGCTCCGATCGGAAACGGGTTGCGGGAAGAGCTAGGCTTTCGACCAGCGCGGCTTTCGTTTTTCGAGGAACGCGTGCAGTCCTTCCTGTCCTTCGACGCCGACGCGGAGGCGCGCGATGGTTTCGACGCACACCTTGTCGGCGGTTTCCGGGCGGTCGATCATTTCGCGCACGAGGGCCTTGGCCTCGCCCATCGCCTTGGGCCCGCTCGAGCGCAGGCCGTTGACGACCTCGGCGACTTTCGCGTCCAGCTGGTCCGGCGCGACCACGTAGTGAACCAGCCCGATGTGCCGGGCCTCGAGGGCGCCGAAGCGGTTCCCGAGGAGGAAATGGTGCCGGGCCTGGGATTCGCCGATCTTGCGCACGGCGAACGGGCCGATCGCGGCGGGGACGATGCCGAGCTTGACCTCGGTGAACCCGAACTGCGCTCCCTCCGCGGCGACGGCGATGTCGCACGCCGCCACGAGCCCGCATCCGCCGCCCAGCGCGTTCCCCTGGACCCGCGCCACCACCGGCTTCGGGCAGTCGTTCACCGCGTGCAGCATCCCCGAGAGGCGCTTCGCATCCTCCAGGTTCTGCTTCTTCGTGAACTTCACCGACTTCTGCATCCAGTTCAGGTCGCCGCCCGCGCAGAACGATTTCCCCGCGCCCGCCACGACGACCAGCCGGACTTCCTCGTCGCGCCCGATCCGCTCGAAGCAGTCCGTGATCTCCCCGATCGCCGCTTCGTTGAACGCGTTGTGCACCTCGGGCCGGTTCAGCGTGACGGTGACCATGTCGGCCTGGACCGAGACGAGAAGGTGGTTGTACGCCATTTCAAGCATGGAAATCCCGCGCCTCGAGTTGGAGCCTACATCCGGAAGACGGGCCAGTTCGTGTCCGCCACGGGCGCGTTCAGGCTCGCCGAGATCGCCAGCCCCAGCGCCCGCCTCGTGTCCACCGGGTCGATGATCCCGTCGTCCCACAGCCGCGCCGACGAGTAGAACGGATGCCCTTCCGTCTCGTACTTCTCCAGGATGGGCTTCCTCATCGCCTCGATCTCTGCCGCCGTCATCGCCGGCTTCTTCTCGTACACCAGCTGCTCCTGCTTCACCTGCACCAGCACGCTCGCCGCCTGCTCCCCGCCCATCACGCTGATCCGCGCGTTGGGCCACATCCACAGGAAGCGCGGCTGGTAGGCGCGGCCGCACATGCCGTAGTTTCCCGCGCCGTTCGAGGCGCCGATGATGATGGTGAAACGCGGAACGGCGGCGGCGGCGACGGCCTGCACGAGCTTGGCGCCGTCCTTGGCGATCCCGCCCGACTCGTATTTGCGGCCGACCATGAAGCCGGTGATGTTCTGGAGGAAGAGCAGCGGGATGCCGCGCTGGCCGCAGAGCTCGACGAAGTGCGCGCCCTTCTGCGCGGACTCGCTGAACAGCACGCCGCTGTTGGCGACGATTCCGATCGGGTAGCCCATGACCCGCGCGAACCCGCAGACGAGCGTCGGGCCGTAGAGGGCCTTGAACTCATGGAAGCGCGATCCGTCCACGAGGCGGGCGATGACTTCGCGGACGTCGTACTGGCGGCGGAGGTCGGTGCCGACGATGCCGTAGATTTCCTCGGCGGCGTATTTCGGCTCCTCGGGGGGCGCGACGTCGAGCGTGACGCGCTTGACCGTGTTGAAGTTCTCGACGATCGAGCGGCCGATCGCGATCGCCTCGGCTTCGTCGTGCGCGTAGTGGTCGGTCACGCCGCTCGTGCGGCAGTGGACGTCGGCGCCGCCGAGGTCCTCGGCCGTGACTTCCTCGCCGGTCGCGGCCTTCACCAGCGGCGGCCCCGCGAGGAAGATCGTCCCGTTGCCCTTCACGATGACGCACTCGTCGCTCATCGCGGGGACGTACGCGCCGCCGGCGGTGCAGCTGCCGAGGACGAGCGACACCTGCGGGATTCGGCGGGACGACATCTGGGCCTGGTTGTAGAAGATGCGGCCGAAGTGGTCGCGGTCCGGGAAGACCTCGGCCTGGAGCGGGAGGAACGCGCCGCCGGAATCGACGAGGTAGACGCACGGCAGGCGGTTCTCGATCGCGATCTCCTGCGCCCGGACGTGTTTCTTCACCGTCATCGGCAGGTACGAGCCGCCCTTCACGGTCGCATCGTTCGCGACGATCATGCATTCGCGGCCGTGGATGACGCCGACGCCCGTGACGACGCCGGCGCTCGACGCGTCGCCGCCGTACATCCCGTGGGCCGCCAGCGCCGACAGCTCCAGGAACGGAGAGCCCGCGTCGCACAGCTTCTCGATCCGCTCGCGCGGCAGCATCTTCCCGCGCGCACGGTGCTTCGCGACCGCCGACTCCGAGCCGGCCTTCTTGACCTTCGCGTGCTCCGCGCGGAGCTGCTCGGAAACCTTCAGGTACGCGGCGCGGTTCGCCTGGAACGCCGGGTCGTCCGTCCGCAGATGAGTCTCGAGGATGTCCACGACGGGTGATAGTAGGCAGGGGGCAGGGGGCAGTCCAGCAATCGGGCCCGGTCGCCTTCATTTCCCGGATGAGCCCATCCAGCGCGAATCACTCCCAGATCGCGTGGAGAATTCGAGCGACGTCGAGTGGTCGGGGCGAGCGAAGCGACGCCGCCTGCCCTTTGGCGGCGTCGCGCAGCGAGGTCCGACCGCCGATGGCGCTCGAATTCTCCTCGCGATCTACTTCCAGGTCATCCCCGAATTGTCCGGCGGCTTGACGCGCTTGAATCCCCAGACGGCCACGGCCGCCGCGCCGACGATCAGCGCGAAGAGCAGGATCACCATCCAGTTCTGGCTGTCGTTCGGGCCGGACTTGCCGAAGACCTTCTTGATCAGGATCAGCACGACGATGCAGATGACGATCGTCGCGATCGGGAAGGCCCTGGCCCACATCGTGAACGAGTCCATGCGCGTCCT
This sequence comes from uncultured Planctomycetia bacterium, assembly GCA_963706735.1. Taxonomy (GTDB): domain Bacteria; phylum Planctomycetota; class MHYJ01; order WSZJ01; family WSZJ01; genus WSZJ01. The sequence continues at coordinate 68,467 of CAVPNQ010000116.1, forward strand.
TCCTCAGGGAACCTCCGGCATTTTACCGCGCCGCGGGCCGCGTTCGTCCTACTTCTCCGGCGCCATCGCTTCCGAGACCTGCTTCCTCCAGAAAAGGTACCCGCCCACCCCCACCGCTATCACCATCGCGGCCAGCAGCACCAGCGACGCCGCCGAGGCGCCCTTCCCGAGATTCCCGCGCACCGCGGCGCGGCGGAACACGACCAGCGCGGCGCCGACGACGAAGACCGCGGTCAGCGCGGGCCCGGCCCAGTCCGTTCCCGTCATTTCTTCTCCTCCGTCGCGTACAACGGCAACGCGGCGATCCGCTCCTCGACCGTGTTCCACACCTTGCCGTAGTTCTCGCTTCCCACCGGGCCGTACTTGTCGTCGAACTCGTCCGTGCGCAGCCCCTCCGGCAACCCCTCGAGCGTCGGGAAGCACGACTTCTGCGCGAATTTCGAAGCGGCCTTCTTGAAATTCGCCGCCGGGTCCTTGAGCAGCCATTTCGCGAACACGATCCCCGCCTCGTCCGACGCCAGGTCCGCGAAGGAGAAGCCGCTTCCGTTTCCGTTGTCGAGCCCGTGCATGTCCTTCATCTCCTTGAGCATTCCCGCCGCCCGCGCCGAGCCCTCGCCCATCGCGGCCACGATCGCCGCGGACAGGACGAAATGCATCGCGGCGTCGGCCCGCCCGCCGCACGTCGGAGTGCCGCGGCATTTCTTCGTCACCGCTTCCTGCTCGTCGGTTTCCATTCCCGCAAACGACTTGCCGATGACCCCTCCGCGGAAATTCCCGTCGTCGAAGAACAGGCCGAGCGCCCCAAGCGCCGCGCGCACCTCGACATCCGGCGCGCCGCCCGCGGCAATCCCCTTCTCCGCCGACGTCAGCGCGGCCTGTACATACAAGTCCAGCAGTTCGTCGCCCTTCAGCGCCCCCGCCCCCAGGTCCGCATTGGCCCGCGCGGCCTTCTGAAGCGCCTCGTAGTCCCGGACCACGATCCCCGCGTCCAGCTTCCCCGCGAACGCCGACGCCGCCGCGAGCAGCAGCCCCACGATCGTCCTCATCCTGCTCCCCTCCGAGAAAAGCCGTGCAGAGACCTCTGTCCTGCGGATAATCTTACCCCCTTCTCGGGGGCAGGGTTGCGACCCGTCGTGCATTTCCGTCCGACGATCGCTTCGCTTCCCCCGGCGCCGCCCAAGTCCTTTCGGGCACGCGAATTGAGTCTTCAGCGGGAACCATTCGGGAGACGCCCATGTTCGGACGGCTCATCAACCTCGTGAAGGGCTTCTTCGGCCTCTTCGTCAGCGGCCTGGAGAAAGCGAACCCGAGGGCCATGCTGGAAGCGGAGATGCTGGCGTTCCAGGAGGCGGTCGGCCAGTACAACACGAACCTCGCGAAGCAGGCGGGGATGGTGGAGCGCCTCAAGGGGCAGATTGTCTCGCAGCGCAAGCAGCTGGACAACCTGACGGCGCGCGTGACGGCGAACATGGCCGCGAAGAACATGGAAGAAGCCGGCCGTGCCGCGCTTCAGGCGAAGCAGATGAAGACGGACCTGACGGAGAACGAGGCGCAGCTGAAGTCGTCGGAGGAGATGTACCAGAACCTGAACCGGCAGCGCGACGTGTACGTGCGCGAGGCGCAGCGCAAGATCGAGATGATCAAGCAGAAGCTGTCGAAGGCGGAGATGGCGGAAGCGCAGTCGAAGCTGGCGGAGATGGCGAGTTCGACGGCGTTCAACCTTTCCGGGAGCGGCGCGAACCTCGATCGGCTGGAGCAGAACCTGGACGAGCGGATTGCGGACGCGAGCGGCAAGGCGCGGGTGGCGCAGGATTCGATGAAGGGCGGCGGCTGGGTGGTGAAGGAAGAGGAGCAGAAGGCGCTGGAGGCGCAGGCGCTGGCGGAGTTCTCCGCTTCCATGGGGTTGCCGCATCCCGCGACGAAGATGGACGAAGCGACCGGCTCGAAGGACCTGGGGCCGGGCGAGCAGGTGAAGGCGTAAGCGCAGGACAGGGACGGAACTGACATCTGCGGGATGGGCTGGGGAGCGGACTGCGGCGATGGAAGTCGCGTCGCGGCCGCACTTCCCCAGCGCAACCGACGCACTCTTCGAACGCACAGGAGGCACGAACCATGGCTCAAGTCCCCGCCCAGTCAGGCCTGACCGGACTCGGCAAGGTCGTCGTCGCGCTCGTCGTGCTCGGCACGATCGGCATCGCAGGCTGGATGCTCTCGAAGGACAAGGGAAAGCCGAAAGAGGAGCCCAAGACGACCAAGCAGGACCAGGACCAGCTCAAGGGCGCCTTCGGCAAGAAAGAGGATCCCAAGGGCCCCGAGGCCCCGGACTACACCGGCGTGACGACAGTGAAGGAATACGCGTACGTCCCGGCAACCCGCCTGCCGCAGGTCAAGCCCGGCGCCATCTCGGGCTACAAGTGGGACGCCGCCAACAAGACCTTCAAGTTCCCGATCAACGTCTGGATCGGCTGGCTGCCCATCATCGCGGCCAACCACGGCACCAAGCCCAACGAGGAATCGATCTTCTTCAAGAAGTACGGCTTCAAGGTCGAACTCGTCCTCGTTGACGACCCGGTCGTCTGCCGCGACGGCTACGCCGCCGGCGACTTCCCCGTCCTCTGGGGCACCCTCGACATGATGGTGCTCTTCAGCGAATCCCTCATGAAGGACTCGCGCACCGCGCCCCGCATCTTCCAGCAGATCGACTGGTCCAACGGCGGCGACGGCATCGTCGTGCGCGACTCGATCAAGTCGGTGAAGGACCTGAAGGGCAAGACGATCGTGTACGCGCAGAACTCGCCCTCGCAGTACTACATCAACGCGCTTCTGCTGTACGGCGGCCTCTCGCCGGCGGACGTGACGTCGAAGTACACGAACACGGCGTTCGAGGCGTCCGCGGCGTTCGTGAACGACCCGAAGATCGACGCGTGCGTGTCGTGGGCGCCGGACATCTACAACATCCCGGAGCGCGTGAAGGGGACGCACCTGCTGTCCACGACGGCCGACGCGAACAAGCTGATCGCCGACGTCTGGGCCGTGCGCGCCGACTTCGCGAAGGACCACCGGGACATCGTGAAGGGGCTTGTGGAGGGCATCTTCCACGGAATGAAGCTCGCCCGGGACGACCAGGCGAACGCGTTCAAATGGATGGCGGACCTGTACGGGATGACGGCCGAGGACGTGTCGAAGATGCAGTACGACGCGCACGTCACGAACTTCGCGGAGAACTGGCAGTTCTTCAAGAACCAGAACAACCCGACGAACTTCGAAGCGAGCTGGAACTCAGTCAAGTACGTCTACCGCAAGCTCGGCATCGTCGAGAACCCGGCGAACTTCGACCAGGTCATGGATTTCAGCATCCTCGACGAGATCCACGCGGCGAAGACGTTCGAGAAGGACGTGGACGAGTACAAGTCGGCGTTCGCGCCGCGCGTCTCGACGGGCGGTGTTATGTCTACTCGTTCAG
>CAVPNQ010000117.1:0-32648 GCA_963706735.1 uncultured Planctomycetia bacterium
AATGTATCGCTCGTTTTCAACGGAAAAGCGCGGACCTGTAAGGACAAGAAAACGGAAATCGCGGATGAAGGCCGATAACGCGGAAACGGCCGCGGATAACGGCGTTCCTACAGCAGGTCGTCGTCGTCATCCTCTTTTTTCACCGGCGGCTTCTTCCCCGCCTCCGGCTTCGCGGCCGGCTGCGCCGCCGCCACGCCCTGCTTGAACGCCGCTTCGAGCGCCTGCGGCTTGTCGCGGTCGCCGGAGACGAGCGCGTGCTTCATGAGCGCGTCCTTCAGCTCCTTCGAGAAGTAGCTGATGTCCGAAGCGCGTTGCTCGAGGAAAATCCGCCCGGACACGAATCGGGCCATCCCCTCGAGAAGAAGCGCGTCCTCCCGGACGTCGCCCTCGTCGTCGAGCATCGCCTCGACGACGACCTGCCGCCGGAACTTCACGAGCAGCTTCTCCGGCAGCTCCTGGTACGTGGGCGCGCCGGTCCACTTCCCGCCGGTGCTCCCGAACCACTTCAGCAGTTGCCGCGCCTTCTCGGGCTCGTCCGGCACCGCCGCGTCCATTGCCAGGAGCAGCTCCGTTGACCCGAGCTGGCCCTTCATCGCCTCGGCCAGAAGCGGTTTGAGCGCCGCGGGCGCCGCCGCTTCCCATTTCGTCGTCGCGGCCTGCGTCACCCGTGCCGCGTGGCGCAGCTTGCGCAGTTCCTCGAACGGTTCCGGCACGCCGTGGGCCTGCATCCACGACACGAAGACGTCGGGGCTGCTGATGCGCGCGTCGTCCTTCCAGGCCTCCCAGCGGATCGTCATCCCGTGGTGCAGCCCGAACGTCGCCAGCAGCTTCTGGCCCGCGTACAGCTCCATCGCATGCCCGCCCAGGCACGCGCAGTGGCCTCCAGGGCCCGCTTCGATGCGCAACCGGTCCCGCAGCCCGAACAGGTCGTCAGGATTGCTCGAGTCGAGCCTCACGTCCGTCCCGAGCGCCCGCCCGCCGAACATCCCGCCCTCGATGACCCGCACGCGCGTCGCCTTCGCCAGCACCGCTTTCAGCGCGTCGGGCGCCGGCTGCGGCGCGTTCGAGGCCTCGTACCGCCGCGCTTCCGCCTGCGCCATCGCCGCCGCCGGGTCCATCCCCGGGGGAATCACCGGCATCGCGGGCTGCGGCGCACGGCCGAACATGCGGCCGAAGGTGTCGAAGAGGCTCATGCGGGGGCAAGATTATCACAGGCGCGGCCGCCGCCGCATCGCTGTCGTTGCGAAAGCGGCGCGCGGCGCAGGAGGCTAGACGTCGATCGTGAGCGGCATGACGAGGTAGATGTAATCGCGGCCGGCACGGATCACTCCCGCCGTGAGCTTGTCGCGCAGGTCGAGCGTGATCGTGGCCGGGACCTCGGCGGCCTCCGGCGCGGGGGCAGCCTTGGGCTTGTCTTCCTTCGCGCCCTTCTTCGCCTTGGCCTTCGCGTCCGCACGCGCCTCGACCTTCGTGTCGGCCTCGGAATCCAGGACCTCGGGACGCCCGCCCGCGACGACCTTCAGGAAATCGATGAAGAAATCCGGGTTGAACGAAATCTCGAAATCGGGGCCCGTGTACTTCACCGCGACGTCGTGCGACGCCTCGCCGGCCTCGCCCGTGATGCGCCGCGCGAACAGCTTCAGCTTGTCCTTGGAGAGCTGGAACTTCACGGCGCGCGACTTGTCGTCGGTCATGCTCGTCGCGAGGCGCAGGCGGTACTCGAGTTCGCCCGGGTTGACCTGGACTTTCTTGTCGGGGTCGCCGGGGATTACGTCCTCGTAGTTCGGGAAGGAACCCTCGACGAGCCTCGCGAAGAGCGTCCCTGCGCTCGTCCTGGCCTTGAGCTGCGTCTCCTCGAACTCGAACGCGATTTCCTCGTCGCCTTCGCCGACGATCTTCTCGACGAGGTGAAGGGCCTTCGGCGGGACGATGACCTTGATCTCGTCCTTCGGGCCGCCCTTGATTTTCTTTTTCGCGTACGCGAGCCGCTTCCCGTCCGTCCCGACCATCCGCGCCTCGTTCTCGCGGATGACGAACAGCACGCCCGTCAGCGCGTACCGGCTCGGCTCGCTCGAGACCGCGAACGCCGTCTTGCGCACCATGTCGCGGAAATCCTCGACGCCGATCCGCACGGCTTTCTTGTCGTCGAACTCCGGGAACTGCGGGAAGTCCTGCGGATCCGCGCCCGTGAGCTTGAACGAGCCGCCTTCGATCTCGATCGAGCACAGCTTCCCGTCCACGTCGAACTTCACTTCGTCGTCGCGGATGTCGCGGATGATCTGGTTCAGCTTCTGCGCGGGCAGCACCGCCGCGCCGCCCTTCTGGATCCCCACGTCGCGCACCGCCAGCCGCAGCCCCATCTCGAGATCCGTCGCCGTCAGCAGCAGTTCTCCGTCGGCCGCCGCGATCTTGATGTTCTGGAGGATCGGCACGCTCGTCCGGGCAGGGACGGCGGAGGCGACGACGGCGACAGCCTGGGCGAGATCCTGGCGCTTGCAGCGGAAACGCATGTCCGAGCTCCGTTCTTCTTATGTGTCTTTCTTATTAGAAAAGTCTTCACCGTCTTCATAGGCGGCCGCGTTCCGTGGAAAACATCTCCCGAACCCGCCTGAACTCCCGAAGCGCCAACGCCCTGCGTCGTCGCGCCTCGTCCCCGTTACCCCCTCAAACCCCCTCACAACTTCCGGGACATCCCACTCACTCCTGTGGAAGCGGGCGTCCCGGGCCCCGGTTCTCCACAAACTCCCAACAGCTCTCAGGCCCCCCTCCAGCTTCCGCCGGGGGGTTCTCTACAGCTTGCTTTTGCGGATTTCGTCGGCCAGCTGCTCCATGAAAGTCCGGAAACTCGGGTCGCTTTCAAGGAGGTCCTTCATGGTGTCAATCGCGTACGAAACCGTCGAGTGATCGCGCCCGCCAAACGCATTCCCGATGTCCGTCTGGGAAGCGTTCGTCATCGTCCGCGCGAGGTAAATCCCGATCTGCCGCGCCTTCGACAGCGACTTCGTCCGCCCCTTCGACTGCAGGTCCGCCGTCTTCACGCCCAGCTTCCGGCACACGACGCCCTGGATCTCGGAGATCGACACCGGCGCTGACGCCACTTCCAGCGCGTCCCGCAGCGCTTCCCGCGCCACTTCCAGGTCGATCGGCCGGTTGAGCAGCGATGCATACGCGGCAACCTTCGTGACCGCTCCCTCGAGCTCGCGGATGTTCGACTCGATGTTCTGCGCGATGAAGAAGTACACGTCCTCCGGGAACGGCGTTCCGCGCGCCTCGGCCTTCTTCTTGAGAATCGCCACGCGCGTCTCGAACGTCGGCGTGTCGATCCGCGCGACCAGCCCCATCGAGAACCGCGTCATCAGCCGGTCCTCGAGCGTCGGGATGTCCTTCGGCGGCGCGTCCGAGCACAGGATGATCTGCTTTGACGCGTTGTGCAGCGTGTTGAACGTGTGGAAGAACTCTTCCTGCGAGCCTTCCTTGCCCGCGAGGAAGTGAATGTCGTCGATGAGCAGGACGTCCACGCCGCGCATCCGCGCCCGGAAACCCTCGAGGTTCTTCATGTTCTGCACGGACGCGATGTAGTCGTTCACGAACCCTTCGCACGACAGGTAGCTGATGTTCAGCCCCGGCTGGCGGGCGAGGATCGCGTGGCAGATCGCCTGCAGGAGGTGCGTCTTGCCGAGCCCGACGGACCCGTACAGGAACAGCGGGTTGTACGCCGCCCCGGGCGCCGCGGCGACCGACGTCGCGGCCGCGTGGGCCAGCCGGTTCGAGAGGCCGATGACGAAGTTCTCGAACGTGTAGCTCGGGTTGAGCACGAGCCCGTTGGCCGGCGGGACCGGGGGAAGCGCGAGGATCGGCGTCGAGGAGGGCGTCGTGGGCGACGCCACCGCCGGCACCTCCGAGCTGACCCGGATCGCCAGCTTCACGGGGCCGTCCGCCACCGAAGAGAGCACTTCTTCCAGCGCTCTCCGGTAGTTCCGCTCGTAGTGCTCAGCCATGAAGACGTTGCGCACCTGCAGTTCGCAGGTGGCGCCATTCGGCATCAGGCTGACTTTTGCGGGGTCGAACCAGGCCCGGAACTCGTCTTCCGGCAGCCGCTGCGCGAGTTCCGCGAAAACGCGGTCCCGCAGGGCGGCACCATCAGAAGGGAGCATATCGTCCTTTGAGGGGGAGAGCGTGAGGGGGAGCAGAGACGTCCCGGACCGTTCGCTGCAGGTCGTGGTGTGGTAGTCGTGTCGTGCGCGCGGAATCTAGCAGCGGACAGGGTGAGCGTCAAATTTGACGCAGCGCGCAAAGCGTGCCCGGCGAAAAAGGTTACGTCGCCGCCGGATTTTTATTTTGAAAACGCGGCGCTCGCGCGTTCACGCCGGCTTTTCCACGCGTTTCAACACGGCCGGCAGCACTTCCAGGAACTTCGAAATCTCGGCGTCCGTCGTGAAGCGCGAGAGCGAGATCCGCAGCGAACTGCGCGCGGCCTCGTCGTCGAGCCCCATCGCCTTGAGGATTTCCGAGGGTTCGAGCGCGCCGGAATGGCAGGCGCTTCCCGTCGCGACGCAGATGCCGTCCGTGTCCAGGGCGAGGAGGAGCATGTCCGCGCGGAGTTTCGGGAACGAGAGGCTCGCGGTGTTGGGGAGCAGGTGTTCGCGGTCGCCGTTCCAGCGTGCGGAAGGGAAAGCCTTGAGCGTCCCCTCGGCAACGCGGTCCCTCATCGCGCGGATCCGCGGCATGTCCTTCTCCAGCGTCTTCGCCGCCGCCTCGAGCGCCGCGGCCAGTGCCGCGATCCCCGCCAGGTTCTCCGTCCCGGGCCGCAGCCCCTGCTCCTGCCCGCCGCCCAGCGATATCGCCCCCATCCGCGTCCCCGTCCGCACGTACAGCGCCCCGACGCCCTTCGGCCCGTGAAATTTGTGCGCCGCCAGCGACAGCATGTCCACGCCGAGGTCGTTCACGTTCACCGGGATCTTCCCGACCGCCTGCACCGCGTCCGTGTGCACGTACGCGCCGCACGCGTGCGCCCGCACCGCGATGTCCTTCACCGGCTGCAGCACGCCCGTCTCGTTCTGCGCGAGGATCACCGTCACCAGCAGGGTGTCCAGCGTCAGCGCCTCGCCCACTGCCTCCGCGCTCACCCGCCCGCCCGGCCCCGGCGCCACCCACGCCACGTCCGCCCCGCCTTCCTCCAGTTCCTTCACCGTCTTCCGCACCGCGGGATGCTCGATTCCCGTCACCACCACCCGCTTCTTCTTGCTGTTCCACTTCGCCGCCGTCCTCCACGCCCCCAGGATCGCCAGGTGGTCCGCCTCCGACCCGCTTCCCGTGAACACGATCTCCGCGGGCTTGGCGCCGATCAGGGAAGCGGTCTTCTCGCGGGACTCCGCGAGGAGTTTCTTCGCCTTGCGGCCGGCGGCGTGCGCCGACGACGGGTTGCCGAAGCAGTCGCGGAGCGCGGCGGTCGCCGCCTCGAGGGCCTCGGGGCACAGCGGCGTGGTTGCATTATTGTCGAAGTAGATCATGAGTTCTCGGCTAACAGGGGAATTGAGGGATGCTGTTCGGCTGCCAATCGCGTGAAGGGCGCGAGTCGGCGAGCGGCCGGGGCGGAGGCGCGAAGCGCCGGAGGTCCGGCCGCCGACGACTCGCGCCCTTCACGCGATTGGCAGATCACGGTGTCTTTTGCCCCTGCTTGCGTTCGTCAATGGCCTTGGCGATCGCGCGCTGGCCGATCCAGCGCGCGGCGAAAACGAGTCCGACGAGAATGGCGGTGCAGATCACGATGGTGAAGAACCCGGGACCACTTCGCTTGTCCTGGTACCGCAGCTTGGGGGCGCCGCCGCGCTCGACCGGCGCTTCGCCGGCGGCCGCGGCCGCTGCGGCGGGGGAGGAGGGCGGCGGAGTGGCGTGTGAAGCGGGAAGCGCGGCGGGGATGGGGCCGGGGCGCATGGTGGGCGGCGTGGGGTGAGTCACGGGCATCGTTCCGCCCGGGACGGCCGGCCCGCGGCCGAGCGGCTGCGAGGCGCCGGGCTCGCGCATGGGGCTCGTCGTGGACGCCGGGTTCGGGTCCGCGTCCTCGAAGCGGAACACGGTCTGCCCGACCGTCACGCGGTCCCCGGCCTGCATGAACTCGCGCTCGATCTTCCGCCCGTTGAGGAGGGTGCCGTTCGTGGACTGCAGGTCCACCACGGCCCAGCTTCCGGCCGCAGGCTCGAAACGCGTGTGCTCGCGGGATGCCTTGCCGTCCTTGATCGAGAGCCCGACCTTCGCCTGCCGCCCGACGACGAGTGGCCCGCGCAGATCGACCTTCCTGCCCTGTTCCGGCCCCGATTCGATGATCAGGAACGCCACGCGCAGCTCCCGAAAAAAAAACCGCGGCATCGCCGCGGTTTGCGACCTGCCGGGCGTATGTTACTTCTTTTCCTCCGGCTTCACCCATTTCCCGCCGGAGTACACGAGCTTCCCGTCCTCCGTGAACGCCTCGTCAAACGTCGTGATCCCCAGCCTCGACAGCTTGGGACCCACCTGCTCCTCCGCCGGAAGCGTCCCCTCGATCCGCTCCTCGATGGCCGCTTTGAACTGCAGGAGCCCGCGGCGATCCCACATCACCTTCGGCTTCGGCTGGGCACCCCTGCAGGTCGGGCATTTCATCATTCCGGGACGCTCCTTGCACTTGCCGCAGGGAATCTTCCCCTTGATGCTGCACGACGAACAGTCCTTCCGCTCCACCGTCTGGCCGTTCTTCTTCACTTCCTTGAATCCCTTCCCGTCGCACGACGTGCACTTGAACGAGCCTTCCCCGTTGCAGGAATAACACTTGATCCAGATCGCCCCTTCGCACGACTTGCAGGGGACGCGTGCGCGGGTATCCGCGACGAAGGCCTCAAAGTTCGCGTATCCCGGCGCGTATGTGGAAATCATGTTCGCGCAGGGAGCATTCTTCGAAGCCTGCAGTCCGGAAATCGCCTCGGCCAGGCGGTCGTCGATTGCCAGCTGGACCGAGTCCGCAAGGCGGCGCATCTGGGTTTTCTTGAGATCCGCCAGGGTGTCGCGGTGCTTGAGGAATTTGTCCCGGTACGCGGGATTCTTCCAGTCCGCCGTGAAGGCGGCCAGGTAGGCCTCCGCGGCGCGCGCCCGATTGCCTTTCAGGCTGTACCAGTCGCCGATCGCCGCCTGTGCCCTGCCGCAGAGCGCCGGGTCAAGGGAGATCGCGATGTTCGCGAGCCGTTCCACCGTCGGACCGTCCCCCGCGGCCTTCGCGGCGCACAACTCCGCCGCTTCCACGTAACCCGCAGGATTCGAGGGTGTCAGCCCTTCCAGCATCGTGTCGAGCTCCTCCACGGCGCTCGTGCCCTTTTCGATGCGGTCGATGTCCGCCTTCTTGATCGGGATCGTTCCCTTCGACATCCGCAGCTTGATCGTGTCGTCCGTCTCGTCGACCACCTTGCCGTCGAACGTCCGGCCGTCCTTCATGAACACCTTGTCCGCCTGTGCGACCAGCGCGGCGGCCAGGAGGAGGGCGGCGGAGAGGGCGAAGCGTTTCATGGAGGTGCTCCTACTTGGCTTTCAGGGTGGGCAGGATGAGGGCGGACTTGTAGAGCCCGAGGGCGAGCTGCGAAAGGCCGCTGTCGCACGTGTCGTCGGCAGCGTCGAGGTTGGCCGCGATCTTCTCGGCCTCCGGGGTTCCCCTGGACAGCAGTTCCACGAGCGCGTAGGAGGCGGCCACGGACCGCTGGATCGAGTTTTCGGCGATGATGCAGCGGGCTTCGTAGCGCTCCATGCCCTCGACGCCGGAAGGGCCGCGCGCGGCGGCGACCATCCGGGCACAGATGTCGAGTGCGGTGGCCAGCTTGTCGAAATCGTCGCGCGCCGCGCCGGCGTTCCAGCGGGCCTCCAGCGAGTCGACGTCAGAGGCCGCGCCGGCGTTCAGCTTCTTTGAGGCCGCCGCGAAGAGCTGGACCAGCCGGTCGCAGGCGGAGGCGATTTCGGTGAAGCGCTGCTTGACGCGCGCGGTCCGGAAGGTCGCGAGCTCCCTGGATTCATCCGGGTTACGGATGAAGGAGCGGATGTCCTGCCGAAGGTACTGCTGGGCCCAGCTGGTGAGCGTGTGGACGTCCGTGATATCGGTGTAGCGTTCGCCGAGTGCTCCTGCGCACACGGTGCACGCCATGACCCCGAACAGCACGCGGTCGACGGGTTCCTCGGTGCTCTTGGGCGCGCGGCCGAGGACTTCGATCACGTCGCGAACCTCGTACTCCCAGCCGGACGACGGTGGCGGTGTCCATCCGGTGGTCGGGTCGGGGACGGTTGAGCCGGTTGAATCCGTGGCGGTCAGGCCGATGATGAACTGGCGCACCTGGTCGGCCGCGTAGCCGATCGGCATCTTCTCCAGGTACAGCTTGAAGTACCTGAGCGAGTTGGCGCGATCCCCGATTCTCTGGCAGAGGTCGCCGGCGTCGTAGATCGCGTCGAGATGGCCCGCGTCGGCGGCTGCCAGCACGTGCTCCCTCTGGCGGTCCCAGTTCTTGGCCCGCTCGTAGACGAAAGCGAGGCGGTAGTTCAGCTCGGCGTTGCCGGGAGATTTCGCGAGGCACTCCTTGCCGTACCGGAGCGCCTCGTCGATGTTCACCTTGAGGCCGAGCTCCCAGACGCGCAGCGCCTGCCTGTCGGGATCTTCCGGTTTTTCCTCGAGCGCCCGGGCGACCGCCGGGCTGGCGCTCTCGATCGATCCCGTGAGCAGGTAGGCACGGGCCAGCCAGAGTTTGAGTTCCTTGTAGTCGGCCTGTTTCCGGTGAACCGCCTCGAACGCCGCTGCCGCGAAGCCGGCGTTCCGGGCCTGGTAGTACAGGTAGCCTGCCTCGAAGAGCTTGTTGAGGTTGCCGTTGCCCTGCTCGTAGGCCGCCTTGTAGTTGTTGCCCGCGTCATTCCAGTCGCCGGCGGCCTTGGCGAGGTCTCCCAGCGTTTCCAGGACCTCGACGTCGTTCGGGTTCACGGACTTCGCCATGTTCAGCTGTTCGCGCGCCGGCTGGGGCCTGCCCGCCTTCGCGAAGGCGCGTCCGGCCAGTTTCCGCGCCTCGAACGCCTGCACCGTGTTGCCCTGCGGCACTTTCTCCGCCGATTCCATCGCCGCTACCCCCGCGTCCTCGAACTTCCCGTTCTTGAACGCGATCTTCGCCCTCACCAGGTAGGCGCCGGGATTCGTGGTTCCCTTCTGGACCGCCTTCTCCGCCGAACTGAGCGCCCCGGCGTCGTCGCCCGCCTCGAACTGGGAGAGGGCCAGCCGCGACCAGCCGTTTCCGTCGTCGCTCCGCTCCGCGAGGTACTTCTTCAGAGGTCCCACCGCCTTGTGCCCTTCGTTCTTCTTGTCCTGGTAGATGATCGCCAGCGTCATCCACGCCTCGGCGGCGCCACCCTCGGCCGCCTTCAGCAGGTGCTGCTCCGCCCGCGCATAGTCCGCGTTCTGGAACGCGATGCTCCCCGCGCCGATCAGCGATTCCTTGTTGTCCGGCTGCTGCGCCAGGACCGCCTCGAACTCCTTGATCGCCTCGGGCTTACGGCTCAGCCGCACGAGGCAGGCGGCGAGCTCGATCCGAGCGGGAAGCAGCGTCGGGTCCTTCTCGAGCGCGCGACGGTACAGGGAGACCTGGGTTTCCAGCCTCCGCAGGGTTTCTCCCGTAAGCCCCGCCCCGGCCGAGACGTCCTTGTTGGTCTCGTCGATGCTGAAAATCGACAGGCGGCCCCGGTTCCCGGCCGCGTCCATGTTCTTGGCCTCGTCGTACAGGTCCTGCGCCGACTTCTGCATCCCCTTCCAGACCAGGACCCCGATCACCACCACGGCCGCAAGCCCCCCCGCCATGACCAGCTTCCCGACAATCGGGTTGCCCCCCGAGTACTTCTGCCCGCCCCCGCCTCCAGGGGTCATCGCCGCCATCGCCATCGACTTCGGCGACTTCGCGCACGCTTCGTTGCCGCACCCGCCGTAGCTCGTCATGCATTCCGAATGCTGCGTCATGCCGCACTCCAGGCAGTTCGTCTGCACCTGGTCCGGGCGCACTACCATCCGGCAGAGCGGACAGACCGGCCCCTTCGCCGCCGCCGGCGTCACCGCCTTGCCGACGTCCGTCACTTCCAGATTCGACGGACCGTGATCCTCCGGCTCGTCTTCCTGCGACGCCATCCTGTTGTGCAGCCCCTGGTCCTTCAGCACGGCCGCCTGCTCCGGCGTCAGCAGCTTTGCACCCACCAGGATCTCGTCCAGCCGGCGCACCGGCTTCCCCGAAGCCTTCAGCTTCGCCTGGAAGGCGATCGCTCCCTTGAGCTGCTGGTCGTTGATCATCCCGCTCTTCACCGCGACCCTCCCGAGCGCCGCGTCGTCGGCGTCAACACCCCCCGTCACCTCGGCGGCCGGAGCCGCGGCAGGGCGGGGAAGCGACGGCAGGACGCGGTCGAGCTCGGCGACCAGCGCGCCGTGCGAGGCGTACCGGTCGCTCGGGGCCTTCGCAAGCATCTTCGAGAAGATCGCCGAAAGCGCGGGCGGCACTTCGGGCCGCACGGAATTCAGGGGCGTGAGCGGTGCGGTCGCGTGTTTCGTCAGCACCGCGAGCGCGGAGTCCGCCTCGAACGGCGCCCGCCCGGCAATCGCATGGTAAAACGTGGCGCCGAGCGAGTAGATGTCGCTTCGCCAGTCCACCGGGTCTCCACGTCCCTGCTCCGGCGACATGTACAGCGGCGTTCCCAGCGCCACGCCCGCCTGCGTCAGCGCCACTTCCCGGTCGATCTTCTTCGCCAGCCCGAAGTCCGCGATCTTGAGGGTCCCCTCGCGGTCGATCAGCAGGTTCTGCGGCTTGATGTCGCGGTGCACGATCCCCCGCCGCGCCGCCGCCTCAAGCCCGCGGGCCGCTTCGGTCATCCAGACCACCGCCTGGCGCAGCCCGAGCTTCTTCTCTCTCGCGACCTTCTGCTGGACGGATTCTCCGTCCACGAACTCCATCGCGATGTACGGCAGGCCGCGGATTTCACCCAGGCCGAACACATTCACGACGTTGGGGTGGGCCAGCGAAGCGGCGGCCTTGGCCTCGGTGCGGAAGCGGTCGAGGAAGGTGCGGTCCTGCGCGAGCGAGCCCGACATGACCTTGAGGGCGATGGAGCGCTCCAGGGCCGGTTCGTCGGCCTTGTAGACTTCGCCCATGCCGCCGCGGCCGATCCGGGCCACGACCTTGTACGCACCGACAGTCTCACCAGACTTCAGGAGATCTTCATCAGACATTTAATTGCCCTCCCAGGCGGGGCGGCGATTCTAGCAATGCGACATTCGCGTCCGCAAGCCGTTGTCTTCCGGGCGCGCCGGCGGCACCGGGCCCGTCCGGATTCCCCCGTTTCGCTTGCCCCCCTCGCCTTACTTCTGCAAGACTCCCCGCCATGATTCCCGTCGATGAGATCCTCGTCTTCAAGAAATCCGGCGCGGAGGCCTTCGACCCGACCCGGCGCAGCCGCACTGCGCTTCTCCTCCGCCGCGTCATCGGCGAAGCGATCGAATTGCGCGCCACGGACATTCATTTTGAGCCGGAGGCGAAGGGGGTCCGGATCCGGGCGCGCGTGGACGGGTTCCTGCGGGACCTGACGGAGCTGGACGCGGAGCAGGGCAACAAGGCGATCTCGGCGATCAAGGTGATCTGCGACCTGGACATCACGCGGAAGACGCGGATGCAGGACGGGTCGTTTTCCGCGACGGTGCGGGGGAAGCCGGTGGAATTCCGCGTCTCGACCGTGGAGGAAATTCACGGGGACAAGCTGGTGGTGCGCGTACTCGAGACGGAACCCGAGATCATCGACCTGTCGCGGCTCGGCGTGCCGGCGGCGACGGAGCGGGAGCTGCGGGAGTACCTCGTGAAGCCGCAGGGGCTGCTGCTGGTGTCGGGGCCGACCGGAAGCGGGAAGTCGACGACGCTTTACTCGATGCTCCGGGAGGTGGACCGGAAGCAGCGGAACGTCGTGGCGATCGAGGACCCGATCGAGTACCACCTGGAATACGTGACCCAGATCTCCGTCGACGTGAAGCACGGCACCACGTTCGCGGCGGCGCTCCGGAACGCGCTTCGGCAGGACCCGAACATCCTGATGGTGGGCGAGATCCGCGACGCGGAGACGGCCCACATCGCGATCCAGGCCGGCCTGACCGGCCATCTCGTCTTTTCGACCGTCCACGCGCGGGACGCCGTCGCCACGGTCTACCGCCTGCTCGATTTCGGCATCGAGCCCTTCCTCGTTGCCAACGTCCTCAACATTTCGCTCGCGCAGCGGCTGGTCCGGCTGCTCTGCCGCGACTGCCGCCGCCGCGTGGCGCCGGACCGGGCGAAGCTGCGCAAGTTCGCATCCACGTACGACGGCCCGGTTTTCGGCCCGGTGGGCTGCCCGAGCTGCGAGAACACCGGCTACCGCGGACGCACGGGAATTTTCGAGGTCGTGAATGTGACGGAACGCATCCGGGACCTGATCATCGCGCGGTCGCCGGAAGACGAAATTCGCAAGGCCGCCAACGCCGCGGGAATGCTCCCGATCCAGCGCGCCGCGATGGAAAAGGTCGCCGCCGGGATGACGTCGCTCGAGGAAATCGAGCGCGTTCTCGGGTAGCACCGTGAAGAAGACCCTTCCCACCGCCGACCTCGCGATCACCGGCGCCCTCGTGGCGACGATGGGGGAAGCGCCGGGCCCGCGCGTCGGGGCGGCGATGCGGGAGCTGGGGCTGGTGAAGGGCGACGTGGTGGCCAGGGACGGGCGGATCCTGGCGGTGGGGAAGGGGGCGGCGAAGGGTTTCCGCTGCCGGCGGACGATCGACGCGGGCGGGCGGCTCGTGACGCCGGGGCTGGTGGATCCGCACACGCACGCCGTCTTCGCCGGGACGCGCGAAGACGAGTTTGAGCTGCGCAACTCGGGCGTGACGTACGCCGAGATCGCGGCGAAGGGCGGCGGGATCAAGCGAAGCGTCGCGCAGGTCCGCGCGGCGACGCTGAAGCAGATCAAGGACCGCACGAGGCCGGCGCTGCGGCGCATGCTCGAGCACGGGACGACGACGGTGGAGATCAAGAGCGGCTACGGGCTGAGCCTTAAGGACGAGGTCAAGCTGCTGCGCGCTGCGAAGGAGCTGGGCGAGGAAGGCCCGATCGACGTCGTGACGACGTTCCTCGGCGCCCACGAGGTCCCGCCCGAGTACAAGGACGACCGCGCCGCGTACGTCCGGCTGCTCTGCGACGTGATGATCCCCGAGATCGCGCGGAAGAAGCTCGCGACCTGGTGCGACGTCTTCTGCGAGAAGGGGATCTTCGAGATCGACGACTCGCGGAAGATCCTGGAAGCGGCGAAGCGGGCCGGCCTCGCCGTCCGGCTGCACGCGGAGGAGTTCGCGACGATCGGCGGGGCGAAGCTCGCCGCCGACCTGGGCGCCGCGAGCGCCGACCACCTCATGGCGATCGACGACGCGGGCATTGACGCAATGCGTCAATCGGGGACGGTCGCCGTGCTCCTCCCCGGGACGACCTTCTTCCTCGGCCTCCCGAAATACGCCCCCGCCCGCCGCCTCATCGACGCCGGCGTCCCCGTCGCGCTTGCGACGGACTACAACCCCGGGTCGTGCTTCACCGAGTCGCTGCAGGTCATCGGCACCATCGCCGCCACCCAGCTCAAGATGACGGCGGCCGAAATCCTGTGCGCTTCGACCGTAAACGCGGCGCACGCGTTGCGGCTTGCGGACCGCGGAAGGATCGCAAACGGGCTGGTCGCGGATCTGGTGATATGGGAGGCGGAGGATGTGCGGAAGTTGACGTATCACTTCGGTGTCAATCAAGTGGGGATGGTTCTCAAATCAGGGGCTCTCGTACCTCCGATCCGGTGACGCACCTCCGCGGAGTTCGTTCCGGAAGTCGGGACGCGCGAATGCTACAGGGAAGTTTTGCAGGGCACGCATTTGCCCGGCAGGCTGACGAGGTACCTGTCTTCGGTGTCGGTGAACATCCAGTTGATTTCATCCGCTCCCGCTTCCATTCGATCGCAAAAGAGGCTGAGAACCGAGGAATCGAACCGCAGGATCAAGTCGAAAGTCCTGATATTGAGATCAGCCTTTTCGACGCGAGCGTGCTGAAGGCACATCATCTCTCGCTCAATGCAGCTTGGAGCCCGCGTGCTTGCACAAGTGATCCTGCCTTCGTGTTCGAGTCGCCAGGCACATTAGGTCACCAGGATGAACAGACCGCGAAACGACCGGAACGCCTTGGTATGTACCCCAGACTTCAGGGGCCTCAACCGAGGCACGCGTTCTCCAAAGTGAAGGTTGAGTATCGAACCGACATCACCCGCCATCACGTACCAACACTCTTCGCCCCGAAGTTGCTCAAGCGACCCTTCCAAGCGTTCGGTTACTTCCTTCATCCCGCTCATCGGTGCCTCCGAGCGTGCTGACGCAGGCCGTCGTGGTTCCGTACACAAAGGGCAGCAGCTTCCGCATCAGTCAGTGGAGGAAGCCCGACGCAAATGCGGTAGCGGTCTTCGCGATCTCGTAGGAGCTGATTCAGTAATCCACGCTCTGGTGGCCGCTTGGTCGGCTTGGACGTTGGAACTGGCCCGGTTCTTCGCAACGGAATCAGCCCGCCTCGACCAGGGGGATCATTTGGCCGGAGATCGAGACCGGAATTCTTTCGTTGCCGAGCAACTCTCTTGGTCATGCAAGCTTGCTCCTGATTCCGAGTATACGGAGTTCTGACAATGGCAATTATCTCTCCACCTTGCCCTCTCGCTTCCCACCGAGCGACTCCAGGATTCTCAAGTAGCTCTCAAACCTCCCCCGCGGCACGCATCCGGCCTCGACCGCCGTACGGACGCCGCAGGCCGGCTCGTGGGCGTGGGTGCAGTCGTGGAAGCGGCACGCGTGGCCGGCGAACTCGGGGAAGTAGGTGGAGAGCTCGGCGGCGGGGATGTCCCAGATCCCGAACGAGCGGATCCCCGGCGTGTCGATGACGCGCAGGCCGCCGGGGAGCTCGAGGAGAGTCGAGCTGGTCGTGGTGTGTTTGCCCTTGCCGCTGCGTTCCTGGACGTCGCCGACACGGATGTTCCGCGCGGGATCGAGCGCGTTGACGAGCGAGGACTTGCCGACGCCGGACTGGCCGACGAAGGCGGCGAGCTTGCCGGCGAGAAGGGCGCGAAGGACGTCCATCCCTTCGCCCGACTCCGCGGAGACGAGCGCGGTGTCGGCGCCGGCGTCGCGGAGAACGCAGAGCGACTGCTCCAGCTCCTCCCGCTCGGCCGCGTCCTCGACCAGGTCCGCCTTGTTGACGCACACCACGCTCCGCGCGCCGCCGTACGCCGCGGCGACCAGGAACCTGTCCACCAGCCGCGGGCGGAAGTGCGGATTGCGCGCCGACGCCACCACGACGACCGCGTCGATGTTCGCGGCGATCACCTTCTCGACGTGCCCGAGCGCCGGGTCCGGCCTCGACAGCCGCGTCCTCCTCGGCGCGACCTCGACGACTTCCCAGCCGCCGCCGCGGTCCGCGAGACGCACGTCGTCCCCCGGCGCGAGCGCTTCATCCACCGACACGCGCGCCGCGAGCTCCTCGCCGCCCTTCACCGCCCGGCACGTCCCCGGCCCGACCCACACCACGAGCGCCGGCTCGCCCGGCGGCGCCGCCTCGTCGCCCGCCGCTTCCGTCCTCGCCCCTTCCTGCGCCAGAAGCCTCGCGGCCCAGTCGCCGATCGAGTCCTTCCGCCGCCGCACGTTCCGCTCCACCGACGGCGCGTCCTCCGACCCGTCCCACTCTTCTTCCTTCCGCGACGTCTTGAAATACGCCGCGGCGCGCCGCGCCTTCGCCGCGCGCTTGAACAGCATCCGCTTCTGGTTCTTGTCGAGCCCGTCAAGTCCGTCGAGCGTCTTCCGACGAAAGTCGTTGCCCATGGCTGGGAAATCTCCGGTCGATTGGTTGGGTTGAAGTGCGCACCGGCTCCCGTGAGGGAGTCCTCGAGTGAGTTGCGCGCCGTCCGATCGACCGGGCCAGGCCTGCGGGCTGAAGTGCCTAGGCGCCGAGGCCGGCGGGTCGAAGGAAGGCGCGCGCGGCGACACGATGAGCGGGAGTCATCGGCATGGCGGGCCTCCTTTCGCGAGTGAAGAAGTGAAACGACGAGCGCGAGTGTATCGATTCGCGGCCGGGGGATTCAACGCCGAACGTGCAGGAAAGGTTCGCGGGCGATTTCGCGCTGGCGCGGGTTTCCGTGGCATGCCAGACTTCGGCCCGCGCGACGGAAGCGCCAACCTGGGCCCTACCAAGGAGAGAGGTCGTGGAAAACAAGTCGGCGGAAACGACGGCGAAGGGCCCGAGCGCGATCAACGCGACGGTGGCGGAGCTGATGGCGGTCGCGGCCTCGGTCGCGGCCGGGTTCGAGGCGGGCGTCGAGTACCACGTGAACGCGGCGCGCAAGGCGGGGCTGACGGACGAGGACCTCGTGGCCGCGGCGAACGTCGGCCTCAAGCTGCGCCAGGCGTCCATGGAGAGCACGGTCAGCGCGGCGCGCGCGATGCTGGCGCCGGGGGAGAAGGGGCACGAGCACGGCGAGGGCGGTTGCGGCTGCGGGCACGGCGGTGGCGGTTGCGGCGACGATCACGGACACTAGACCGGGCCGGAGAACAGGCTGATTCCTACAACAGGCGGGGCGAAAGCTCCGCCTGTTTCATTGTCCGGCCGCGGCCAGGTCCTTTTCGAATTCCTCCCGCGACTCTTTCGACACGCTCCCGGAACCCGCCCGAGCCTCGGCGGCCAGCTCCGCGGCTTTCGCGCGCTCGCCCATCTTCGCGGCGACCGCCGCCTCGCGGGCACAGGCGACGGCGTGGGAGCCGGGGGAAGCGACGGCCCGGCGGGCTTCCGCCGCCAGGGCCCGGGCTTCCGCGAGGTCGCGGGGCTCGACGAGGCGCGAGAGCGTGATGAACGCGTTGATCGCGCGCCCGGGCGTGCCGGCTTCGTGGCCCGCCGAAATCGCTTCCCGCAGGCAGGCTTCGTCCTCGGCGGCGCGGCCCTGCCGGCGATGGAGGTCGGCGGCCAGGATGAAGGCGGAGATCCGGCCGGCGGCGGGAGTGTCGGCGCGCAGGGAGGCCAGCGCCTCCGCGAGGATTTCCCCGGAACGGGCCGCTTCGCCCAGGTCGAGAAGCACGGTGGCGTAGATGACAAGGGCCCAGCTCTCCTGTGACCGGCGGCCTAGCGCGTCGGCGAGGGCGAGCGCCTCTTCCAGCAGCAGCCGGGCCCGCTCCGGGAAACCGTCGCGGAGCTCGGCATGTCCCAGGGTATTGAGCGCGCCGATGAGGTGGCGGCGTTCGCCGGTCGCGCGGTGAAGGGCGATGCACTCCTCGAGAAGCGGCCGTGCGGCGGCGCGGTCGCCCTCGCCCATGCGCGAGTTGGCGATGTTGGCGAGGAGGATGGCCAGGATGCCGCGGTCGCCGGACTGGCGTGCGGGGCCCAGCGCCTCGGTCCAGATCCGCTCGGCCTCCAGGTGGTTTCCCTCGTCGCTGAGGAGGTTGCCGAGGGTGACCTGGAGCGCGGCCAGCGCGGGGACGAGCCCGAGGTCGCGGGTCATCGATTCGGCGAGCCGGGCGCACTCGAGGGCCTCCGCGCGGCGGCCCATGACGCGGAATATGGAGACGCGGCCGACGAGCGTCGAGGCGGTGCTGCCGCGGTCGCCCGTGGAGCGGTAGAGATCGACGGCCTCGCCGTTGGCGGCGAGGGCCTCGTCGAGGCGGCCGACGTTGCGGAGGAGGACGGCGAGGGAGCGGAGCGCGCCGGCGAGGAGGGTGGGATCGTTCAATTGACGCAGTGCGTTAATCGCCTCGTGGTAGTCCGCCAGCGCAGGGTCGTAGCGCCCCCACCGCTGGAGAATCTGCCCGCGCGTGATCAGCCCCTTGGCGCGCCTCAGCCGCGAGGCCGGGTCCGTTCCCGCCGATTCCCGCAGCAGCTCTTCCGCTTCCGCCGCCCCCTCCTCGAAGCGCGACACCGCGATCAGCCCGACGATCCGCAGCGCGCGAAGGTCCGGCGACGGCACGCCCGCTACCTGCGCGGCGTGCTCCGCGGCGTCGAGCGTCCCCTGGCCGCTGCGCGCCCGCTGGGCCCAGAGCGCCACTGCGAACGCCGCCTCCGCCTTCTGTTCGCGCGTGGCCGCCGCGTCGGCCTCGATCCGGGCGAGAAGCGTCTCGACCGGCTCGCCGCGGCCGCACACGATCGTCGCCTTCAACTCGATCAGCGCCGCCTCGGGCCCTGCGCCGAGCCTCACCGCCTCGTGCCCCGCCCCCGCCGCTTCGTCCCACGCCTTCCCGGCCAGCGCTTCACGCCCGACTTCCAGCCACAGCGCCGCCGCGTCCGCCGGCTTGCCCTTCGAGGTCGCGCTGCCGCGCGGCCAGCGACTTCGCCGGGCGGCCCGCCCGCGACGACAGCGCCGCCGCCGCGGCGCCGTGAAGGCGGGAGCGGTCTTTCTTGGTCAGAAGCGAGTACGCCGCCTCCTGGAGCAGCGCCTGCCGGAACGCGTACTCGGCGTCGCCTGGAAGGAGCGACGCGGGCCGGGGCTCGACGACGTCCTCGCGCTCGGCGGCGGCGACGTCGAGGGAGGCCTCGCGCCCCGAGAGTTCCGAGAGGACGCCGCGCCAGAAGGACCGGCCGAGAACCGAGGCGGTTTTCACGACGTCGCGCGGAGAGGCGTCGAGCGTGTCGAGCCGCGCGACGAGAAGCGCCTGCAATCCATCCGGGAGCTTCTCGGGGCGCTTCCCCAGCCGCGCGGGCTCGCCCTCCAGGAATCCTTCGTTGTCCAGCCAGCGCGCGAGCTGCGCCGCGTAGAACGGCGAGCCGCCGGTGCGCTCGCGCAGGAAGGCGCACAATTCCGCCGCCGCCGGCCGGCCGAGCGCGTCGGCCGCCAGCGCGGAAAGCGCTTCCGGCTCCAGCGGCCCGAGCTCGACCTTTTCGAATCCCGCGGGCGTTTCGAGGCCGCGGCGCGACGTGAGCAGGATTGTGACGGGAGTGCCGGCGAGGCGCGGGGGAAGAGAAGCGAGGAGGGCGAGGAGCGCCGGGTCGGCGTGCTCCATGTCGTCGAGGCAGAGGGCGGCGGGCGAGCGGGCGCGGAGCCAGTCAACCCAGGCGTTGCGCGTTTCGTCGGCGGCGCGCGCGGGGTCGAGGCCGGCGAGCCGGTCGCCGGCCGCGCCCGCGCCGATCGAGAGCGCCATGAGCTGCGCGCGGATCTCACGGTCGGCGGGGTCAAGGTCGGCCGGAAGGGTTTTTGCGAGCCAGGCGGCCGGAGGCTCCGCGCCGGCCGCGTGCCGCACGAGGTCCGCGAGCGCGCCGAGCGGCGCCTTGCCGCCCTCGGGCGCACGCCCCGTCGCCGTCCAGGACGATGCCCCCGCCTTCGCCAGCAACTCCGCCGCAAGCCGCGTCTTCCCGATGCCGCCTTCCCCTTCGATCAGCACGAAAACGCCCTTCCCCGACGCGTGCCTCTCCACCAACCGCGCCAGCTCCGCTTCGCGCCCGAAGAACCCGCCCCCCGGCGCCTCCGCCGAGGCTTTCACGGCCACGGCCTCGTACGTCTTCACCGCTTCGGTCCGACCCTTGGGGAGAACGTCGGCGCTGAAGCGGTACTCGATGCTGCGGAACGTCGCGCGCTCCACCGCGCGCGTCACCAGCACGGACCCGGGCCGCGCCGCCGATTCCATCCGCTGCGCCACGTTCACGGCGTCGCCCATCGCCGTCGGCCGGTCCCCCGCGACCGAGCCCCAGAGCGCTTCCCCCGTGTTGATCCCGATCCGCAGCGCGAGCGAGAGGCCGCGCTCGCGGTTGAATGCCGCGACGGCCGCCTGCATGGCGAGCCCGGCGCGGACGGCGCGAAGCGGGTCGTCGGCATGCGCCGAGGGTGCGCCGAACACGGCCATCACGGCGTCGCCGATGAACTTGTCCACCGTCCCCCCCTGCGCTTCGATCGCGCCGCGCAGGAGGCGGAACAGCGCGTCGATGATCTCGGTGACATCCTCGGGGTCCATCTGCTCGGAGAGCGACGTGAACCCCGAGAGGTCGGAGAACAGGACGGTGAGGATGCGACGCTCGGTGGCGGCCGGGGGCATGGGAAGGAGCGAAGTGTCGCGGTTGGGGCGTGGAGGGCCAAGGATGAAGACATCGGCGCGGAGGATCAGGGCCTTAGTTCGAAGCGGCTTGAGCGCGGCGGCCAGGCGCGCGAATCATCGGCATTTTCGCTCCGACGGATTGATTCTTGTCGCGCGGCTTGATGCGATATCGGGTTCCCCCTTTGACAGAAGGAGCCCACGTGCCGCTCATCTCAGTCTTCTACGGAATTCTCATCCGCATGTTCTACAACGACCACGCCCCTCCCCACTTTCATGCCGTCTACGGCGAGTTCGAACTTCGGGTCGAGATCCAGCCACTTCGGATCCTGACCGGCGACGCGCCGCCGCGGGTCAAGGCGCTGGTCTTCGAGTGGGCATCGAGGCACGAGGCAGAGCTGCTCGCAGATTGGGAGCTCGCCCGCCAAGCCCAGCCGCTTGTTAACATACCCCCGTTGGATTAGGAGCAGCGCCGTGGACGCCGTGCACAAGATCACGCGATTGGAATTCGGGGCCGATCTGTCGCTTCGGCTCACCTTCGAGGACGGGAGCGCGAAGACCTTCAGTCTCGCACCTCTCGTCCGAAAGGGAGGCGTGTACGCGCCACTCGCACAGGCCGCGGAATTCAGGGCGGCGAAAATCGCGCCGGATGGCCGGTATGTCGAGTGGCCGAACGGTGTGGACCTGTGCGCGGATGCCTTGTATCTCGAAGGCACTCCCGCGCCGCGCGAGGTTTCGAGACAGTAGCGTTGCCCCGCCGCCGGTGTGGGCGAGACGATCACCGGGTACGATCTGGGCAGTCAACGGTCCCATCTCGATAGCAGCTTCGTTCGACAGTCGCGAATTCCGCGTCCAGACAATCCCGGAGTTTGCCATAGTTGGGCCGTGCGCGCACTTCTCCATCTTCCTGTCCTTATGCCCGAAGTGTGCTCGGGTTGTCTGCAGCCGGCGCTGGGCACCATGCGAATCGGGCTCGCGGAGCACCGTTCGTTATGGCTGCTGCCGTTCTTCTTCGTCCACTCGAAGAATGCAGGAGATTACGAGATTGAAGTGCCGTGCTGCGCTAAGTGCAGCCTTCGGCGGCTGCTCATCGTCGGCGGGATCGCCCTGCTTCCCTGGATCGCGACGGTCGCTGCAGTGGTCGCTTGGAAATTTACCGACTATGACTTCTTCCCCTGGATCGGGTTTGGAGTGTTCGTCGGAGTCCTCGTTTCGCCGAACGCCTGGGTTCGGATTCGCGCGATCCTGCAGCCCGCACAACTTCTCGGTCGTAGCCTGGAGAATGACACCGCGTGGGTTGACTTCCGCAATGGGTCCTTCGCAAGGTTGTTACACGATTCCAACTCTGAACGCGTCACGCTGGGAGCCCAGGCCGACGCTGTTCCCGCGCGGCGGCCCGTGAGGCGTCGTTAGCAGGAACTAAGCGGACAGTCGAAGGCCTTCACGCCCCCGCCCCGATGATCTCCTCCACCGACTTCAGCTTCTCCTTCATCACGAAGTCGTAGATCCCGCGCACGATCTGTCCCGGCAGGCCCGGCCCGCCGTATACGAACGACGTGTACAGCTGCACGAGCGAAGCGCCGGCCTTCATCCGCGCGATCGCGTCCTCCGCCGTCGCGATCCCGCCGACGCCGATCAGCGGGAGGCGCTTCCCGACCTTCGAGCGCACCTTGCGGAGCATTGCGAGCGACTTGTCACGCAGCGGCTCGCCGCTGATGCCGCCCGGGCGTTCCGGGAACGGGTTCTTGAGCGCGCTTCGGTCGAGGGTGGTATTGGAAATGACGAGGCCGGAAGCGCCGCCCTCGAGGGCGCCGGCGAGCGCCTCGTCGAGCTGGGCATCGTCCAGGTCGGGGGAGAGCTTCACGAGGACCGGGCGCGGCTTGGCGAGCTTGCGGTTCACGGCATCGACGGCCGCGAGGATGTCGAGGAGCGCGCGGCGGCTCTGGAGGCTGCGGAGGCCGGGGGTGTTCGGCGAGGAGACGTTCACGACGGCGTAGCGCATCTCCTCCTTGAACGCGTCGAACACCGCGGCGTAGTCGGCCGGCGCGTCCTCCGCGGTGGTCGCCTTGTTCTTGCCGAGGTTGACGCCGAGGATCCCCTTGAAGCGCTTCCCGGCGATCCGCTTCTTCACCGCCGCGGCGCCGAGCGACGGGAAGCCCAGCGCGTTGAGCAGCGCCCGCGCTTCCGGCAGCCGCCACACGCGCGGGCGGTCGTTGCCGGGCTGGGGGCGCGGGGTGACGGTGCCGATCTCGACGCAGCCGAAGCCGAGGGCCATGAGGGCGGCGACGGCGTCGGCGTTCTTGTCGAGGCCGGCGGCGGCGCCGAGGGGGTTGGGGAACGTGAGGCCGAAGGCGCGGACCTCGAGGCGCGGGTCCTGCGGGCCGGCGAAGGTGCGGAGAATGGCGAGGCCGCCCGGCGCGGCCTGCGCGGCGCGCATGGATTTCAGCGCGAGGCCGTGGGCGCGCTCGGGTTCGAGGGTGGAGAGGATGGGGTAGACGAGGGAGCGGTACATGCGGGGGATATTGAAACGCCGGATCCGTGTTGAGTGTTGAGAATTGAGTGCTGAGGAACGGAGGGCACTCATGGCTTCTTCCGCTTCACCAACTGATTCAGCTCGTCGATCGCCTTCTGGAACTGCCCTTCTAAGCCATCCTTGGACGCACGAGCCTCCAGATTCTCGAAGTCGGGGCGCGCCAGGATCGGTCCCTCAAGGGGGCCGCGCATGTCCTTTCCGAGCCGATCCTTGAGGAACCCGGCGAATCCCGCGACGAGGCGGTCCATGCGGTCCAGCTCGCCCAGGAGAACGGGGACACTCCTCGACTCCCAGTAGCCGCCTTCGTCGGTCACCGTGAGTTCAAATCCGAGGTCGCGTGCGGCGTCGAGGACGGCGATGAGCGTCAGGTGGGCGCGCAGAAAATTCTCGCGGCCGCCGCAACGCGGATCGGCGGCGTATTGCGTCTTGCAGGCCCATTCGGCGTACCAGCGACCGAGGGCGCGGGGGACCGGAAGCGCTACGGTCGCGCGGCCGTTGCTGGTCCGGCAGGGAAATGTCTCCGGGAAGCGCGCGACGCCGAAGAAGGCGGTTTCGGCGCCCTCGAAATGCACGCGGAACAGCGCGATGTCCACGGGTTCGGCCCAATCCCAGGTTTCCGCTTCCTCTGCTTTCCCGGCGACGCGCGGGCATCCCGCAGCGTCGTAAATGACGGGCACCGAGAGGCCCCCCAGCGGGAACTTGCGTGCCCGAACCCCTCCAAACTCCATCAGCTCGTCGTCCACGCGTCCGGAGTTCAGCGCCGCCGCGCGACCGCGAAGGTCCTCGAGCCGCCGGCGAACTTCGGCGCTGCTCGTCGAGCCGGGAAGTGCAAGCGTGTAATGCAGGGTGAGGCCCATGGGTGCCGTCCTTTCGAAATGGGGTTTCGACAAAGTGAATCGAATCGCCGATTCGAGGATCAAGACACCTCCCGCGACTTTCTTTCGTTCCCCGAGGGGAAAAATCCACTTTTCGGTGGCGAAAGCGTGCAATTCCGGAGGCTCCAGTCCGTTCCTGTAGCGACTCTCATTGAAGAGGCCCGATGAACCGCCACCTCGCCGCGTTCCTGTTGTGCGCACTTCCCGCCGCCGCCCAGAACGCGGAGGCCCAGAAAGCTCTGGCGCGATACACGGAGCTCCGCCCCGCCGACAAGGACCTCTCGATGTACCGCCTCGACTGGGCGCCGGACCTGGCCGAGGCGCAGAAGCGCGCCTCGAAGGAAAAGCGGCCGGTGCTGCTGATCGTGATCCATGCGAAGTACGGCGACATGATCACGGGGCACTGCTGAGCGACGGCGACGCAGGCGCGGGGGCTTGCCCTCGCCGACGCGGCGGTCGCCGCGATGCTGAAGGAGTTCGTGGTGGTGTCGTGGCACGGGCACCGGGACGACAAGGACATCCCGCAGGTGGTGCAGGAAGTATGGGCGGCGAAGTTCAAGGCGGGGCCGGGCGGCGGGCAGCAGTCGAACGTGGATGCGTGCGTGATGGACTCGCAGGGGAAGCTGGTGCGCAAGTGGGACGCAATGGCGCCGCGCGGCGAGCGCGGAAAAGGCGACACCCTGCGCGGGGACCCGTTGCCGCGGCACTGGCGCGAAAATCTCACGGAAGCGCGGAAGTCGCTGGGCCTGGGCGAGCCGGGTGAGCCGCGGGCCGTGAAACTCCCCGGGCTGCCCGAGGGGAGCGATTCCGGGATCCGCGTGTTCACGCGGCTCAACGACAGGGGAATGCCTGCGTATTACGCGCCCGTCGTGGAGTTGGCCCCGATGGCCGAAGAGGACTGGGCCCTGCTCGCGCTTCCGTCGAAACCGGCCAGGCTCCAGGCGTCCGCGTTCCTGCCGTGGCTTTCGAAGATGTTCCCCGGCGGCGTGATGGAGCGGACGGACCAGGAGACCAAGAAGGTGTACGACGTCACCGGCGCGGCCGGCGACCTCGCGCTCGAGCCCGCGGGATCGAAGGGCGAGTCGAAATTCGCGCTTCTGCACGGCAGGGTCACCCTCACCGACTCGGGCGGCGGCGACTTTTCCTACTCGGGGGAGCTCCGTGTCGTCGTCGAGTACCGCGGCGGCAAGGCGGTCGGGCTCAAGGGAGTGTTCGAAGGGACGTATCCGCGGAAGGGGCCGCAGGGAAGCGGGGGGTTCGAGTTCGAGCTGACCGGCGTGTTCGAGAGCGTGGCGAAGTAGGCCGCGGCCACCCGCTTGCCGCGGGCCCGGCGCGCGCCATACCATGCCCGCCGCCCACTTCAAGGGAGGCGGCCGTGTCGCCCGAATCGTCGAAGTCCGTCGTCGGCGTCGAGTCCTTCCAGCGGATCCTCAGGATCCTGCAGGTCGCCACGTCGTCCCTCGAGCCGAAAGTGCTCTTCAGGAACGTCGTCGACTCGATCCTGAAGGAGTTCCCGCACTTCTACCACGTGTCGGTCTTCCTCGTGTTCAAGCACTCGGGAGTGCTGGCCCCGATGGCGATCGCGGGGGACACGCCGGAAGTGTTCGTGGACCGGTACCCGGGCGGCTACACGCAGAAGCTCGACGTCGGGCTGCTGGGGCGGGCGTACCGGACGGCACGGACGGTGCTCGTAAACGACGTGACCGCGGACCCCGGGTACCACAGCGCGGTGGCGCCGACGACGCTGAGCGAACTCTGCGTGCCGCTGAGGGTGTCGGGCGAAGTCATCGGCGTGCTGAATCTCGAGAGCCTCGACAAGAACGCCTTCGCCACGGGGGACGTGGACTTCTTCGAGATCCTCGCCGAGCACCTCGCGAACGCCGTGCGGAGCAGCCTCGTCCAGGACCAGCTCGCCTCCAGCGCGGGGGCCACGGCCGAACTCACCGACCCGTTGCGCGCGGCGGAACGCACCTGGCGCGAGGTCGTGGACCGCCTCCCCGTCCCGATCGTCAAGGTCGGCGCGGACGGGGTGATCGTGTTCGCCAACGGCGCGGCCCTGAAGCGCGCCGGCCGGGCGAAGGAGGGGCTCGCCGGGAGCCGGTTCGAAGAGTCCCTCGATGCCGCGTCGCGCGACGCCTGCCGGAAGGCGCTTCTCAATCCCGAAGGAAAGCCGTTCGAGGTTGCGATCGCGCTGGGAGCGCCGGGGGTCTGGCTGGCGTTCCCGATGAAGGAAGGGAAGCCGCCGTACGCGTGCCTGTACAAGCTGAAGGACTGATGGCTACGGCCGGGCTCCGTCGCCGCGCCGCGCCCTGAGCAGCCACAGGAAAAACGGCCCTCCGATCATCGCCGTGACGACACCGACGGGGAGCTCTTCGGGCCGCGAGAAATACCGCGCCGCCCCGTCGCAGAGCGCAAGGAAGCCTGCACCGGCGAAGGCGGAGATAGGGAGAGCAAGGCGCGCGTCGGGGCCTGCGATCAGCCGGACGCAGTGGGGGACGATGAGCCCCACGAAGCCGATGGGGCCGCAGACGGAGACGGCCGCGGCGGTGCCGAGCGAAGCGCCCAGGAGGGTGAGGAGCTGCGCCCGCGCGACGTGGACGCCGCGGGTCGCGGCGAGGTCCTCGCCCGCGGCGAGCTGATGGAGGTCGCGGCTGGCGGCCATGAGGATGGCCATGGAAGCGGCGCACCAGGGGGCGCATTGACGCAGTGCGTCATAACCGGCGGTGTCGAGGCCGCCGGTGAGCCAGCGGATGACGTGGACGGCGCGCGTGGCGGCGACCTTGTTGAGCACGATCAGGGTGAGCGCGGAGAAGAGGAGCGAGATCGTGATGCCCGTCAGGACCGTGTCCCCGGGGGCGAGGCCGCCGCGGCGGCGGGCGAGGGCCCAGACGAGGCCGATCGCGCCCAGCCCGCCGATCATCCCCGCGACGGGAATGCCGCCCGGGATGCGGGCAAGCGCAGTTTCACCGGCGAGAAGCGCGACGAACGCCGCGCCGCTGGAAATGCCGAGCGTGTACTCGCTGGCCAGCGGGTTGCGGAGCCAGGCTTGCATCGAAGCGCCGGACATCGCGAGAGTCGCGCCGACGACGAGGCCGAGAAGCGCGCGCGGCAGGCGGAGCTGGCGGAAAATCTCGCCCGGTGTCCCGTCCGCACCCCACGGGATGAACGTCGCGCCGATCATCGGCGCCACGAACGCGGCGGCCGCCGCAAACCCGAGTGCCGCGACAATCGCGAAGGCGAACCGGTTCTTCGTCAGCGCCGTCATCTCCCGGCCTCCGGCGCCGGAAGCACGACCGGAGTCCCCAGCGTCGGGTGCGGCGCGACGACGATGGACGTCCCGAATGCCTTCGTCAGCACTTCGGCCGTCAGCGCTTCCGCAGGCGTTCCCACCTTCTCGATGCGGCCCTTCACGAGCACCGCGACGCGGTCGCAGAACATCGCGGCGAGGGTGACGTCGTGCGTCACGGCCAGCGCGGCGATCCTGCGGGCGCGGCAGAGGTCGCGGACGAGCGTGTAGGTCTGGACCTGCGCGGCGAGGTCGAGGTTCGCGGTGGGCTCGTCGAGAAGAAGGACGCGCGGTTCCTGCGCGAGCGCCGCGGCGATTGCGACGCGCTGCTGCTGGCCGCCGGAAAGGGTGGCCATGCGGCGCGAAGCGAGTTCGGCGGCGCCGGCGGCCTGGAGGGCCTGCTCCGCGGCGCGGACGTCCTCGTTGCCGTCGAACCAGCCCGAAGCGCGGCGCGGGTGGCGGCCGAGGAGGACGGCTTCGAGCGCGGAGAAGTCCCAGAGGGGCGGCGCGTCCTGGGCGACGAGCGCCGCGGCGCGGGCGAGCTCGAGGCGCGGCGTGGAAGCGAGCGGTTTGCCGTCGAGGAGGATTTCGCCGGCTGATGGCGTGAGGAGGCCGAGGAGTGCGCGGAGCAGCGTTGTTTTGCCCGAGCCGTTCGGGCCGATCACGGCCGTGAACGTTCCCGGGCCGACGCCGAGCGAGACTTCGCGAAGGACGGGGTCGCCTCCGTAACCGGCCGTGACCGAACGCGCTTCCAGGATCACCGGAGCGCCTCCCCCAGCACCTTCAACGACTGGTGCATCCGGGATCCTGGGGCGAGCAGGAAATCCTGTGAGAGCACCCGGACGCGCTTCGAAACAACCGCCGGGATCGCCGGCAGTTTCGACCACGCGGCCAGCGCTTCGGCATCGGACGGAGGCGCGACGCTGTTGAGTTCGAGGATGACGTCGGGGGCGCGCGTGACGAAGTCCTCGGGGGAGACCTTGACGAAGTCCTTCTTCACGTCGCCGAAGACGTTGTCGCCGCCGACGGTGGACGCGAGTTCGCTGACGAAGCCCGTGCCGCCGGCCACGTAGACGTCCTGCGGCGCGTCGGCGAGGCGCTCGACGACGAGGGCGACGCGGACGCGGGGCGCGTTCTTCCAGCGGGCGGCCTCGGCTTCCATCGCGGCCTCGAGCCGGCCGCGCGCGGCCGCAGCCTCTTTAGCCAGGCCCGTAGTTTTCCCGAGGATGTCGTACTGCTGAAGCGCATCGGCGAGCGTCAGCGTGCCGACCTCGACGACGGGCAGCCGAGCGGACTTCAGCTTTTCGAGGGCCTGCGGGTGGCTCGCGGCCTCGACGACGGCGTCGGGCCGGAGCATCGCAATGCGCTCGACGTTGGGGCTGGTGAAGTCGCCGACGATTTCCACCGCGCCCGAGGCCGGGGGCCACGAGCAGAACCGGGTGCGGCCGATGACCCGGTCCCCGGCGCCGATGTCGAACAGGATGTCCGTGACGCTAGGTACGAGCGAGACGATGCGGCGCGCGTTCGCCGGAGGAGGACGGCTCACGCCGGCACGCGGCCACGCCAGCGCGGCGGCGATGGCGGCGGCGAACAGCACGGCGATGAGGGCCTTCAGGGACATGCGGGGGCGCCACTCTAGACGCGCGAACGGGGGGCTCCAAGGCGAAACAGCGGTGCGGCCCGCGGTTTGCGATTGCATCGAGGGCGGACAGGCCGATGCCCGACGACACGGCCACCGAATCCGTGGGAAGCGGAACCCGTGTATCCGCATCCATACGCCCTGTATCCTGTTCGGTCCTTGTTCGGAGATCGGAAAACAGCCCGAACCTTTCGCTCCCCCCCGACGTCTTATCAACAGCCCCCGGGCCGCACGGGGAAAGTGTCTACAGGAGATCACTTCATGCGCCAGCGCCGATTCGCCTTCCTTGCCGTGCTTCTGGTCGCCGTCTGCTTCGTCGTCGCAGACCCCAATCCCGCCGATAACCGCGCCAATGGCGAAGCTGCCCTCAAGGACCGCGACTGGGCGAAAGCCGAGCAGCTGCTGACGCAGGCGTTGGGCGAAGCGAAGTCCGGGCAGGACGAGATCCTGATGCTGATCGCCACCGCGCAGCAGAACGCGAAGAAGAACGACGAAGCGATCGCCTCGCTCGACCGGCTGGTGAAGGACTACCCGGCGAGCGGCTTCCGGATGAAGGCGCTCTACAAGAAGGGAGACGTGCTGGCGGCGAAGAAGGAATTTGCGCTCGCGGGGCAGATCTACGACGCGCAGGTGGCCGCGATCACGGCGCCCGAGCGCCGCAAGAAGATCGCGATGATCTACGTCGAGGCGGGGCGCGAGTTCCTGAACTCCAAGGAAGCCAAGGACCCGACGTTCGTGGCAAACTTCCAGGCCGCGCGGAACCTGCTCGTCAAGGCGCTCGAACTCGAGGCCCTGGGCACGGACGAGGAAGGCGTGCGGATCGACGTGATCACGTGCGAGCTCAAGGGCGGCATGGACCGCGTCCAGCTGCTCAAGTCGTGCAAGGAGTTCTTCGAGAAGTTCCCGAAGTCCGCGAAGCTCGACGAAGCGCTGTTCGCTTACGGCACGGCGCTGCGCGACACGGGCCGGCCGTTCGAGGGGAAAGCGGCGTGGCTGCGGATCCCGGCGGAGTTCGCCCAGTCGGTGCGCGCCCCGGAGGCGCTCTGGCTGGCGGCGCTGCTGCACGTGAATGAGGCGGGACAGACCGGATCGATCGAGGAACTTCGCCGCGCACTGCCGCTCCTGCGCCACTGCGCGAAGGACTACCCCGCGTCCGAGTGGGGCCCGAAGGCCGGGTATCTCGCGGCGCTCGCCCTGTCCCAGTACGAGGAACTGCGCGACGAGGCCCGCAAGGAGCTGGCCGCGTTCGCGGACACCCACGCGAAGGACGAGCGCGCGCCCGAAGCCCTGCTGCGCGTGGCCTGGCTCTGGCGCGCCGACATGGACGACGCCAAGGCCATCGCGACTTTCGAGGACTTCCTGAAGCGCTTCCCCGATTCCCCTCGCTGGCCGGAGGTGCGGCAGGCGATCGCGGACGTGAGGTTCGAGGCCGCGGAGCGCGCGTTCAAGCGCAAGGACTGGGCGGCGGCGCGGGCGGCGGCGGAGGAATTCGGAGCGCTGCACCCGACGGACGGGCGCGCACCCGCGATGGCGTTCCGCGTCGGGCAGACGTACGCCGAGGAGAAGAAATGGAAGGAAGCGGTCGAGGCGTGGATGCGCGTCGCGACGAAGTTTGCGAGCTACAACGAGGGACACCAGGCGCGCCTTGAGGCCGCGAAGGTCTACGCGAACGAGCTCGACGACTTCGAGACGGCGATGAAGGAGCTGGCGAAAGTCGGCGGGAACTGGCAGGGACAGGCGCAGCAGTTCCTGCGCACGCTGCAGAACAAGTCCCTGGCGCTGGCGAGCGAAAAGATCTTCACGAGCGCCGAGACGCCCGCGGTCAAGCTGACGGTGCGGAACGTCGAGACTGTGAAATTCCGCTTCTGGACGCTCGACCTGAAGGACTACTTCGAGAAGCGCGCCTCGACGTCGGGGCTGGACGCGCTCGAAGTCGCGGTGATCGCGCCGGACAAGGAATGGGAAGTCCCGGTGAAGGACTACAAGCGCTTCAAGGAGATCAAGTTCGACGTCGAGCTGCCGAAGAAGGACCCGGGCGCGTACGTGGTGAGCGCGAGCATCGGGACGCAGGAAGCGAAGACCGTGGTGATCGTGTCGGACCTCGCGATGATCGCGCGGGCCGGCCGGAGCGGGGCGACCGTGATGCTGGAGAACCTCCGCACGGGCGAACGGGTCGAGAACGCGACGGTGCGGATGGCGGCGGACGGGAAGCACATCAAGGTGTGGAAGGACGACTTGTTCGCGTCGAGCCTGTCGATCCTGGCCGAGTCGAACGGGCACCTGGCGTTCCGCGACATGGCGCTGGGGGGCCTGCCCGTGGCGCCGAAGCGCGAGCCGCGGGTGCTGATCCTGACGGACCGGTCGCGGTACGGCGACGGGGACGAGGTGAAGGTGAGGCTGGTGATTCGCAATGCCGAGGGCGGCGCGTACGTGCTTCCGAAGGACAAGAACTACGTCCTCCGCGCCGCGAGCGGTCAGAACGTGGTTTTCTACGAGGGAACGATCGCCCTTTCGAAGGTCGGCACCGCGGCGGTGACGTTCCGGGTGCCGAAGAGGCTGGGCGGGGCCGTGAACGTCTCGGTCGTTGAGAAGTCGCTGCCTACCGAAAAACTGCTCGGCACGGCCCAGGTCGGGCTCTACGGCGCCGGGGACCGCTTCATTCATTTCGACTTCATCACCGACGACACGCCGCACTTCACGGGCGACGACGTGGACGTGACGGCGATCCTGCGCGACGCGTGGGACCGGCCGATGCCGGGACGGTGGGTGCGGATGCTGGCGCCGGGGGATCCGGACTGGCGCGATCTCATGACGGGACCGGACGGGACGCTGGCGATCCAGCTGCGCGACACGGACCGGTTCTTCCGGGACGGCCTCGCGGTCGTCCAGTTGAGCGCCGAGGGCGCCATGGACGTCCTGCGCGTGCCGTTCCTGCCGCGCACGCCGTCGATCGTGTTCGACGTGGAGTCGCGCGTGACGGAGCCGGTCGTCGCGGGCGAACCCAAGACCATCGCGTTCACGGCGAAGAAAGTCGACGAGACGCCGTTCAGCGCGCCGTTCCGCTGGACCGTTGTCCGCACCAACGAGGCCGGACAGCGCTTCACCGTCGCCCAGGGCGACGTCACGACCGACAAGGACGGCAAGGCGTCGTTCGTGTGGACGGCGACCGATGCCGGCCTGCACACGATCACGGTGATGACGAAGGACGCCGACGGGATGCCGACGCGCGTGCAGACGGCGGTGGCGGTGATGGACGACAAGGAAGAGCGCAAGCTGCGGCTGCTGTCGGGCGCGAGCGAGTTCGAGCCGGGCAAGGGTTTCGAGCTGACGGTACTGTCGCGTCTGGAGAAGGGGCTGGCGTTCGTGACGGTCGAGGGCGAGAAGGTCGAACAGGTCGTGGCGGTGACGCTGGAGAAGGGCAAGAACACGGTGAAGCTGGCCGCGCCGCCGGCGACGACCCGCGACTTCACGGTGACGGTGATGATGATGCAGGGCGGGAAGTTCCACGCGGACGCCCGGGATTTCGGCGTGAAGGGACCCGAGGTGAAGGTCGAGCCGGAGAAGAAGGAAGTGATGCCGGGCGAAGAGATCGTGGTGAAGGTGACGGCGAAGCCCGGGAGCGAGGTCTGGCTGCTGTCGTCGGCCGAGATCACGACGGGGATCGACACGGGGGCGTTCAACCCGGCGCGCCCCGGCCAGTATTTCGCGTCTGACTCGTCGGTTGCGACGTCGTTCGCGTGGCAGACGCAGCAGATCGACCCGCAGTTGCTGGAAGCGCTGGCGCGGCTGGACCAGCTGGACAAGAGTTCGGATCCGCGGGTGATGCTCGAGAAGAACGTGATCAAGTTCAAGGAAGCCGAGGAGAGCGATCACAACGAATCGGCCGACAACGAGGACTACGGCGGAGGCGGGCACGTGGCCGTCGAGATCGCCGGGCGTCAGAACCGCAAAGCCGAGCGCGCCGCCGATGACCAACACGGCAATCTGCGTGAGCGGCGTCGGTGAGATGAGAACGGCGGCAAGCGCCAGCACCGCGAAAACGATACGCGGCATGTCGGGCGTCAGCATCCTCGCCATCTGCATCACGGCCTGCGCGACGACCGCGACCGCAACAACCATCAGCCCATGGGTGATCCCGGTGGCGAGCGGGCCCTGAAAGGCCGATGCGCCATAAGCAAAGGCAATGAGGAAGAGAGCCGAAGGCAGCG
>CAVPNQ010000118.1:0-46097 GCA_963706735.1 uncultured Planctomycetia bacterium
TTACCACTGCTCCGCATTCTCCCGGATCTTCGCCTCCAGCACCTTCACCAGCGCCTGCATCATGATCGCCCCCCGCTCGGTCTTCGTTCCCTTCCCCGGGACCGGGATCGGCGGCTCCACGTCCGCCCGGTATCTCCCCCCGGTTCCCAGCGTCACGAACGCCGGCAGGATCGGCGCGTCCGTCGCGATCGAGAGAATCGCCGGACCCCGCGGGAACTTCGCCCGGCGCCCGAAGAACTCCAGCTCGATCGGGTCCGACTCCACGAAATTCCGGTCCGTGAGCATGCAGACCACCCGGTTGCGGTCGAGCGCCCGCATCATGTCGAGCGGCGACATCTGCCCGGGCGCGATCGTGATCACGTCGATCCCGTGGGCGCGCCGCATCTCGTCGCGCCACTGGTTGATCGCCGCATTCGTCGGGTCGGGCACCCCGACCGCCGTCACCGGTTTCCCCTGCAGGCTCAACGTCACCCCGCCCAGCTCCCAGCACCCCAGGTGCGCCGTCGCGAGAATGACTCCCTTCCCCAGCTTCAGCGCCTCGTCCACCCTCTCGATCCCGCGCATCGGGTGGAACATCTTCGGGACCCACGCCTTCGTCATCCGCGGAATCCGGAAGTAGTCCATCAGGAACAGCCCGTAGTTCATGAGCAGCCGGTCCGCCGCCTTCGCCAGGTCCGCCCCCGGCGGCAGCACCGGCTCGAGATTCCGCTCGACGATCTTCCGCACCTTCCCGAACTCCCCGAACGAAATCACCCAGCGCGTCCGCAGCTTCGCGAACCCCCGCGCCATCCAC
Source organism: uncultured Planctomycetia bacterium (assembly GCA_963706735.1). GTDB lineage: Bacteria > Planctomycetota > MHYJ01 > WSZJ01 > WSZJ01 > WSZJ01. The sequence goes on from CAVPNQ010000118.1 coordinate 794, forward strand.
CGCGGCATCCAGCCGACGAGTTTGGTGAGCCCATTAAAGCGCCGGATCTGGCGCTCGATGTCAGCGTCCGAGCTCACCGCGCGCCTCCCGGGCTTGGAGTTCCTCGCGGCGCGCTTCCCACTCCGGCAGCGGCTTCCCCATCGACTTCCAGTGCTGCAGGTGCCGGAGAAGCGCCTTCTCGTCGCCCTTCTTCTCGATCAGCATCGCCTGGTTGTGCCCGAGGGCCGTGGCGGACAGGCCTTTGCCTGCCGCGAGGGCGTAGAACGCCGCGGCAACGGCGTCGCGGCCTTCCTCCTGTTCAGCGGCGCCCAGGGCGAAGTAGAGGCGCGGATCGGCGGTGAGGGGGGCGTTGCGCGCCCGCTCGATGAACTCGATCGCTTCCGCGGTCTCCCCGTCGGCCGAAGCGCGCGCGGCGGTCCGGGCGCAGAAGTCCGCGCTCCAGACGGGCCGGAACGCGGCGCCGCACAGCACCGCCAACCCGAGGACGACGGCGATGCACTTGGGAAGCGAGGGACGCGAGGACAGCCGCCCGCGCTCGTGGCCGGACAACGCAGGGATGACCGCCGCCGAGACCGCCCACCCGCCGATGATCCCTCCGATGTGCCCGGCGTTGGAAACGCGGGCGATGCTGAAGCCGAGCGCGATGTTGATGACCAGCCAGATCAGGAACTGGCTGCCGACGGGGTCCCGCAGGACGGCCCGGAACGAGCCGAGGCGGACGCGTTCGAAACGAAGATACGTGGCCATGACGCCGCAGATCGCGCCGGACGCGCCGAGGCTCGCGGGCTCGATGAGGAGGCTGGCGAAGGAGCCGACAAGCCCGGCACCGAAGTAGATCGCGGCAAAGCGGGCGGAACCGATGTTGGCCTCGAGCGCGGGGCAGAGCTGCCAGAACCCGTACATGTTGAGCGCGATGTGGAGCAGTCCGCCGTGCAGGAACATCGCCGTCAGCGGCCGCCAGAACTCGCCGCGCGCGAACCCCACCTGCATGTTCATGCCCCACGTCTTGATCCCCTCCCCTTTCCCGCCCGGGAACGCAAGGTCCGTCGCGATGAAGAACACCGCGCACGCCCCCAGCAGCCCGATCGAGACCGGGAACGCTTCGAGCGGCGATCGCCCCTGCCAGCGTTCGTACCTCATGAGGCGCCCGCCGAGAGGACCAGCTCGCCCTCGGCGGCGAGCACGCCGCCGGCCAGCACCCGCACGCCGACCTTGCAGAGCGCGCCGAAAGCCCCCGCGACCGTGATCTCGAAGACGACGTCCACGGGCGGCAGGACCGGCACCTTGAAGCGGAACTTCGAGACGTCCGCGAGGAACCCGCCGCCGCCCTTCCCTTTCGCCGCAAGCAGGACGATCGCCGCCGATTGCGCCGCGCCCTCGATCAGCGCGACCCCTGGGACGACCGGGTTCCCCGGGAAATGCCCCGTCAGCCACGCGTCGCCCCGCTCGAACCGCTTCAGCCCGCGCCCTTTCACTCCCGGCTCATCGACCTCGACGGCGTCGATCGCCAGGATCGGCGGCCTGTGGGGAATCCACGCAGAGGGATCGTCGATGCGCATCGGGTGCGCATTCTACTCGCGGCCTTACAGCGCGGCGCGCTTCTCCCGGATGAACGCGGCCAGCGCGTTCACGCTCGCGAAGGCCGTCTTGCCCACCTCGGCGTCGGCGATGCGGATGCCGTAGAGGCGCTCGATGCCGACGACGAGCTCCAGCGCGTCGATCGAATCGAGGCCAAGCCCCTCGCCGAACAGCGGCGCGGCCGGATCGATACTCGCGGGCGTGATGTCCATCTTCAGCCGCGTGATGATCAGGTTCTTCAGGTCGGCGATCATGTCTTCAGCCATGGGGCGGGCACTTCACCAAAGGAAGCGGGGGGCGTCAATGGCGGGGGTTATTCGCCGAACGGGATCGCCGCGGGCGCGCGCCCGAACGCCTCGCTGAAATCGAGCGCGCCGGCGGTCGCGCCGGGGGGAAGCGCGATCCGGGCCTCGACGCGCTCGCCGGGATGGACGCGGCCCAGCGCGGCGACGCGGCCGTCGGCCGCCGCATCGGCGCTCGCGACGACCGCGGCGACCTGCCACGCGTCGCCCGCGCCGCGGTTGGTGACCGTGACGATCAGCGTCGATCCCGAGACACGCGCCGTCGCCACGAGCTCGGGCGCCGCCCCGCCGGACGGCGCGCGCCAGTCGACGCGGGTGCCGGAAGGGCCGTTCAGGACGGCGCCGGGATCGATCTGGGCGCTCACGGCCTTTCCGCCGGCCGCCGTTTCGAAGACGAGGTCCGCGCCGCTTCCCCGGGTCCAGGCGACGAGATCGCGCAGGCTCGCCAGGGCCGATCCCTCCGCATCGCACGCGAGCCGCGCGACCGCTTCCCCGCCGCCGACGCGCCGCACGACCACCTCGGCGCCCGCCAGCGGACCGCTTCGCTCCACCGCCTCGTCGCGCTCCACGGTCGCTTCGCCCTGGTCGTGTTCTTCCGAGACGTAGTCGCACGGCCCGTTCCAGTCGTGCCCCGCGATCCACCAGGGGATGAACGTGATCACATCCACCGTAAGGGGCACGACCCCCAGCGCCACGAACGCCAGCACGATCGGGTCGTCGATGCGCCCCTCGTAGTGCGTGAACAGGAACGCACCCACGAACGACAGCGCCACCCAGACATCGTCGCAGACCGCCCAGAACGAATCCGGCGCCTCGAAAATCCCCGCCACGGCCCGGCGCGCGCACCGCACCTCGATCCGCACCGTCTCGCGCACCCGTTCATGCCGCGTCCCCGTCTCCCTCCCCGTCACGACCAGCCGCACCCCCTCCGGCCGCGATTCCGCCTCCAGCAACGCCGCCTCCGGCGGGTTCCACGACTCCGACAGCGTCTCCCGCTCGAGAATCGTGTGGTGCTCGAGCGTCATCCGCTCGCACGAGTGGGCCATCACACGGCACCCCGCCAGCGGCGCGCACAACACCAGAAGAAGAAGGAGTCGTTTCATCCGCGGCAGAATATCAGGATCGCCCCGCGAAATCCCCGACACACCACGACCCTTCCCCTACGCGGGTTACCTTTCATATCCTCCCCGGTCCATGCGCCGCGTCCTCACCATCGGGCTCTTCCTCGTCGCTTCCGCGGCACTCTTCATCACCGCCGCCTTCGTCCTCGAGAGCTTCCGCCAGAAGGGCGACGTCCTGCTCAAGCCGCGCGAGAAGCCGGGGATGAAGTTCGCGATCAACGAGACGCTCACGCACGGCACGAAGAACGAGGAGCGCCGCTGGTCCGCCGACTACATGGACGAAATCGTCAACGTCGCCGGCGGCTCCCCGTCGGGCATCCGCCGCTCCTACGTCTCATTCGAGATGGACGCCTCCGGCCCGCCGCGCCCCACCCCCCTCACCTCCGTCGTCCTCCTCGACTCCCACGGCGCACGCCTCGAATCCAGCGGCCAGCCCTTCACCACCGCCCCCACCTCCTGGCCCGACCCGTTCTACGGCGCTCTCCCCGACAAGCCCGTTCACCACTTTTCCGAATGGGAAGCGCCCTACTCGCAGGCCGTCGCCCTCGCCTCGCTGCTCGCCCGCGCGCCCGCGACGGCCGCACGCCTCCTCTCGAAGCTCGAACCCGACGACGTGAAGCTCGACGAGTTCGAGTGCTGGCGCATCCGGTCGGGGCTCGAGGCCACGCTGGAAGACGGCCGCACGCTCAAGGTCGTCGGCGACCTCTTCCTCGACAAGAAGTCCGGCCGCCTCCTCGACATGGAGTGGAGGGGGCGCTTCGACTCCGAGAAAGGCCAGGAAAGCGTGCGGTACCTCCGCCAGCGGCGGCCGCGCAAGTAGCGTGCTCTCACACAGGCGCCCCCCGGCCGTATCTTCTTCGCTCCGAAAGGCCCCTCCCTTAACATCCCCGCCCCTTCCACACAGACACCACTTTTTCCAGGAGGATTCATGCGCCGTTTCGCCATCGCCGCCCTCGCGGCAGCTCTCGCACTTCCCGTCTTCGCGGATCCCATCGAGATCAAGATGGGGATGAAGAAGGGCGACAAGATCACGCGGACGACCGTGTTCGGAGGCGGCGGGACGTTGACGATCGGCAAGGGCGACACGGCGCAGGAACTGCCGTGCGAGATGTCGGACACGAACGTGGGCGCCGAGGAGGTCCTGGAAGCGACGGACGGGAAGCCGGTGAAGCTGAAGCGGCGGTACACGGCGAACCGGAACGTGTTCACGATCGAAGCGGCGGGCGTGAACCAGGTCAAGCGGAGCGCGCTGGTCGGGCACGTCCTGACGATCGAGATGAAGGACGGCAAGCCGGTCACGACGTGCGAAGGCGGTGACGAGAAGGAGTTGAAGAAGGAGAAGATGGGCGAGGAGATCGACGAGGCGCTGATCCCGGGCAAGCCGGTGAACGTCGGCGATTCGTGGGAAGGCGATCCCGAGCAGGCGAAGAAGGCGTTTGCGCCGGACGACGGCGAGGTCGAAGCGGCGTCGGTCAGCTGCAAGCTGGAAGCGATCGAGGAGAAGTTCGGGCAGAAGTGCGCGAAGGTGATCGTGAAGATCTCGGTCAAGGCGACGGGCAAGGACGACGCCGGGCAGAATACGAAGACGAAGATCACGCTGGAGGGCCCGGTGTGGTTCGGGTTGACGGCGGGCCGGTCGCTCGGGATGGAGCTGGAAGGCAAGATGGAGATGAACGGCGTCGCGAACGGGCAGCCGATGAAGATCGAGATCGACCTCAAGGCGAAGGGCGAATCGAAGATGGGCGTCGCGGACTTCGAGGCGGAGGCGGAAACCGGCGACGACGAGGAAGGCGAGGAAGAGGAAGAAGAAGAAGGCGACATGGAGTAACGGACTTCGGATTCCGAAGCGCGGGGGCGGCGACGCCTCCGCGCTTTTTTTGTTTCAGCGGCGCGCGCCATTACACTTCACGGATGCGCGCCCCCCTCCCCACGGCAATCCTCCTGCTGGCCGGTGTCATCGCCCTTGCGGAAGACGCGGCCACGGTGGAAATCCGGCCGGGCGTCCAGGCCGGCGCGAAGATCACGCGGACGATGAAGACGCTCGGGGAGGGGAAAATCAGCGTCGAGTCCGGCGGCGACACGAAGGAGTTCGAGTGCCGGATGGACGGGGACGAGGAAGTCGCCGAGGAGGTGCTCGAGGCGAAGGACGGGCGCGCGACGAAGGCGAAACGGCGCTACGAGCGGAAGGAATCGACGTTCGAGGTGCCGGCGGTCGGGAAGAAGGAGGAGAAGGCAAGCAGTCTTCCCGGCCTCGTGCTGACGCTGGAGCGCAAGGACGGGAAGACGTCGGCGACGTGCGCGGAGAGAAACGTCGAGCCGAAAGAGCTGGCTTCCGAGACGCTGGACGACGAGTGGAGCGTGCCGCTGTCGCCGAAAGGGCCGGTGGCGAAAGGCGACGAGTGGAAGCCCGACGCCGCGGCGGTCAAGGCCTGGGCCTCGGCGCGCGGCCGCAAGGTCGAGGAAGCGACGCTGACGTGCAAGCTGGAGGAGATCGAATCGCGCGGCGGCCGGAAATGCGCGCGCATCGAGGTGGATTTCGCCGCGAACGGAACGGCGAAGCCGGGAGAAAAACAGCCGGAGCAGAAACTCGCCTGGACGCTCAAGGGCGACGTCTGGTGGAGCCTCGACGACGCGCGGGTGATGGCGTTCGAGCTGAAAGGCGACCTGACGCTTGAGTGGGACGTTCCCGCGGCCGGAGGAAAGGCTGCCGAGCACTGGAAGAGCGCGATGAAGATCACGCTGGAGGGCGCGGGCAAGGCGGGAGAGGCGAGGTTCGACGCGGAGCCGAAGGGGGACGGGAAATAGGTCTTCGGGTCACGCCTTACCCGTTTTCATCCGTTTTCATCTGTGACCCCGCCGTTCCTATCCGGCATTTCATCCCGCTCCTGTTACTTCATTAGTAAGACGGGACGGGGATGAAACGGCGATAGGAACGGCGGGGTCGCTGATGAAAGAGGATCAAAACGGATAGGGCGATTCCGGCACGAACGACGGGTTCACCTCGCCCTTCCGCACTCCTCCGTCACCGCCCTCAGCCCCGCCAGCCTCTCCCCCACCGGATGCTTCCCCGTGAACCGCCACCGCCAATTCCCCTTCGCCAGCCCCGGCGTGTTCATCCGCGCTTCGCTCCCCAGGATCAGCACGTCCTGCAGCGGCGCGATCGCCAGCGCCGCGACGCTCGACCACGCGAGCTTGATGAACCGCCACGCGACGTCCCGCCCGTCGAACTTCAGGTAGAGCCGCACCGGGTGCCGCTCCTCGTCCGGAAGCCCTTCCCACCACCCCGTCGTCGTGTCGTTGTCGTGCGTGCCGGTGTAGACGGCGGTGTTGGGCTCGTAATTTTCGGGGAGGAAGGGATTTTTCGGGTCGCCGTCGAAGGCGAACTGGAGGACGCGCATCCCCGGGAGACCGACCTGCTCGCGGAGGTGGCGCACGGAGTCGGTGATGATGCCGAGGTCCTCGGCGAGGAAGGGCAGTCCGCCCAGGGCCTTGCGAAGGGCCTCGAAGAACGGAGCGCGCGGCCCGGGCACCCACTCTCCATCCCTGGCGGTCTTCGCGCCGGCGGGGATGTACCAGGCGTCCTGGAAACCGCGGAAGTGGTCGATGCGGGTGAGGTCGAACAGGCGTGCGGCGTGTTTCGCGCGGCGGATCCACCAGTCGTAGCCGGTCCTGCGGAGGGCGTCCCAGTCGTAGAGCGGGTTGCCCCAGAGCTGGCCGTCCCTGGCGAAGTAATCGGGGGGCACGCCGGCGACGACGGTCGATCGGCGGTTCCCGTCGAAAAGAAAAACATCGGTCGCGGACCAGGCCTCGCAGGAGTCGCCCGCGACGAAGATCGGCATGTCGCCCAGCAGCTTCACGCCGCGGGCCGCCGCGTACTTCCGGAGCGCGGTCCACTGCCGGAGCCACAGGAACTGCCGGAAGCGGTGCTCGTCGATCGCCGCGGCGAGGTCCTTCCTGGCCCGCTCCAGCGCCGCGGGCTTCCGCAGCCGCAATTCCTCCGGCCATTTCGTCCACGACTCGCCGGACCGCGCGTCCTTGATCGCAGCGTAGAGCGCCCAGTCATCGAGCCACGCGGATTCGTCCTTCGCGAACCGCTCCAGGTCCGCGCGGAGCCTGGGGTTGCCCTTGAAGTTCGCCCAGGCCGTTCGAAGCAGGCCCTCGCGGACCGGACGCGCGGCGTCGAAGTCCGCGACGCCGTCGGGGAACGCCTGCGCGGGCAGGTCGGCGGGCTTGAGCAGCCCCTCGGCGACGAGATCTTCGGGGCTGATGAGGAGCGTTTCGCCTGCGAAGGTCGAGTACGAGGCGTAGGGCGAATCCCCCGCGCCGAAGGGCCCGACGGGGAGCATCTGCCACCAGGTCTGCCTGGCCGCGGCGAGGGAATCGACCCACGCGCGGGCGGCGGGGCCGAGGTCGCCGGAGCCGAGGCGTGAAGGGAGGGAAGTGACGGCGAGGAGCACGCCGGAAGAGCGGGTGAGCGGCATGGGGAAGGAGTGTAGCAGCGGTGTCGAGGGAATCGCGGGGGGCGCGGCGCGAGGATGGGGGAGGAGGGAGCCCCAGCATCGGCATTACCGAATTGTCCATCGTCACAATCGATGTAACTGCGGATATTTACTTAACCTTCTTAAGTTTCTTCTTGTGATCAAGCCCCGGCGGAGGTAAACCCTATGTCTGTTCCGCCACTTTCCTCTCCTCGGGGAGCACTCGCGTGTCCATCCGGAACCGCGCGTTCCTGCTCACGGGCATCCTCATTCTCGCGCTCTGCGTCACGGGCGCCGTCTTCGCAAACCACTTCCTCCGCCAGCCCGCTCCCCTGTCCCCCGCTCTTCGCGGCGAGGCGACCGCCCGCTCGCTCGGGTGTTTCGGATGCCACGGCCCGGAAGGACGCGCCGGGATTGCCGACCCCGGGTCCCGCGGCGGGACTGTTCCCGGCTGGGACGGCCCGACCGTCTCGAGCTACGTCCGCAGCGAGCAGGAACTCCGGGAGTGGATCCTCGACGGCGTTCCCGCGCGGCTGAAGCAGGCCGCCGCCGCTTCTCCCCCGCTGATCCCGATGCCGGCCTACAGGAACCGGATCACCGAGGCCGAGCTCTCGGACCTCGTCGCCTACTTCAATGCCGTCTCGGGCGGCACCGGCGACATGCCGGAAGCCCCGTACGAAGGAGGCCGGATCGCCGCAAAGTTCGGCTGCTTCGGTTGCCACGGCCCCTCCGGCATCGGCGGCTGCCCGAATCCCGGCAGCCTCAAGGGCACGATCCCGGCGTGGGACGGCGCCGACTTCAAGGAACTCGTCCGCGACGACGCGGAACTCCGCGAGTGGATCCTCGACGGCCACCCCAAACGCCTCTGGGAAAACGCCGCGGCACGGCACTTCCTCGACGGCCAGACCCTCAAGATGCCCGGCTACCGGGCGTACCTGACCGAGGACCAGACGGCGAAGCTCGTCGCTTACATCAAGTGGCTGCGGAGGAACCTGAAATGAAGCGGCGTCCGGTTCTTCTCGTCCTGCTGGCCGGCGGCGTTGCCGCGCTCGGGGCGAACCTCCTGCGAAGCGACGCGGTCGCGCCGGCGCCGGCGGCCGCGGCGCCCACCGGCAGGCCCGCCTCGCCGGTCTACCGCTCCCCGAACCACGTCTGCCTGTCGCCGGACGGCCTTCTCGCGTACGTCGTGAACTCCACCTCGGACTCGATCTCCGTCGTCGATGTCCGCGGCCGCAAGGTCACGGGCGAATTCAAGGTCGGCGCCCGCCCCGTCCACGCCGCGGTCTCCCCCGACGGCCGCTTCCTCTATGTCAGCTGCGAATTCGAAGGCCTCGTCAACGTCGTGGACCTCGCCGAACGCCGCGTCGCCCGCACGTTCCAGGCCGGCGACGAACCCTACGGCGTCACCGTCTCCCGCGACGGCACGCGGCTCTTCGTCGCCAACAACCTCTCCGACTCCGTGTCCATCCTCGACGCCGCCTCCGGCCGCCTCCTCCGCGAAATCCCCGCCGGCCGCATGCCGCGCGATGTTGCGGAGACGGGGGACGGGAAGCGCCTCGTCGTCTCGAACAGCCTCTCGCGGGTGATGTCGATCCTCGACCCGGCCGCAGGCACGAAGCTCGAGGACCGCGACCTCGGCCGCGCTTCGATCGTGCGCCAGGTCGCCGTGACGCGCGACGGGCGGTGGGCGTTCGCGGCCGGGATCCTGTCGCACGACGAGTTCCCGTCGCTTCAGATGGAACGCGGCTGGATCCACTCGAACGGCTTCTCCGTCGCCGATCTCAGCCGCCCGGGCCACCGCGTCACCCTTCTCCTCGACCGGCTCCTCAAGGGCGCTGCCAACCCGTGGGCGTGCGTGCTGTCGGCGGATGAGAAGCGGCTGTACATCAGCATCTCGGGCGTGCACGAGGTGGCGATCGTCGATGTGGAGAAGTGCCTGCAGCTCGTGGGCGAAGCGACGCCTGACATGGTGAAGCCGCTGCAGGAGGACGTCGAGATCCTGGAGAAGCGCGGGATCGCGCGGCGGTTCGACGCCGGCGGGCTCGGGCCGCGCGGGCTCGCCGTGAGCGAGGCGACGGGCGAGATCATCGTCGCGAACTACTTCAGCGACGCCCTCGGCATCCTCGACGCGCGGACCGGCGCGCTCCGCGCCACCGTCCCCCTCGGGCCGCCGCAGGAGATGTCGCTCTGGCGCAAGGGCGAGCTGCTCTTCAACGACGCCCGCATCACCTACCAGAACTGGATGACCTGCGTGAGCTGCCACCAGGAGGACGCGACGGTGGACGGGCTGAGCTGGGACCTCCCGAACGACGGCGTCGGGAACCCCAAGAGCGCGAAGTCGCTTCACGACGGGCACGACACGCCGCCGGCGATGTGGGGCGGGGTGCGGGCGGACATGGAAGCGGCAATCGCGGCGGGGCAGCGGTTCCAGGGGTTCCTGCCGGTGCCGGAAAATCACAAGGCGCTCGTCGCGTACCTCGGGAATCCGGAGCTGGCGCCGAACCCGTACCGCAAGCGCGAGGCCGCGGCGATCGCGCGCGGCGAGGGGGTGTTCAAGGCGGTCGGGTGCGACGCCTGCCACTACCCGCCGAAGTACACGGACCTCAAGATGCACGACCTCGGGTTCGGGACGCCGGACGACTACCGGTCGCGATTCGACACGCCGTCGCTCCGCGAGTGCTACCGCACGGGGCCGTGGCTGCACGACGGGCGAGCGCCGACGCTGAAGTCGATCTTCACGGACCACAACCCGGACGACCTGCACGGCCGGACGCGCGGGCTGTCCGAGCAGGAACTCGAGGACCTCCTCGCCTACCTGAGGAGCCTCTGATGCGCCGCGCCTCCTGGATCGGTTTCGCGGCCGCCGCCGTCCTGGTGGCCCTTCAGGGAATCGTCATTCCCGGCACGGACGACGGCAATCCGCCGTCGCGGTTCGGGAAACTGACGAGCCGGAGGTGGGCGTACGGCCAGGCGTACCGCCGGGAGATCCTCAGGCCGGTCGAGAACCCGAATCCCGCGCCGGAGCCGCTTCCCAGGCGCGACCATCCGTTCGACGTCGCGGTGTCGGGGGACGGGACGAAGGCGTACGTGAGCCTGCTGGGGACGGAGCTGTGGCCGGGGGATTCGGTGGCGGTCGTGGACATTGCGAAGGGCGAGGTCGCGCGGCGCATCGAGCTGAGGCCGGCGGGCGAGTCCGGGCCGGCCGCGTCGGGGCCGTTCCGGCTCGCGATGCACCCGGGCGGACGGTTTCTCGTCGTCACGAACCGCTTCTCGAATTTCGCGAGCGTGATCGACACGCAGACGGACGCGGTCGTCTCGGAGATTCCCCTCGATTTCTACTGCATGGGGGTGACGTTCGCGGCGGACGGCAGAACCGCGTGGATTGCGAACCGCTACCTTGACCAGGTCCTGGTGTTGGATATCCAGGCGGAAGGCGCCACCTTCCATGCCTCGATGCGCGAGGTCGGCGGGATGGACGAGAAGGCGTTTTTCGAGAAGGGCGGGATTGCGGAAGTGCTGCAGCGGGGCTGCGGCGCGGCGGGGTGCCACGACGAGGCGCGCGGGGGGTTCGTAGCGGGCGCGGACGCGCGGGCCAGCTTCCTGTCGGCGCTGCCGCACATCGTCCCCGGGCGCTCGGGCGAAAGCCGCCTGCTGCGTTCCACGGTCCGGTCGCGCGACGGCGGCACGGCCGACATCATGCCGCTCTTCCGCAGCCACGCGAAAGGCACGGTGGTGTTCGCGGAACCGAAGACGGACGCGGACTACCAGGCGGTGGCGCGGTGGATCGACGCGACGCAGGAAGGGCCGGGGATCCCGGTCGGGAATCCGCGGAGCAAGCCGAAGGTGCTGGCGCTGGGCACCGACGGGAAGTTCCTGTTCGTGGGGAACACGGGGACGCAGGACATCTCGATCGTGAACACGCGGACCGGGCGCGAGGTCGGCGCGATCTACGTCCAGAACGTCGTGAACGACCTGAAGATCCACCGGTCGGATGCGACGGGGCACGACTGGCTGCTGGTCTCGACGCTGGGGATCGGTTTCGGCGTCGGGCGAGAGCGCGACGCGTGGGGCGGCGAGTCGTGGGACCGCGCGAATCCCGCGGCGCAGTACACGGTCTGGCGCGATGTGAACACGGGCAAGGTCTTCCCGCGGGCGGAGCAGGAGGTCCTGGGGCCGTTCGACGCGGTGGACGGCACGGCGGCGATCAAGTTCCGCGACATCCAGAACGACCTCGTCGCGGTGGACGTGGGCGCGCTGGAGATCCCGGAAGCGCCGCCGGCGAAGGGGCTTTCGTACCTGCTGTTCGCGAACAGCTACGAATCGCACCGCGGCTGGGTGCGCTACACGTCGGACACGGCGGAATCGACGTACGGGGACGTGAAGGGCGACATCGCGCCGGACCTGATGCGCGTCGTGGGCGCGATGCCGGAGAAGATGGTGTTCGTCGGCGACCGCGTGTTCGTGACGATGCAGGGCACCAACGAGGTCCAGGAGCTGAGGATGAATTCCGAAGCGCCGGACCCGAGCGACATCCTCGTCCCGGTCCGCACGCACGCGACCGGCCTCCAGCCGATCGGCATCGCCGCCGGCCGCCCCGGCACGCCGTCCGCCGGGAAGCTCTTCGTCGCGAACTTCCTCGGCGGGACGCTCTCGGTGATCGACACCGCCGCGGGCACTTCGACGGAAGTGGTCGTCGATCCGTCCGTCCTGCGCCTCCCCGTCCCCGCGACCAACGCCGAGCGCGGCGAGTTCTTCGCGCACTCGGCGCTCTTCTCCGCCGACCGCGACACGTCCTGCGTCAGCTGCCACTACCTCGACATGGGCGACGGCCGGCCGTGGGGCGTCAGCCAGGTCGTCGGCCAGGAGTACCTCTCCGACACCGACACCGTCGGCCAGCTCGTCATCGGCGGCACGATGACCGTCCCGCAGCAGCGCGCCCTTTACGCCATCCAGCCGTTCTTCCTCGAGGGCACGCTCTCCGCCTTCGAACCGCGCTCAATGATCATGGAGCACTGCCCCGCCGACGATTTCCGCGGGCCGGGGCCGCAGGGCGACTTCACGGGAATCGAAGCCCACCAGCCTTCCGGCGTCACCAACGACGTCCAGTCGAAGATGGACGCGTCCTCCGCGACCGACGCCCACCTCGAGGAACGCCGCGACGAGATGTTCCGGCGGCTCTCGCTCCTCTACCTGGGAAAGTCGTTCACGCTTCGCGACTTCCAGCGCTTCGTCGGCGAATGGCAGATCCGCGAGCCGCGCCTCCTCCCCAACCCGTTCGACCAGGAGAGCGCGTCCGTGAAGCGCGGCCGGAAACTCTTCAATGATCCGCAGGTCGGCTGCGTCTCGTGCCACCCCGCGCCGCACTTCACGCGCAAGGACTTCCCCGACAACCGCCAGCAGACGATGCCTCCGCTGGTCACGGTCACGGTGCGCGACGGGTCGTTCACGCTGGTGGGCATGGACCGGCTGGACGCGATCAACGGCGTGAAGCGCGACCTGGAGCCGTGGGACGTCGGCCGAGCCGAGGAGAAGCAGGTCCACTACACGACGCTGCAGTTGCGCGGGATCTGGGACCGCCCGCCGGTGTTCCTGCACAACGGGATGGCGAGGTCGCTGCGCGAAGTGCTCTGCGTCCCGGGGCAGCCGGGGCTCGGCTGGTTCAAGTACGAGCCGCTGATCGCGGGCGTGCCCGAGCGGCCCGGGAAGCGCGAGGTGGGCTTCAACGAAACGTGGTTCTACGCGGCGCCGGGTTCCCGCACGAAGGTCTTCCAGAAGTCCGGGGGGCGGATCGGCAGCGACACGCACGGCGGGACGTCGCACCTGACGCCGCAGCAGATCGACGACCTCGTCCACTTCATGGAGGCGATCGAATGAAAGCCTCCCTGTTCGCGCTTGTGATCGTCGCCATCCTCGCCTCCGTGGGAAAGGTCGTCCAGAGCGTCCGGAAGGTCCCTCCCGGTCCGCCCGCGATTCGCGTCGTCGAGATCAGGCACGAACCTGACGCCTCCGTCATGGTGCTCGTCCCCGCGCTCGAGTTCACGACGGGCACGGCCGACGCGCACCCGGACGTGCCGAAAGAGTCCCTCGGCGCCAAGCCCCTTCACCCCCCCGACATCCTGCTCGCCCGTGCGATCCCGGCGTGGAGCCCGGCCGACGAACGGCCCGCGACGGTCAAGGTGAAGGCGTTCGCGATCGACCGGTACGAGGTCACCAACGGGCAGTACCGCCGCTTCCTCGCCCAGGCCGGCCAGCACCGCTTCTGCCACGCTTCCGAGCCGAAGGACAAGGACCACACGCCGCGCTACTGGGGCGACTACAACCCGCTTCTCAAGGACGCGGAGTACGCGCGCTCGACGCCGTTCGGGGCGGCGACGTTCGCGTCGGACGGCAAACCGGTGGTCGGCGTGGACTGGTACGACGCGTATGCGTACGCGGCGTGGGCGGGAAAGCGTCTGCCGACGGAAGCGGAGTGGGAGCTGGCGGCGCGCGGGGTGGACGGGCGGCGGTGGCCGTGGGGAAACGAATGGGCATGGGGCCGCGCGAACATCGGCGGCGAGAAGCTGGGGACGGACATCAGCGCGCAGGGGCGAGAGAAGGACGGGTTCATCTACCCCGCGCCGGTCGGGAGTTTTCCCGCGGGGCGCAGCCCGTTCGGGTGCGACGACATGGCGGGAAACGTCGAGGAGTGGTGCGCGGACGGCGCGGTGCGCGGCGGGAGTTCGCGGAGCGTGCCGAGCTCGGTGCGGTGCGCAGCCCGGTCGCGCCACGAGCCGGAGTTCCGGACGTTCACGCTCGGGTTCCGTTGCGCGAAGGACCAGAAATGAAGAAGCGCTTCCTGGCGATCGTGCTGGCGGCCGCCGTCGCGCGGTCCGAGGAGCCCGCGGTGCCCGAGGGCATGGTGCTGGTCCCGGGCGGCGAGTTCACGATGGGCGCGGACGATGGCGCGTTCGACGAAGCGCCGGCCCACCGCGTGAAGGTCTCCGCGTTCGCGATCGACCGATGCGAAGTCACCGTCGCGGCGTTTGCCGCGTTCGTCCGCAAGGAAGGCCGCCTCGAGACCGTCGAGGGCCCGTGGTTCCGCGGCGCCGCCGAAGGATGCGCCGACATCATCGCCCTCTTCGAGAAGCGCCACGGCGTCCCCTTCGGCAAGTTCGCACCCCCCGCCGGAAAGGACACCGTCGCCCTCTGGCGCGCCGCCGTCGCCGCGCTCCGCTCCATGCTCGGCGGGAAATTCGACGACGCCGTCCCGGATGCCGCTTCCCTCCCCGAAGTCCGCAAACTCATCACAGAGCAGGCCCTCCTCCCCGTCCGCTTCGTCGCCTGGCGCGACGCCGCGGCGTACGCGAAATGGGCGGGGAAGCGCCTCCCGACGGAGGCCGAGTGGGAGAAGGCGGCGCGCGGGACGGACGGGAGGAAGTATCCGTGGGGCGCGGCGTGGGATTCGCAGAAGTGCCGCTCGTCGCTCGGGCCGGACGCGGGCCCGGTCGCGGTCGGCGGATTCGCCGAAGGCGCGAGTCCGAGCGGCTGCCTTGACATGGCGGGGAATGTCTGGGAGTGGACCGCAGACTGGTACGGCGAGGCGGAGTACGCCGCGGCCGGCGGTGCGACCGACCCGAAGGGCCCCGCCGGACTCGCGGACGGCCAGCTCCCCGGCCCGAATCCCGAGACCGACCTTCTCCGCTCCCCGAAACAGGGACGCGAAACCGACACCCGCAAGGTCATCCGCGGCGGCTGCTGGGCCGCAGGTCTCCCCGGCCAGGCCGCCTTCAACCTCCGCACCTCCCGCCGCTTCTGGGCCAACCCGTCCTACGGGCAGCCCGACGTCGGCTTCCGTTGCGCAAAGGACCTTAAATGAACATCCAGACCGCAGGGACCGGCCTCCGCAGCCGCATCGTGACGTGCGACTCCAAGCGCGGCTCGTTCACCGAATACCACGTCACCGGCACGGCCGAGGCGCCGGGAAGCGCTTCTGAGTCGGCCGTCTCGGTGTTCGAGGGGATGGCGGACTCGCTGGTCGAGCACGAGATCCAGCCGATCCAGGAGAAGCTGTACGGGTTGTCGTCGGTGAAGGAGGAGGTGATGCGGCGGCGCGAGGAAGCGTGGGTGCGGCGCGGGCTCGATCCGTCGACGCCCGTGACCTGGATCCAGGGGACACCCCCGGGCGACACGCCCTTCGTGGGCGCGCAGATCTGGGGGATCGCGCCGCACCGCGGCGACGTCGCCGTGCGCACGCTTCGCGGCACGGTCGCCGAATCGGGCCGCTGCTGGACCGGCCGCGGCTTCCGCATGATCCACCTCCCGTCCGTGCACGGCTGCGAAGCGGACGGCTCGCTTCCGCCGGGCCACGCCCGCCAGGCCGAACTCATGTTCACGAACGCCGGCGCGGCTCTCAAGGCGCACGGCCTCTCGTGGCAGAACGTCATCCGCACGTGGATCTACCTGCCGCGTCTCCTCGACTGGTACGGCGACCTCAACCGCATCCGCAACCGCCACTTCGCCGCGGCCGGCGTCGGCGGCGAAACCGGGACGCCCTTCCCCGCCTCCACCGGCATCCAGGGCCGTCACGGCGACGAGGAGTGCTTCATGGACGTCCTCGCGCTCGAATCCAGCGGCCCCGGCGGCGCCGTCGCGACGCCGATCCGCCGCAGCCCGCGCCAGGACCAGTCGTTTTCGTACGGCTCCGCGTTCTCGCGCGGCATGACCATTACCCTCGAGGACAAGAAGACCATCCACATCTCCGGGACCGCCAGCATCAACCGCGCCGGCGCCTCGACGCACATCGACGACGCCGAAGGCCAGTCCCTCGAGACCCTCATGAGCATCTCCGCCATCCTCGAGGAACAGGGCGGCGGCCTCCACAACATCACCTCGTCCACGCTCTTCTGCAAAACCCACGAGGCCTACGAAGCCTGGATGCGCGTCACGCGCCTCCTCGGCGTGCCCGACTTCCCCTGCGTCCGCGTGCTGGCAGATGTCTGCCGGCCGGACCTGCTGGTGGAAATGGAAGCGGTGGCGGTCATCTGAGGAACACCATGCGAAACGCCAGCGACGGCAACAACGGGAAGGTCACGGCGAAGACGACGGTCATCGTCTGCTTCGAGCCGCACGCCGGCGAAGAACCGGTGCGGCAGGCGCTGAGAATCCTCGGCCTGGGGGAGGCTCCCGACCCGCGGGTGAGGTGGTTCGAGGAAGGGCTGCTGGCGGTGAAGCTCGAGGGGGTGCATCCCGAGGAATCGCTGGACCGGATCGCGCGCGTCGGCGGCGTCCACCGCTGCGCGGCGCTTCCGACCGGCCACCGCCTCGGGCTGGACGGTTTCACGAAGGCGGACGCCGCGGTCCCGCTCGGGGCCGGCGCGGCGATCGGCGACGGGACGCTGTCCGTGATCGCCGGTCCGTGCAGCGTGGAGGGCGAATCGCTTCTCATCGACATCGCCGAGCAGGTCAAGGCCGCCGGCGCCCGCGCGCTTCGCGGCGGCGCGTTCAAGCCGCGCACGTCGCCGTATTCCTGGGGAGGGCTGTGCGAAAAGGGGCTCGAGCACCTCGTCCGCGCCCGCGAGAAAACCGGCCTGCCGATCGTCACCGAGGCGATCGAGGTCACCCAGCTCGACCTCGTCGCGCGCCACGCGGACATCCTCCAGATCGGCACGCGCAACATGTCCAACTTCCCGCTCCTCTTCCGCGCCGGCCTGCACCCCGCGGGAAAGCCCATCCTCCTCAAGCGCGGCTTCTCGGCCAGCATCGAGGAATATCTCGACGCCGCCGAGTACGTCCTCCTCGGCCGGCTGCTCGCCGGCGCCGAACACCCCGGGCTGATCCTCTGCGAGCGCGGCATCCGGACGTTCGAGACGGCGACGCGCTACACGTTCGACGTCGCGGCCATCCCGATCCTCCAGGAGCGCACGTCGCTCCCGGTGATCGCCGACCCGAGCCACGCTGCCGGGAACCGCAAGTGGGTGCCGCACCTGTCGAAGGCCGCCGTGGCCGCAGGCGCCGACGGGCTGCTGATCGAGGTCCACACGGAGCCGGAGAAGGCGTGGTGCGATGCGGACCAGACGATCACGACGGACGCGTTCCGGGTGCTGATGGAAGAGCTGCGGGCGATGGCGCCGGTGGGAGTGGGGCCGTAGGGCGGCACTCAAGTCGGTCGCGACCGGGGAATGCATTCCGTGACATTCCGTCCCTCCGTTCTTTCCGTGTTATGCCGTTTTTCGTTCGAGGCAAAACGGCATGAACACGGAAATCACGGAGGGACGGAAAGACACGGAATGGTCACCCTGTGGACAGAAGTGGATGAGCTGGAATTCCGGCACGCGGACAGGGGACCGTGGTAAGTCCGCAGCGAACTACGGCCGCGACGGCGACCCGGCGGCGAAGGGCTCCCCGGAAGCAAGGCGCTTGACCACGGCGTTCGCGCAAATCTGGTATTGCGAATACGCGGGTGTGTCGTCCTCGACGTAGGCGATTTCGGCGACGTGCCACCCTGTCCCGCACTCGCGATTCGCGGCCTCTATTCCCGCCGTCACCGCAGCTTGCAGTCGATCTTCGTCCACCGAGTCGTGTCTGCAGGCGCCGACAGGCGGCAGCTTTACGATCAGTACCCGGATCGGGGGCAACTTGGTCACTCGAAGCCCGAGGAAACTGTGCGTGGGACCGGTGATCCTGGAGACGCAGAAGCGACCGTCTATGACGCTGAAGTTCACGGGCGGTCCCTCACCGACGCCGCATCCGATGCAAGCGTTTCGCGAGGCAGTCGCGGGCAAATTGAGACCTCGACACACCTCGTTCCCGCGCCACCCGGTCGATCAGAACGAGGAGCGCCGGGGGAATGCACGCGGAGACCGATTTCATCGGTCGTTGCGTCACCATTGGCGTGCTTCTCATTGAGGAATTCTAACTCTGAAGCAGCTCCACCGCGCGCCCGTCAGGGTCGCGCAACAGCGCGCGCAGCCCGCCGGGGCCGGTGTTGGGCTTGTTCTCGACCCGCCAGTTCGAGTTCCGCGCGGCATTGCAGCAGACCACGACGTCGGGAACGGTGAAGCCGAGCCGGGTCGTCCCGTCAGCCTTCGCACCTTCCGGAAGCGGGTGGATCTCCAGCACCGCTTCGCCGGCCTCCGCCGAGTAGAACAGCGGGCCTTTGCCAATCTGCTTCTCCTCGAAGTCGAACCCGAGGCATTCGTAGAAATCCTGAAGTTCTTCGAACTTGTGGGTCTTGAGCACGACTCGCGAGAGCGTCGGCATCTTCAGGCTCCTGTGACTGTGAAGGGCGGGTGTCGCGACTGCCCCGAATCCGGAGCAAGTTGTGGGTCGGGCCTATGGTCCGCCGGGCCCGGAGTTCATCCCCGACTCGTGACAGGTTCACTTGATCACCCGGTTCGCCCCATCCGCCTGCGCGGACCTGGCTTTCCGCCGGCGTTCGGTGCCAGCCGTTTCACGCAGAACGCATTGAGACTTTCGCCCGCCCGCAGCGCCTCCACGGCCAGCCGCTTGTGCAAATCACGACCGACGCGAAGCACGAACTTCCCCGAGTAGGACTTGCCCGCTGTCGGAGGAGGAAGAGGCACCTTGTCTTTCGCATGGATCCGGATCCACTCCTCGACGGCGTCGCAAAGTTCGGCATACACGGCCTTCTCGCTCTCGCCGTGCACGCCGCCGAGCATCAGGCCGGGGCAGGTGCCGACATAGCAGCCGTCCTTCGACGACCACTCGACGACTTTCAGGTATCTGTCCGACGCCTTCATTTCTTCGTGCTCCTGATCGCGGCCTTTACGGCTTTCTCCTGGTACGGCTTCGCGTCATCTCCCCGGCCTCCACTGATCGTCACGTTGACACCCGAATGATGCCTGAGGTTGCGATGGCTTCCCTTTCCGCCGCGGTCTTCGAAGCCGGCCAGCTGGAGGTCCCGCAACAACTCCCTGACTTTCCTCGGCATGATATCATAGTACCAATTGTGTGAGAGCTCACTTGCAACATCTATGTGACACTTCCTTCTCCCCGAGAAACGTCGTCACCACCATCACCGGCAAGTATGCAGCGTGGACACCGGCGTCAGACCGGCTGTCCTTCATGGCTTTATCTTCTGGATTATCTCGACAGCGCGTCCGTCCGGATCTCGCACGACCGCTCGAATTCCCCAGGGTCCATCCTTTGGTTCGGAAACAATTGCGGCTCCTGATTTCCTCAGGACGTCAATCGCTCCCTTCGCACTTTCTACCGCGAATCCGATTCGCGTTGTCGCTTCAGGGGACGAATCGTCGGGCAATGGGTAGACCTCGAACACTGCGGCACCCGCTTTCGCCGACCAGTGAATCGGTCCCTTGCCGTGCTGTTCTTCCACGAACGCAAGCCCCATAGCCCCGTAAAACGCACGGAGCGCTTCAACCTGCTTCGTCTTTAGGACAATCAGCTCGATCTCGATCATCGATTCACTCCCCAATCACCTTCACCAGCACCCGCTTAGCCCGCATCCCGTCGAACTCCCCGTAGAAAATCTGCTCCCACGGGCCGAAGTCGAGCTTCCCCTTCGTGATCGCGCACACGACCTCGCGCCCCATGATCTGCCGCTTGTGGTGGGCGTCGGCGTTGTCCTCGCCGGTGCGGTTGTGCGCGTAGCGCTCCGGCGACGCATCGAATGGCGCGAGCTGCTCCAGCCAGCGCTTGTAGTCGGCGTGCAGGCCGCGCTCGTCGTCGTTGATGAAAACACTCGCGGTGATGTGCATCGCGTTGACGAGGCAGAGGCCTTCCTTCACGCCGGACTTCGCGACGATCTGCTCGACCTGCGGCGTGATGTTGAGGAAGTCCATGCGGGCGGGGATGTTGAATGTCAGGTATTCGGTCGTGGATTTCATCGGGCGCGGCTCCTGCCGGGCGTGAAAACCCGGCTCGAGGGATTGCTTTCACCTCCGTCGGTTGCTTCGCTGACGGGTTGTGAAGAAGCGCTTCAAACTCTACCTCGAAACCTCATTCTGGCGGAGGCTCGTTGATGCCGCCTCGGACCCGAGGCGCATCGAGTCGTACAGGTTCCTGGGCCTGGTGAAGAAACGCCATGAGATCCTGATTTCACGGCTCGTTTTGGCCGAACTGGAAACCGCCCCGAACGCGACCTTGCGGACCGCGCTGAAGCGACGAATCAATCGAGTCCACCCGGGCATGCTGTTCATCCCCAGAGAAGCCGAGAGGATTGCGGACGAGCTGCTTTCGATCCAGCGCCGCGGTCGTTCGGATCGCGCAGACATGCTCCATCTCGCCTGTGCTAGGCTGAACAACGTTGATGCGCTGGCAAGTTGGGACAAGGTCGATCACGCCTGCGGCAGCACCCGGAAAGCAGTTGCCAGGATCGCCCGTGCACGAGGATTGGCGAACACGTACGTCGGCACCCCGAAGGAGATCGCCGCGTGGCTCTTGACCAGGTAGACCGTGAACTTCGCGCGATCCGGACTGCGATCAACCGGCGCCTGGAACAGGCCCGGAAGGAGGGTCGCGTCGATGAGATCCTGGATTGCATCAACAACGGCAACCGGGCGTGGCTGCGGGAAATTCGTGAAGAAGTGCGCCTGATGTTGCGACCGCGTCCGAAGCGGTGCATTCGAGGCGTCGTGCGCGCCCCGAAACGCAGACGGGCCTGAGACTTCGCAGGCCTACTTGCCTTCCTTCTCCTCCGGCAACGCGAACGTCTCGTCCTTGATCTCGCCGTCCACCGTCATCGCGCTGAATGTGTCGGTGACGCGCGTCTCGGCGTCCTTCTTCTTCTCCACGGTTTCGCGCTTCAGCAACTCCAGCTTCTCCGCATCGATCCAGAGCTTCATCTCGAGGCGTGCGGAACCGCGTGAAGCGGCGTAGGTGACGACGCGCGCGGTGCGGTCGCCGACTTTCTCGTCGGGTGCGAAGGCGAAGTCGGAGTACGTCAGGGGAGTTTTCGGGGCGCTTCCCCCCATTGTCTTCGTGAGGTCCTTCAGCGGCGCGCGGACCGCCAGCTCGCGGACTTTCGCGGCAAGACCGGCATCCGCTTCCTCGTCGTCGTGGCCGTCGGGGTCGGTTCGCCGCACGGTCTTGCCGTCGCAGACCGCCAGAAGCGAGTAGACGGTCTTGCCGTCCGGGCCCTTGCTGTCGACGGCGAGGCGGGCGCGATTGCCGTCCTTGAGGTCAACGGCGACCTCGAACGCCTGTTTCTCGTCCCCGGCCGCGACTTCCATCCTGAGACGGATCGACACCGTCTTTGCTGAAGCGATCCGCGCCTCCACCTTCCTGACGAGTTCCTCTGCGGCGAGGTCTTGTTTCGGGGGAACCGGATCCTTCGCCGCCGTTCCTTCCACGGACGCGAACGTCGAGTCCGGGATGTCGGCGTCGCAGGACGTCGAGGCCAGCGTCAGGATCTCGCGCGTCTCGGTGTCCCCGAACTTCTCGACATGCTCGCGCTTCAGGACCTCCACGGCCTTCTCGTCGATCCAGACCCGGAAGACCTGCCGCAGCCCGTCGCGCGTCGCCACGAACGTCACGACGCGCACGGCACGCTCGCCGATTTTCTCGTCGGGGAGAAATGCAAATTCACCGTAAGCGGGAGGGGGTCTCGGACTTCCCAGGAAGTACCCCCTCAGTTCGTCCATCGAGGTCCGCAACAGAAGCGCCCTCGCTTTTTCGGCAAAGTCCGGCTCGGCGGCCGCCGTCGAGGCGCCGCCGCCCAATTTCACGAGAACGTTCTTTCCGTCGCAGGAGGCGCCTTCGGAGACGTTGCTCCCGGTGAGCAGCAGGCGCGCCCGGTTCCCCTCCTTGAAGTCGATCTCGATCTGGCGGTTGACCGGGTATCGTCCCACCTTGACGGCCAGGGAAGCGCGGATCCGGACCGTCCTGGCGCCCTGGATTTTCGCTTCGACCTTTTTGAGAAGTTCTTCGGCAGCCGGGTCGGACTTCGGCGGATTTGCATCTTCACAGCAGGCGATGGAAGCCACCAGGGCCAGGAACATGAAGGTCCGCATGCATCCTCCGGGATCGGTGAAAGTGACTTGCCGGTTCGAAGTCGATCTGATGGGACATTGCCACGGCTCCCCTGGTCTGCCTCAGGAGGGAGTCGTCGCTGGATTCCGGGATTGTATGCTGGAGCCCCGCACGGAGCACCAATGCCGGCCGCATCGACCTGGATGCGGCTCGCTTGAGACAACAGGGAGGTCCCGTCCCGCCATGAATCTCATCCGCACGGTGACGTTCGCGGCCTGCCTCCTGGGCTCCCGGGTCCTCATGGCCCAGGCCCCGCCGCCGCTCAAGCTCAACGTCCCCAAGGACCACCCGCGCATCGGCCTCACCTCCGCCGACCTGGAAAAGGTCCGCGCCAACATCGCCAACGAACCGTGGGCCGGTCTCTGGAAGGCCGTGGTCGGGCGCTCGGAAAGCGTGCGCCGCGGGCAGCTCGACCCGAAGCGGGCTTTCGGCGGTGTGCCCGGACAATCGCAGCGCTTCACGATGACGGAGGGCCTGGAGTGCGTGGCGTTCCACGCGCTCGTCGGGAAGGACGCCGCCGCGGCAAAGGCGCTGTCGGACTTCTTCGAAGCGTGGGACCCGGCGCCGCTGGAGAAGGACATCGCCGAGAACGACTTCATGTCGTCGGGCGAGTTCTTCGAGGGACTCGCGGTCGTCCTCGACTGGACGTGGGACCTTCTCTCCGAGCCGGCGCGGGCGAAGCTGCGCGCGATCGTCGAGCGGCGCGCGAAGCACAACTACGACGGATTCGTGGGCAAGAAGTCGTGGGAAGCGACGACCGACGCGAACAACCACTCGATGGCGTCGATGGGCGGCGTCGGGCTGGCGGCGGTCGCGCTCTGGCACGAGAACCCGGATGCCCCGAAGTGGGCCGGCATGGCGCACCTGAAGATGAATTCGTACCTGGCGTCGAGCTTCGACGCCGACGGCGCCTGCTACGAGGGGACGATGTACGGGCCGTTCGGGCTCTTCCGCATCCTCCCCTTCTCCGACTGCTGCGCCCGCTTCGGCGCCGGCGACGCCCTCCAGCAGCTGCTCCCGAAAGTCATGGAGCAGCTCACCAACGAGCTCACGCCGGGCCGCGGCCGCATGCTCCCGATCAACGACACCGACGGGGGCTACCAGGCCTGGGGCGGGACGCTCTTCCTGTATGACGCAGCGCGTCATGAAAGCCCGATCTCGCGCTGGATGTGGACCGACGTGTTCAACCGGTCGGCGGGAAGCGGCGGCCACACGTGGGCGTTCGCGGTGCTGTGGGAGGACGGGCGCGCCGGCGGCACTCCGCCCGTGAAGAAGGTCGCCGCGACGCGCGGGCGCGGCACGCTCACCGTCCGCACCGGCTGGGAGAAGGACGACTTCCTGGCGGCGTTCGAGTGCGGGAAGCGCGTCCCGGGGTGTCACGGGCAGTCGGACGTCGGGCACTTCCTGATCTACGCGAAGGGGCGGTGCCTCGCGGCGGACACGGGGTACTCGAACGTGGACAAGGAGGGGACGCCGCACCAGTCGATCGGGCACAACCTGGTGCTCGTGGACGGCAAGGGCGAGGTGATCACAGGCGGCGGCAAGGTCACCGAGGGCAAACTGGTGCAGTGGGAGGAGCGCAAGACGCTCGTCTGGGCGCAGGCCGACCTCACGGGGGCGTTCGCGGACCGGGCCTACAACCCGATGGCCGTGGCCACGCGCTGCTTCATCGTCATGACCGGCCCCGACCCGTACGTCGTGGTCGCCGACGCGTTCGTGAAGGACGCGAAGGACCACGAGTACGCGTGGCTTCTCCACGGCAACGCCGACTCGAAGTTCGACCTCGCCAAGGACCGCGCGACGCACCTCTCCGGCGACGCCGCGCTCGACATCGTCCCGTGCCTCTTCGAGAAGGACCCTCCCGCCTTCACGACCGCCCGCTTCCCTTCCAACAATTTCGGCGAGCACGACATGTTGCGCGCGACGGTGAAGGGCCGGCGGTGGCTCGCTCTGACGGTGTTGTCGCCGCGCGGCGGGTCGGAGGCGGCCGCCGAGGTGAAGCGCGACATCAAGGGGGGGAAGCTCGTCGTGGCGGTGACGCGCGGCGGCGCGAAGGACGAGTTCACGGTCACGGCGGCGCCCAGCGGGGGGATCGCCGCCCTGCGTGTCGTCCGCAGCGTCGACGGGAAGCCCATCGCCGAAGACCTCAAGTTGAAGTAGCTCCCCTCCCCCGCTCGCGCCGTCCCTTTTCGTTTTTCCTTTTTCGTTTTTCCTTTCGTGGCCGTTCTCCACCCCACGTTCTCCCGCCACCCCCGTAGTACCATGCGTCCCCCTCGCTGGAGGTCGCATGCGATTTCTCGCCACGCTGTTCGTCTCCGCCGTCCTCGTCCTTCCCGCAGCAGCCCAGATGCCCCCCCGCCAGGAGGGGACGGACGCGTTCAACCTGGGCGTGCTCGGGGCCGAAGGTCTCCCGATCAAGAAACCCGACGAGTCGCTGAAGCTCCCTCGCGGGGCCGTGGCGATCAAGGTGACGAAAATCCTCGAAGGCGGTCCCGCGCTCGAGGCCGGGCTGCTGGCGGACGACCTGATCATCGCGGTCGGCGGGCAGGCGATGACGACGAAGCACATGCTGGCGGTTTACCAGCTGGTGGCGGCGATGGAAGCGGTGTCTTCGACGAAGAAGGGGGAGACCACGTTGACGGTGATGAGGGACGGGAAGCCGGTGAACCTGAAACTCAAGCTGACGCCGCTGGGGCCGCACGGCGCAAATTGCCCGACCGGGTGCGGGCGGTGCGAGAAGCTGGTGGACGAGTCGCTGAAGATCCTGACGGGGCTGCAGGAAGCGGACGGAGCATTTCCGATCGGGATCGGCGGGCAGAACGGGCGCGTGGCGGTGACGAGCCTGGCGGGGATGGCGTTCCTGGCGAACGGGAGCACGACGAAGGAAGGGACGTATGCGGACAACGTGGCGCGGGCGGCGAAGTGGGTGGCGGAGCGCTGCGGCAAGGAAGAAGTGAACCCGTGGGGGCAGGAGCGGCCGAAGGGCGGCGCGAACTGGAACCAGACGAACTGGTCGCTGGCGTACGGGTGCCTGTTCCTGAGCGAGATCTACCGGTTGGACCCGACCCCGGAACTGGAGCAGCGGCTGACGGAGCTGATGCAGGAAATCGAGCGGAACCAGGAGACGTCCGGAGGCTGGGCGCACGGCCCCGGCGGCCCGAACGCCTTGAACTACGTGGAGTTGCAGATTGTGGGGAATTTCGAGCTTGCCGCGCTGGGGGCTCTCCGCAAGGCCGGGTTCAAGCCGTCGCAGGAGGTCATCGACAAGGGTGTGGCGTACATGATCTCGACGTCCGGAGGCGAC
Source organism: uncultured Planctomycetia bacterium (assembly GCA_963706735.1). Lineage (GTDB taxonomy): Bacteria > Planctomycetota > MHYJ01 > WSZJ01 > WSZJ01 > WSZJ01. The sequence goes on from CAVPNQ010000118.1 coordinate 26,565, forward strand.
GGCGGGATCGGGTACAGCGCGAATCCCGGCCAGCAGGGCATGGGCGACCCGGGGCGCACGGCGCTGGGCGCCTGGGCGTTCGGGATGCTCGGGATGCAGGCCCACCCCTTCTACGCCAAGATGGGTTCGTACTTCAAACGCACGATGGAAGACCTGCCCGGCGGGCACGTTTCGCCGATCATGCACTACACCAGCGCGGCCTTCGCCTGCATGCACCTCGGGGCGGCACACTGGAAGGATTTCATCGCGCTGTTCCGCCTGGAAATCCTCGCCGCGCGGCGTCCGGACGGGACGTTCAGCGCCCGGCCGACGGAAGAATCGGTGGCGATGCACAACAATACCGACCGGGAACTGGGCCCCGGGTGGACAACCGCCAGCTACGCCTTGATCATGCAGGTCCCTAAGGGGAAGCTGAAGATTCTTACCGGAATGAAGTAACTCATTATCCTGAAGCACTTTCCAGCCCGGTCGGAACCCCCGGCAGGGCTTTTTTTCTTCCCTTAAGCTCCTTAATTCGCGATGTTGGGGGAATGTTCACCCGCCCTTTTGCCGTTATACAGGGCAGGAGAGACTCCATGAGAAACCTTCATCCAGTTCCGGACAGCATCGTCGCCAAGATCCAGACGTTCCTTCTCCAGCCCATTCCGCCGAACGGTTCGCAGTTCCGGCGCAAATGGGAAGACCAATGTCGCTCGCTTCCCCCGGGAGCCGACGAGGTCCTGCTGGAGACGCTTCGTCGCGGAACACCGGCCGAGCAGGACTCCGCCCTCGTCGCCCTCCGCAGCCTCGGATGGGACGTCATGGAGCGCGGGGAAATCGGCGAGAAGACCTACATGCTCCGCCGCCGCGGCGAGAAGGAATGGCAGAACATCCGCCCCATGCTGCAACTCGACTGATCCAGACCCGCTTCCCCAAGGGCCGGAGCGCACCCGCTCCGGCCCTTTTCTTTTTGACGGCCCGTTGCTGTAAGATGCCCTCCCCCTCGCCTTGCGGAGTTTCCACGTGAAGCGCTTCTCACTCTTCGTCGCTTCCCTGCTCCTTCCCGCGGTCGCGCTGGCGCAGGCCGCCAAGCCGGTTGAAGCGCTGACCGCTGCGGAGACCAAGGAAGCGGATGCGGCGATCAAGGCGTACTTCGAGGGCAAGACGGACGCGGACCGTGCAGCGGCGATCGCGCGGATGACGGCGATCGACCATCCTTCGAAGTCGGACATCGGCAAGCTGTCGGCGAAGGCGTTCCAGTGGACGAAGGCGGGGCCGCGGCTGGTCGACAAGCCGAAGATCAAGTGCACGGACCCGGAGCGCTCGGGGGAGTTCGAGATCCAGGTGGCCTCGGGCGCGAAGAAGGGCCAGCCGACGGGGGTGTGCATCATCCTGCACGGCGGCGGCGCGGGGGTCGGCGACAGCGGACAGATCCGGTCGTTGCTGGGCGCGCCGGCTCCCGGCATGACGCACGTGTGGCCGACGGTGATGGAGAAGACGGACTCGGCGTGGAACTCGGAGCGCGAGGAGCAGTACGTTCTGGCGATCCTCGACGACCTCAAGCGGACGTACGCCGTGGACACGAACCGCGTGTACATCGCCGGCCACTCGATGGGCGGCTACGGGACGTGGTCGATCGGCCCGCGGCATGCGGACCTGTTCGCGGCGGGCGCGGCGATGGCGGGCGGAATTTTCGTCGGCGGCAAGGACGGCGACGGGAAGCTCATCATCGCGGCGGGAATTCTCCCGAACCTCAAGAACATGCCGTTCTGGTTCTACAACTCGACCGACGACAAGCAGGTGCGCCCGGACAGTTCGATCCGGGCCGCGGAGATCCTCGAGGGACTCAAGAAGGAACACGGCGCGTTCGACTTCGTGTTCAAGAAGTACGACGACATCGGCCACGGGCTGCCGAAGGAAGGCTGCTCGGAGATCTGGAAGTTCATGTTCGCGAAGAAGCGCGACCCGCTTCCCAAGCGCGTGATGTGGGAGCCGTCGCGGAGCTACAAGACGGACTTCTACTGGATTCACGGTTCCGGGGGCGGGCTGTTCGACGTGGAGCGCGACGGGAACAGATTCACGGTGAGGGGCAGCACGTCCGTATCGATCTACCTGAACGACAAGATGGTGAAGTTCGACCAGCCGGTCGTGGTCGTGGACGGGAGCGGCAAGGAGCTGTTCAACGCGCTCGTCAAACCGTCCCTGGCGGTGATGCTGGACTCCATCGGCAAGCGCAAGGACCCGGAGATGTGGTTCACCGCCAGGATCGACCTGAAGTAACAATCCCTTTCCCTTGCCCCCCTCGCAACTCGTAACCCGCAACTCGCAACTATCCGTACCATGTCACCGATGCGCCTCTCCCTCCTGGCCCTCGTCCTCCTCCCGGCCGCGGCGTTCGCGCAGGCCGACGCGGGCGCGAAAATCACCGAGCCCATCGAAGTGGACGGCGGCCAGATCGGCGGCGGCGAGGACTCGCCGATGGGCGGGACGCGCACCTGGCGCGGCATCCCCTACGCCGCTCCACCGGTCGGCCCTCTTCGCTGGAAACCGCCGCAACCCGTCCCGCCCTGGAAGGGGCTTCTTCTCTGCTCCGACCTCGGCCCCGCCTGCCCCCAGCCGCCCTCCGCGCTGCCGCTTCCCCTCAAGATCAACACCCAGTCCGAGGACTGCCTGCGCCTGAACGTTTGGAGCCCGGCGAAGCGCGTGACGGACCGGGTGCCGGTGATCGTGTGGATTCACGGGACGTGCGGCGGTTTCGCGCGTGGCTCGGCCGGCGAACCTGTTTACGAGGCGGAGCTGCTGTCGCGCCGCGGCGTGGTCGTGGTGACGTTCAACTACAGGCTCGGCGTGTTCGGCTGGCTCGCGCACCCGGCGCTCTCGAAGGAATCGCCGGACGGGCTTTCCGGAAACTACGGGCTGCAGGACCAGGTGGCGGCGCTGGAGTGGGTGAAGCGCAACATCGGGAAGTTCGGCGGCGACCCGGACCGGGTGACGCTTGCCGGGCAGTCGGGCGGAGCGGCCTGCGTGGCGGCGCTCATGGTTTCGCCGAAGGCGAAGGGGCTCTTCCGGCAGGCGATCCTGCAGGGCGGCGGCCCGCGCTGGATCCGGCGGCGGCTGCGCGGGACGGCCGCGTCCGGCGAATCGCAGGGAGATGCCCTGCTGGCCGCGCTCAATGTCGCCGCCGACCCGGCGAACGCGCTGGAAACTCTGCGGTCGCGCTCGATCGAGGAGCTTCTCGCCGCGGCGAAGACGGCGGAAGGGGCGTTCGCGGAAGGCGAGCAGTGGGGACCGCTGATCGACGGTGCGCTGATCCCGGACGACCCGTGGAAGCTGTGGAACGAAGGGAAGCAGGCGGACGTGGCGTTGATCTGCGGAGGAAACGCGGACGACGGCTCCATTTTTCCGCTTCCCGCGGGGATCGTCGATGTCTGGCAGTACAAGGACTGGCTCAAGACGGCCTTTCCCGGCGACCCGGCGGGCCTCGCCGCGGCCTATGCTCCGCGGCTGCGCGACGACGTCCCGCGGACGGTGTGGGAGCTCTACTCGGACTCGCTCGCCGTCGAGCCCGCGCGTTTCGCGGCCCGCGCCCAGGCCGCGCACGGCCGCAAGGCGTACCTCTACCTCTTTTCGCGCGTTTCGCCGGGGGCGGAGAAGCGGAAGATCGGCGCGTACCACGGCGCGGAGACGGCGTACGTCTTCGGCAACATGGCGGGGACGGTCGGCCTCGACGAGGTGGACCACCAGCTCGCCCGCAAGCTCTGCGACGCCTGGGCGCAGTTCGTGAAGACGGGCGACCCGAACGTCCCCGACCTGGTCGTGTGGCCTGCGTACGACCCGAAGGCCGACGAGTGGCTCGAGATCGGCGACGACCTGCATGTCGCGAAAGAAGTCCGCAAGGCGCGGCTCGACGCGCTGGGCGCGGCGAGGGAGAAGGAAGGATCGCCGAAGTAGCGGCTACTTTTTCGTCTTCTCCTTCAGCAGCTGGACCGCCTTCTCGAACGGCGCGTCCCCTTTCTTGCCGAACTCCACTGCAACGTCCGGCGCGATGCCCTCACCTTCCGTCGCGGTTCCGTCGGGGAGCAGGTCCACCCAGGACGACACGTGGACGGCGACCCCGTTCGGGAGATCGATCCGCACCGGGTTCGCGCTGGCCCCCGCGGTCGTGCCCCCGACGAGCGTCACATGCGGCAACGCTTTCATCATTTTCACAAACCCTTCGCCGCTGGAAATGCACCCCGGGCCGGTCAGGACGATCACGGGCTTTGTGATCGGCGTCCCGCCACCGGGACGAAGGAGGCGCTCGCGCGGCGGCCCCAGGTGCCGCGGACCGGGGCCGTTGCGGACGCGGGCGAGGGCGTAGACGCGCTCCTTGTCGGCGAACAGCCCCGCAATCGCCAGGGCCCGCCTCTCGTCGCCGCCCGAGTTCGCACGAAGGTCGAGAATGAAACCCGGCGCGTCGGCACGCTTCCGGATCTCCGCGACCACGGACTCCAGGACCCCGTCGTCGAACGTCAGGTCGAGGAGCGCGAGGTACACGAACCCCTCGGAAGTCTTCCCGATGCACCCCGACTTCCGGAACTGGACGGCGTCCTCGAGGTCGGGAACGATCGCGTCGAAGGAGAAGTTGCGCTCCCAGGTCCGGGAAAAGGTGGGAAGAGCCGGGCCGTGTGCCACGGAAACGGTCACGTGGATGTCCTTCAGCTCGGCGAGCATCGCGCAGGCCTCGTCGGCGAAGGCCGCCGGGTCGGCGGCCTTGCGGAGCGCTTCACGGTGCCGCGACGCGATGTCCCCCCAGTCGAGCTTCTTCGCGTCGAAGTAGCTGTAGGTGCGGCCGACCTGCGAAACTAGGAGGTCCGCGCTGTCGCCGGCCGATGCCTCGGCGAGCTCTACGTTTCGGATCTCGAGAGACCCGGTCTTGGAGAGGAAGAACGAGACGACGACGAGGCTGAGCTTCGGTTCGAGGAGAATCTCCGTCGGCGTCCAGTCGTACTCCGGCTCCCAGTCGAGGGGATGAAACGTCGTGCCGCTCCCGGTAACGCGCGGCATCCGCTGGAAGTTGACGAAGACCTGGACATTGGCGTTGTCGAATTGCCCGGGCTCCAGCGCCAATCCGCGGCCCCGCGACTCGAACCTGAGGACATAGCGGCGCTCCTTGTCCGTCTTCACCTGCTGCTTCACCACCCTCCACTGGCCGGTCGCCTTCCCGCCAGCCAGCCGCATCCCCCCGTCGCCGCCCTTCTCCAGCACCGACAGCTCACCGAAGTCCGACCCCGCGCCCTTCTGCACCTCCCACCCCGCCGGCACCCCGTCCTTCCACTCCGCGAGGTCGCCGTTCGTGAGAAGGTTGTCCCCTGCCAGCACCGGCAACGCCAGCAGGACCGCCAGAATCGTCCGCATCCCTTTCCCCTTGAACGCGCGCCGCGGGCGGCGCAACCTCTTCGCATGCTAACGCGAATCGCCCTGCTGTTTCTCCTCGCCGGAGTGGCCGCCGCCGAAGAACCCTTGCGCGACCGCTGGATCTACGTCTCGCGCAATCTCTGGGTGGACAAGAACGTGGACGACGTCGAGGCGCTGTTCCGGCGCGCGGCGGCGGCGGGCTACAACGGCGTGCTGCTGGCGGACTCGAAGTTCTCGCGGCTGGAGGACATGGACCAGCGGTACTTCGCGAACGTGGACCGGCTGAAGAAGATCGCGGCGGGGCTGAAGCTGGAGATCGTGCCGGCGGTGTTCCCGATCGGGTATTCGGAAGGGCTGTTGTCGCGCGATCCGGACCTGGCGGAAGGGCTGCCGGTGCGGAACGCGCTGTTCGTTGTGAAGAACGGAGAGGCGCGGGTCGAGGCGGACCCCGCGGTGGAACTGAAGGGCGGCGACATGGCCGACCTGTCGCAGTGGGGCTGGAAGGACGAGACGGTCGTGGCCGAGGACGGCGCGGCGCGGGTGACGGACCCGAAGGGCAAGAACGCGCGGATCGTGCAGAAGGTGAAGGTGACGCCGTGGCGGCAGTACCACATCGCGGTGCGCGTGAAGACCGAGAACTTCCGCGGCGAGCCGCGCGTCGCGGTGCTGGCCGGGGAGCGGTCGCTCAACCACGCGAACCTCGGCGCAAAGCCGACACAGGACTGGACGACGCACCATGTCGTCTTCAATTCGCTCGAGGAAACCGAGGTCGGCATCTACCTCGGCGTCTGGGACGGCGACACCGGCTCGCTCTGGTGGGACGACGCGACGATCGAGGAAGCGGGTCCGGTGAACCTAGTCCGCCGCGAGGGCGCTCCCCTCATCGTCGCCGCCGACGGCGGCCTGCCGCTCGTCGAGGGCAAGGACTTCGAGCCGCTCGCCGACCCGAAAATGGGCACCGTCCCCTGGCGCGGCGGCTACGAGGTCTGGCACGAGCCTCCCGTCCTCAAAACAAGCCTCAAGGACGGCACCCGCCTCCGCGTCTCGTATTACCACGCCCTCACTGTCCACGACGGCCAGGTCATGGTCTGCCCTTCCGAGCCCAAAACCCTCGACCTCCTCCGCGACCAGATGACCCGCGTCCACGCCGCGTTCGGCGCGAAGGCCTACTTCATGTCCCACGACGAGATTCGCGTCCTGGGCTGGGACCACTCCTGCGCTTCCCGCGGCCTCGACGCCGGCGCCATCCTCGCGGACAACGTGATGGCCTGCACGGCGATCGTCCGCGACGTCGCTCCCGGCGCCCGCATCTTCGTCTGGAGCGACATGTTCGACCCGGGCCACAATGCCCGCGCCAACTACTACCTCGTGAAGGGCGACCTCAAGGGCTCCTGGGAAGGTCTCGACAAGGACGTCGTCGTCGCTTGCTGGCACTTCGACAAGCGCGTCGAGAGCCTCAAGTTCTTCGCGGACCGCGGCCACAAGACGCTCATCGCGGGTTACTACGACTCAGACCCGAAGCAGATCCTGAAGTGGCTGGAGGCGGGCAAGGCCGCCGGCGGGGTCGAAGGGGCGATGTACACGACGTGGGAGAACAAGTACGGGGACATGGAGGAGTTTGGGAAGTTGGTGAAGGAGAGGTAGCGGCCAGCGGCGAGTTGCCAGTGGCCAGTGGCCAGGAAAGGCAAAGACAGAAACGGCCACGAGGTTCACTCGTGGCCGGGATCTTCATGCGTGTGGTATTGGCCGTTCCTGGCCGCTGGCAACTCGCCGCTCGCCATTAGCCTTTGTCAGCCCCTCTCGACCCGAGATCCCGATCCATCTCCAGAAGCGCAACCGGATCGTTCTTGATGAGGTTGAACTTCGCCACAATGTCGCGCGCCGACTTCTCCTCTTCGACCTGCTCCGTCAGGAACCACTGCAGCTCGACCATCAGCGCAAATGCCTTCTCCTTCTGCGCCAGCTCATAGAGCGAGTCGATCCGCTTTGAGACTTCCAGCTCCTGCTTCAGCGCCGCCTCGAAGACTTCCTGCATCGTCTTGAACTTCACCTTCGGCTCCGGGATCGCGTTCAGCTTCGCGCCGCCACCGCGATTCAGGAGGAAGTCGAGCAGCTTCATCGCATGGCCGTACTCCTCCTGGCTCTGGATCCGCAGCCACTTCGCGAAACCATGAAAATGCTGCATGGTGCACTGCGCAGACATGGCGAGGTAGGTGTAGGAAGAGACGAGTTCGTTGTTGATCTGCTCGTTGACAGCTTCAAGGACGTTGGCGGTGACCATGCGGTCTCCTTTTGGGGTTCTGGTTCCCGGGGCGGGCGCATTTTGCGCGGGACGGGCGGGAAGCGCAACTCCCTGTCGCCGCAGGCGGGTGGAAAGAGCCCGAACGTCGGGCCACCCGTAGCCGGCGTGCGGGAGGTCCTGGGAGCCGAAGCGGGACGATTTTTCGCCTGCGGGGATGCCGCCGAGGGACTCGTAGAAGCGGCGGGAAGGGGTGTTGTCGCGGAGGACCCACAGGACCATGGCGCGGCAGCCGGCATCGGCGAGCCCGCGGGCGATCGCGGCGACGAGGGCACTTCCTAAGCCGTGTCCAGCAAAGGCTTTGCGGATGTAGATCGCGTAGAGTTCGGTGTCGTACTGGGTGTCGAGGTCGCGGTTCGGGCCCGCCGTCGCGAAGCCCACGACTTTCCCCCGCACTTCCGCCACGAACGTCAGCGTCCCGGGCGTCGCGAGCCGGAGCCGGCGGCGCTTCTCGAAGTCGTCATACGACAGCGACTTCAGGTAGGAGGCATCGACGATGCCCCGGTAGGCGGTGCGCCACGTGTCCACGTGGACGCGGGCGATGGCGGGCGCGTCGTTTTCGGTCGCGGGGCGGATGCGCGGAGTCATGCGGGGGGTGCGTTCCAGGTGAGGAAGCGTCCCATGGCGAGGAACCAGGGGCAGAGGAGAACGGTGAGGACGGCGGTGGTGATCTTGATGGCGGTGAGCGAGTCTGCGAGGCCGGCGGCGGTCATGGCGAAGCCGGTGAGCCAGATCGCCCATGTCCAGGCGCGGAGCCAGCGCGGGAGGGCGGGCGTGGCGAGGGTGAGGATGACGCCGGCGAGGCAGTAGAGACCGTTGGCGAAGATCGTGGTGACGAGGCCGAGGTCGTGCGGTGTGCTGCGGTGAATCTCGGAGGTGCCGAACGCGAGGATGGCTTCGCAGCCGAGGTCGCACGTCGCACCCGCGACGCCGAGCGCGAACGCGGCGCGGCCGGCGCGGGACGAGGGGAGGAATGAACTCCACCAGCCGTAAAAGGAGACGAGCGTGAGGGCGCCCAACATCCAGAGACCCCAGCTTGCGGCCCAGCGGGGGTCGACCCCCGCGTACGACAGGAAGCGCTCGCGGCCGAACACGTCCTTCTCGAACCCGGGCGCGATCACGAACGCCATCGCGAACGCCGCGGCTGTGTGGACGACCGCCGCCGCCCACGGCGCGCTGCGGCGCACCGCCGCCCCGATCTCAAGGCCGTCGAGCAATCGCAGCCCGAACGGGAGAAAGCGCGCGAAGGACGTGAACACGGGAATGATGAGCAGCAGCGGGGACGCGCCGCGTCCGACGAGAAGCGCCCACAGCGCAGCTTCCGCGGCCGCCGCGACGAAGCCGGTCAGGGCCGCGACGCGCTGCCAGCGAGGGAGGAGAGCTGCTGCGTAGAAGAGCGCGCAGAGCGCCAGGTGGACGCCGCCGTAGATCCGCTCGCCGAGCTGAAGCCCCTCCACACGCCACGGCAGCGGCCGTCCTCCATCGCCCGAGAAGATCGTCACGATCGCAAGAAAGGCACTGACCACAGCCGCGTGCGCGAACACAAAGGCGTGGCACTCCTCGCGCCGCGGGTCGCCCATGGCCGGGCGGCTACTTCCGCCCTTCCTTCCATGTCGCGTATTCGTCCGACTCCACGAAGTCCGCGAAGTCCGCCTCCTCCTCGATCTCCCCGATCGGCACGTCGCACTCCTTCTCGAGCACCGTCAGCTCGCGCGCCGTCACCGCGTGGTCCTTCTTCTTCAGCGACACCTGCAGCAGCACGAAATGCGCCAGCGAAAGCCCCTTCTCCTCCTTTGCCGATTTCTCCGCGCACGCGGCCGCCTCGTCGAGTTTCTCCGCCTGGAGGAACAGCCCGCCGCGCATGGCGTCGAGGAACGGGTCGCCGCCGATCGCCTTCGCAAGCCGCTCCGCGGACGCTGCCGACTCCGCGAAGTCTCCCTTCATCGCAAACGCATCGATCTTCATCAGGTCCATGCTGGGGTCGCCGGGGAAGAGCTTCTCCCAGGCGTCGAGGGCTTCCTTGTATTCGGCGTCCCCGACCTGAAGGGCGATGGCGACGCGCTGGACCATGATGAGCTTGTCGTCGCGGACGGACTGGGGCAGGTCGAGGTAAGCCTTCAGCGCCTTCTTCGGCTTGCCGGCCTGGTTGGCCGCCTGCATCTCCGCGATTTTCGGCTGGGCGTCCACGTAGTCCTTCTCCCAGCCCTGGAGGTTGGCTTTGCCCTTGGTCGTGACGGCGACGAGCTTGAGGAATTCGCGCCGGAACGTCCGCGAGATCGATTCGCCCATGAGGTACACGAACAGGTCCTCCGCCTTCACGCCGTCGCCGTCCTTCGCGAGGTGGTAGTCGTGGTAGTTCACGCCGCCGGCGGCGTTGATGAGGCGGAAGAGCGCGCGGGTGCGGCCATCGACGGTGTGGAGCCGGAGGAAGCGGAACTTTGCGCCGACCTTGATCTGTTCGGAGAGCTGTTCGCCGAGGGAGCCCTCGGAAGCGCCATCGATGAAGTCCTTCTTGAGTTTGTCCTCGGCCTCCACGCCCTTGAGGACGTCTTCAAGGAGGACCCTGACGCTGAGCACGGCATCGTAGGCCTTGGGGTCGCCGGTGTTGACGGCGGCCTCGATCTTCTTGGCCAACTCGAGGCAGGCCTTCTCGTCGAGGGCCTCGGGAGCCTGGGCGCGTGCGGCGGTGGCGAGAAGAAGGGTTGCGATGAAACAAGCGATGCCGCGCATAGGCTATTCTCCCGGATGCAGGTTTGGGACAGAGAATATGCGGTGTCGGCGCGAACGGAAAGGTGGCAAAGGCTACTTCGGGTCTGCCGGGCGGAGTCGGCCCGCAACAGAAAAATCTCTCAAACTACCGTCACTGGGCCGACGCAGCCTGACGCGCGGGTTTTTTCTCGGGCTCTGAGTGGATTGACACGCGCGCCCCCGGTCCCTCAGACTCCGCCGCATGGCGACGCCGCTCATGGAGCAGTACCTCGCGATCAAGCGACAGCACCCGGACGACCTGCTGTTCTTCCGCCTCGGCGACTTCTACGAGATGTTCTACGAGGACGCGAAAACAGCCGCGCGGACGCTGGGGATCACGCTGACGTCGCGCTTCAAGGGCGACGCGGCGGTGCCGATGGCCGGCGTGCCCGTCGTCTCCTACGAGAACTACGTCGCGAAACTGCTGAGGGCCGGGTTCCGCGTCGCGGTGTGCGAGCAGACGCAGGACGCGGAGGAGGCGGAAGGGCTGGTCGAGCGCGGCGTCGTCCGCGTCATGACGCCGGGAACGTTGACCGAGCAGAACCTCCTTCACGCCAAGTCCGCGAACTTCCTCGCGGCTGCGTGCCCGACGAAGGGCGGGGTTTTCTCGCTCGCGTGGGCGGACCTCTCGACGGGGCAGTTCTACGTGGAGGGGTTGCCGGAGCGGGAGCTGCTGGACGAGCTGACGAGGCTGGCACCGACGGAGCTGCTGGTGCCGGAGAACCTGCGCGAAGCGGAGTGGCTCGCGCCGGTGAAGGACGCGCTTAAGGTGTGCGTGACGGCGGCGCCGGAGTGGGACTTCGAGCCGGCACGGAGCGACGAGATCCTCGGGAAGCACTTCGGCACCGCGGGGACCGGCGGGTTCGGGCTGGAGGGAATTCCGCTTCCCGCGGCGGCGGCGGTGGTCGAATACCTGAAGCGGACGCAGCGGACGGAGTTGCGGCACCTGGCGCGACTGCTGCCCTTCTCGCGGGACGGGCGCGTGTTCCTCGACCGCGCGACGCAGCTCGGGCTCGAGCTGACGCGGACGATGCGCGGCGGAGACGAGGGAGAGACGCTTCTCGGCGTGCTCGACCGGACCTCAACCGCCATGGGCGCGCGACTCCTGCGCGACTGGCTCCTCTGCCCGCTCCGCGACGTCCCGGCCATCCGCCGCCGCCACGACGCCGTCCAGGAACTCGCCGAGCAGCACCTGTTCCGCCAGGAACTCCAGGCCGCCATGCGCCGCATGGGCGACCTCGAACGTCTCGCCGCCCGCCTCGGCTCCGGCCGCGCCAACGCCCGCGACCTGACCGGCGTCGCCGTCACGCTCCTTCAGGTCCCCGAACTCAAGGACGCCCTCACCACCGCCAAGGCCCCGCTCGTCTCCGACGTCGCCGCTTCCCTCGACCCGCAGGAAGACCTCGCCTCGACGCTGACCCGCGCGCTGGCCGAAGACCCGCCGATGACCCTGAAGGAAGGGGGCCTCATCCGCGAGGGGTTCGACGAGGAGCTCGACCGCCTCCGCTCGCTTCAGCGCGACGGCCAATCGTGGATCGCGCGCTTCCAGGCGGACGAGCAGAAGCGCTCCGGCATCCCGGTGAAGGTCGGGTTCAACCAGGTGTTCGGGTACTACATCGAGATCACGCATGCGCAGGCCGGGAAGGGCGAGGTGCCGCCGGAGTACATCCGCAAGCAGACGACGAAGAACGCGGAGCGGTACATCACGCCGGCGCTGAAGGAGCGCGAGACCGAGGTCCTGAACGCAGACGCGGCCGGGAAGAAGCGCGAATACGAAGTGCTGCTCGAGCTGCGCGAGCGGGCGGCCAAGGGAGTGGCGACGCTCCTCAAGACGGCGGCGGCGATCGCGGAGCTCGACGTCGTCGCCTCGATGGCGCAGGTCGCGGTCGAGCACCGCTACGCGCGCCCGGTCGTGGACGAATCCGGCGCGCTGGAAATCCGCGAAGGGCGCCATCCCGTGCTGGAGCGCTTCACGCAGGACCGCTTCGTCCCCAACGACGCTTCGCTCGACACCGACGGCGCGCGGATCGGGCTGATCACGGGGCCGAACATGGCGGGGAAATCGACGTACATCCGGCAGGTGGCGCTGATCGTGCTGATGGCGCAGGCGGGGAGTTTCGTGCCGGCGGCCTCGGCGCGGGTCGGAGTCGTGGACCGCATCTTCACGCGGGTCGGGGCCGGCGACGAGCTTACGCGCGGGAACTCGACGTTCATGGTCGAGATGAACGAGACCGCCGCGATCCTGCACAACGCGACGGGCCGGTCGCTCGTCATCCTCGACGAAATCGGCCGCGGCACTTCCACGTTCGACGGGCTCTCGATCGCCTGGGCCGTCACCGAGTACCTCCACGACCGCGTCGGCGCCCGCACGCTCTTCGCCACCCACTACCACGAACTCACCGAGCTCGCCCGCGCGCTTCCCGGCCTCCGCAACCTCCACATCCAGGTCCGCGAGCACCAGGGGCGCATCGTCTTCACGCACCGCATCGGCCAGGGCGCGACCGACAAGTCCTACGGCGTGCACGTCGCGCAGCTCGCCGGCCTGCCCAAGCCCGTCATCGAGCGCGCGGGGCAGATCCTGAAGCGCCTCGAGGACCAGGAGCTGGAGGTCGCGGACCGTCCGAAGTTCGCGCGGCAGGCCTCCGCTGCGAAGGCGCTGCAGCGGTCGCTGTTCGGGGAGGCTGGCGCGCAGGACAAGGCATAGCCCGGGGCGGACGAAACGAGTCGAAGGGCGGCACGTTTGCGCTTTTCCCGCCGCCCCCACCTCAAGCTATACTCCGCGCCTCACCTCCCCGGAGAACGCCCCATGGACATGCGCGAGCTGCTGAAGAAGACGGTCGAACAGGGCAAGTGGATCAACATCCGCGAGACAGGCGGGACCTGGGTCGTGACGCTGGAACTGAAGGGCGGGCGCAAACAGTCTGTGATCGTCTCGACCTTCGAGGAGGGCGGAATTCAGTACGGCCGCCTCAAGTCAAAGATCGGACCCGCGACGGCGCTCTCCAGCCAGCGCCCCACGATGGCGCTTCGCATGAACGCCGGGCTGACGCACGGGTCGCTCTGCATCGACGGCGAGGACCTGGTCATCCAGGAAACGCTCATGCTCGCCGAGTCCACGCCCACGCACCTGCTCGCATCGCTGCAGTACATCGGCGAAGCGGCGGACCGGTACGAGAAGACGATGGCGAGCGGGTCGGACAAACACTGAGAGCGCGGAAGAAATCCTGCGGTTCAGGCTGCGTCGGCCCGGCGGGGGTTTTGGAGCGGCTCTTGGTTGGCGGGCCGACTCCGCCCGACCCGCAGGATTTTTTCCGCGCTCTGAACTTTGGCGCCTTTCGTTACAGCCGCTGCCACCCGGCATCGAGAAGGTCCTTCGTCTCGGCCGGCCACCGGCGCGGATCCGGAGCGGACTCCTCGAGATCGGCGAGGATGTCCCGCAGGCGCCGCTTTGCCTCAGGCGACGCGGTGGTCATGGCTTCCTTCATTGCGGCTCGCGCCTTTCGACCTAGCGAGCGCAGCTTCGCATCGGCGGCTTCGCGAGCCTCGACGGCATCCGCGCCGAGATCGCGCAGCGCGGCGGCGATCGCGGCCGATTCCTCCGCCGAGGGCGGCCCGGACGCCACCTCCCTTCCCGTCGCCTCGCCGAGGTCCCTTCCCCAGACCTGCCCATCCTCCGAAACGACGAGCGTGAGCCAGCCGGTCACGCCGTACTCGGCGGGAAGGGCGATGAAGGCGAATTTCTTCGGATTTTCCCAGGCGTTCGCGTCGGCGTCGGGGCCGTCGGCGGCCAGGGAAACACCGGCCTCGTCGAGGACGAGCGCCGCGAACCGGTAGCCGTTCCAGGGCGCGGGGGGCGCGGCGGCCGCGAGCGCCGGGCGGGCGGAGCCCTCCGCGGATGGAGGAAGCGGCCGCAGGTCGGCGGCGGCAGCCTCGAGCGGAATCAGGGCGACAGGCTTTCCCTCGGCATTCGCGAGCCGCGCCAGGCCGGACCAGTCCCCCGTCCAATAGTCCGCGGCGCCGTTCCCGTCGAGGTCGCCGTCGCGCACCTTCGTCTCCGCCGCGACAACCTCCTTGAGCAGCCGGACCGCCTCTCCCTGGTTCCGCAACGGCCGGTGCGCTTCCCGCTCCTGCAGAAACTTCCCCTTCGACCAGGTCATGATCAGCACCGTCCCGCGGTCCACGGCCACGGCGACCACGCGCTCCCCGCCTTCCACGGGCGACGACCGCGCGAAGCTCATGATCGGCGCGATCGCCAGCGCCCGCTCGTTCTCCTCCGCGTCCCCCTCGACCAGTGCGCCGATGAACTCGCGGTCCTTGCGCGCGACCGCCGTCGCGAGAAAGCGCCACGCCTCCCGGCTGTTCGCAGGCGCTCCGGGCAGCTTCCAGTCCACCTGCGCCTGGCACGCGTAGCACTGCGCGTTCCCCCACGCCAGCGTCGCTTCGCAGTAGGGACACGCCGCCGACACGGTTTCGCGGTCCCAGTCGGGGGGAAGCGCGGCGGCGGGAAGAGCCGTGAGGAGCACGGCCGCCACGAGCCCGCGAGCCGCGCGCATCGCTACACGCCGGCCGCGAGCAGCTCGAACACCTGCGCGCCGTGCCGCTTGATCGCCGGGACCAGCCCCTGCTCGCGCATGAGCGACTTCACGATCGGCGTCAGCGCCTCCGCCCGGAATTTCTTCCCGCTCGACGGCAGCACGATCTCGCCGGTGTTGACGTTCACCGACAGCTCCGTGTCGTCGTTCACGGCGGCGTAGAACGCGTCGTCCTTCACGAGCAGGAACGGAAGCGCCTCGTTGACGAGGTTGCGCTTGTGGATGAACGCGTAGCTCCGCGCGATGACGAGCTTGATGCCGGCGCCCTGGAGGGCCCAGACGGCCTGTTCGCGCGAAGAGCCGCTTCCCCACCCCGAGCCGGCGACGACGATGTTCTGGCCCTTGCGGACGCGCTCGGCGAATCCGGGTTTGACGAAGTGGAAGCACTTCTCGCCGAGTTCCTCGAGCTTGGTGAGGTGGCAGAACTCGCCGGGGATGATGGCATCGGTGTCGATGTTGTCGCCGAACTTCTGGGCGCGGCCGCGGACGGTCCAGGCTTCCAGGACGCCGCTTTCGGCGGTGGAGGGCTGGGGCGGGACGACGTCGAGTTCGGGCTGCGTGGTGACGACGTTGGGGAGGGGGGCGCGGCGGTCGCGGCCGAGGAGTTTCTCGAAGCGATCGCGGTCGACGCGGGCAAGGAGGGCGCGCGGGTCGGCGACTTTCATGAGGACGGCGGAGGCGGCGACGGTGGCGCCGGAGGCGAGCCACGCGAGGGAGCCTTCGCCCATGCGGTTGGGGAAGTTGCGGTTCTGGGAGGAGAGCCAGGTCTCGCCCTTGCCGGCCTTTTCGCTGGCGATGCCGAGGCACATGGAACAGCCCGGGACGGAGACGCGGAAGCCGGCCTGTTCGTAGATCTTCCAGAGCCCGGAGGCGGCGAGGTTGCGCTGGATGGCGAGGTCGCCGGGGACGACGATGCGCTTGTTCGAGGCGACGGGCTTCTGGTCCTTGAGCGCCTGTTCCAGGACGAGGGCCGCGAGGACGAGTTCTTCTTCCGTCGTGGTGCACGCCCCGATGAACGCGCCGTCGAGGTGCATGCCCGCGTTCTGCTCGGCGGTGAACACATTGTCCGGGCTGAACGGCTTCGCGACGAGCGGCACGATCTTCGACAGGTCGATCGGGTACTTCGCGACGTACGGCGCGCCTTCGTCCGCCCGGAACCACCGCGCGCCGTCGTTGTGCGATTTGCGCTTCGAGAGCCACGCCGCGACCTGCCCGTCGGCCTCGAAGATCCCGTTGAGGCCGCCGAATTCGGCGGTCATGTTGGCGATGGTGAAGCGGGCGTCGGTGGTGAGCTCGCGGACGCCTTCGCCGCGGTATTCGACGGAGCGTTCCATGGCGACGCTGTTGCGGCCGAGGTCGCCCAGGGTCTTGAGGATGACGTCCTTGCCGCCGATGCCGAACTGGGGCTTGCCCGAATAGACGACCTCGATCGCCTCGGGGACCTCGATCCAGCTCGTCCCGAGCACCATGGCGGCGGTGATGTCCGCGCCGCCGAGGCCGATCGCGAACGCTCCCATCCCGCCGTGCGACGACGTGTGCGAATCCGCGCCGAGGACGATCTCGCCCGGCTGCACGAGCTCGCGGTAGAACTTCGTGTGGAGGATCGTTTCGTTCGCGTCATAGAAGTGCGTGATGCCCGCTTCTTTCGCGAAGTCGCGCGACAGCTGGGTCAGCTTCTGGGCGCGCTTGTCGGTGGCGAGCGTGACGGGATCGACGGTGTGATCGACGGCGAGGAAGAAGCGGTCCCTGTCGTAGACGGGGGGCCGGCCGAGCATTTCGTACGTGCGGTCCATGCCGTTCCAGGCGAGTTCGCTGGCGATGGTCCAGTCGACCTTGACCTGGAGGATGTCGCCGGTCTCGACGGAAGGCTTGGTGAGGCCGATCGCGTGGGCCGCGAGGATCTTCTGGGTGAGCGTCATGGGTTTGGAGCTGTTCATAAGCTCGATCATAGAAGGGCCCCGGGGGGTTGCGAAGCGTTAATCCCGGATGAAAAACAGGCGCCGCCGGGCCGAAGGAGGCCGGGGCGGCGCCTGGGAACCCGTGCTATTCGCCATCGCGGACGCGCACCTGCAGGCGGGGGTGCCCGCTGATCGGGTCCAGGACCTTCACCCAGAACGCGATGGCTCCGTGAAGGGTATCGCAAGTGCAAGTCGGGCTGAAGATGGCCACCTTGGGGATCGGCTGCGCGAGCTCGACGGCGGAGTCGTCGTCCACGAGCGCGGGATCGGCGACACCCTCGGCCTCGATCCACCCGGAAGAACCCTCGTCCCGGCGGTCGTCGGCGTACTCCTGGTAGTAGAGGTGGCCCTGCTCCGTGAACCACACCCCGACCGTGTCTCCGGCCGTCCCGAAACCACGGACTTCCGCGTCGAGATTGACGTCGGGATCCCCGAACGGAAGGCTGATCTCTGCCGGCGCGGCGAACCCGGTGCCCGCGGACGGGGAGAAGCGGTCGCCCATGGGAACGGAGGAGTCAGCGTCGGCGAGGTAGACCCTCGTCCGCAGCGCGTACCCCTGGCCCGAGTTTTCCGACGTGTTGCTCTCGAAGAAGAGGACGTGGATTCTCGTCCAGCCGTGAGGCCGGGCAGCGCTGTCCTCCCCCGTTGCCGGATCGTACGTCCCGATCTCGTCGCCGGCCGGTGTCCCGACCAGGCGGATGCTCGCGGGAACGACCTGCCTGTCCGTCGAAGCGCTGTCGATCTCGACCGCCGCCGAGCCGGAACCCGTCCTGCGGGCGAACGCCCGGTAGTCCGTCCCCGCCGTCCCGTCGATGTCCTTCCGGTACGCGCAGAGCGCTTCCCCGCCCTCCCCCGCATCCGTCGCCGCGAATCTCCGACCTTCCCCCGGCTGGTCGAACCCGGACAACGCCATTTCCGTGTCCTCGAAAGTCTCGAACGTGGTCACGGCGACTCCGGGAGTCACGGTCGCGCCGAAATCGGCGGTCAGGCGGGCGTGGCGGACGACGTCGCCCGTGGCGTCGCTGTGCTGGAAGAAGAGGTTCATGACGTCCGGGTCGGACTGCGCGCCGCAGACGTAATCGAGCCCGGCCTGGAACAGGACCCACTCCGCGTCGAACCCGTCGATGTCCGTGGTCAGGGTGGTGGTCAGCGAGAAGCGGCTGCTCACGGCAGGAATCGTGGCGGGGATGGAGCCGTCCGCCTCCAGCCGCGTGGTTGCGAACTGGGCGACGCGCAACGACAGGTCGTCCGAGGCCCCGGCGGAATCGTCCTCGGCCCACACGACCCAGATGTAGTCCCCGTTCCGGCTCAGGCGCGTGTCCACTCGACCGGGCTCCACCGTGTCGAAGATCGTCGCGTCCTCCGAGTCCAGAATGCACGACCCCGTCGGGGCGCCCGTCAACAGGTCGATGCCCGTCGCAAAGAGCGCCCCGTCCGAGACGACGCTTCCGAAATCGGTCACCGCATCCGAATCCGCGAGAAGGATCGCGTGGAAAACAACGACCTGCGCGAGACCTTCGTCGTCGCCGTAGATCTGGCGCTGGAATGCGCCGATCCACTCGTTGTTGCACTCCCAGGCGTCCGTGGAGTCCGGGGTATTGGCCAGGGAACTGGCCGCTGACATGGTCCCGGCCGCGAGGTCGAAGCGCACGACCTGGAGAGTGATGTCGTCGCCGTCGTCCACCATGGGATTCCCGTACGACACCATCGGCCCGGACAGGCTGAGCGGCGGGTCGTTGATCATGATGACCTCCGCCCCGACTTCGTCATCCGAGGCGACGCGCATGAACAGGAAGTTGTTGTAGACGTGGAAGCTGCCGCTCACGAGCGTCTCTTCGCTGTCCAGCCCCGAATCGGACGCACCGAATCCCAGGATCGGGACGCGGGTTTCGGCCCCTGGCGCGAGGGGGAGTTCAGGGTCGCCGTTCTGCCCGAGATCGAATGCCACGGCGCGCATGGAAGTGTCTTCCGCGCCGGGCGTCAGGGTGTCGTTACTCTCCAGCTGGGGCCAGACGATGCTGATTCCCGTGGTGCAAAAATCGGCCACCTATGCCTGGATATCACTCTTAAAACCTGACTTACTCACTTTTCGCGTTTTCGATGAGAAATAAGCACATAATTTGAGCAACAGCAGGCATTAGTTTTGTTCGTTTCATTCGAAAATTTCGTGTGGTTCGTGGTTATCTTAACCGCAACGCCAGAACGCAGCATCTATGTATTACTGATAGATCGCTGCGCTCTTACCAATCTGGTTGTCTCATAAGGGTACAGGTGATCAATCTCTCCGCCCGGCTGATTCGGCCATCTGTGCCTGCTGGACCACGGCAAAGAGATTAACACAAACCAGACGAAATAATAATGATAGGTTTTGTTCGGTTTTTTGAGTTTTTCGTGTGGTTCGGGTGGTTCGTGGTTATCTTTTCCGCAACGCCAGGGCGCAGCATCGCCGTTTCAGACAATGTACTCATTTTGGATCGCTGCGCCTCTACCCATCCGGTTGTTTTGTAAGTCGGGGATACTCACATCACTTTCCTTAATATCCGCCCACCGATTTCGCCCG
>CAVPNQ010000119.1:0-15969 GCA_963706735.1 uncultured Planctomycetia bacterium
AGCCGGCACCGAAGTCGTCAAGGATGTTGTGACGCGGATTAGTGGGATCCTCGAAATCGTCGAAGACAACGATATGATCGCAGGAAGTCGTGGTTCGTCCCGGCGAATTGTTCCGGTCGATGATGTGGGCACCGATTAACGTTGATGACGGTACCGTTGTGGATGCTGGCACCGAAGTGGCCCCCGGCATTATTGCTCCCGGCAAGTCCCTGATTACCATCAACTTCCAGATGGATGATCCCGATGACGATGAAGATCTGGATGAAATGGATGATACCTCGACCTACGATTCGATGCTGCACCGATCCCCGGCTGCCGGGTCGTCGCCGGCTGCGGAGCGGCGACGAGGCCGAGCCTGAAAAACGATGCTGCCCGCGGTGTCCACTCGGCTGAAGGGTCCCCGGCGTCGACCAGCATCGGAAGGGGAAACGAGGGCGCTTCCACTTTCACACCCCGCGCCGCCTCCGCCGCCGCCCCGGGCGCGATCCGGCACCCCGCATCCCTCAGCCGCAGCACCAGCTCCTGCACCGAGCGCGCCGTCCCGTCCAGGTCCAGGATCCCCCTTCGCTCCAGCGACAGCGGGACTCGCGCTTCCCCCACCCGCACCAGCACCAGCCTGTCTTCCTCCGGGCCGCTCATGCGCCCCAGCGTCTCGCCCAGTTCGAGCAGGAATTCCGGCGCGGGACCGGCAGCCACCTGGCCTTCCTCGTCGGCGGGAGAAACGAGGAGGGACCTGTGAATCGCACCCGGCGCGTCCCCGGTGAGGAGAGCGACGACGGCCTGGGCCCGTTCGAGCGCTTCGTCCGCCGCGGTCCCTGCGTGCACGGGCCCCTCGACGGGCGCGTCGGTATCCGACCAGCGCGCGACGTGAAGGCCGAGGGCCTCGAGCAGCGCCGCGACACGGTCCGCGACGCCCAGGTTGCGGCCGGGCATGAGAACCACGGACGTCGCCTTCGACGGCTTCGTGGCCGTCCTTCCGCGCCGCCGGCGTCGCCAGCTCGGGGAAAGGGTCATCGCCCTACACGAACCGCCTCACGTCCTCGTTCGCCAGCGCACCTTTCAGCCGCCGCTTCACGTAGTCCCGGTCGATGTTCACGGTGCCGGTGACCTCGTCCGGCGCGCCGTAAGCGACTTCCTCGAGCACTTTCTCGATGACCGTGTGGAGCCGCCGCGCGCCGATGTTCTCCATCTTCTCGTTCGCCTGCGCCGCGAAGGTCGCCATTTCGTGAAGGGCGTCTCCCTCGAAGATGATCTTCACGCCCTCGGTGGCGAGGAGGGCGGTGTACTGGCGGGTGAGCGAATTCTGCGGCTCGGTGAGGATGCGGAGGAAATCGTCGCGGACGAGGGGCTGGAGCTCGACGCGGATCGGGAATCGTCCCTGGAGTTCGGGGATGAGGTCGGAGGGCTTGGACATGTGGAAGGCGCCGGCGGCGATGAAGAGGACGTAGTCGGACTTCACGGGGCCGTAGCGGGTCTGGACGACGACGCCCTCGACGATCGGGAGGAGGTCGCGCTGGACGCCTTCGCGGGAGACGTCCTGGCCGCTGGCGGGGCCCTGGCGGAGGGCGACTTTGTCGATTTCGTCGATGAAGATGATCCCGAGGTTCTCAGCGCGCCAGATGGCATCGCGGAGGATCTTTTCGCGATCGAGGAGTTTCTCGGATTCCTGGGCGCCGATGACGCGCCGCGCTTCCGACACGGGCATCCGGCGGGTGACGTGCTTGGTCGGGATGAGGCTGCCCATCATGGAGTGCATGTCGATTCCGTACTCCTCGAATCCCTGGGCGCCGAACGCCTGCATCATGGCCTGCGGTCGGTCCTCCACGACGACCTCGACTTTCGTCGTGTCGAGTTCCCCGGCGCGGAGTTTCGTTCGTGCGGTTTCGCGTGCCTTCTCATGTTCTTCCCGCTGCGCCAGGGTTGCGGCCGCGTCCAGACCCATGCGCCGGTCCGGCGACGGAACGATGAGCTCGAGCAGGCGCTCTTCGGTGTACTTCATCGCCGGCTCGCGGACTTCCTCGAGCAGCTCGGCGCGCACGAGGCGCACGGCATTTTCCGTGAGGTCGCGCAGCATCGACTCCACGTCTTTCCCGTGATAACCGACCTCCGAGTACCGCGAGGCCTCGACCTTCACGAAGGGCGCCTTGACGAGCCCGGCCAGGCGCCGCGCGATTTCCGTCTTGCCGACACCCGTGGGCCCGATCATGAGGATGTTCTTGGGAATGACCTCGTCGCGGAGGTGGGCCGGAAGCTGCTGCCGGCGCCAGCGGTCGCGCACGGCCACGGCGACGGCCTTTTTGGCGGCGGCCTGCCCGACGATGTAGCGGTCGAGCTCGGCGACGATCTGTTTCGGCGTGAGGTCTTTCATAGGCCGAGAAGTGTACGCGTCCCGGGACCGGGCGTCACGTTGGCAAAGGCCGAGTTGCGGGTTACGAGTTGCGAGGAACGGCGCCGGCTGAACGTCGCGCCGGGTGGCGAGGTGAGCGGGACACTCGCAACCCGCAACTCGCAACCCGCAACTGCCTTACCTTTTCTTCGCCGCGATGAAACACATCACGCGATTCTCGCCCGCCTGCCGCAGACGGTCCTGAAGCCACGGGTTGTTCGGGTCGAGCTCGGAGGCCGCCTCGTACTCGGCGCACGCCTGCTTGAAACAGTTCAGCGCCTTCATGTTCTCGCCGTCCCGGTCGGCCGTCTTGTCGTCGAACGACTTCTTGAGGTGAACCATCCCCTGCTCGTACGCCTTGTTCCCCTTGTCCACCTTCCCCTGCACGACGGGGTTCGAGAACTTCGGCGCAGGCTGGCTCGAAAGGTCCCCGGTTCCCGTCCCGGCCCCGGGGTCGGCCGGATTGACCGGCGGATCCTTCGGCGGATCCGTCGGGTCCACGGGAGGATCCTTCGGCGGATCCTTGGGAGGATCCACGTTCTTGGGCGGATCCTTCGGCGGATCGACGTTCTTCGGCGGGTCCTTCTTCGCCACCATCCCGCCCACCAGCTTCGCGTAACGCGACTCCGGATACTTCGACACCAATTCGCGCTTCTTCGTGTCCGCCGCGTCCAGGTTCCCCTTCTTCACGAAGTACAGGTACAGGTTGTACAGCATCTTCGCCTTCGTTTCCGTCGCCGCCTGCAGCACGTTCCGGTCCAGCTTCACCGCCGCTTCCAGAAGCGCCGGCACCTTCGAACCCAGCTGGTTCTTGATGCAGAACACCGCCAACTCGTAGTAGTCAAGCCCCGTCGGCCGCGCCCCGATGTTCTCCATCTTCTCGGCGTACTCTTTCTCCAGCACCGCGAGGACCTCGTCCTTCGACTGCTTCTCGACTCGCTTCACCTGCACCGACGAAAAGTGCGCGAGGATCCCGTTGTCCTTCCGCAACTCCACGAAATCCGAACCTTCCTTCTCGAGCACGCCGTTGATAATGCCGCCGTTCTCCAGGTAGACCGTCGCGCGGTTGTCCACGGGGAGAATGTCCGAAGGGTTGACCTGGTCCACGAGGCTCTGGAACAGCACCGCGTTCGCGCTGAGCGTCTCGATACGGCGGCGGTCTTCCGCCGTGAGCTTGCCCGACAGCGCCTGCAGGAACTTCTTGCGCGCCGGCCCGAAACTCCCGGCGAAGTAGAGCTTCTGGCCTTCGTCCACGATCGCCAGCAGTGCCTTGTCGCTCGACTTGATGTCAACGGGATCGGGCGGCTTGATCACCGGATCGGGCGGCTTCACGACCGGATCGGTCGGCTTGATGACCGGGTCCGGCGGCTTCACGCCCGGATCAGGCTTCTTCGCCGTCGTCGCCGGCTCCTTCAGCCCCTCGACCACCTGCTTCACTTCGAGCGGGTGCTGCTGGCGATACTCCCACACACCCCAGGCGAGGCCGCCAGCCGTGGCGATGAGGCACAGGAACAGGAAGAAGCCGATGCGCATCGGGGGTACTTTACCAGATCGAGGTGGAAGGGAACGCCTGCAACTTGGACGCTCGCAAAGCGTGGGCGTTTCAGGTTTTCTGCCGATTCCCGGATCAACGCCCCCCGCCGCAAACGCCGATAAACAGATGCGGCCGGAGTCGCCGCGGGCCCGTTCCTATCCCCATGGCATTCGACCACCCCCTCGCGCTGCTTCTCGCCCTCCCCGCCCTCGCGGCGGTGGCCTGGCTGCGCCGCAGCCTCGCAATCCGCTCCTGCGCCGCCCTCGCCATCATCCTGGCCGCCGCCGGGCCGCGCTTCGGCTCCCCCGGCGCCGCCCTTCGCTGCCGCGTCTACGTGCTCGACGCCTCCGCCAGCGTCGGCGGGCCGGGGGAAGCGCTGGCCCTGGCGAAAGCGGACGCGCGGGACCTGGGCCCGGCCGACGAAGCGGCGGTCGTGTGGGTCGCGGAACGCGCGGTGGTCGAGCTCTCGCCCGGCCCGGTCGCGCGACTGCTGGAACTCTCGAAGTCAAGATCCCTGCCACCGAACGAGGCCACGAAATTGGCCGAGGGGATTGACCTCGCGGCCGCGATCGTTCCCGCCGGCCGCCGCGCGGAAATCGTCGTCATCTCGGACGGCCGCGAGATTCCCGGCGGAAGCGCGGGGGCCGTCGCCGCGGCCGGAGCCCGCCGCAAAGGCATCTCCGTCCGCGCCGTCCCCTGCGGGGCCGCCCGGCGCGCCGACGCCCGCGTGGACCGCGTGGAAGCCCCCGGGCGCGTCCGCGCCGGCGAACGATTCGAGGCCGTCGTCACGGTCTCCGCCTCGTTCCCGACCAAGGCCCGCGTCCTCCTCGGAAGCGCTTCCACCGAGATCGGCCTCGAGGCCGGCGTCCCGGCGCGCGTCGTCTTCGCGCAGCCGCCGGCGACCGAAGCGCTGACCTGGCTCGTGGCGCGCGTGGAGGCGCTGGAGTTCCGCGATGCGGCGCCCGCGAACGACGTGAACGAGGCCGCGGTGCTCCTGGATGGTGCACTGCCCGTGCTCGTTCTTGCGCCCGAAGCCGGCCGAACCGCGGAGCGCGCCCTCGGGGCAGACAAACGGTTTTCGCCGGAGAGCGCGGGAAAGCCCGCCGACCTGGCGCTCTACGCGGCGGTCGTCCTCGACGGGCTGTCCGCCGACGAACTCGGCGACCCGGCCCTCGCGCGCATCGCGGACTACGTGAAGAACGGCGGCGGCCTCGTCCAGCTCGGCGGCCCCGCGGGATTCGGCTCCGGCGGCTACGGCGACACGCCGCTCGACGCCGCCTCCCCGTTCAAGGCCGCCCCCGAGGACAACTTCACCCTCGTCGTCCTCCTCGACGCTTCCGGCTCCATGAACGAAGAAGCCCTCCCCGGCCGCCTCAAGCTCGCCGAGGCGCGCGACGCGCTTCGCTCCCTCGTCGGTGCCGCGCGCGACAACACCACGTTCGCCTTCGTCGCGTTCAACGACAACGCCCGCTGGATCCACGCCCCGACCACGGATCGCGCTTCCCTCCTCCGCGCCATCGAGCGGCTCGATGCCGGCGGCGCGACGCGGATCGCGCCGGCGCTCGAGAAGGCCCGCGACGCGCTCGGGGGAGGCGGGAAGCGGCACGTCGTGATCGTGAGCGACGGGCAGAGTCCCGAGGACGAGAAGCGGCTCCTGGAGATGGCCGAGGCGGTCCGGGCGACGGGCGCGACGGTTTCCGCGATCGCCGAGGGCGCCGACGCCAACGTCGTCCTGCTCGAGAAGATTGCCGGGAGAAAGCCGTACGTCATGCAGAACTTCACGGATCTCGCCCGGCTCCTGCGGGAGGACCTCGCGGCGGAGCAGGGGTTGACGGCCAAGGGGACGTTCGCCTGTGAAGGGCTGCCGACCGTGGTCCAGGTCAACGTGGTGAAGCCCAAGGAGGACGCGGAATCGCTGCTGACGGCCGGCGGCCGCCCGCTCGCCGCGATGCGGCCCTTCGGGCGCGGGCGGGCGGTCGCGTTTGCGAGCGCGCTCGATGCAGAGTGGGTATCCGACCCGGCGCGATGGGGCGCGGAGATCGCCGCGATGACGGCGCGCGTCGCCCGGCCCGATCCGGGCGGCCGTCTCACGCTGACCGTGGACGGTGACGACGTGGTGGCCTCATGGCAACCCGCGCTGCCAGGGGACGCGCCCACCGCGGCGGCCGAACTCACTCTCCCCGACGGCACTTCCCTCCCCGTCACCCTCGTCCGTTCCGGCGCCACCCGCTTCTCCGCCCGCCTCCACCAACCCGCCACCGGCCGCTTCACACTCGCTGCCGGCTCCACCCGCGCCGCCGCTTCACGCCCCTGGCCCGCCGAATACGCCGCCGCTGGCGCGCGCCCCGACCTGCTCGCGCTTCTCGAGGGCCCGGCCGCCGGCCCGCCGCCGCTCCCCGCGCCGCCGCGGGAATTGGCCCCATGGCTGCTCGTCCTAGCCGTGGCCCTCGTTTTGCTTGAGTACGGCCTGGCCGCCCGCGCCGCTTCGGCTCCATCGGGAAATGCTGAAAAAGCGACAGGGGTGGCATAAAATCGACCGATCGTCAGGCCCACGGGAAAGGACCCCATGAAGATCATCGACCCGCACGTTCACATGTTCTCGCGCACGACGGACGACTACCAGCGGATGGCCGCGCACGGCGTGCAGTGCGTCATCGAGCCGGGGTTCTGGCTGGGAAGCGACCGCGAGTACGCGGAGTCGTTCTGGGACTACTTCAACCACATCACGACGTTCGAGCCGGGGCGCGCGAAGAAATTCGGCGTGACGCACTATTCGTTCCTGGCGGTGAATCCGAAGGAAGCGCGGAACGCGATCGCGGGCAGGGCGGTGGACGGGATGTACAAGTACGTGGACGCGCCGAACTGCCTCGGGATCGGCGAGGTCGGGTTCGACCTGATCACGGATGCCGAGGAAGACATCATGAAGCGGCAGATGGACTGGGCGGAGAAGCACAACCAGCTGATCCTGATCCACACGCCGCACGTGAAGAAGCCGCAGGGGACGGAGCGGACGATCAAGGTGATCGAGAAGATGGGGCTGACGACGAAGCGAATCCTGATCGACCACAACACGGAGGAGACGATCGACATGTCCCTCGCGTGCGGGCAGGTGACGTGCGGCTTCACGATCTACCCGGTGAGCAAAATGACGCCGGGGCGCATGGTCGCCGTGCTGAAGAAACACGGGACGGGCCGGATGCTGATGAACAGCGCGGCGGACTGGGGCCCGAGCGATCCGCTGGCGGTCGTGAAGACCGTGGACCTGATGTGGTCCGAGGGGTTCAGCGAGGCGGAGATCCAGAAGGTGGTATGGGACAACCCGCATGCGTTCTTCGGGCAGTCGCCGAAGTGGAAGCTGGAGAAGTAGAGCGGGAAGCAGGAAGCGGGAAGGACACGAAACGCGGCCTCCGGATATCCGGAGGCCGATTTCGTTCGTATGACACGGAGTCTCGAGATTCTCGCCCGCTCGACGGCGAGAAGGCCTTCTGATTTACTCTCGGCCCCCGAGACAATTACGGAGCGAGCCATGGGCATCTACAAGGCCTACGACATCCGCGGGATCTACCCCACGGAGATGCACGAGGAAACCGCCGAGCGCATCGGCCACGCGCTGGCCGCATATCTGCGCACGAAAACGATCGTCGTCGGCCGCGACGCCCGCGAGTCATCGCCTTCCATGAGCCGCGCGCTCATCAAGGGAATCTCCGACGCGGGCACGAACGTCGTGGACATCGGGATGTGCACGACGCCGATGATCTACTTCGCGGTCGGGACCGGGAAATACGGCGGCGGCGCGATGGTGACCGCTTCGCACAACCCGCCGAAGTACACGGGGATCAAGCTGTGCCGGGAGGAAGCGATCCCGCTGTCGGAAGTGGCGGGGATCAAGGACATCGAGCGGGCGGTGCTGGCGATGACGGAGACGCCGAAGCCGTCGAGCGACCGCGGGCTGGTGGCGCAGAACGACGTGATCGAGGGGTACGTGAAGCACGTGCGGTCGTTCGTGACGGTGCCTCCGAGGAAAATGAAGGTCGTCGTGGACACGGCGAACGGGATGGTCGGCAAGTTCTTCGAGAAAACCTTCGGCCATCTGCCGCTCGAGATCGTGCCGATGTTCTTCCCCCCGGATGGGCGCTTCCCCAACCACGAGCCGAACCCGCTGAAGGACGAGAACATCCGGGACCTGGTGGCGAAGGTGCGTGAGACGAAGGCGGATTTCGGGGCGGCGTTCGACGGGGACGGGGACCGGTGCATGTTCGTGGACGAGAAGGGGGACCGGATCGCGAGCGACTTTGTGACGGCGCTGGTGGCGAGGCGGATGCTGGCGAAGGAGAAGGGGGCGGCGATCGTGTACGACCTGAGGTCGTCGTGGGTCGTGAAGGAGGAAGTGGAGGCGGCGGGCGGCAAGGCGGTGCGCGACCGTGTCGGGCACGCGTTCATGAAGGCGACGATGCGGCGGCTGAAGGCGCCGTTCGGGGGCGAGCTATCGGGGCACTACTATTTCCGCGGCCACTGGTTCGCGGACAGCGGGATGATCGCGTTCGCGCACATGCTGAACGTGCTGATGGGCGACGACAAGCCGGCGTCGGCGCACTCGGCGCCGCTCAAACGGTATTTCGCGACCGGCGAGATCAACTTCCATGTCGAGGACAAGGACGGCGCGATCGCGACGATCACGAAGAAGTTCGCAGACGGCCGCCAGGACACGCTCGACGGGATCACGATCGAATACGCGGACTGGTGGTGCAACGTGCGGAAGAGCAACACGGAGCCGGTGCTGCGGCTGAACCTGGAAGCGAAGACGGCGGCGAAGCGGGATGCGATGCTGAAGGAGATCGTCGCGATCGTGGGGCCGCCGGAGACGGGCGGAGGACATTAGCCTCGGCCGTTACGGCGCGGGAGCGAGAAGCTCGAAGACCCGATCGACCGGCTGTACCAGGTGCGCCGCATCGGACACGAGGACGGGTTGACGCCTCCGGGGACCGCGGATTCTCGCGGCGAGTGCCGGCTGGGAGCGCTCCCAGTCATCGCGTTCGACCCAACGGAGCGGGGCCGCTGAATAGCGGCGGAGGACTTCCCCGAGGTAGGCGCCGGCTGCGGCAACCGTGGACTCCAGGTCGGCTGGACTGGCCTCGACCGATCTCTGCTGCAGGTTGACCAGGAAGCCCGCGAGGATCCCGAGACTGGCCCGGGAGAAGTCCCATGCGCCGGCCGGCTTCCCTGCCGCGAGGGACTTCGCGAGTTCCCCGCATCGTGAACCGAGGTCGGGACCGGACGTCGGTGCGACCTGGAACGGGAAGGCAGTCACCTCGAGATCCCTTCCGGCGAGGCGAAACACGGGGGTGCTCTCCAGATCCAGGAGCAACGCACGACGCTGCTCCTCGATTGAAAGCTGCCGCACTTTTCGCAGCGTCTCGTGGAACACCGCCGAATCGCCCGGGTATCGGGGGGAGAGCGAAACGATCGAGCCCCGGCCGTGAAGCGTCCGGGGTGTCGAGTGTTCGATTCCCAGGCGATCGAGCTCCGCGAGCGTCGGCTTGACGCGGGCGTCCGGGACGTAGGTCAGCCACCAGAGCGAGCGGAAAATGCCAGCGCCGGTGTCCACCTGCTCCGCGCGCTTCGACAACTCCCTGAAATTCCCGACCTCAAACGGGTCGCCGCCGAAGCAGTACGCCTCGGCGACCGGCCCGGCCTCGATCAGGCCGGCCATGATCTCGACGAGATCCGCCGGGGCGTAGCCCGGCTCGGCCTTGTCGACGCGGTCGTGATAGAAACAGATGTGGCAGGTGCCGGCGCCGTAGGAGCCGGGCTCGTCCGCCGGTTCGCTGAATCGAAAACGGACGCTGTCCGTGTCCTTGTTCCGCCTCCGGTGGCGGATGGTCACGGTGGCCACACCGTCCGGGCCGAGATCGAGCGCACTCTCGACGACAGCCTGGGTCGCGGGCACGGGCCGGCCGGCTTCGGGAATGACCGACAGCCGCGGCCGGCGCGTTCCTTCCCAGAGCGCCAGCACGCTTCCGACGACGTCCGGGGCCTCGAGCCGCCCGGAATAACGGACATGAATCCGACAGTGCATCGGGCCTCCGGTGCGCGACACCCGCCGGCTATCGCTTTGGTTTCGCCTTCGTCGGCGGCTTGTCCTGGAACTTCGACTGGATCTTCTTCACCTCGGCCTCGTTGAAAATCAGCGCATCCACACAGTCCGAGTCGAGCTTTTCCATCGCGAGCTTGCGAAGCGTCGCAAACGCCTCCTGGTTCGTCCACGCCGGCTTGTACGGGCGCTCGCTGGTCAGCGCGTCGAAGATGTCCGCGACCGCGACGATGCGCGCCTCCAGCGGAATGTCGCCGCCCTTCAGCCCGTGCGGATACCCCTTCCCGTCCAGCGTCTCGTGATGGTCCTCCGCGATGTGGCGCAGGAGGTCGAGCCCTTCGAGGTGCTCGAGGCCGAAGTTGCGCGCGAGGGCGTCGATCATTTCCAGCCCGCGCGTCGTGTGCGTCTTCATGATCTCGCGCTCTTCAGGAGTGAGATGGCCCTTCTTGAAGAGAATCCGGTCGGGGACGCCGATTTTGCCGAGGTCATGAAGGGGCGCGAACTCGAAGATCTTCTCGATCGTGGAGTCGTCGATCTTGTGGGCGCCCGAGGCGCCGAGGTGGCGGGCGATGATGCGGGAGTAGCGGGCCATGCGGTCGATATGGGCGCCGGTCTCGGGGTCGCGGTAGTGGACCATGTCGTGGGCCGTCTTGACCGCGGCGGCGAGGACGCGGACGGAGAGCAGCTCTGCGGTCACGAGCGCGGCGATCAGGTGGCCGAACGGGTCCAGCGTGCGGAGAACCCCGGGCGTGAACGTCGCGGTCTTGAGCGAATTGAAGAAGACGAAGCCCCAGAACACGCCGTTCTGGAACATCGGCATCGTGTAGCTGGAGTGAAACCCGAGCGAATTGATGACCTGCGCGTGGGCGTGCGAGGACTTCTGGAAGAGCTTGAGGTTGTTGACGACGCGGGGGCGGCCTGCGCGGAGGACGGCGCGCAGCGAGGGGGATTCGGCGAGGCGCGCGTCGTAATAGACGAGCGCGTCTTTCGCCACGCCGCTGGCGATGAAGGTCTTGAGGACGTCGGTCGCCGGGTCGTAGGTCGCTATGGCGATGCGATCGATGTCGTCCACGCGATTGGCGATCTCTTCGTGGATCGCCTCGATCTTGCGGCGAAGAGACGCGGGGGTATTCAGGGCCTCCAGCGGGTCGTCGTGCGGGAAGAGCGGAGCGTAGGGGACGGGCACGTGGTGAACCGGTCCGGTGGCGCGGCGCGCCCGGACGAGCCGCGGCCTCGGTTTCCGGTTTGCTCGACTCATTTTCGACCGCCGGGTTCGCGCGTCGAGCGTGCCGGAATGGTCGATCGCTGGCCGCAGCGGCACGAGGCGCTCTTTCCGATGTATTTCGCCGGCGCGGAGAGGCGCGTGCCGCAGTGGCTGCACGAGAATCGGATGGTGTCGTCAGGGCCCGGGGCCTCGTCCCGCGACGGAAGCACGGGCATCTCGGAGGTCTCGGCCAGGTTCGTCGCGCGCTTCAGCCGCAGGTCGGTCGTTTCCGCGAGCGGCTGGCCGGTGGGGATGGGCGACGTCTCGCCGAGATCGACGGGCGACGAATCGCTGCCAACCAGCCGGAGGCTGCCGGTCGCGGTACGCAGCGCCGAAAGGGCGGCGTCGATCTCGCGGCGCGCGCCCTCCACCTGCTGCCCCAACTCGTCGAGGCGCGGCAACAGGTCCGTCAACCGCTGCTCGGCCGCTGACAGCGCCCGCACGGCGGCCCCGACGTCCGGGACGGCCTGCGACGGCGTGCGCGGCGACGGACGCGAACCCATCAGATTCCTCCCTTCCCCTGAAGCTCCCTGAACTTTATCTCAAACCCGGGGGAAGGCGACTGTTTCACGGTTACTCGAACACGTCGTCCTTCTCGCTCATGATCTGCGGCACGTACGTCCTCTGCTCGTCCCGCCGGCGCTGGAACTTCCGGTTCACCTGCCCCGGCCGCGGGCCGATCAGCGCGTTCTCCCCGCTGCCGATCAGGTCGTGCCGCCCAGCCGCCAGCAGCGCTTCCCTCACGTCATGCCAGTTCTTCGGGTCGCTGAACTGGCATAGCGCCCGGTGCCACCGCCGCTCCCGCGCCGTCTTGGGGACGTACACCGGCTTCATCGTCGTCGGGTCGATCCCCGTGTGGTACATGCACGTGGAAGCGGTCATCGGGGTCGGCGTGAAGTCCTGGATCTGCTCGTTGAAATGTCCCTGGTCGCGGATGTACTCGGCGAGCTTGATCGCCTCGTGAACATCGGTGCCGGGGTGGCCCGCGATGAAGTACTGGACCTGGTACTGCTTGCGGCCGAGTTTCGCGTTCTCCTCGCGGTACCGCTTCAGGAACTCGTCGTACTTCGAGATCGGCGGCTTGTTCATCGCGCGGAGCGACTTTTCGGAAGCGTGCTCGGGGGCGACCTTGAGCTGGCCGCCGACGTAGTGTTTGCAGAGGAGCTCGATGAATCCTTCGCTGCCGGGCATCGTGGCCATGTCGTAGCGGATGCCGGTCGCGACGCGCACGTGCTTGACGTTCTTCACCGCGCGCACGGCCTCGAGCAGCTTCATGTACGGCTTGTGGTCCACCTTGAGGTGCTTGCAGACGCTGGGGGCGAGGCAGTGCTCGAAGCGGCAGGTCTTCTTGACCTCGATGTCGCAGCCGGTCTTGTACATGTTGGCGGTCGGGCCGCCGACGTCGGAGATCGAGCCCTTGAACTCCGGGTCGCCCGCGAGGCGCGACGCCTCGGCGACGACGCTCTTTTCGCTTCGCGAAGAGATCCAGCCGCCCTGGTGGAAGTAGATGGCGCAGAAGGAGCAGGCGCCGTAGCAGCCGCGGTGCGAGGTGATCGACCAGCGCACGGTCTCGAGCGCCGGCACGCCGCCGGCCTCGTCGTACTTCGGGTGCCAGCGGCGCGTGTAGGGCAGGCCGTGGACCTCGTCCATCTGCTTCTCGTCGAGCGGGATCGCCGGCTTGTTCTGGACGACGTACCACTCGGCGTGTTTCTGCGCGACGACACGGGCGCGCCACGGGGACTGTTCGCCGAAGTACTCCTTGAAGCTGCGCGCGTACTTCCACTTGTCCACGGCGACTTCCTCGTACGGATGGAGGATCGCGGGGTTCTCGACGCCGTCGAGCGTCTTCGTGACGTACGCGATCCCCTGCAGGTCGCGGATTTCGGAGCACTTCTCCCCCGCCGCGATCCGCTTCGTCAGTTCCACGATCGTCGAGTCGGCCATGCCGTAGCAGAGGATGTCGGCGCGCGTGTCGAGCAGGATGGAGCGGCGCACCTTGTCGTCCCACCAGTCGTAATGGGCGAATCGGCGAAGCGACGCCTCGATGCCGCCGAGGACGATCGGGGCGTCCTTGTAGGCCTCGCGGATGCGGTTGGCGTACACGGTGACGGCGCGGTTAGGCCTGAAACCGGCCTTTCCGCCGGGGCCGTAATCGTCGTTGCGGCGGATCTTGCGATTGCCCGTGTAGTGGTTCACCAGCGAGTCGAGGACGCCCGCAGTCACGCCGAAATACAGGCGCGGCTTCCCGAACAGCTTGAAACTCTCCGCGGTCTTCCAGTCCGGCTGCGCGAGGATCGCGACACGGAAACCATGCTGCTCGAGCATCCGCGCCACGATCGCGCTTCCGAACGCCGGGTGATCCACGTACGCGTCGCCGCTGACCAGCACGACGTCCACCGCGTCCCAGCCGCGAGCGCGGACTTCTTCCGGCGTGGTCGGGATGAAGAGGCGCGAATCGTCCCAGAGGCCGTGCTGCGGGTTGAGCGCCCAGTCGGTGGCGGGGAACGCCGGCGATGAACCGTCCTTCATGGCATCTCCTCGACTCGGGACGGCCCGTCGGCAACGCCTCGGGACCGCCCTCTCGGGAAAGCGTCGCCCCGCGGGAGGAATTCCCGCGGGGCGTTACGATTTTCTACTTGGCCTTGTGCAACGCCGACGCCCGCTTGTCCAGGCGCTCGCGCTCCTTCTTGCGCTTGATCTTCGCCCAGTGCTTGTTGTACGGCTTCAGCGTCTTGCCGGCGTTGGAAGAGCTGCGCGGGAGCGGCTCACGATGCCGGCGGCAATTCCGCTCGTCGGACACGGTCAGCTTCCAGCAGCCCTGCTTGCGGCGGCGGGCGAGGATCTTGCGGCCGCTCCGCGTGGCCATCCGGGCGCGGAAACCGCTCTTGTTCTTACGCGGACGGGTGTGCGGCTTGAACGTAAAGCTCATGGGGGATCTCCCTAAGGGGCGGGCAGAATATAGAGTTGCGGCGGTGGAGTCAATTGCAAAACGGGGCGGGTCGAGAGCCGGGCCCGCTCCCTCAAGCCAGCCCCGCCTTCGCCATGTTCCACTTCGCCAGGTCCCGCGCCTTGCGCAGGTCCGCCTTGCCGCTTCCGAGGACCGGAAGCGCGTCGATCCTGAAGAAGTGATCCGCGCGCGGGACCCAGAGATTCGGCAGCCCGAGCGCGCCGAGCTTCTCAACCAGCACCTTCGTGTCCGCAAGCGTGTGCAGCACCACGAGCTTCTCCCCCTTCTTCTCGTCCGGCACCGCCGTGACGAGAAGCACCTGCTCCCGCGCCGAGATCGCCAGGTGAAGCGCTTCCTCGATCTTGATGTGCGGCACCATTTCGCCGCCGATTTTCGAGAAGCGGTTGAGCCGGTCGGTGATGGTGATGAAGCCGTCGTCGTCGATCTTCGCGATGTCGCCGGTGCGGTACCAGCCGTCCTTGAGGACCTTGGCGGTTTCCTCCGGCTTGCCGAGGTAGCCCTTCATGACGTTCGGCCCGCGGACCATGAGCATGCCTTCCTGGCCGAGGGGCAGGGGCGCTCCGGATTCGGGATCGACGATGCGGACGGCGATTCCGGGGGACGGCTGGCCGATGGTGCCGTGGCGGTGGCCGAGCTGGTGGAAGCCGCGGCTGCGGAAGTCGGGGCCGTTGACGGCGACAAGCGGGGCGCACTCGGTGCAGCCGTAGCCCTCGAGGGGCTCGATGCCGAACTTCTCCTTGAAGCCGGTGCGGACGCGCTCGGAGAGTTTTTCGGCGCCGGTGATGACGAAGCGGACGGAGCCGAAGTCGCCGGGGTCGCAGCGGCGCGTGTAGCCCTGGAGGAACGTCGGCGTGGCGAGCAGGAACGAGCCGCCGAAATCGCGGCAGAGCTTGCCGACCGCCGCGGGATCGAGCGGGTTGGGATGGAGGGCGACGCCGATGCCGCGGCATGCGGGGAGGGCGAGGCAGGCCATGAAGCCGAACGAGTGGAAGAACGGGAGGATCCCCATCAGCACGTCGTCGGCGCCGATGGAGTAGATCTGGAGAAGCGAGTCGTGGTTGGAGGTGATGTTGAAGTGCGTGAGCTGGACGCCCTTCGGCTCGCCCGTGGAGCCGCTGGAGAAGATAATCGCGGCGACGTCGTCCGGCTGCGGGATGCGTTCGGCGCCCGCCCAGCGCATGAGGGCGCGCGCGGGAAGCAGGCTGGAGGCGAGAAGCGCGCCGAGCTTTCCGCCGGCGGTTGCCTGCGCGCCGATGTCCTCGAGGTAGATGAACGGCGCGACCTCGCGGACCGGGAATTTCTCGAGGAACGCGCGGGACGTGAGGATGTTGCGCAGCCCGCACTGCTCCGCGCAGGACTTCATTGTCTCTTCGCCGACGGTGTAGTTCAGGTTCACGGGGGTCTTCCCCGCCAGCAGCGCCGCGCAGTTGGCCACGTACCCGCCGACGCTCGGCGGGAGCAGCAGCCCGACGCGGTCGGAGCCGTCCCAGTGCTTCCGCATCGCGCGCGCCACGAACGCCGCCTTCGTCAGCAGCTTCCCGTGCGACAGCTTCGCCCCCGACAGGTCCGACGCCGCGAACTTCCGCCCCAGCCGTCGCGAGGCCCGCACGAACTGGTGCCCCAGCGACAGGCACTCCTTCTTCCGCATAAACGCCGCTTCCACTCCCAGCTCGTGAATCGCCTGGCGGACGGCCGCGGGCGAGGAGTCGTGAGGCAGGGGTTTCCC
>CAVPNQ010000120.1:0-7016 GCA_963706735.1 uncultured Planctomycetia bacterium
TCGGCACCTCAGGCACCTGGATCGCCTCGAGCTGCTTGATCGACGTCTCCAGCGCTTCCTTCTGCGTCTTCAGCTGCTGCACGAGCGTCACCGTCATCCCCTGAAGCTCCGTCAGGACCTTCATGACTTCTTCCCGGTTCGCCATGTTCACGACATCGACCTTGCCCTTGATCTCCTCGAGCTGCTTCTCGAGCGTGGCGAGCTTCTTGTCCACGTCGTCGAGGGTCTTGAGGCGCGACTCGTTGATCTGCTGCGTTACCAGGTTGCGCGGCGCGCTGTTCGACTCGAGGTCGTAGACGCGCTTGCCGAGGTCCTTGTCGATGTCCTTCTTGAGCGCGGCCGATGACTCGGCGGCCTTCTGGTCGGCGTACGACTCGTTTTCGGACTTGGCCTTGGCGAGTTCTTCCTCGAGGGTGGAAGTGCTGATGCCGCAGCCTGAGAAGGCGAAACTGCCGAGGAGCACGAGAGCGAGCTTCATGAGGCCTCCGTGGAGATGGTGAGCGAGCGGATGAAGGGCGGAAGTTACCACCCGGGCGGGGTGGAGGGGAGGAGAAAGTAAGAGCCAGTCCTTATCCGCGGCCTTTTCCGCGTCATCCGCCTTTATCCGCGAATTCATTTCTACAAATAAAAACAACGGCATTCGCGGATGACGGCGGATGACGCGGAAAATGCCGCGGATGAACGGCTTCCCTTACGGCACCGTCCACACCAGCCGGAACCCCGCATCGAGCGCGTCCGCCCCCATCCCCGGCAGGCGTGCCGTCAGGAGCGCGGCCTTCTCGTTCGAGTCGTACCTTCCGCCGCGCAGCGTCTTCACGCCCTTGTAGAGCGACTTCGACGCGTCGTAATCCCCGGTCGTCCACTCCCTCACGTTGCCGCCCATGTCGAAGCACCCGAACGGGCTCACGTCGCCCGCGACGCTTCCCGAGGCGATCGGCCCGGGGGATCTCCGCGCAACGTTTGCCTTCGACGCGTCGAACGCATTTCCCCACGGGTAGAGCCGGCCGTCCGTCCCGCGCGCGGCCTTCTCCCACTCGTCCTCTGTCGGGAGCCGCCAGCCCGCGCCCTTCCATTTTGCGTACTCCATGACGTCCGCGAGCGCCGTGCCGCGCACGGGGATGCTCCCTTGTCCCTCGGGAGGCTTCGGCCCGCTCCACGTTTTCGGCGGGGCGATTTCCTTCCCCGCGGCCTTCGACGCCGCCAGGAACGCCGCCCACTCGTCGCCGCTCACCTCGCGCACCTGGATCCAGTAGGACCCCAGCTCCTTCTCCGCCGCCGGCTCGCCGCACAGGAACTTGCCGCCTTTCACGTACGCCAGCCCCGACGGAATCGCCTTCTCGATGCGCGCCTTCCCCGCCTGCGCCTCCGCGTGCGTCGCCGAATGCGCCAGCGCCGCCTCGAACTCCAGCCGCGCTTCCTCCAGCTTCTTCTCCCCCTCCAGCTTCACCCCGAACTGCGCGTGCTTGTCCGCCGCGCCCACCTTTGCCTTCTCGATCTGGTCCGCCAGCGCCGTCGCCTGCTCCGGCGTCGCGATCTTCGACGCCTCCCGGTACTTCTCCAGCGCCACCTCCGGGTCCGCCGCGTCCGACGCCTCCTTCAGCAGCTGCGCGTACGCCTCCGACGACGTCGCGTGCTTCTTCGCCTCCACCAGCCGCGACTCCGCGTCCGGAAGCCCTTCCAGCGCGAACTTGCGCCCCAGCTCGACCGCGCTCTCCAGGCTCGCGATCGCGTCCTTCGGCTGCCGGGCGTCGCGGGCTTCACGGAGGAGGCCCTCGAAGCGCGTCCGGGCGTCGGCGCGTTCCTTTTCGCGCGCGGCCTTTTCCTCGGCTCCCTTCACCCGGGCCTCGACGCCGGCGAGCATGGTGGAAGCGGGGTCGAGGAGGCGCCCCTCCTCGAGCAGCGTGCGCGCTCCTACCGGGTCTCCGCCGTCCGCCTTGCGGCCGGCCTCCGTGAGCTTCAGCGCGGCGTCGTGCTTCTTCGCCGCCACGGGGTCCTCCGGCCTCACCGGCGGCTCGTCCACCGGGTCCTTGCCCGGGTCCTTCTTCGGCGGCACCTTCGGGTCGGGCGCCTGTCCCTTCTTCGTCCATTTCGCCACGTGCGCGCGAAGGTTTCCCTCGAAGTCGCGCTTCACGCCGTCCGGCGGCACGAGCCCGAGCGCGGCGACGCCGCCGGCGAGCGCAAGGAGAAGCAGGACGAGAAGCATCGGCGCCTTCGACTTCCGCCGGACGATCGTCACGCCCTTCGCCGACACGTTGCGCCGGTCCACCGCCGTGTGGTCGCCCATCGCGATCTCGGGGCGCTTCCCACCGAGGAAGGACTCGAGGTCCTGGAGAAGGGCCTCGGGCGACTGGTAGCGCTCTTCGGGGAGTTTGCCGAGGCACTTGAGCACGATCGAGTCCATCTCGCGCGAGACCTTCGGCTCGACCGAGCTCGGGGACGGCGGCTCGTCGTAGATGTGCATCGAGAGGAGGCTGATCGCGGTGTCGCCCTCGAAGGGCGTGCGGCCGGTGGCGAGCTGGAAGAGCATGACGCCGAGGGAGTAAATGTCGCTGCGGATGTCGGCGGGACGGCCCTGGGCCTGCTCGGGACTGATGTACTTGGGCGTGCCCATGACGGTGCCGGGGAGCGTTTTCTCGTTGTCTTCCTTCTTGAGCTTCGCGAGGCCGAAGTCCATGACCTTGATCTTCACGTTGCGGAAGTTCGTGAAGAGGACGCTCGACCCGTGCTTGCGCGTCTCGGCGTAGGGGACGATCGCTTCGGGCCCGGGGGCGGAGGCGACGAGGATGTTCGACGGCTTGATGTCGCGGTGGACGATCTTCTCGGGCGAGCCCCATGCAGCCTTGAGCGCCTTGCCGACGGACACGCCGATGACGGCGACCTCCGGCTCTTCGAACTTGCGCCCCTTGTCGATGAACTTCTGCAGGGTCGCGCCCTCGACGTACTCCATCGCGAACCACTGGGCGCCCTCGTGCTCGCCGGCGCCGTAGACCTGGATGATGTGCTCGCTGTTGATGGACGCGAGGCACTGGGCTTCGCGGCGGAAGCGCGTGACGAAGTCGGACTCGCGCGTCATGTCGGCGTTGAGGAACTTGACGGCGACCTGGCGGTTGAGGGAGCGCTGGCGGCCGAGGTAGACCTTCCCCCAGCCTCCCTTTCCGAGGATCTTGTCGGTGAAGACGTCGAAATCGCCGATGGCAATGACGGGCAAGCGCGGGCTCCGAAGCGGACGCGGTAGTTTAGAGGAAGGGGCGCGGCGCGGCAACGAGAGGTCGAGGCCGGTTCTCGACCACGCGCCTACGCCGGGCGTGTCGCGATCTCGACCAGGTCATCGACGAGCGACCCGTCCCGCGGCGTGCGCGCGCGCAGCTCCGCGCGGGCCGCGGCGTCGGCGATCGTGAGCGCGCGAAAAACCTCCGCTGCCTGGCGGCGGACGTCGGGATGGCGCGCGAAGTTGAAGACTGCGCGTTCGAGTGCGGGAATCGACTCGCGCAGCGCGAGCGTATGCGCGACGCCGAGCCACCCGGAGGCTTCGTCGTCGTTCGCGGCGCGGTCGAGGCCCTCGACGACCTCGTCGGCGCGGCCGATCGCGAGCCCGAGCACCGCACGGTCGTCGCCTGTCGCCGCGTGCCATGCGGGCTCGAAGCGCGCCCGGCCGTCCTCGCCGGCCAGCCGCCAGTACGCGGCCGCGGCGATGCGCCGGAGCGCGGGGGGCCGCTTCGGGTCCGCCAGCACGCCCGCGACCGATTCGCGCGCGCCTTTCGCGTCCGACGCGACCGCGAACGAGATCGCCTCGATCACGTCGCGCGAACGCATCATCGGGTCGGCGATCCGGTCCGCGAGGAACTGCTCCTCGGGGGTCAATCGCACGGGCACTTCCCGACCGGAAACGACTCGATCAGGCGGATCGCCTCGAGGCGGACGAGCCCGCCGCGGTCCTCGTCGCGCGCGATCGGCGCGAGCACGAGGATCGTCTCCGGCCGCGTGACCGCGTGGATCGCTTCCATCCACGGGACCAGCTCCGCGTCGGTGACGCCGGGTTTTTCGAGGAGTTCCTCGAAGGGCCATCGGTCGGGGGGCATGGCCGGGATTGTAGGAGATTTCCGCCGGGCACGGCCTACTTCACGGAAAGCTTCCCGGCGCGCTCCATGAGGCTCACGAACTCGGCGCGGTCGCCGGCGGGGTCGTTCCCGAGGCCTCCCTTGGCGAGCTCGACGACGAGCCCCCAGTTCGCGCCCTCGCGGAGTGCCGAACCGCGCAGGAGCATTCCGGACATCGCGACCGCGGTCGCGAAATCGAAATCCTCCGACGGCTGGGATTGGCGCTCCACGAACGGGACCTCGAACTTCTCACTCACGTCGCTCTCGGGCTCCTTGTACCGCAGTTTCACAGTCAGCAGTTCCGGCGACTCCTTCGCGATGCCCGGCTTCTGGTACTTGAGCGGGTCCACCGCGATCGAGCCGTCCTCGACGCCCACCGGCACGATCTCGTACAGCGCCGTCACCTGGTGCCCCGCGCCCATCTCCCCCGCATCCTTCCGGTCGTCGTTGAAGTCGCGCGCGGCCAGCATCCGGCTCTCGTACCCGACCAGCCGGTACCCCGCCACCTTCGCCGGGTTGAACTCCACCTGTATCTTCACGTCCTTCGCGACCGTGAGAAGCGTCCCCGTCATCTGCCTCACGAGCACCTTGTGCGCCTCCTCCACCGAATCGATGTACGCCGCGTTGCCGTTCCCCTTCTCCGCCAGCTCCTGCGCCTTCGCGTCCTGGTAGTTCCCCATCCCGTATCCCAGCACGCTCAGGAACACCCCCGTCGATCGCTTCTCCGCAATCAGCGTCCCCAGGTCCGCGTCGCTCGTCACGCCCACGTTCCAGTCGCCGTCCGTGCACAGGATCACGCGGTTGATCCCCCCCTTCACGAAGTTCGCCTGCGCGACCTCGTACGCCAGCTGGATCCCCGCCGCACCGTTCGTCGAGCCGTCGGCCGCCATCCGCTGGATCGCCGTCTCGATCGTGGATTTGTCCGCGCCGCTCGTGGATCGAAGCGCAATGCCGGTGGTCCCCGCGTACGTCACCAGCGCCACCTTGTCCTGCGACCGCATCCGCTTCACGAGCATGCGAAGCGACTGCTTCACGAGAGGCAGCTTGTTCGCCTGCTCCATCGATCCCGAGACGTCCACGAGGAACACGAGGTTGGCGGCGGGCGCGAGCGAGAAATCGACGTCCCGCGCGCGGAGCCCGATGCGGACGAGCCGGTGCCGCGGCGACCACGGGGCCGCGTGCGACTCGACCGCCGCCGAGAACGGCTTCCCGTCCGCCGGCGCCGCGTAGTCGTAGCGGAAGTAGTTCAGCATCTCCTCGATGCGCACGGCGTCGCGCGGAGGGAGCTGGCCGTTGAGAATGAAGCGGCGGATGTTCGAGTAGGAAGAAGTATCGACGTCGATGGAGAACGTCGAGAGCGGCTGGTCGGCGACGCGCTTGAAGTCGTTCTCCTCGCGGTGCGCGTAAGTCTCGGCGGTCGGGGCGGGCTCGGGTGCGGTCGCGGCCGGACGGTCGGCGCCCGCTGCGATTCTCTTGAGGTTGCGACGGCCGCCGCCTCCGCCGCCGATGCCCGCGGCGTCGTACACGCCGCTGCCCCGCCCGCGGCCGAAGCCCTGCCCGTTGAAGGACTCGGGATCACCGGATTCGTTGTGGTCGGATTCCAGGAAGTACTGGCCGAGCGCGGGGTCGTAACTCGAAAGGTCGCCCACCTGAGGGAGTCCCTTTCGCTCGAAGATGTCGCGGGGCCGTTCGAGCATGACGCACCGCTCGACCCGCGCTGACAGCGGGATGATCGTCGCCTCGTGCGTGTCGTCCACCGCCACAACGCTGTACGTCACCGTCGCCGCCATCGCCAGCAGCATCAGGTGCAGGCTCGTCGAGATCGACAGCGGCCACAGCAGGGCCGCCGCCTTGAGTGCGCGCTTCATGGTCCCCCCTCCGGTTCAGTTGCCCGTCGTCGGGCAGGAGGTTGGAACGGAGCGGCCGTGCGGCGGATCGGTGAGTTTGGGGAAATTCACGGTTGGCTGTCGCCGTCCCTCCCGGCCCCGCCCCCTCACTCCCTCACCCTCTTCCTCCGCAGAATGTGATGGTAATTCTGCGCGAACCGGTGCGCCTCGTCCCGCACGTACTGCAGCAGCCGGAAGCCAGGCCGGTGCACGTCGGGCCGCACCGCCTCGCTCCGCCCCGCGATCCACAGGTGGTCCCCCTCGTGCTTCGCCAGCCCCACCGTCAGCGGCGGCCGCACCCCCGCCTCCGCCAGCGCCGCCAGCGCCGCGTTCAGGTGCCCCTGCCCCCCGTCGATCAGCAGGATGTCCGGGAACGCCGCTTCCTCGTTCTTCAGCCGCGTGAAGCGCCGCCGCACGACCTCGCGGATCGAGGCGTAGTCGTCGATCTGGTCCACGGTTTTTATTTTGAAGCGCCGGTAGCCGGACTTGAACGGCACGCCGTCCACGAAGCTGACGAGGCTCCCGACCGAGTCGGTCCCCTGCAGGTGCGAGATGTCCGTCCCCTCGATCACGCGCGGCCGCACCTCCAGCCCCAGCAGGTCGCGCAGGTCGTCCACGCTCTTCACCGGGTCCAGCGGGATCAGGTCCGTCTCCATCGCGTCGTCGAGGTCGCGGTGCTCCTTGAGGTTCTCGATCGCCAGGACCTGGTCGCGCACCACCGCCGCCAGCTCGTACTCGCGCGCGTCGCTGTGCGCCTTCATCCGCGCCCTCAGTTCCTTCAGCAGGTCGCGCTTCGCCCCCGTCATCATCCGGCGGAAGTTCTTCATGTCCTCGGCGTACACCTCGCGCGGCACCTTGTCGGCGCACGGCGCGGTGCAGCGGCCGATGTTCCACAGGAGGCACGGCCGGAAAAACCGCCGCTTGTCGTCGTCCTCGCGGATCTCGAACGTGCACGTCCGGAAGCGGAAGATGCGCTGGAACACCTTGAGCGCCGCGCGCAGCTGCCCCGAGTGCGTGAACGGCCCGATGAACG
>CAVPNQ010000121.1:0-49135 GCA_963706735.1 uncultured Planctomycetia bacterium
CCGACACCAATAGCCCTCGTTTCACCAGCGCCGACATGACATCTCGCGCCCTTCGGTCCGCGTACCCGGTGAGCTCCGGCGCGCGGCCGCGCTCGAACTCACCCGAGAGCCACGCCTCGCGCAACAGCGCCACTCCGCCGCGCGGCAGCCGGCTCGCGGCCG
This sequence comes from uncultured Planctomycetia bacterium, assembly GCA_963706735.1. Taxonomy (GTDB): domain Bacteria; phylum Planctomycetota; class MHYJ01; order WSZJ01; family WSZJ01; genus WSZJ01. The sequence continues at coordinate 163 of CAVPNQ010000121.1, forward strand.
TCTCCTCCTCGGCCCAGACGCGCATGCGGTTCAGGAACTCCGCGGGATCGAGCAGGGATCCCATGAAGCGCACCTGGTCGATCGACACCTCCAGGAAGAACCGGCAGAATGCGACGAGAGCCTTCTCCGACAGGGTTCCCCGCCCGTCCCAGTCGTTCGCGCGCCGCTCATCGGCCGCCTGCAGCAGAGTCTTGTAGTCGCCCACCCTGCGCGCCAACCCTCGTGCCATCGACCAGAGCGGCCCGCCGGCGCCCAGCCGCTTCAGCGCCGCGTAAGACATCAGCCTCGCGACACGCCCGTTCCCGTCGAAGAACGGGTGAATCCAGAGCAGCCGGTGATGCGCCGCCCCGACCGACGCGATGCGATCCGACCTCGAGAACGCAGGCGAGGCGTAGGCTTCCTCAAACCTGGCCAGGTAGCGCTCCAGATTCTCAGGCCGCGGGGGAAGGTGCCGGCCGACGACGACCATGCCGTCGCGGAGCCGTCCCGGCACGAGCGGGACGCGCTTCTTCGTCTGCGGGTTCTCCAGGAAGAGCATTTCTTCCGGCAGGCGGCTGCAGAATTCCCTGTGGAGCCACAGGACGTACTCCCGGCTCGCCGGCTCCGCCCTCGGGTCTTCGCCGCGGTCGATCATTCGCTGCACGTCGATGTGGGCGACCGCCTCTTTCTGAAGTGCCCGTCTGGGTGCGTCGGCCGAGTAGTCCTGCGAGAGAGCGCGGTCTATGTCCCGGGGATGAGTGTCGTGCCCTTCGATGAGGTTGGAGTAGTAGCAGTTCATGGACCGGACGAGATCGCCGACGGACCGCTGGACGATGGGGTGAAGGGTGCCGGCCAGGGAGTTCGACGCCGCGACGAGGTCGAGGACCAGGTTGGAGAGTTCGGCATGTTCTCCGGGGGGCCGCATGGGCTCCATGAGTTCAACCGGCTCGGCGGGCAGGTTTTGTGGTGATTTATTGCCGCTCATATTGCCGATATGATATCACACTTAAGTCTATATATAACAATGGATAACCGATGAAGTGCAGCTCACTATTGCCGCTATTATTGCCGATGTTTTTGCCGCTCCGATATCACCTCTGGCGTCCCCTGCATTTCGACCGATTTTCGCGCGTCGCTGCCCCAAAAGCAGGGATGATGCCCCCATGCTGAACGCCCTTCTCGCCCTCGTCCTCCTCCTCCCCACCGACGTCGCGGAGCTGGTGAAGCGTCTGGGCAACGACGACGCCGCCGGCAAGGACGCGGCCCTCGCCGCCTGTCACCACTACCTCAACACTTTCCGCGACGACCGCGTCCGCCGACTCAAATTCGATATCAACCCGGAGAGGCTCTTCCCCATCCTGCGCGTGCTGTTTACCGACGCCGCCGGCAAGCCGTTCCTTCCCGTCCCCGACATGGGCATCTGGACACTCGCCCCGCCCGTCGGCGCGGAGCCCGGGACGTTCCCGATCGTGGTCGTGGACGACGTCCCGTTCATGGTGAGCGACTGGTTCCACCTGAACGGCATGGGCGACGACCCGGAGGACCAGCTGAAGCGTTGCGCGCGCGAAGGCGTGCTGCGCGCCCGGCCCCTCGCGCCGGCCGGCTCCCCGCTCGCGGCCGCCGATCTCCTCGTCGCCGGCGACGCCTTCAAGTCCCTCAAGCCCGGCGAGGGCTGCCTCGTCGCCGACGTCCCCCAGTGGATCCGCCTCCAGGCCGTCCGCGCGGTCGGCGCGCCTCCGGCCGAGATCCGCGCGCTGACGCTTCGCATCGCGGGCAAGCCTCCGGAGCAGCAGGAAGCGGTCTGGAGCGAGGCGAAGGCGCGGTTCGAGGCGGGGAGTCCGCGCTGGGAGGCAGCAAAAGGCACGTTCCTTCCGTCGAAATAGCATCCGGAGGCCCAGCCATGCGATGGTTCCTGCTCGCCCTTCTCGCCCTTCCCGTCCTCGCCGACGACAAGGAGGAGGACGCAGCGAAGAAGATCGCCGCCCTCCGCGACCGCCTCTGGAAGGAACGGATCGAGTTCAGCGCCGACGGAACGCGCGAGCAGGCCCTGAGGAATCTCGCCGACGCTTCCGGCATCTCTCTCACCATCCCCGATGACGTGCGAAAGGACGCCGCCGACGCCCTCGCCACCCCCGTCTCCATGGTCTTCCGCGACGCCTCCCTTCGCCACCTCCTCGACAGCATCCTCTCCGGCTCCCGGCTCTTCTCGCGCCTCACCCCCGACGGCCTCACCCTCGCCCTCGCCCCCGCCCCCGCCGAGGCAAAACCCGGCCCGGGCCCCGACATCATCCTCGTCGCCACCTTCGTCGAATCCAGCGACGTCCACATCGGCCGCCGCGTCGGCCGCACCTTCTGGCTCCGCATCGAGAAAGTCGCGCGCCTCCGCAACGGCGACCCCAAGGCCGACGAACGCGAGTTCACCGAGCTGTTCAAGCGAAGCGCCGACCTGGACGACACGAACCTGCTCCAGGCGTCCATCCTCTTCCGCGAGGACGACGCCGACGGCGCGAAAGAGCTCGACCGCCTGACGGCCCTGTTCAAGGAAGGCGGCAAGTTCATCGTTTCCTCAAAGTCCGCTCGCGCGATGGACACCCTCGGCACGATCCGCGAGCACAAATGGGGCGAGGTGCGGCTCGCGGACGCGGAGGTGGAGAAGTTCAGCGAGGAGGCGCTGAAGGGGCTGGAGGAGGGGAAGTAGGAGGCGGCCGTTCGCTTGCGTCACGGGCGCGGCCCGCCTTCAATATCCGCATGCCCGAACTCGTTCCCGACCTCGGCCCCGAAGCCGGCGACCCCGGCGCCCCGCTCGCCGAGCGCATCGCCCGCGCCATCTGGAACGGTCACCTGACCTCCCGCGAACTCCTCGACATCGGCAAAGTCCTCCGCCACAAACACGACGCCCTGCTCGACGTCCACGCCCACCGCACCCTCCTCGTCCTCCGCCCCGGCATGGAGGTCGAATGGGACTCCCCCCGCGGCGGCCCTTCCCGCGGCACGGTCGTCGAGATCAAGCGGAAGCGCGTGGTGGTGTGCGCCGACGGGCAGCACTTGAGCGTCTCGGCGGCGATGTTGAGGCCGGCGGGGCCGTCCCGCGAAAACGAAGGAGGCCAGGCATGAGCAAGATTCCCCGAGGCCGCCGCACCCCTCCCCCGCCGCCTCTCACCGGCGAGGCGAAAGAGCTCATGGACGCCGTCACGCGCCTCATCGTCGCCGGCCACATTCCGCAAGGCGGCCTCAAGGCGTTCATCGAAGGCAAGTCCCCCGCCGACATCCTCGCCGAGGCCGACCGCCTCTGCGGCCCCGCCCCCCTGCCGAAACGCCGCGCAGCCGCCCGCCGGCCCGCCGCCAAAGCCCCCTCGGGCTCCTTCGACATCGAAGTCTCCGTCCGCGACATCGAGCCCAGAATCTGGCGCCGCTTCACCATCAAGTCCTCCGAAACCTTCCTCGACCTCCACGAAGCCATCCAGGACGCCGGCGGCTGGACCAACAGCCACCTCTTCGCCTTCCGCGACCCCGACACCGGCGCCCCGATCGCCGGCCTCCCCTCCGACGACGACGGCTGCGACTCCGGCCCGTTCGCAGGCGACGTCCGCCTCGACCAGGTCTTCCCCGCCACCGGCTCGACCACGATTCTCTACGAGTACGACTTCGGCGACGGCTGGCGGGTTGACGTCGTCTGTCACGCCCACATCCCCGAGGCTGCGCCCTGGCAACGGAAGCTCACCGGCGGCGCAAGGGCGTTCCCGATGGACGACTGCGGCGGAATCCCCGGGTACGAGGAGTGCGTGGAAGCGGCGAGCGCGGAGAAACCGACCGCGGAGCAGAAGGAACGGCTGGATTGGCTCGGGGGGTGGGTGCCGGAAGAGTTCGAGCTGGCTGAGGAGGCGAAGGGTTTTGATCGGATGAAGAGGAAGCGGACGGGGCATTATTCTGAGGAGATGTGAGCGGCGGGAGGAAACGCTGAGAATTCCTGCCGAGGTTTCGCGAATTCCTCCAGGAGAATTCCCACTCCGCCGTACCAATGTCATGCGAATGGAATTCTGAACCCGAACTTCTCAAGGAGGCGCCATGCCCGTCTACCTCGAGCTCTTCCACGGTACGGTTACCCCCGACCGGTCAGGCCTCAACGACTGGGGCGAACAGGGCCCGATTCTCGGCCCGCTGGCCTACGTGCACACGACGTACGCCGGAGACTTGAAGTGCTGCCCGGTCGATTGCGAGGGCGAGCCGAACGAGTGCGATTCCGTCGATCTTCAAGTCACCACCGAGTGCTTGCTCTACTACGATGGCATGTACTACGGCGACTGGTCCGTGACCGACGGAAGCTGGGCGAGGAAGTCGAAGGCAGATCGGCGCAGGATCCGACAGGTCGAGCGCGGGAAATCGGAAGTTCCCTCGCCCGTCGGGCAGAAAAAGGGCAAAGGTCGGTAACACGTCGTCTGGGACGCTCGGCATTATCTGCAACTTCACGAGTCCTTTGGGGCTTCGATGCGCGATGGCCAAACCAGATCAGAAGAACTGGACGCGTGAGCAGGTCCTGAAGGCCCTCTCGCTCTACTGCGTTCTCCCCTTCGGACGCTTCCATAGGAAGAATCCCGACGTCATCGCGCTTGCGAAGGACATTGATCGGACGCCCGGCTCGGTGTCGCTCAAGCTATGCAACTTCGCAAGCTTCGACGAGCACCACAAGGCTCGCGGCGTCGCGGGGATGGGCAACGCCTCCAGACTCGATCGTGCGGTCTGGGACGAGTTCTACGGCCGCTGGGACGAACTCGCCGAGGCTGTTCCGGCCGCACGCCGGGACGAGGAGGAACCGATTCCCGAGTGGAGATTGCCGACTGGCCCGACCTATACGGAGCGACTGCAGAAGGTGCGCCGAGGACAACGCTTCTTCCGCAAGGCCGTGCTCTCCGCCTACGACAACCACTGTTGCATCACAGGAATCGCCAATCCGGACCTGCTCCGCGCCAGCCACATCCTCCCTTGGTCCGAATCCGAGCAGCATCGACTCAACCCGCGCAATGGACTCTGCCTGAATGCGCTTCACGACGCCGCGTTCGATGAAGGGTTGCTCACGCTCGACGAGGGCCTGCGAATTCAACTGTCGCCGCGCCTTGTCCGCTCGATGCCGAAAGAGGCGTTCGCCGCACACTTCGAACGCTACAGCGACCAGCCGATCCGTCCGCCGGACCGGTTTGATCCTGACCCGGTGTTCCTGGCAGAGCACCGTAGCCGATTCAAGGGGGCGTAACGGATCTCCGTTGAAATGCGGCAGCACGAAAAGAGGGTCACCGCAGTTCGACCACCCCGCATGCGAGCAGGTACTTCCACGTTTCATCAAGCCTCGAGATCCTGGGAACGAATATCGCTGCGCCATCGCGCCCTCTCGTCAGCAATACTCGGTAGGCGTTCCTTCTCAGCTTCATCGCGTCCACGACGGGTCGTTTGTACCCACGCGCATCGGCGTTAGACCATGCACCGGAGACGCGGCGGAAGTCCGTTCCCCAAGCGAGTACCGCAAAGTCAAGCTCCAGACCCTGAGCTCCAAACTCCGTCATGACCGATTCCATTCGCCTACAGGACAATTCGCTCTCGCCTCCATACCAGGGTCCACGCCTAACGTTCTTGGTCGCCTGAAATCCATTTGGCACGCCTAGAGATTCAAGATCCTTGTCCTTCGAGGAAGCCAGGAGTCCAAATCGGGCGTCCGCGTTCTCCTCGTAACGTTCGCGCGCGTACGACTTGGCCATCATGAGGTCTCGCGTCGCCAACAAACGATATCCCTCTTGGTGCAGCCGCCTAGCAAAGCGCTGCGCCGCGAGTTCATCGCCTTGCTCAAGCAAACACGTGACCCACTCGTGCAATGCGGTTGCAAGATGGAATCGCATCTGGGTGTTGAGGTTCAGGCTGGGTGTCCAGCGCGTAGCGAAGCTCGCGCCGAGGAACATCTCCTCAACTTGCGCCGGGGCATGAACGGTCCAGTTGGATGGAGTCTTCGAGCCTTCGATGGCTCGACGCCATTGACCGAGTCCAGCTTCCTCGCCGACGTGGATTTCTTGTCCAGTCCCGATCAGGCCGATGACGACGCTCCACTCCGGAACCCGCTCGGCAATTTCGATCATCAACTCTGGCTCACTGCGATGAAGGACCTTTGGCCATTCGAGGTGTTTTTCAGCGACTGTCTCTGAATCGAATGCGCGTTGAGCTTCGTCGAATACGATGACGTGCTCGGCCGGTACTTTCTTAGGAAATGGAACCATCGCATTGAAGTACTGCAGCGCGCCCCGAACAAACGTCTTCCCGTCGCCTCCGGCTCCCTTCAACATGTACTGAAGGACTTCAACCAATGGACCGTTCCCCGAGAGGAATACGGCCGGAGCGCTTGGTTTTCCATCAGCGCGGCTCACAGCGAGGTCATCGAGGAACTGAGCGTGGGCAATTCGGAGCCCAACGAGTGTCTTCCCCGAACCCGGAACGCCAGTCAAGAGAACGAGGTGCCTGGTCTTGGTAGCGGCGGCGTCGTGTGCGATCTTCGAGATGACTCCGATGGCCTTGTCGGTATCAGCGCTCGCCCTCCAAATGGGCCGAATCGTGCGACTGTTCATCAACTCACGAGCCGCCTGAACAAGCGTTGGCAGTGGACGGTAGGCGTCCTCGCGTAGGAATTCGTCGGCCTGTAACTCCGGTGCGACACTGTCTTTCTCGGATAGCCGGCGGAGCAGGGCGTCTAGCCCGGCGGGACCGACCACATAGACCCCATCACGTTGATCGCATTCCGACGCGCCTCTGGTCGGCACGAGAACGGCATGAACCGAACGCCCCTCGCACTCCCGGTGATAGCTCCGTAAGTCGCGCGCGTAGGCGGCCACTTGGTCTAGGTCCGCCTGAGACGGGCGATCTTTGCCCTTCAGTTCGACGACGACAACAGGGCCCAATAGCAGAACGACGCAATCCGGGCGGCGCGACTCCAAGGGCAATCGATACTCGAGAATCGCTGTGAACTCCTTCCCCCGTGATTCTGCATCGATGACTTCACCCGCTTCGCGCTGGAGCAGTGGAATACTCTCATCCCATGCCCGTATCTGTTCCTTCGTTGCATCCTGAATGAAGTCCAGCAAGCTTGTGCGGACAACGCGCGGTGCCGCGGCTCGAAACTCTGGAAACGCGGACTGCCAGCCGAAAGTCCGGATGTCGCCCATTCTCTCTCTCCGCGCAGGAACTCTTCGAACAAGATACTTGATATCCGAATTGCACAGGCACCAGATTCCCCCGGCTGGCCACGTCGCGCTTCCGACGCACCCAGAACTCGCCCGCGATAATAATCAATGGTCGTCAATCGTTCGCGACCTGACGCCAGCAGGACTCGCCCCTCTTCCACTGGCAGTAGCAGTGCTTGGATTCGGCCGATTCTCCCATCCCATGGCGGCTGCGGACGCCGATACCGGCGGGGTAGCTGCGAGAAGCGCAGATGGCAGCGGGGTAATTCACCGCAGCGGTCGGAAGCCTGCCGCACCCCTCCGGGCGAACCTGCAATCGCCCCACGACCCGTCACCGCCCTCGCTTCGACAAGTCCTCACCAGGCGCCCCCTCGCTCACCCTCGCCGCGAACACCGACGCCCTGCTGAAAATCTCGACCCTGTCCCCCATGTCGGCGCTGAACTCCCAGAGGGTCTGCTCGAGTGCGACCATGCGGCAGGCGAACTCCCACGGGTTGTCCCACGCAGGCCGGGAGAGCACGACGTCGATGGCACGGCCGGTGCGGATGGACTGCTCGAGGATGTCGTAGAGCCACGGTTGGCCCGGCAGAGCCCAGGGGACGGGGAGGAACTCGTAGCTGGAAAAGGACGAGAGGACGACGGCGTGGTGGAGGACGCCGTAGTCGTAGAACTGGCAGAGGCGGCGGGCGTCGTCCTCAAGGCGGCGGCGGAGGGCGACTTCGCGGCCGGAGCGGAGGTCGGCGCGCCAGGCGGCCTGGGGCGAAGGGCCCTGGCCGGCGCCGAGAGTGTCGCGCATGAGGCGCTCGGGGGTGAGCTGGAGAATGCGGCCGCGCGAAACGCGACGCGTCTTCTGGGGCGGCCTGAGATCCACGAGGCGCTTCCCGGCGGGGTCGAAGCGGAGGGCATGGAGGGCGTCGTCGATGTGGAGACCGATGAGGGAACTGAAGCGGCCGAGGCCGGCGGTGGCGCGCGCGATCTCGGCGGGGCCGGTGGCGGTTTCGATCGTGCGGGCGGCGAGATCCACGATGGCTAGGGCGCGCGGGTCGTCGGGCGACGGGACGGCGTGGACGAGCGCCGCGCGATCTTCGGAGGCTCGGCGGGCCTCGCGGAGCGCGTGCACGGCGTCCTGCTGGCGGTTGGCGTCCGTCGCCTGCCGGATCCGGGTACGCTGGGCATCATCCTTCAAAACCTCTCGCGCCGCGGTCCGCATCGCCCGGCGCGCTTCCATCCCGTAGCGTGCGGCCGGGTCGAACGCGAGGCGCCCGTCGCCGGTCCAGGCGAGGTAGGGGCAGGGCCGGTTCCGGAGAAACCCGGCGTCCACCTTTGTCCTCCCATGCACTTCCGGCAGCCTCGCCTCGATGTCGGCGGGCGCCAGCGGCCCGCCCACGGCGTCGATCACCGCCGCGACGACGCGCGCGATCGCGAACCGCCAGACGTTCTCGTGGCGCAGCAGCGCTTCCAGCTCCACCGGGCTCAGCGGCTCGGAATCCGGAGGCGGCGGAGGTTCGGGTTGCGGCTCGGCTCGCGAGGCCTTCCACCGGAACCGGAGCAGGATGAAGAACTCAAGCTCGCCTGAATCCTCGATGAGCCGGAAGCGTCCGTCGCGGGCCCGTGCGAGGGGAGGCACACCGTGCCATGATTTGAGGAGCGCCGTCTCGAACGCCGGGTAGTCGCGGCAGAAGCCGGCCTCGAGGATGCGCGCGGCGATCTCCTCGAGCGTCATCGGCTCGCCGCGCTCCAGCAGCGTGAGAATCATCAGCTGGATCAGCTTGAGGTCCTTCCAGTCCCTCGCCTGCTCGACACGGACGGCGCCGAGGCCGAGGCGCTGGCAGAGGGCGTTGGGGGCGGGACCTTCGGTCATGCCGTCAGGATATCGAACGACTCCGGCCGAGCCACGGGTTCGGCCGCGGGGACGAGGTACCTGCTGGAGTCAACGGCGCTGAGCGACCTGGGGGCGTGGGAGTAAGCGGCTCTGCCGAAGTTCGTTCGAACCCCCAGCCCACCCTTCGACTCGCCCTACGGGCTCGCTCAGGGTAAGCCGTGCCGAGAGGGGTGGAGATTTCGGAGAACTTATCCACGGCCCGGCTTAAAACTGCACGCCCACCCCCACGAACCCGCTCACCAGCGTCAGGTCGATCTCGAAATCCACTCTCCCCGAACGCTCGATGTTCAAGTCGGTGACCCACGCGCCCGCGCAGAAGTAGAAGTACCGGTTCAGGTAGAGCTTTGCCTCCAGCGTCGCTTCGAGATAGACGAGCTCGACCGAGCCGTAGTCGAACGCGAACCCGGCGGCCGAGGCCTCGATGCGGACGCAGTTGGCGATCGTGAGGCCGGCGAAGAGCCCGGCGGTGAGCGTGGCGGCGGGGACGCGGCCGGAGCCCTTGAAGCCGGTCGTCTCGTTCTCGATCCAGAGGCGGGCGTAGATGTAGCGGAGGCCGCCGCCGAAGCCGAGCTCGAAGGACAGCACCTTGGGGTCGCCCTTGGTGAGGAAGAGCCACTCGAAGTCGGCGGCGAGCGCGGTGACGGACAGGCGCGCTTCCACGTCGTCGGTGATGGTGAACTGCACGTCGTCGAACTCGAACGTCGCTTCCACGGACTCGTCGCCTTCCCAGGACTTCGCGAAGCCGCGGGCGCGGATCTGGAACTGTTTCTTGATGCGGAAGGTGGCGGCGATCTCGAGGAGCCAGTCGTCCTCGTCGATGCCCATGTCGCTGAAGTCGATGTTGTCGCCATCGAAGAAGTCGCCGTCGGCGGAGGCTTCGCCGGAGAGCCAGCCGAAGCCGGCACGGCCCTCGACGTTGAAGAAGAAGTCGTCGATGTCGTGGCCGTCGAGGTCGAGGAGGCCGGCGTGGCAGGTCGAGGCGAAGAGAGTCAGGGCGAGGAAGGTGCGCAGCATCGGGTCGGTCTCCAAAAGGGGCGCGGCGGCTGCCGGGATCGTAAACGAAGGGGGAGATCACGGCCACCGCGCCTTCGGGCGGGGACGGGGTCGAGGTTCCCGGCAGGTAGCCAGCTCCCCTACTTCGCAGGCCCGACCGTCACGACGACCTTGACGGTCCCGCTTCCCTCGGCCGTGATCGCAACGTCAACCTGACGGGTGTCCTTCTTCAGCACGCATTTCATGTTGTTCACGTCGTCCCCGTCGGCCGAGCGGGGCTCCCATCCGAGTTTGCGCATGGCGTCGACGTACTCGGTGTAGGCCTTGTGAACCTCGCCGCTTCCGGTGCAGGTCAGCGTCCCGTCGGTCATGAGCTCGCCCTGCATGTGGACGCCGGAGGCAACAGGGTTTCCGAGGTTCTCCGGCGCGAGGACGTCCGTGTTGAGGTAGCCGGGTGCGGATCCGCAGGCGAGGGACAGGACAGCGGCCGGGAAGAGCAGCGCGAGTTTCTTCATGGAGATCCTCTCAAGGAACGGTGGAGTCTATTTCCTTCTCTTGTACCAAAGACGGACGCCGTGTTCCGCACGTCCGAGGCCGGAATTCAGCACTTTCTCGGCCGTGTCGAACTCGAGCGACGTTCCGTCGGCGCCAGCGACGGTGACGCGCAAGGCGCCGGTGGTTTCGACGCCGTGGAGCACGGTCCGGACGTAGACGATGTCGCCGGCCAGCGCGAGGGCGAGGCTCGATTCCTCCTTGCCGTGCTGCGCGACGGTGGGCGAGAAGACCTGCGCGCCGGGAGGCGGCCAGGCCTTGGGTTTGATCGCCGCGTCGAACGCAAGCGTGAGGACGTCGAGATCGAGCGGCGTGCTGCCCTTCGGCTGCCCGTTGATCTTCACGGTGCCGGCCTCGGCACTCTCCGAAACGCCGACCCGGATCGACATCGTGATCTTCGCCTTCGGCGGCACAGGCGGGGTGCAGGCGGCGAGGAAGAGCGGCAGGAGCACGGCGGCACGGAGGGTCATGGGAAGCGCCTCGCAGGTTGCGGTAAACGTCCCGTCGGTGGCCGATGCGATAGACGCGGACGATCCGGGTCGCGTCGTCCGCAGTGTAAAGCACGCGCCAGTCTCCGACTTGTCGTTTGCCTTTTTCCGTTTGCTTGAGAGTTCTCCCTTTTGCCTTTGCCGTTTCCTGTCAAGTCGGGCCCCCCTTCCGCCGATACAGGAGATACGCCTCAACAGGGAGCGCACCCATGACCGAACTGGAAACCGCGATTTTCACACTGCTCGACCCGTTTGAGCCGGAAGTGGCGGTGCTGGGGGAAGGAAGGCTCCGATCGCTGGCGGCTCAACTCGCCGACGCGGCGCGGGACGCGGTGTCCGGGATCACGAAACCGGGCGAGTGCGACGTCGCGATGCGGTCGATCCTGCGCCGCGCCGGGTATCCGCCCGACCGGGCGAAGTTCGCGGCCCGCCGGATGGTGGAGCACGTGGCGTAACGGTCGTTCATCTGCAATTCATCCGCGAGTCAATCGGTCTTCATTCTGATGCGCGATGATTCTGCCCATGTCACGCCGCTTCACGGCCTACCGCGCGCTCATCGGGTTCACCTGCCAGGCTCCCGTCTTCGCGCTCTTCTATCTCGCCAACGGCCTCGATTTCAGCGGCCTCATGACCCTCGCGCTCGCGTTCGCGGGGGCCAAGATCGTCTGCGACCTCCCGAGCGGGCTGTTCGCGGACCGCTTCGGGCGCAAGGCCGCCATCCTCGCGCGCGTCGCCCTTGAGTCCGTCTCCGTCGCGCTGCTCTTCGGCCATCACTTCCTCTTCTCCTCAATCCTCGCCGGCGCCGCCGTCGCGTTCAGCGCCGGCGCGGAGCAGGCCCTCGTGTTCGAATGGCACGGCGGCGGATTCGCCCGCGTGTTCGGGCGCACCACCTCCTGGAGCTGCCTCTCCACCGCCGCCGCTTCCCTCGTGGGCGGCGCGCTCGCCACCGTCGATTTCCACTTCGTCTACATCCTCCGCCTCGCCGTCCTCGCCGCCGCCGGCGCCGTCGCCCTCACATTCGTCGAGCCGCCGCGCCGCACCGCGCCCGCCGCCCCCCTCGGCGCCACGCCCCTCCTCCCCCGCCGCCTCGCCCGCCTCCTCGCCTTCGTCGGCGCCATCGGCGCCGTCCAGATCGCCGCCCTCCAGCTCCAGCAGCCCTTCCTCCGCCACGCCGGCATCCCCCTCGCCTGGCTCGGCGCCCTCTACGTCGCCTTCCAGCTCGCCACCGCCGCCGGCGCACGCCTCGCCCACCGCCTCCACTCCCCCCTCCACTCCGTCGCCCTCGTCAGCGCCGCCGGCCTCGCCCTCGTCGCCATCCCCCCCGCCGCCGCCGGCGTCGCCGCCCTCTTCCTCCTCAAATTCGCCCACGGCCTCTCCCTCCCCTCCTTCGGCGCTTCCCTCAACGCCCTCGCCCCCGCCCACTCCCGCGCCACCGCGCTCTCATTCCGGTCGCTCTTCGAGGGAAGCGCTCTTCTCGTCGTCGCGCCGCTCATGGGCTGGACCGCCGACGCGGTCTCGCTTCCCGCGGCATTTGCGGTCGCCGCCCTGTTTGCCCTGCCGACTCTGCTCCTCCTGGAGGCCACACCATGCGTCGCACCTGCCGGATCGCGCTCGCGGGCCTGATCGTCTGTCTCACGGGCTGCTCGGGCGTGCAGTACCACGAAAAGCAGGAACTCGGTCGCCGCATCATGCAGTTCGATGCGAACGCGCTGGAGACGTCGTTCCAGAACAAGATCATCTACGCGCGCGAGGTCAGCGGCGGCCGCCCGGGCAACGCGGCGGGCGGAGGCTGCGGATGCGGAAATTAAGCCGGGCCGAGAATGCGTCCGCCCATGCCTCAGACCCCTGCGGCCCGGCTTATCCTGAGCGAGCCCGCAGGGCGAGTCGAAGGATTCGCGCGCGACAGGACGAGCGGCCTGCGAAGGGAATGACTCTCATTCTCCTGACGCTCGCCGGGGCGCTTCTCGCCCCTGTCGCCGCGTTCGGCGAAGCCGCGGACGAAGCGGCGGCGGCGCCGCGGAAGGTGCTCGAAGCGGACAACTCGCGGAATTACCTGCGTCTCGCGTTCAACTTCTACGAACAGACGGACGGCGGCGGCAACCGGAACGTGAACGAGGACATGCAGGTGGTGGAGCCGCAGCTCCTGCTCGGCCTCGGGCTGAGCGAGAAACTGTCGCTGACGGTGAAACTCCAGGGCGGTCTCGTCAGCGCCGCTTCCACGAACAGCGGTGCGGGCGGCACGACAGGCGGGACGGGCGGGACGGGCGACGACGAAGACGAAGAAGACGACGACGAAGCGGTCTCCGGCGCCTCGGGAGACGACGACGAGGGCGGCAACTCCCTCACCGACGGCGATCCGTTCTTCGGGATCGAGGGCGGACTGTTCTACGCCTGGAGCGACTGGATCGGGACTGGAATCGGCGTGACCTACAACCAGGAAGAAACCTACCGCTCGATCGGCGGCAACGCGCGCTTCGTCTACACCACGCCCGACAAGAACGACACGTTCTCCATCAAGGGATCGGCGACGTTCGACACGATCGACGTGCGGTACTTCGACGGGACGGGGGGCGGAAGCGAATCGCGGAATTCGTTCGCGGTCGGGCTGGGGTGGACGCACGTGCTGGGGCGCAAGACGCAGATGACGCTGAACTACGACTTCACGTTCCAGAGCGGCCTGCTCTCGACTCCCTACAACTCCGTCCTCATCGACGGCACCGAGTTGAGGGAGGAGTTGCCGGACTCGCGGATGCGTCACGCCCTCTTCGGCCGAATACGGCACCTCCTGTTCGATCACCTTGCCGTGGAGCCCGGGCTCGGCCTCTACGCGGACGACTGGGGCGCCCTCGCCACCAGCGTCGAACTGCGCGGCTTCTGGGAGTTCGTGCCCGGCGTGCTCATCCTCCAGCCGATGTACCGCTTCCACTGGCAGCGCGAAATCGACTTCTTCACGGATACGTCGGGCACTGGAATCCCGGACTACAGGACGCAGGACAGCGACCTCGCGACGTTCACGAGCCACACCCTCGGGATCAAGCTCGTCGCTCCCAGCGTCAAGATCTTCGGTGTCGATACGGAGCTCGAATTCGGCGGCGATTACACGTTCCGAAGCGACCGCCTGAATTCATTCACCCTGACCGCCGGACTACTTGTGAGGTTCTGATGAAAAAGATGCTGCTGCTCGCGCTCGTCGCCGGTTGCTCTTCCGCTCCCGCCCGGGAGCAGGCGCCGTCCTTCACCCTGTCCTCGCTGGACGGGAAGCAGGTCCGCGCGGAGGACCTGTGGTCCGACAAGCCGGTGCTTCTCGTGTTCATGACGTCGTGGTGAAAGGCCTGCAAAGCGGAGGTTCCGCGCCTGAATGAAATTGCGAAGACGCACGCGGTCGTGGCGATCTCGACGGGCGACACGAAGGAGGCCGCCGAACGCTGTCGCGCGACGTCGGGAATCACGTACCCTGTCCTCCTGGACGAAGGGGCCGTGGCGAAAGCGTACGGTGTGAAGGCGAGCCCCACGATCATCCTGATCGACAAGGGCGGCGAAGTCCGGTACCGCGGGAACAAGCCGCCGGAGAATCTCAAGTGAAGCGCTTAGTCCTCCTGGCGGTGCTGGTCTGCGGCTGCGGCAAGCCGGCGGCTCCCCCGCCGGCGCCGCCGGCCGCAAAGCCGCCGCCGGGCCCTGTGAGCGCCTCGTGGAAAGGCAAGCTCATGGGAAGCGACGCGGCGATCCAGGTCTGGGGCGACGACCAGGCCGTCTGCGACGCCGCCGTCGCGGATGCGCTCGCCGAGATCCAGCGGCTGGAAGTCATGATGACGGACTGGAAGCCGGACAGCCCGCTCATGGACATCAACAAGGCCGCCGGTCAGCACCCCGTGAAGGTCCCCCCGGAACTGCTCTTCCTCATCACCCGCTCGCTCCAGGTCAGCGAGCTCACCGACGGCGCCTTCGACATCTCATTCGCCGGCGCAGGCAAGCTGTGGAACTGGCGGGCGCCCGACCCGAAGATTCCCACCGACGAGGAAGTGCGCGCTTCCCTCGCGAACGTGGGCTGGAAAGGCATCGAAGTGGACCAGAAGGAATCGACGGTCTACCTGAAGAAGCCGGGGATGCGCATCGGACTTGGAGCGATCGCGCCGGGGTACGCGGGGGACATGGCGATCGAGAAGATCCGGGCGCACGGCATCCGGAGGGCGAAGGTGGACATGAGCGGGGACCTGATGCTGATCGGCGAAAGGGACGCGCTTCGTCCCGTGTCGATCCGCCACCCGCGCAAGGAGGGCGAGATGATCGCGGTCCTCCCCGTGGCCAATTGCGGCGTCTCGACGTCCGGCGACTACGAGCGGTTCTTCATCAAGGACGGGAAGCGCTACTGCCACATCATCGACCCGCGCACAGGGTACCCCGCGGACAAGTGCCAGAGCGTGACGGTGGTGGCGCCGGTGCTCGCGTTCGCGGACGGACTGGCGACGGGCGTCTTCGTGCTGGGCCCGGAGAAAGGGATGGCGCTCGTCGAGCAGCTCGAGGGGGTGGAAGCGATCATCGTGGCGGCGGACGGGACGGTGAGCCTTTCGAGCGGGCTGAAGGACACGAAGGTGGACGGCGGGAAATAGCGCCGCGGGCGGCCGGAAGGCGCCCGCGGCGGCCGGCACATTCAATGGAGACGCGCGTTCCGCAGCCGGAGCGCGTTGGCAATCACAGAAACCGAGCTGAGGCTCATCGCGGCGCCGGCGATCATCGGGTCCAGCATCACGCCCCAGACCGGGTACAGGAGCCCGGCTGCGACGGGGATGCCCAGAACGTTGTAGGCGAACGCGAAGAGCAGGTTCTGCCGGGCGTTGCGGGCGACGGCCCGACCGAGGCGGATCGCCCTGGCGATTCCGCGGACGTCGGCCTTCACGAGCGTCACCGCGGCGCTCTCGATCGCGGCGTCGGACCCCGTGCCCATGGCGATGCCGGCGTCCGCCTGCGCCAGCGCGGGAGCGTCGTTGATGCCGTCGCCGGCCATCGCGACCACCCGCCCCGCACGCTGCAGCTGTCGAACGTGATCCGATTTCTCCTCCGGCAGCACCCCCGCTTCCACGTCCTCGATCGACAGCCGGCGCGCGACGGCACCCGCCGTCGTCGCCTGGTCCCCCGTGAGCAGCACCGGGCGGATTCCCATGGCGCGGAGGTCGCGAAGCGCCTCGATCGCGGAGTCGCGGAGGGTGTCGGCGAGCCCGATGACGCCCGCCGCGCGGCCGTCGAGCGAGACGAAAACGGCGGTCATTCCTTCGCGGCGCAGTTCCTCGGCGCGAGGCGAGAGCGCGGAGATGTCCACGCCCTGGTCACTCATCAGGAGCGCATTGCCGGCCGCCACCGCGCGCCCTTCCACCTTTCCGGTCAACCCGCGGCCGGGAATCGCCCGGAGCGAATCCGCCGCGGGGACGGCCACGCCCCGCGCCTCGGCGCCGCGGACGATCGCCGGCGCCAGCGGGTGCTCGCTTCCGCGTTCCAGCCCGGCGGCGAGCCGCAGCAATTCGTTTTCGCCGACGCCCGGCGCCGCGGTCACCGCGGCGACCGACGGGCGCCCTTCGGTCAGCGTCCCGGTCTTGTCGAGCACGACCGTGTCAACGCGGGCCAGCGCTTCCAGGACCGCGGCGTCGCGGACGAGGATTCCTGCGGAAGCGCCGCGACCGGTGCCGACCATGATGGACATGGGGACGGCGAGGCCGAGGGCGCAGGGGCAGGCGATGATGAGGACGGAGACGGCGGCGACGAGGGCGTTGGCGAGGCCGGGTTCGGGGCCGAGCCAGAGCCAGCCGGCGAAGGCGAGGGCGGCGGTGACGATGACGGCGGGCACGAACCAGGCGGAGACGCGGTCGGCGAGGGCCTGCACGGGGGCGCGGCTCCGGCGGGCTTCCTCGACGCGGCGGACGATGCGGGCGAGGAGGGTGTCGCGGCCGACGCGGGTGGCCTTCATGACGAAGCCGCCGGCGCCGTTGAGCGTGCCGCCGGTGACGGCGTCGCCGGGGACTTTCTCGGCGGGGACGGGCTCGCCGGTGATCATCGATTCGTCCACGGCCGAGGCGCCTGCCTCCAGCGTCCCGTCCACCGGGACGCTTTCGCCCGGCCGAACGCGCAAACGGTCCCCTGCGCGGACTTCGGACAGCGGCACGTCGCGATCCGAGCCGTCATCGCCGATGCGGCGGGCGGTGGGCGGAGCGAGGCGGAGAAGCGCGCGGATGGCGGCGCCGGTCGCACGGCGGGCGCGGCCTTCGAGCACCTGGCCGAGCAGGACGAGCGTCACCACCACCGCGGCGGCCTCGAAGTAAAGCGGCGCGTGCCCGCCCGGGACGTGCGGGAACGCGTGCGGCCGGAGCACGGCGACGACGCTGAACGCCCACGCCGCCCCGGTTCCCAACGCCACCAGCGTGAACATGTTGAGCGCACCCTGCACGACGGACCGCGCGCCGCGCACGAAGAACGGCCACCCGCCCCACAGCACCACCGGCGTCGCCAGCGCGAGCTGGATCCACGGCGCGAGGGTGTGGGGGATGAAGCGCGAAACCGGGGCGCCCGGGAGCATGTCGCCCATCGCGATGAGAAGAAGCGGAGCCGAGAGCGCCGCCGACACCGCGAAGCGCCGCGTCATGCCGGCGAGTTCCGGATCGGAATCTTCCTTCGCCGAAGCTTCCTTCGGCTCGAGCGCCATCCCGCAGATCGGGCAGTTCCCCGGGCCTTCCTGAACGACTTCGGGATGCATCGGGCATGTGAAAAGAGTGCCCGCCGCAACGGGAGCGGCCGGCGCCTGCTCCGGGGCAGCGTACCGTCCGGGATCGGCGTCGAACTTCTTTGCGCAGGACTCGCTGCAGAAATGCACGGTGTGCCCCTCGTGCTCGCGGACAGCCGCCGCGTCCGCGGGATCGATCCTCATCCCGCAGACCGGATCCAGCACCAGGGACGTCGCGTGCGCGTGTGTCGTCTTCATGATCAGCCTCCTGAGTTGCGGTTTGCAGGGGCTGACGGAGACGCGCGCCGGCTCTTACACCCAATCGCGGAAATTTCTCCCGACCGGGCTAATCCTTGCAGTGGCACTCGAGGCAGCCGTGCTCCGTGCAGGTTCCGCAACTCGTCCGGAGCGCTTCATGAAGCGCCTTCCTCGCGCGATAAAGCCTTACAGTGGCGTTATTTACGGTAATTCCAAGGCCGCGGGCCGCTTCCCCGAGGCTCCTCCCGCCCAGGTCCACTTCCCGGATCAGCACTCCATACTCCGGCTTGAGCGTCCCGAGCAGATCCCCGATGCAGCGACACACCGCTTTCTCCAGCGGATCGTCCGCCCGCGTCGCTCCTGGCTGTCGCGCCACCAGTTTCCCCCTCGCACGCTTCTCCTTCGCCTTCCCCCTCCAATGGTCCGCCAGCGCGTTTCGCAGCAGCCGGTAAAACCACGCCACCGCGCTCTCGCCTTCCCGCACGCCGGAACTCTTCTCCACCCCCTTCACAAACGCCGCCTGCAGGATCTCCTCCGCCTCTTCGCGGCTTCCGGCTCGCGGCGTGAGGAATCGAAGGAAGCGCTCATGGTTGCGGAGGAGGGTGGCCAGGACTTCGTGGCTGGGCGCAGCTTTCATACGGGAATTGTAATCGCGACATCCGGCTCACGGGATGGCGGGAAGCGTCTAGACTCTCGCCATGGGCACATTCCTCCTCTACGGCGCGACAGGGTTCACGGGGCGGCTCGCTGCGGAGCGGGCGGCGGCGCTCGGGATGCGCCCCGTGCTCGGCGGACGCTCGGCGTGGCCGCTCTCCGGCATCGCGCGGTCGCTCGGGCTCGAGCACCGCGTCTTCGGGCTGACCGATCCCGTGGCGATCGACGCGGCCATCGCGGACGTCACGTTCGTGCTCAACGCCGCCGGCCCGTTCTCGCAGACCGCCCTGCCGATGGTCGAAGCCTGCCTCCGCGCGAAGAAGCACTACGCGGACATCACGGGCGAGGTGGACGTGATGGAAGCGATCTACGCGAGGCACGCCGAAGCCGTCGCGGCCGGCGTCATGCTCCTCCCCGCCGCCGGGTTCGACGTCGTCCCGTCGGACTGCCTCGCGCTCTTCCTCAAGGAACGCCTCCCGGCCGCCACGAGCCTCGTGCTCGCCTTCCGCGCCGACACACGTCTCTCGCACGGCACCGCCGAAACGATGATCGAGCGCATGAACCGCCCCGGCATGATCCGCCGCCGCGGCGAGCTCGTCCCCATTCCCATCGGCTCGCTCACCCGCTCGACGCCCTTCCCCGCCCTGTCCATCCCCTGGGGCGACCTCGCGTCCGCCTTCCGCAGCACCGGCATTCCCGACATCGAATGCTATACCGCCGCCGGCGCCCCGGAACGCTTCGGTCTCAAGCTCGCGCGCATCCGCCCCCTCGCGCCGCTTCTGCGCGCGGCGATCCGCGCCATGGCGTCCGGCCCGGACGAAGCGCTTCGCACGAACGGCCGCTCCCTCGTCTGGGGCGAGGTGGCCGACGACGGCGGGAAGCGCTTCGCAGCGCAACTGGATGCCCCGGAGCCGTACGCGCTGACGGTGGAAGCGATGCTGGCGGTGGCGAAGAAGGTGCTCGCAAACGACGTTCGTCCGGGCGCGCAGACTCCGGCCACGGCGTACGGGAGCGGATTTGTGATGGAACTCGGGGGCGTGACGCGGACCGAGATACCGACCGCCTGACGGGGAGTCCATGGCGACTCGACGACGCTGACCACCTTGTCGTTTGCAGTTTGTCGTTTCCTTGAGGGTTCTCCTTTTTGACTTTGCTCTTTCCCCTCCCGGCACCCTGCCCTACCGGCCAATCACCCCCAAACGGGGCGCCCCTTGCCGCTTCGCTCGCGAACGGCGACAATCGCCCCTCCCCTCGACACCAGGAGACAGACCATCAAGAACATCGGCATCCTCGGCTCAGGCATCGTCGGCGAAACGCTCGCGACCGGTTTTCTGAAGCGCGGCTACAAGGTCATGCGTGGCACGCGCGAGCCGGGCAAGCTCGCCTACTGGGCGAACAGGGCCGGGAAGGGCGCTTCGGCGGGGACGTTCGCCGAGGCAGCAAAGTACGGCGAGCTGGTAGTGCTGGCGGTGAAGGGGACGGCGGCGGTTGCGGTGGTGAAGTCCTGCGCGGCCGCACTGGCGGGCAAGACGGTCATCGATGCGACGAACCCGATCGCGGAGAAACCGCCGGTGAAGGGAGTCCTGCAGTTCTTCACGACCCTCGACGACTCGCTCATGGAGCGGCTGCAGAAAGCGGCGCCAAAGACGCGCTTCGTGAAGGCCTACTCCAGCGTCGGCAACGCGCAGATGATCAACCCGGACTTTGGCGGCGTGAAGCCGACGATGTTCATCTGCGGGAACGACGCGGGGGCAAAGCGGCAGGTGACGAAGATCCTGGCGGATTTCGGCTGGGATGCGGAGGACATGGGGACGGTCGAGGCGGCGCGGGCGATCGAGCCGCTGTGCATGCTGTGGTGCATCCCGGGATTCCTGCGGAACAGCTGGTCGCACGCGTTCAAGCTGCTCAAGAGATAAGAGCGCGCAGAAAATCCTGCGGGGCAGGCTGCGTCGGCCTGGTTGTCGGTTGGGGATTGGCCGGCGGTTGGAGGCCGACTCCGCCCGCCCCGCAGGATTTTCTGCGCGCTCTCCGGGAACGGCGGCCTGAAGAGGACGGCTTTCAGACTGGAGCGGGTAACGGGAGTTCGATCTCGACTTCGTCACCGTCGTTCAGCGCGTAGGTCGCCCGGAGCCCGACCGGGGCGATCACCTCGACCACCCAGGGGTCTTCACGCCCGGCCGCTGCGGTCGTTGTCGTCCATAGGAACGCCCGCTGCCCCCCTAGATTCCGCAGGACGCAGGGCAACAGCAGGATGTCGCGTTCGCCGCCGTACTCGGAACGGTGAAACGGGATGAGAAGCGGCTTCAGGGCGGCGGCGTGCCAGTCGAACGCGGCTCCCAGGGCGACGTTGAGGGAACCGGGAAACACGGGCATGCCGGTCTTGCGCGCATAGGCCTCGTTGAATCGCGACAGCCAGCGGGAGGCGTCGCCTTTGCCGGACTGCACGCGGCCCTTCAGCACGGCCTCCGGAGAATCACCGCCCATCCGGCACCGCTTTTTCCACCCTGGGTTCGCCTCGCTGGAACCGGAAACAGTTCCCGAGCCCATCCTGGTAGATGCGAAGGTGCGCGATGGTCCCCGTGGGCCCGAAAGCCTGCAGGTTGAACTCGTACTGAAACCCTTCCTCGGTCTCGAACGCGATGCGCGGGTCCTTCACGGAGTCGAGTTTCAGGGACTCCCACGCGGACTCGGGCACGTCCAGGCGGCGCCGGCGGGCGGAAGGGGCATAGGATTCGGCGCCGGGGACGGGGTCCCATTCGAAGGCCACGGGAGAGGGAAGAAACGTGTCGGCGCCGGCGGAGACGTCCTTCCCGGTATCGACCGGCTTGCGCAGGTAGATCCGCCGGGACAGGTTGAACTCGACCGGCCTGGGAACGCGACCTGCCGCCGAGAACGTGTGGAAGTTGTGCCAGAACGGCCCGCACGTGATGTAGACGCCCCATTTGCCCGCGGGGAGATTCAGGATGCGGAACTCCCCGGTCCGGGCGTCGTAGGCGACCTTGAAGTCCTTCTGTTCCATCCGGGCCGAGGTCTCGTCATAGAACGGCCCGAACTTCGCCGGCTCGTCCGTGAACTCCGAGGCCGGCCTGCCGGCGTGCACCAGGCGGCCGCGCACCTCGGCCACGATCGTCCGCGGAACCGCCGCCGGCGCGCCGAGATGCTTCTCCAGCGTCTTCGCAAGCCCCCACCCCGACCCCGCGTGAATCCGGTTCCCGGCGGCGTCCATCAGCACCACGCGCGGAAAATACGAAGCCGACAGCCGCTGCTTCCACTCCCCCATCGCGGACCCGGGCGCTTCGTGAAAAACCCGCCAGTCCACGCCGCAGTTCTCAAGAAGCGCTTCGAGTTCGGGCGTGCGAGGTCCCTGGTAGAGGCCGATCACCTCGAGGTGGCTGGCCGCGTACGCGCGCTGCAGGCGGTTGAGTTCCGGCAGGTCGCTCTCGAACGCGACCAGCGGCCCGCACATGTACCAGAGGACAGGGTGCCCCCGCTGCCGCGCGAGCTCGACCGCCACCGGCGGCGCGGGTTCGAGGCGAAGCGCCACGGGCGCGGACGTCGCCACGGGCGAATGCGAGTGCCCCGAGTCCGCCGACTCTTTTTCGCGGCCGGTGCTGAGCAGCACGATGACCGCGGCGACGAGGACGGCAAGGCCGGCGCCTACGGCCGCGCGGAACGAGGGCGACTTCCGGCCTTCAGGAATCTCGTGCACACGCCCAGTTTAACGGGTCGAGGCCGCCGGCACACACGCCGTCCCGTGCAGGTCGTACCCCTCGGCGCGCGTCACCTTTACCGTGATGATCTCGCCCACCGGCAGGTCCTTCCCCGTCAGGTAGATCACGCCGTCGATGTCCGGCGCGTCCCCGGCCGTGCGCCCCACCGTCCGGCGCCCCTGCTTCGACTCCACCAGCACCTCGATCTCCTTCCCCAGCCACTTCCGCTGCCGCTCGAACGCCACCGACTGCTGGGCGCGCATGATGCGGTCGAACCGCTTCTCCTTCACGTCCTCCGCGACCTGGTTCTCGTACCGCCCCGCCGGCGTCCCCTTCTCGGGCGAATACTTGAACGCCCCCGCGCGGTCGAACTTCGCGGCCTTCACGAACGCGAGCAGCTCCTCGAAATCCTCGTCCGTCTCCCCGGGGAACCCGACGATGAACGTCGTCCGCAGCACCAGCCCGGGAACGCGCTCGCGCAGACGCCGGATCAGGTCGAGCGTCTCGGCCTTCGTGATGTTGCGCTTCATCGCCTTGAGCATCGGGTCGGAGATGTGCTGAAGCGGCATGTCCACGTAGGGAAGGACGTTCGGGGTGGAGGCGAGGGCGTCGATCATGTCGTCGGTGAAGTACGACGGGTAGGCGTACATGAGGCGGACCCAGCGGACGCCGGGGACGGCGGCGACTTCGCGGAGGAGGCGCGGGAGCTCGAACGCGTCGTAGAGGTCCTTGCCGTAGCTCGTCGTGTCCTGCGCGATGAGGTTGATCTCCTTCGCGCCGTCGGAGGCAAGCTCGCGGACCTCCTTGACGACCATCTCGACCGGCTTGGAGCGGTGTTTGCCGCGGATCTTCGGGATGATGCAGAACGTGCAGACGTTGTCGCAGCCTTCGCTGATCTTCACGTAGGCGGTGTGGCGCGGCGTGAGACGCAGTCGCCCGACGTCGGCCTGGCACTCGCGGTCGTTCCGCTCGACCTGGTACTTCTCCGGCGCCTTCTTCTTCTTCGATTTGACGCGCTGCGTCAAATCCTCGCAGAGCTTTGCGATCAGCTCTTCGCCCATGATCCCCAGGAACGCATCCACGTCCGGCAGCATCTCGACCAGCTTGTCCTTGTCGCGCTGCGCCAGGCATCCCGCCACGACCACCCCGGACGCCCCCCCGCTCCGCTTGTGCTCGCACGCCTCCCGGATCACCGCGATCGACTCCTGCCGCGACGCTTCCAGGAACCCGCACGTGTTCACCACGATGATGTCCGCGTCCTCCGCCTTCTCGCAGACCGCGAAGTCGTCGAGCACGAGCCGGCCCAGGAGCACCTCGCTGTCGACGAGGTTCTTGGGGCAGCCGAGCGAAATGAAGTGAACGTTGCCGGTGGGCATGGGGGGGAGGAGCTTACGCCGCCCGGCGGCGCGGGACAAGCGGGAACCGAATCAGAGCGCGCGAAGAATCCGGGCGCCGTCGGCGGTCGGACCTCGCTGCGCGACGACGCCCAAGGGCCGGCGTCGTCACTTCGCTCGCCCCGACCGCTCGCCGTCACCCGAATTCTTCGCGCGCTCTCGTAACGGCTTGTCTTTGAGGAGGTGCGACAGCGCACGATTTTGGCCCCCGCTCTCAGGCGACGCCGAAGGCGAATTGGGCCGCCAGCAGTTCGGCCATCGGCGGATCTTCACGCTCGATGTTGCACGTCTCGAGCACCCCGGCGCGGAGAAGCGTCAGGATCGCCGGCGCCAGGCGGTTGCGGACGCCGACGCCCCCGCAATGCAGCTCGTGCAGCCCGAAAGGTTCCTTCAAAGGTTCCAGCCACCGCACCATCGCCTCCAGCACCGGCGTCGGCTCGCAGATCTGCGGCGAGCGTCCCGCCACCCGCAATACCAGCGACTCCTCGGCCCGCTTGAAACTCCAGTCGCGAACCGCGCGCAGGAACTTCCAGGACTCAAGCGCGGCGTCCTCGATCCACGTGAAGCGAGGCTCGGGGATGCGCAGATCGATGTCGGCGTGGTCGGGGCTCATCACCCCCCGGGACGGCAGCGGCGCGATGATCCTCTCCGCTTCCGAGAGAAACGCCCCCCACCAGCTGAAGGTGCTGTTGGCCATGACGATCTGCGGGAAGATCGTCATGAGGCGCAGCGTGCGCGCCGCGTCGAGGTCGAGGTACGCCGGGTTCCACGGCTTGAGCGCCTCGCGAAGCGTCGCGTCCATGCCCAGGCCGCAGACGTAGACGCGCTCGGGATTCAGCCGCTGAAGCGCTTCCGCGTAGAACGAAACGTCGAGCCGCCGGTCGAGGACGCGCATGTCGAGCGACCGGCGGACGTGAACGATGGCGTCGCGCGGGCCGGGCTTGACCGGGAGATCCATCGGGCGCATCCGGAACCAGCGGCGGATCCGGTCCGCGTACGGGAGGTAGTACTCGGCGCGCTGGAAGTACCCGTGGAGGACGATCCGGTGGCCGTGCCCGGCGCGCAGCAGCCAGGGGAGGTTCAGGCACTGCCCGGTCCACTGGATCTTCTCCCCCATGACGTAGCGGATCTGCGGCGTCTCGACTACGCGCCCGGGGCGTTCCTGCGGGGCGTCCTCGAACATCTCCCAGTGGGCCGGCATCCTGTCCACGATGCCCGAGCGCCGCTCGATGTCGCCGAATCCGCCGCCCCCGCCGCCCACCCGGCAGGAGAGCGCGTGTCCCAGCTCCTCGGAGAGCAGCCGGCCCAGCGCATAGTTGAACAGGTTGTTGCCCAGGTGCCCGGCGTAGATGAGTTCGATCATGAAGCGCACAGACTAACGCCCGGAGTACATTACGGGAATGATCGCCGCCGACACTGTGCGCAAACTCGCCCTCGCCCTGCCGGGCGCCGTCGAATCCTCGCACTTCAATGTCGCCGACTTCCGCGTGAACCGGAAAATCTTCGCGACCATCCAGCCCGGAGGCAAAGCGGGAGCGCTTCTCCGCCTCGGCGCGGACCGGACCAACACGCTCGCCGAGACGGAGCCGGACACATTCCGAAGCGTCGGAGGCGGAAGCGCGCTGGTCGTGCAGTTCGCGCGGGTCGAGAAGAAACTGTACGTCCACCTGATGGAAGAGGCGTGGCGCGCAATCGCCCCGAAGAAACTTCTCGCCGGGCGCGCCGCGAAGTGAAACCCGGGGCGCCGTACCGGTGTATCTTCCCGTCATGAGAATCGCCCTGCCCGCCCTTCTGCTCCTGGCTCTTCCCCTCGCTGCGCCCGCCGACGACGAGGAAGTTCTCTCCTGCGACTCCGCCGCAGGTTTCCAGACGGCGATGCCGGGAGGCGGGAAGCCCGCCGAGGCGGAGTTGCGAGCCGTGGACGGGAACCTCGTGCTGTCGTACGAGCGGGAGAAGATGGCGCCCCTCGCGAACTACGCGCTTCTCACCGAGCTCAAGGAACTCCGGCTCCGGCTGCACTCGACGCAGGCAGCGACGTTCGTGGTGGTCGTGAAGGACCGCGACGGCGCGTCGTGGAACCAGCCTTTCGCGCTTCCGGCGGCGGAGTGGACGGACGTGGTGGTGAGCGCGGAGAAATTCACGCTGAACCACGACTCTGTCGTGAAGAAGCCGCGGTTTGACCCCGCGCGCCTCGGGTCGGGTTGGCTGGTGCTCGACGCGGCGGCGATTCTCGGCAAGGGGAAGGGCGCGAACGAGCTGCGCGTGGACGAGGTGAGGATCGTGCGCGAGGGACTCGAGGAAACGGCCGGCGAATGGGTCGTGGAGAACGAGCAGACGGTGACGAAGAGCCGCCGCCATCGCGGAAAGCTCGTGGTCAGGCCGGGCGGAAAGCTCACCCTCACCGCGCCGCGCTTCGTCCTCGACGGCGAACTCGCCCAGTCCGGCGGCACGGTGGAATTCCGCGGCGGCGGCGTGGACATCCCCCAGCGCTTCCAGCACGAACGCAACCTGCGCCTCACCGGCGATTCGCGCCTCGCCTTCCGCGGTGTCTTCCTGGTGACGCACTTCCCCGCCGGGCTCAAGCTTGACGGCGCGCAGACGGTCGAGATGGACGGCACCGAGTGCCTGGGCGGATTCACGTGCGACGTGCCGCCGAAGGGGCGCATCGCGCTGACGAACACGAAGAATCCCGGCGAATTCGTCGTCGCGCCCGGCGGCGCGGTCCTGGTCGACGGCTGCGAGAACGTCATCCTCTGGCACACCCTCGCGGCCAACCTCCAGGGCGCGCTCAGCTTCCCCGGTCCGGAGGTCGGGAAGCGCTGGACGAGCGGGCACGGGCTGGACGTCACGGTCGAGAACAGCCGGGGGCTGAGGTGGACGCTGCTGTCGCTGCCCGGCTCGGCCGGCTCCGTGGAGAACTGCGACCCCATGGCCGCGGGACTGCTCTTCGGGGGCAAGTCCGACACGACGCTCGACGATCTCCAGAACGGGCGGGCGATGGCCGACTGGCGCGTCCCGGCGCCCGACCGCGCGCTGACGTTCCGCAAGGCCACCGTCGGCGCGTGGAACGTCTACGCTTCGGACGACGCGAAGCTGCGCGTGCGCAAATCGACGATCGGGGAAGCGATGACGTTCGGGAAGGCGCGCATCGAGCTGGAGGACACGACGGTGGACGGCACGGGCGGCTACGTCGGGGCGCATGACGACAGCGTCATCCGGCTCACGCGGTGCAAGGTGACGTGCCTGGTCGTCGCTCACCACCGCACGCGGGTGGAGCTCGTCGATTGCGCCGTGACGGGCGACGTCCGCGCGGTGGATTCGGGACGCGTCGTGCTGACGCGGACGACCGTGTCCGGGAAGGTCGAGGCGGACGCGGGAGCGACCGTCGAGGGACACTAAGTAGCTCCACGCTGATTCCTTGCCATCCATCCGCGCGTCTTTCGTCGTCCTGCGGCGTCGTCAATCCTCACTGGAGCTCCGTTCCGCTCCAGTTCCGGTCTCCTCCTTGCAGGCCGGCGAAATCCGCGGCGGCTGGATGGCAAGGAATCAGCGTGGAGCTACTTAAGTCCCCGGAACGATCTACTTCGCGAATTCCGCAAGCGGCCGCCCGACCGCCCCTTCCAGCTCCACGCGCGCATCCACCCACTCCGCCCGGGCGTCGATGAGTTCCAGGCCCCGCGAGGCGCCGGCCTCGAAACGGTCGCAGGCAGCGTCGAAACGCCGGAAGGCCGCTTCCACCTCGCGCAGCACGACGGCCTGGCCCAGGGCAAGAGCCCTGAGGCCCAGGCGCCGCGCCCGCTCGGCGGCCGCGAGGCGGTCCGGCGGCTGGCCGGGAATGGTGAACCCCACACCGGCGAAGAGCTTGCGCTCCACGACGCGGAATCCGGAATCCGTCACGTCGTGGTCGTCCTTCTCGATCTGGTAGCCGATGCCGAATCCGGCGTCGGTGGCACCGGCCGATTCGGCGAGACGGACCTGGGCGCGTGCGGCGCCGTGGGCGGAAGAAGTGGCGGCCATGAGCGGGCGTGAGGCGAGGGCGAGATCGCGGGCGCGCGCAAAGTCGGCGCGACGCCGATCGACGGGAAGCGGATCGGAGAGCGTCCAGCCCTCCGGCGCGTAGCCACCGGCGAGGATCTCCAGATCGTGACGGGTCGAGCTTAGATCCGCGGCGAGGTGTTCTGCGACCCCGCGCGGGGCGCTCACTGTGCCGGGCCCTGCGGAAGCCACGCGCCGCGGGGCGATCGATCGCATCTCCGCAGCCACCGCCCGCCAGTACGCCCGCTCCGCGCCGGTCAGCGCCACCCTCAGCACCTCACGGGCCTCGGCCTGCGACTCCGCCACTCCCAGGTCCGCAACTCCCTTGCGCCACTTCGCCCGCTTTCCCACATCGACCACCTGCCGGATCTCGGCGCCGACGGCCGTCCTGTGGGCTGCGGAGCCCTTCGCGGGCGTGAGTGCGGTGCCGGAGTCGGGGATCATTTCAGCCACCGCGCGCCTCTGTCTCGCCTCCATCTCCCGTTCGTAAAGCCGCTGCCGGATCGCCGGGGACGCTTCCACGGCGTCGAGCAGTTCCTGAAGGGACAGACCGGCCGACCAGTCGACGCGCGGGCCGGGCGGAAGAGGCCAATCGGGGCGGGGCAGGTCGTGCCAGGTCACTCCGGTTCCCGGGACGCGCGTGGCGCATCCGGAAAGGATCGGCAGGAGCACGAGCAGAAGCTTTCTCAAGGTGACCTCCTAAGCCGGGCCGAGTAAGAGTCTTCCCACACCCGCGCCCCTCGCGGCCCGGCTTGTCCTGAGCGAGGCCGCAGGCCGAGTCGGAGGATTGGATTCCGCCGGGAGTGGAGGCACGGGAAGACACATACGTTGGTTCGCCCAGGCGCACGGGAACCGGAGGGAGGTAGAGCAAGAGGCATGCCTCGGTGGCGCCGGCTCGCCTCTCCCGACGTCACGCGTGGAAGTGTCAGGCGTACCCGGTAGAAACTTCACGGGAGCCGGAAGAATGTGCCGCCGGGGCCGAACTTCCACCCCGCCCGCCACGGCACGCGCGTTGCGATCACTGCCCTGCGGCCGCATTCCGCGGATGACTTCCGCAGGGTCCCCAAAGGAGAACGAACATGAGCATCAAGCCGAGCACGAAGGACCAGATCAAGGGCAAGATCCGGGAGATCAAGGGCAAGATCAAGCAGAAGGCCGGGAAGCTGACAAGCAACCCGAACATGGCGGCGGACGGACAGGACGACGTCATCGCCGGCAAGGTGCAGCAGAAGGTAGGGCAGGTCAAAAAAGTGTTCGGGAAGTAGTCAGACCGTTTCCGCCCGGCAGGACGCGGGCTCATGTCCGGACTAACCAGGGAGAATCCCGTGATTATCCTGCTGATCATTCTGTTGCTCGTGCTGGGCGGCGGCGGAGGCTACTACGGCTCCAGGCGCTGGGGCTACGGCGGCGGCGCCGGGATTGGGCTGGGGACCATCCTCCTGATCCTTCTCATCGCGGTCCTGCTGGGGGCGTTCCGATAGACGGCCCCTATTCGTGAAACTCCCGCGGCCGGTCCACCGACCTGCAGAACTCCTCTTCCCCCTCGGCCACCGCCCGCCCCTCCGACGGCCGGCCGTCCAGGAACGCCACGAAGTCGAGCTGCTGGGCCGGTAAACCCCGCTCCATCCTGAACTTGCGTGCGATCTCGACGGCGGGAAGGGTGTCGCGTCCCATGACGTGGGCGAGCTCGAAGTGGACGATTCCCTCGTACGAGCGGTAGACGAGCTCGGTGCAGACGAGCTTGTCGGTCGTCTTGAAGTCGAATTCGTAGTCGTAGGGCTTGCCCTCGTTTGCGAAGGCGCGCGCGATCGCCTCGGATTTCTGCTGCGCCGTCGCGCGCGGCCGCAGGACCGCGACGAAGTCCGCATGCACGGAGTGCTCGAGCGAGTTGAACACAACGCCGTCGCTGATGGCCTCGATCACCGCGTGCCGGTGCCCGTCCTCGCAAGGCTTGCGCCAGCGCTCCAGCTTCGCCTTCACGTCCGGGTTGTCGAGCAGCCCCATCGCCTTCATCTCCTCCTCCGACCCGACGTACATCACCGCGTGCGGCCAGAACCCGGGCAGGAACGCGTTCGACAGGAAGAAATTCCGCCGCTCGAGGATGATGTCCCCCGGCTGCATCTTCGCCCGCAGCTCGACGACCTGCGACTCCCGGATCAGCGGCGGACGCGCGACCACCCGCGTGTCCCCGATCCACTCCGACAGCTGCGACTGCACCGCGTACACCGGCGAATACGCGTCGCTCTTCACCTTCGTCAGCACCCGGCTCAGCCAGTTCCGGTGCGTGTGCACGTCCAGCGACCGCGTCGCCTCGATCCCCCGCACAATCCGCTTCTCGAACCAGTCCATCTCCTCAGGCTCCCAGACCCGGTCCTCGCGCCACAGCGGCCGCCTTTCCTCGAAGTACGCGGCCATTTCCTCGAAGCGCTCCGCGTTGGCGCCGGCGCCGATGCCCGAAGCGATGCGGTCGAACATCCCGGCGCTGATTCCCCATCGCGGGTCGGGCTCGTTCAGCTTCTTGCGCGCTTCGCGCCAGTCCTGGAAGGTGACGACGAGGCGGCCGGAAGATTCGAAGAGGACCGTGGCGGCGGCGTAGGCGACGAGGAAACAGCGGGCCTTGAGCGCGGGCTCGCGCACGGCCTCGAAGCCGGCGTACATGGCGACCTGCCGGAGCAGGGCGGAGCGGTACGTGAGGAACAGCATGTACGCCCGGCGCAGCTCGTCGTCCTCGGGCGCGGTCATGTACTCGCGGTTGCCGGCCTTCATCGCGCCTTCCAACTGCACGCGCAGGCCGGGGAAGCGCGCCGAGAGTTCGTCCATGCCGGCGGAGACGGTGCGGAGGCGGGCGGCGTCGGCGCGCACCGAGGCGTCGATCTCCTCGGGCGCCATGCCGGCCAGCGCCGACGGAAACGCCTCGAAGATCGCTTCCGAGCCGCTCGTGATGCGCCCGATGTAGATCCCGGCGACGACGAGCACAGCCTGCAGCACGCCGAAGGCGGACCAGCGGATCCAGAGCGGGATCGGCGACGGTTCGCCGGCGTGCGCCTTGCGGTACCGGTAGAAGACCGCCAGCGAACTGCCGACGGAGACGGTGCCGAGCACGCCCATGATCGCCATCGTCCACGCGGGCGGGTCGGCCATCATGTCGCTGCGCAGAACCAGCATGACCCACGTGAGCCCATGGGCGCAGATCGCAAACGCCGTGACCTTGCCGAACGTCGTCCGCCAGTTGATCTCGTAGATCCGCAGCAGGCGCAGGTGCGCCGCGACCAGCGACGGCACCGCCGCCCCCCACCAGATCCGCCACAGGTCCGCCTTCTGCTTCGCATCCGTCCACACGAGCAGGTAAAACGCGACCTGCGAGGCCACGAGAAGCGCGATCGCGGCCGCGCCGAAACCGTGGCGGGTCGGCGGCGGGCGGAGGTAAATCGACGTCAACCCCGCGCCGATGGCCAGCGCCGTCGTCGTGACCAGCCACTGCCACAGAACCGGCGGGATCGAGCGGCCCAGCACGCCGATCCCGAACAGCACCGCGGCAATCAGCGCGAACAGTGCGGCCAGACGATTGAAGATGCGGGGCATGCCTACTTCGCCCTCCTCTTCGCACCCTTCCCGCGCACCATCGCTTCCAGCCGGTCCAGCCCCATCGTCACGTTCTCGATCGGCGGGCCGAACGAGAAGCGCATCCAGTTCTTGTAGGGCGACACGTTCCGCCGGTACTTGCCGGGGTTCACGTCGAAGAATTCCCCCGGCACCGTCATCACCTGCTTCCCCAGCGCCTTCCGGAAAAACGTCATCGCGTCGTTGAACGGCGCCGGCAGCCGGTCGAGCGAGCCCCAGCAGTAGAACGTCCCGCGCGGCTCCGCCGCAAAACGCACGCCGATCGCCTTCAGCCGCTTCACCATCAGATTGCGCTTCTCGCAGAACACATCGCGCAGCGCCCGCGTCTCCTGGTCCGCGCGCCACGGCTCGAGCGCCTGGAGCGCCGCGCGCTGGGCGATGCGGGAAGGGCCGCCGTCGATGGCCGAAGCGGTGCGCGCCATCGACTCGACCATCGCGGGCGGGCCGGCGACCCAGCCCACGCGCCATCCCGGGTACCGGAACGATTTCGTCAGGCCGTCGAAGATCAACACCGGGTCGCGGTCCGGGTCCTCGACGTGGTACGCCGCGCTCACCGGCCCCGCGGCGGGCTTGCCTGCCGCGGTGTAAATGAAGTGCGAGTAGAACTCGTCCATCAGCAGGGTCACGCGCCGGTCGCGCGCCAGCGCCACCATCCGCGCCAGCTCCACTCCCTCGATCACGTTCCCCGTCGGGTTGCACGGATTCGAGATCACCACCGCGCCTAGATCCCGGTCCTCTACTTCCCTCTCCAGCTGCTCCGCCGTCAGCCGGAACCCGTCCTTCTCCCGCGTCCGGATCGCCACCGGCGCCAGCCGCGCCAGGTGCGTGTTGAACATGTCCTCGTACGCCGTGTAGTCCGGCAGCTGATGCCCCACCGAGACGCTTCCCAGCGCCGCCATCGCCCGCGTCAACGCCAGCCGCCCGCCCTGCGCCACCGCGATGTTCCGCGCCGTGTACGGCTTTTTGCCGCCGCGATAAAGCCGGTTGATATGAACCGCGATCGTCTCCCGCAGCTCCGGCGTCCCTTCCAGCGGCCCATACGCATGGTCCGCCGGCTCCAGCCGCACCTCCGAGATCCGCTTCGGCGCCCCCCGCATCTCCCCGATCTCCGGCTGCCCCTGCCCCAGGTTGCACCAGTCCGGATGCCCGTTCCGGAACCCGAGCTTCACCGCCTCGGCGACGACGTAGATCACGCCCATGTACGGGACCTGGCGAAGGGCCGCGAGATCGGACTGCGGATCGGGCAGGACGTGGGTCACGCGGGGCTCCGGGGGGGAATGGGAAGGGGCGTCAGCTTCGGACGCGTCGGGCCCACGGTCAAGACTCGACATCAGGCCTTAGGGCTCATGGCCAGCAATGCGCCTTGTTTCAAGTTCTCGGCCCAGGTCAATCCGGGAGTGCGCAGGAGAAGTGCCTCGCACTCACGAACGACTTCCGCATGGTGGCCAGCGAGCGCCAGGTCTACAAGGAACGAGCCGAGAACGAACAAGTCGTCCGGCGCCAGAGCGACCGCTCTGCGCATGGGTTCCAGGGCTTCCTTCGGCCGATCCGCATAGCCAAGCGCGAAAGCTAGTTCTACCCAGGACCGGTAATCCTCTGGTCGCTCGTTCGTTGCGATTTGCGCATCGTGGAGAAGCTCTTCGCGACGTGTGTCGAATTCTCGGGATCGATTCTGCCGCTGCAGTTCGGGTGGTTTCGGTGCAGGATCGACCTCGAATTCGGGATTCTCGATGTAACAGGACGGGCCCCCCAGAAACGGATATGTCTTCCAGCTATCCGGAATCGTGTCCAACGCACCGGCCTCGACATGAACTGTGACACTCCGGATCGCGATCCGGCGCGCAGGTTGCCACCCGGAGGCCGCGAGGATCTCCCGAAACATCGGCCACGTGTGATCCCTGAAACCGAAGTGACAGGAGTACTCGAGACAGCAGTACGTCTCCCCTGCCAGGAATGTAAAGGTCAAGTCGAACTCCGCGCCGTCGTCGGAGAGGGGTTCCACTTGCAGCCCATAGCGTGTGAGTCGGCCGACCTCCGATCTCCTCTCGGAGACGTATTCCTGCATCGCCGCTTCCAGCCGACGCTTAATTTCGGGCTTGTCCATGCGGGGCTCGAGACCTCCGAAGGCGATGCTGAGATTCCAGGGAGCCATGCTAGCCGCCACGCCCCCGCGTTCACGCTTGCCAATTTCAGGCGCACAGGTTCTCGTTCATTCAACCCCCACGGAGACGCTTCCATGCCCACCCGCAGCGCCCTTCTCTCCACCGCCGCCCTCGCCCTTCTCGCCTTCGCCGGCCCGATTGGCTGCTGCTGCGGGCTCCCGGATCCCGACAAGGCCAGCTGGGAGCTCGAACACAACAAAGACACGGTCCTCGCCTTCTACCGCACGGCGTTCAACGACCACAAGCCGGAGGAAGCCGTCGCGAAGTACGTCGGCGACCACTACACGCAGCACAACCCGCTGGCGGCGGACGGGAAGCAGGCGTTCATCGACTTCGTGAACGCGTTCGCGAAGGCGAACCCGGGGCTGCACGTCGAGGTAAAGCGGGTGGTGGCGGAGGGCGACCTGGTGGCGGTGCACGTGCACCTGACGCTGAACGCGGAGGACCGCGGAACGGCGGCGATCGATTTCTTCCGGCTGGAGAACGGGAAGGTCGTCGAGCACTGGGACTCGGTGCAGCCGGTTCCGGAAAAGGCGGCGAACTCGAACGGGATGTTCTAGCGGCGCCCCTCTGGAAGTTCTTCGCGCAGCCGGTGAAGGCCGGCCGAGGCAAAGCGCTGGGCCTGCTGGTAATAGGTCCGGGGGTCGGAGCTGCAAGGACGCGGCGGAAGGGCCGCGCGCGGCTCGATGCAGACCGGCGGCGAAGGAGCGGGGGTCCGCGTGCCGAGAGCCAACTCGGCCATAACGGCGCAGAGAAGAGCCGGGACCCACCACCCGCTGACACCACGGACCCAGGCAGCGATGGCGGTGACCGCGAGGGCCAGGCGTAGCTCGCTCACGGGGCGCCTGGGCAATCCCTGCCGGCTCTCTTCAGGCATCCCGGTTCTCCTTCGAGCCCACTGTCTCCTGCCCGGAAGACGGCGCCGGAAGCGCCGATGTTCACGGATCCTGAAACCGGGAGACATGGTGCGAGTTCTTCTTCAGGTCTTCAAGCCCCATTCAAGGCATCACCTTCGGTTTCATCCAGGGTCGCCGCACCCGGTCGGACGATCGCAGCCCGGGCTGCCCATACCAGGCGAGGCACGCAAGAGGCAGCAGCATCGGGCCCAGGAAGATGCCGCAGATCATGGCCGCGAACGCCACCTCCTCCAGCGCGATCGGGTTGGCGCAGAGGCTCCCCGCGGCGCACACCATGAGCGCGATCGCGGGCTCCCGAAGTCCGCAGTTCGCGCGCGGCTTCACTTCCCTGTCCACCTCATCGAGCCTCATCGCCCTCCCCCCGAAAGATGCCACGCCACGATTCCGACATAGGTGACGGCGAGGAACGCGAACAGCAGCATGAGCAGCGAGTGCCCGAGGACAAGCCCGCGACCCTGCGGCCAGTCCGCGTGCTCGAAATAGAACAGGTCCACGCCGATCCGGGCCGACCAGTACACACCGATGAACGCGGCCAGCGCCAGCGCCGCCCGGTCCCCGCGCAGCAATTCTTCGCGCAGCAGCAGCGTCATCACGCCAAACGCCACGATCGTCAGCACCGTGAATCCGCCGTACGTCCACATCAGCTTGCGGTTCAGCGGCCGAAGACGGGGCAGCTCTTCCGCCCACCCGAGCCGCTTCGGGACCTGGAAACTCGCGGCGAGGATCAGGAAGTGCCCGAGGCCGGCGGCGACGATGAGTTCGCGGAGCATAGGCCCCCCTTTCGTTCGACGAGTCAGTTCCGGAAACAGCGGCAGAGTCGATGAGCGGCGACGACGTAGGCGAACAACACGACGCCCGCGAGAGGCGGGATCAGCACACCGAACCAAGTGAGTATGAACATGACTCCTCCTTCAGATCAGGCCGTGGAAGCGGATCCGGGTGAAGGCCTTCCACGAGCAGACCGCCAGGAATGTCACTGTGGGAGTTGCGAGCACGGCCTGCGTGCGACCGTCCAATCCCGACAAGGCGATCGCGAGAAGCGCGGATGGCATCAGGACAGCGCCGAGCCCCCAACCGAGCAACCCCAGGTCGCTGTCCGCGCCGCCCGGATCCAGGTGCCAACCCACGATCGCCCGGGCAATGAAGGGAACGAGGCCGATCGCGAGAATCAGGACCACGCCCATCGCAATCTGCTTCAGCAGCGCCCACGCGAGAGCTCCCAGGATAAGGAGGGTCATGGCACACCCCCCGCAGCCGCCGCCGCGAACACCAGCGCCAGGAACGCGAACAACCCCAGGAACGCCACGTCGAACGCGCGGTTCCGCCGGCGCTCTTCCCGGTCGTAATAGAACAGCTGCACGCCGACGCGGATCGCCCAGAATGCGGCGAGGTAGCCGCAGGTCCAGCGGGCGAGCGGCGTGCCGCCGGCGAGGAAGTCCGCGGCGCCGATGCAGAGCGCGCCCAGCCCGGCGAGCACGAACACGATGTACCCGGCGTGAACGTAGAAGATGTTGCGCACGACCGGCGTCGCGCCGGACAGGCTCGCCGCGTACCGCAGCTTGTACGGCGCGACAAAGTTCACCGGGATCAGCGCGAGCTGCGCCAGACCGGCCAGTTGGATGAGCATCAGAAGATGGGTCATGATTTCCTCCTTCAGCGCCCAAACGTCACGAGAGTCACGGCCGCAGCAACGAGGAACACCGCCGTCAGCGCCAGCTCCAGAACAGCACTTTCCCTGCGCCAGCGCGCATCGCCTCCGGTCAGCGCCACCACCAGTACGCCGAGCCGGCTGGGCCAAGCGAGCAGGAATCCCGACGCCAACCAGAAAAAGACGAGGTTCCACTGGCTGCCTCTCCGCTCCGCTTCGAGGAGTGCCGCCACCGCTCCCACACCGAGGAACAAGTCAGAGGCGAGGCAGGCCCACCGGAATCGAAGCGGCCTGATCCGAATTGCGACATTCGGGCTGGCGCGCCAACCAAGCAGAACTACCGCCGCAAACACGCCGAACACGGCCTGCACCGCCATCACGCCGCGCAGAAGGCGCGTCGCCAGGGGAGCCACAGACAGGTAGAAATCGTGATTCATGCAGTCTCACCTCCCCGACGCCGCCGCAAGCATCGGCAGGATGACGCCGCGCACGAACGGCGGGTGGAACAGGAAAAACGCGGGACCGGCGATCGCCAGCCACGCGAGAACCCGGCCGCGCCAGCCGCCGCCCAGACCGAGCCGCTTCCCCAGCCGGCTCCGCTCGAGCGCCAGCACGCCGCCCTGGAAGACGAAGTACGCCGTCGGCAGCCCCCAGCCCGCGCGCACCGGCACGCTGATCACCAGCTCGTGCACCAGCCCGCTCACCGCAAACACCGCGAAGAGCGCCCATCCCGGCGCGCGGCGAAGCGGCCGCAGCACGAGCGCGCGCGCCAGGTCCGAAAATCCGCGGTTCCAGCGATCGTTCCAGAATTCGGAAGGGCTTGCGGCGAGGAGCGGGGCGTTCATGAGCGGCGGGGCGTCCACGCCCGCGGCGCGCCAGAGGCAGCTGAGCACGTGGAACACGCCGGAGTGCAACGCGATCACGAGCGCCGCCATCGCGAGCCACCCCGCCGCAAGCCCTTCGAGCCGCGCCGCCGCCGCGAGCATCCCGACGCCGATCGCCGTCTTGACCATCGCCGCCGCCCACTCCCCCGCCCGCGGCGCTTCCGCCGCCGCCCCCGACAGGAACCGCTTCGCCTCCATCCCCGGCCACAGGAACAGGTACGCCAGCGACCGGCCGAGCGCCGCCCGCGGCGCCAGACGGAACGTCGCCCACTTGCACCCGAGGAAAATCGCCGCGCAGAGCGTCCACATCCAGGCCCACGCGGGAAGCGCTTCCCGCAACGCGAATGTCGCGGCGGGGAGGGCGAGCAGCGGGGCCCAGGTGACGGCGGCCGAGCGCTGAGGGATGCGGCAGGCGCCGCCCGCGCAGTGCCGGTGGGCTGCGACCCAGCGATAGCCGGCACGCATGGCGAGTCCCACGCCGGGGAAACGGCTGGCGGCCCAGACGGGCCAGGCCCAGCCGATCTCGCGGCAGATGCGGGCCACGGCCTCGGCGCCACCGAACGTGCGGCCGCCGGCGTCGATGAACGCCATTTCCTCGGGGACGTCGCCGGCGCGCGAGCCGAGGCGGGCCCGCACCCACGGGGCCTGGAGCGGGACGGTCTGGATTCCACGGCGCGCGAGCAGGGGCGCGAACCGGCGGGCGGAAGCGGTGCAGAAGGAGCAATCGGCGTCGTAGCAGACCCATCCGGCGGGGGCCGCGGGGGCGTCGTCGTAAAACCACGCGCTTCTGGTTCTGTGGGCTGTCATGACGGTTCTTTCTGTAATGAGTGAAATGTCCGTCCCGAAAAAAACCGCACCCCTACGTCCCGACGCCCAGCAACTTCTGCAGCTTCCCGCCGTACTTCACGACCTTCCTCAGCGCCCCCGGCGACATCTTCACGAACTCCTCAAACGCCTCCGTCAACGTCTCGAAAAACTCCAGCATATGCACCAGCTTCTCCTTCGCCGCCTTCTCCCCGTCCTTCTCCGCCTGCACAATCGCTTCCTTCAGCATCACCAGCGTCGGGTCGATCTCGCGCCGCTTCCGCTCCACCGCCACGAGCTTGAACATCGCCCAGACGTCGTGGAACGTCTCAAAGTGGTCGCGGCGGTCGCCGAGCACGTGGGAGACCTTGGCGAGGCCCCAACCCTGCAGTTCGCGGAGCGAAGTGGAGACGTTGCTGCGTGCGACGGAGAGCGTTTCGGCGATTTCGTCCGCGGGGACCGGCCGGCCGACGATGTACAGGAGGGCATGGACCTGGGCGACGGTGCGATTGATGCCCCAGCGCGTTCCCATCTCGCCCCAGTGGAGGATGAACTTGGTCTCGGTGGCGGTGAGGTTCACGGGGGGTGGCTCCTGTTCTGTTAGTTCTGTCTGTACTGAAATGTAAGACATGACTTGGCGCGTGTCAAGGCAAGGCTGAGGAAGGCGTGCGAAGGCTGGCGAAGGCGTGCGAAGGCTGAAAGACATTGGAGCTTGCTTGGCGCCCAAGTCGTTTTGTTCCGCCAGCCTTCGCCAGCCTTCGCCAGCCTTCGCCAGCCTTCGCCAGCCTTCGCCAGCCTTCGCCAGCCTTCGCCAGCCTTCGCCAGCCTTCGCCAGCCTTCGCCAGCCTTCGCCAGCCTTCGCCAGCCTTCGCCAGCCTTCGCCAGCCTTCGCCAGCCTTCGCCAGCCTTCGCCAGCCTTCGCCAGCCTTCGCCAGCCTTCGCCAGCCTTCGCCAGCCTTCGCCAGCCTTCCCCCAGCCTTCCCCCAGCCTTTCCCTTTTTCCGCGAACCTCCGCGCCTCTCCCCTCATGAACCTCCAGTCCGGCGCCACCACGGGACTGTAGGCTAAGAGCAGACCCCCCGGCTGTGGCCCGGGAGCCGTCGGTGCGACTCCGACCGGTCCCTTTGAAGGAGCAAGTCATGCCAGACGACGGAAGCGCAAATAGTCCGCCAGCGTCAGGCCAGTCAGTGATCTTTGATAACCGACGGATCTTCCCGAACCGGCTCCCGGTTCCATGCACTCCCCTTCCCAAAACGGGAACCGGGGGCCGGTTTTTCTCTCTCTAGTCTCTCTCCGGGGTTTCGTCTAACGGCTGAGGACGGCGCCCCCTCAACGCGCAGATGAAGGTTCAAATCCTTCAACCCCAATTCGCCCGTCGTGCGCCAGCCTTCAACAGCGTCCGCCAGCCCTCTCCTGGGGCGTCGGCTAACCGGCAGGCCCCGAGACTTTGAATCTCGCCGTGGACGTTCGAATCGTCCCGCCCCAATGTTGAAACTCGCGACCTTCGCCGTTCGACGATTTGCGCGACAGGTCGTGCGGGTCGCGCAAAGCCCGGGACACATCCAGCTTCTCAAAAATTCCAGCCTGAAGGGCGTAGCGCGAACCGCCGACCTGTCGCGCAAATCGTGTCTGTAGCTCAACCAGAAGAGCCCCAGTCTCCGAATCTGGAGGTTGCAGGTGCGACTCCTGCCGGACACATCGCCGGCCCGGGCAACACTGGCCCAACCCCCGACGTCCGCCCCTCCCCCCTCACTGGCGACGCGCCCGGGCCGGCCTTTTTCCATTTGCCTTTCGAGGATTTGAGGCTGGTCGTTTCGCCGTTCGGGGATTTGAGGTGGGAGGTGGTCGTTTTGCGGGGCGAGGCGGCCCTTCGTCTCGCCCCGCAAAACGACCACCTCCCACCTCAAATCCCTGCGGGATGGATCAGTAGCTGATCGGCGGTCTCATAAGCCGCACACAGGGGTGCGATTCCCCTTCCCGCTATCCGCGCGGATGCCGGAGTGGCTCAACGGCTCGGTCCGCAAAACCGGTGCACAGTGGTTCGAATCCACTTCCGCGCTTTTCTTACCCGCGTCGTGGCGCAGTGGCTGCGCGCCTGGCCTGGAACCAGGAAAAGGAAGGTTCGATCCCTTCCGACGCGATTTCTGGGGGCGTCGTCCAGAGGCTCAAGACACCGCCCTGTCACGGCGGAGATCACGGGTTCAAATCCCGTCGCCCTCGTCCAAGCAAGAAGCAAGGCGCGAAGCGCCGAGCTTCGAGCGCCCGTCCATCGAAGGGGTGTGGGCTAACCGGCAAGTCACCTCCCTGTTAAGGAGGCGGATCCAGGTTCGAATCCTGGTGCCCCTGTTCGGCTGATGAACCGAGTGGCATGTCCCCTGTCCCGGCCGCCGGCCGTTCCGCGAATGCGCGTTCGACGTCGCTCGGGCCTTCGACTCGCTTCGCTCGCTCAGGCCGGAAACGCGCGGAGCCGGCCGATCGCCAGTCCCCCCTCACCCCGTACCTGAAAGGCGCAGCGCGTCCCGCCGACGTCGAACGCGCATTCGGGATGGTTGGCCGAACGGCAAGGCACCTGTCTCGAAAACAGGAGCGCTCGCAAGGGCGCTGAAGGTTCGAATCCTTCACCATCCTTTTCCACCGGGAAGGTGGCTGAGCGGCTGAAAGCGCCTCCGTGCTAAGGAGGAAGGCTCCGCCAGGGGCCTCGGGGGTTCGAACCCCTCTCTTCCCGTCTCACTCGTACCGTCCACTCGGATGCGCGTTCGAGGTCGCGCGGACGCGCGGAGCCCGGTCTCACCGAGGGTCCTCCCCCATCCCAACTTCAAGGGCGCAGCGCGTCCGCCGACCTCGAACGCGCATCCGGGAGCGTGGCTGACCGGGAAAGCACCTGTCCGGCAGACAGGACCATGCGGGTTCAATTCCCGCCGCTTCCAT
This sequence comes from uncultured Planctomycetia bacterium, assembly GCA_963706735.1. Lineage (GTDB taxonomy): Bacteria > Planctomycetota > MHYJ01 > WSZJ01 > WSZJ01 > WSZJ01. Next base: position 40,991 of record CAVPNQ010000121.1, read on the forward strand.
TCGACGGCCGCCATTTGCATTGGTCGTTCAGCGAATGCGCGGTCGAGGTCGCGCGGACGCGCGGAGCCGGTCTAATCTCTACTTCGCCCGGATCGCAAGCTTCAAGGCGCAGCGCGTCCGCCGACCTCGACCGCGCATTCGGGAGTGTGGCCCAACGGGAAGGCACCTGCTCCGCAAGCAGGGGTATGAGGGTTCAAATCCCTCCACTTCCATCCAGAGAGGCGTCGTCCAACAGCAGGACCCCGGTTTCCAAGTCCGGCGATGAGGGTGCGACTCCTTCCGCCTCTGTCTTCAGATTTCCCAGAGGGGGGTCGGGTAACGGTAACCCCCGAGCCTCTGACACTCGTCATGCTGGTTCGAATCCAGCCCCCCCTATCGATGGTGCCCGGGGATGTCGGCCAGAGGCCAAGGCGGCCAGGTTCTCAGCCTGGAGACGAGGGTTCGAATCCCTCCATCCCTATCGCGCGCCGGACTCCGCTCGTCGGGGCGGCGCACGCCGGCCTCAACATCGAGGCCGGGCGCGCAGCGCCCTCCTCGCTCCGGCCGGAGCGCGATAGCGCCTACGGCATGCCTCTGCACCCCTTCCCGGCCGGGCGGTTTTCCACTCGGTTCGCGCGACAGGTCGCGCGGGCGCGCGGAGCCGGTCCAATCTCAAACCGTTCAACCATCATCACTCCAAGGCGAAGCACGACCGCCGACCTGTCGTGCGAACCGAGGGCGCGTCGCTCAGTGGCCGAGCACCGGTTTCTTAAACCGGGCCAGGACGGGTTCAAATCCCTCCGCTCCCATCGTCAATTCCGGGCGTGTCGGCTAATGGCAGGCTCCCAGGCCTTCAACCTGACAGAGCGGGTTCGATTCCCGCCACGCCTATCGCACGCCGGTCTGCACTCGTCGGGGCGGCGCACGCCGGGCTCAACATCGAGCCCGGGCGCGCCGCGCCCTCCTCCCTCCGACCGGCGCGCGATAGTGAAAAACGATTTCCAAACCGGGAGCGTCGCCCAGTGGCCGGGCTCCGGTCCTTTAAATCGGTCGAGGAAGGGTTCGAATCCCTCCGCTCCCATCCCGGCTGTTTTCCGCTCGATTCGCGAGACGGGTCGCGCGGGTTGCGCACAGCCCGATCTGACCGCAAAGCGTCCAACAACCCACCATTCGAGGGCGGAGCGCGACCCGCCGACCCATCTTGCGAATCGAGGTGAAGTAGCTCAGAGGGTCTGAGCGCTTGGCTGAAAACCAGGAGGCGGTGGTTCGATCCCACCCTTCACCATTTCTGCGGGCGTCGTCCAACGGAAGGACACGAGATTACGGATCTCGGAATGAGGGTTCGAGCCCTTCCGCCCGTATTTCGCGCGACGGGTCGGCGGGCCGCGTGCCGCCCTTGAAGTATTGGTTGGAGCGGGGATTCAGACAGGACCGGGCGGCGCGCGGCCCGCGCGACCCGTCGCGCGAAATACGCCGAACGACAACGACGACATCCGGAGAGCTGGCAGAGCGGTCAATGCGCCCGCCCGGAACGCGGGAGGCCGCCACGCGGCGGCCCGCAGGTTCGAATCCTGCGCTCTCCTTTCGTGGGAGGCGTGGCCGAGAAGAGAGGCCCCCGTTTCCTAAACGGGCGAACGCAGGTGCGACTCCTGCCGCTTCCATTCGACTCGCCCCGCGAGAGTCGCTTCGCGTCTCTCGCGGGGGCTCGCTCATGGCGGAGCCGACACCGAACAGGAGCATGGGCGAGTCGAATGCCCTGAGCAAGTGCCGGGCGCGAAGCGGCCGGACACGAGTCGAAGGGCCCCAGCAAGTTGTACGAACCGCCGACCCGTCGCGCGAATTCAGGGTGTGTACGGAATAGGAAAACTGGGCCGGCCGTAACCCGGCAGCCTTCGGGCTTAGCAGGTTCGAGTCCTGCCGCACCCATGACGGGTTTCTGTGGTCGAGAGGGCAGGACGCCCGCCCCCGGTTGAGGGGAACGGGAGAACGCGGGTTCGATTCCCGCCAGAAGCCCCGATCCAACAATTCCGCTCTCGTGGCCGAACGGCGAAGGCGCCTGCATTCCAAGCAGGCTTGTGCGGGTTCAAGTCCCGCCGAGGGCTTTCATTTTCAACGCGGCTGTGGCTCAGCGGTTGAGCGCCACCTTGCCATGGTGGTTTACGCGGGTTCGAACCCCGCCAGTCGCTTCATTTCCGGGGCGTGGCGAAGCCTGGCATCGCGCTTCGTTCGGGACGAAGAGGCCGCAGGTTCGAATCCTGCCGCCCCGATTCAGGACTGCTTTCGTAGCCCAACGGGCAGAGGCACCAGTTTCAGAAACTGGCGAGTGGAGGTTCGAATCCTCCCGAGAGCATCCGCCTTCGCGTTTCTCGCTACGGCGGACTACGTCCGGTCTCTTAGTTCAACGGCAGAACGCCGGTCTCACATACCGGTGACGGAGGTTCAACTCCTCCCGGGACCATTCAGGAGTGGCCGTCGCGCCATTCCCGAAATTGTGAGGGAAGTCGCGCATCCGACGCGGGGCCGGCCGGAAGCCTGGACATTGCCGTGCGCGAACGCCCGGCGCAGCGACGGACGCCGACTTTCCTCACAAATTCGCTCCTGTGGCTCATCGGCCGAGCACCAGCCCGACATGCTGGGCAAGGCAGGTTCGACTCCTGCCGGGAGCATCTCCGGCTCCTGTGGGTTAGTGGCAGACCCCCTGCTTCCCACGCAGGCCGCGCCGGTTCGATTCCGGCCAGGAGCTCTCGCTCGTCGCGCCCGTAGCTCAACGGCAGAGCAGCCGGTCGATAACCGGCCGATGCAGGTTCGAGTCCTGACTGGCGCATCGACGCGCGGGGGGCGCTCGGGGGCGAGGCTGCGCCTTGAAGCGCGCGCCGCGAGGGTGGTTTCCGGGCAAACCGGCTCCGCCCCGCCCCCGAGCGCCCACCGCGCGTCGAAGGCACGGCGATGAGTTCGAGCTCGCTCTTGTAGCTCAACTGGCTGAGCACCTGTTTCGTAAACAGGAGGTTGCGGGTTCGAAGCCCGCCGGGAGCTTCGCAAGCCCTCGTAGCCCAACGGCAGAGGCAACCGCTTCAAAACCGGCGCAGTGCAGGTTCGACTCCTGCGGGGGGCACTTGGTCCGCCGAAGCTCCGCAGGAGCGCAGGCGGATGACGGGAAGATCCGTCGGATTTTCGCCCTCGTAGCCCAATGGGCAGAGGCACATGGTCGAGAGCCATGTTCGTGCTGGTTCGAATCCAGCCGAGGGCACTTTGTATGAAATACGAACTATCGGGGGTCCGCAGGAGGGAATCGATGCATCTGCTGCCCCTGGCTTCAGTTAGCTGAACTGTGGGCCCTTCGCGGACTCGGCGAAAGTTCGTATTCGTATGCAGTCTGGTCACCAGTCTGTATGAAATCCGAACTTTGAGTCGCGAGGGCGGGAAGATTCGTGGTTCAGCTGCCTGAACACGCGGATCGATCCTCCTCGGGCTCGGAAGGCAGGCCAGAAGCGCCACTGGGCTCTCGGCTTTCCCTCGCACTCCACGAGGGACGCGCATACTTTTCGGACATGAGAAACCACCTTCGACGGGAGTCCCAGAGCACGCGGTGCCAGGATGAACGCTTCGTACAGCCCGGGGAGTTGACTCCGGAAGAGCGCCTGCAGCGCATTGCGAACCTCCTCCTGAAGGCCATTCGCCTCAAGCTGATTGGCGAAAAGGCTCCACTTGTGGGGTCCACCTCTCCCCAACGGTGACAGATGTGCACGATAAGCAAATCACCCTCCTGCTTCTGAAAGCCGAGTACGAAGCCACTCTGGAGGCCTCTCTTCCGGCTGGCGCGCCCCGAGAGCGGGTGGGAGTTCCATGACGTACCCAGGAAATCGAGAATTCGCCAATTTTCCGGGACTCTCCGCATCTATTCTCCCGGAAGCCCACGAAGAGGATCGACCCGATGCGCGACGTGACTGTCCTCGTGACCCAAGCCCAGTCCGGCGACCGCCAGGCTCTTGGCGCGCTGGTGGAGGCGGTCCAGGACGACATCTGGCGGCTGCAGCTCTCGCGGACCGGTTCGGTGACGGACGCGGAAGATGCGACGCAGGAGACGTTTGTGCAGATGGTCGCCTCGTTCCGTGAACTGCGGGACCCGCGGGCGTTCGCGGGCTGGCTCTACCGCATCGCGCTGAACCAGGCGCGAATGGCCGGCCGGCGGCGCGTGACGGACGCGCGAGCCCTCGAGACCATGGCTTCCACTTCTCAGGAAACCCGAGAGGAGGATGCCATGGAACGGAACGAACTAAGGCAGGCCGTGAGGCAGGCGGTCGCGGGCTTGGAAGAAAATCTCCGTGCCACCCTCGAGTTGCGCTACGAGCACGGACTCGCCTACGCCGACATAGCGCGCGCGATGGACTGTCCGCTGGGAACAGTGGCCGACCGGTTGCATTCGGCGCACGAGCGTCTGAAGCGCGCGCTCGCCGGCGCCGGAGTTGCGATCACGATGGCGCTTCTTGAAGGCGAGCTCTCCGCCGCGCCGCGTACGGTGGCTCCTCCTCGTCTGGCAGCCAGGGTCGCAAAGGTGGCGCGCGACACTCCGCTCGCCAGTTCTGGCCCGTTGCCAACCGGCCCGCGACCGCGCTTGATTGCCGCGGGGCTTTTCTCCGCGCTTCTGCTGGCGGTGTTCGTCGCGTGGTGGCTGTCCAGACCACCCAAGATCGAGTCCTCACAGCCTTTTCCGTTCCTGGCGAGTCAGCCCAACACAGATCCCAGCTCCGGCAGGGTTTCCGACCCGACGACCGGGGCCCTTGTGAACGGCAACCATTTGTCGCCTCACGAAGCCGCATTCCCACCGAATCACGGCCGTCTGGTAGGCCGTGTGTTTGATCGCGACTCAAAGAAGCCGGTCGCGGGGGCCGAAATCGTCCTCACACCCTCGCTGACCGACCCATCGAAACTCGAAACCCGCAAAGCCGTTTCGGCGCGATCGAACGAGGAAGGCCGATTCTCAGTGGATGCCGAGCCGGGCAAGTGGGGCACCGATGCCCGCGCACAAGGGTTTGTGTGGTACTCCGCCGAGCGCATGATCGCCATTTTTGGAAACGGCGATGCGGGCAGTACGGACGTGTACCTGGCGGCCTCTTGCGTCACGCTTGCGCCGGGTCTCGAGTCCGCCCGCGACTTCGAACTCGTTCGTGGTGTTCGCCTCCGCGGTCATGTTGTGGACGACCTCGGCCTTGCGGTCGTTGGCGCCCGCGTAGCGTTCGGAGTCATGTGCCCCGCGAACGGTGGCAGGATCGGGCTCGCCGACGGCCAGTTTCATGGCACTTCTCCCGTCCTTACCGATACCGACGGCAGGTTCGAGTTCGACGGTATCTGGCCCGGGGGAGAGTTGAACTACGTGGTAACTCGTGAGGGATTCGTTGAAGGTCGCGCCTCCCTGACGATCACGCCCGAAGCGCCGGAAACGAAAATCGCCCTGATTCGTCGACCCGGAATTCGCGTGTGGGGGACCGTTCGGGACTTGGCCGGGAATGCTCTCAGCGGCGCGCAGATCTACGCGGGAAACGACACGTTTCTTAAGCGGCTTGAGGGATCGACGGACGACCTCGGCCGCTTCGATTTTCCCTTCGTCAGCTCCGGCCACCTCGCCATTGCCTGGGCGCAGGGGCGCGGGCCCGCGCTGCTTGCCCTGGACTCCATCCCGCCTGGCGGGCTCGAGGCGCGATTGCCGGTCATGGACGGTCGAATCGCGGGCCACGTCGTAGACGAAAAGGGTCATCCTGTAGCCGGCATGACAGTATCCGTCCTCGGCATCGGCGCGCGCAGTGATGCAGGAACCGGATGGCTCCTCTATCAATACGCCAGCGTTTACAGCAGGGGTAAAGATGAGGTCACGGCGTTCCTGCCACCGGACCTGAAATCGCCTGAAGCGAAGACTACCGAGGACGGCGCGTTCTCATTCGACGGGCTGTGCGTCGGCTCGGGATTCGGGGTCAAGCTCACCGCGAAGCGGGATGGTTACTCGCGCGAAATCGAAGTGTTCGAGCCCGGCGACGTGAAGATCGTCGTGACCTCGCGGTGACCTTGTCTGAATGTCGTGCACTGCGAGGCCGAGTCGTCGCCCGACCGGCGATCAAGCGCACCCTGAACCGCTGTCGTTCCCCGAGCGTTGGACTTCCTAGGCTTCCTGCCGACAGTGGTTGGCGAGCGAAGATCGAGCTGCCCCAAGACGATTGCGTCGGAATCCCAAGCCAGGCTTGGCTTTACACGCCGGTCCTGGATGCGGAAGTACAGCCCCAGCCCGTACCCCGGATAGTTCGTATATGCGTACAGCCCGGGGCATTTTGCATGAAGTACGAACTTTCTATCGCTTCGGGCGTGCGTCGACGCCCCTGGTGACGCGGACGTCTTCACCGCCGTAGACTCCGGGACAAATCAGCTCGCCTCCAAGGAGAAACGCATGCGATACGTTGACGGCTTCGTCATCCCGGTCCCGAAGAAGAACCTGAAGGCGTACAGGAGCATGGCTCGGCTGGGGAAGCGCGTCTGGCTGAAGCACGGAGCGCTCGACTACCAGGAGTGTGTCTCCGATGACGTGCGGCCCGCTTTCGGCCTTCCCTTTCCCGGGGGAATTCGTGCGCGCAAAGGCGAGGTCGTCCTCTTCTCGTACATCGTCTATCGCTCGAAGGCGCACCGAAATGCCGTGAACGCGAAGGTCATGAAGGACCCGGCGATGTCCGCGGCGCCGCCGATCATGCCCTTCGACGTGAAGCGCATGCTCTACGGGGGATTCCGCGTTCTAGTCGGAAGGTAGGACCAGCCGCCCGAGCGCCGCCGGCAAGGAGCCGCCCCGGCTGCAAGCGCACCCCGGCGACCAACCCAGGCTCCGAGCCGGCCAGCGCCCGCCGTCCCACCCCTTCCCTCCCCCCAGCCCCCGCCCCCCGCACCCCGGAGCGCGGCGCGCCCCGGGATTCGGCGGGCCGGTCGTGCGGCGCGCGAGCGGGCGGGCGCGCCGGCCAACCCACTCTTCACCCCTACCCACGCCCGAAGGCGCCCCCGCCCGCGAGCGCGCCGCCGACCGGCCCGCCGAATCCCGGGGCGCGCCGCGCTGTCGCGAGAACGGCGCGCCCTGCGCCACCCCATGGTGGCGTCCGCGAGGTCGGGATCCAGCAGGCCGGAAGGCGTCGATCGCTACTTGGAAGTCGGCTTCAGGTGGAACACTTCAAGAAGCTCGCTCACGTACGCACGGGCGCGGACGGGCGCGGGCTGGAGGCCCTTGGGGCCGAAGAGCGCCGAGGAGAGCGCTTCGGCGACGGACTGGGCGAGAAGGGCACGTGTAAGGCCGCGAGGCCGATCATGATGGCGACCGTCGCCCAGTCCACCCGCGCGCTCGGTGTGCGCCGCCGGGCCTGCCAGGCGGCCGCCGCGTAGAGAATCAAGCCGGTGTCCCACAGACCGTGCGTCACCGCGCGCGCGCCTGCCAGTACACGCCGAGCGCCGCGCCCAGGCACAGCGCCGTGCCCAGCCCGAGCAGCCACCAGACCGCGCTCGGCACCGGACGCGCCGGGTCCGCCTCCGCGCTCACGGCTTCCGCGGGTTCGTCGGGTCGCACCAGGACGATCAACAGCGCGGCGAGCGCGAAGCCGGTGATGCTCGACAGCGCGTGCTCCGCCGCCATGGCCTGCGCGACGCCGGCCGCGGCACAAGCGGCCACGGTCAGTGCCAGCGCGACGGGCGGATATCGCACGGTGCCAAGCATGGAAGCGACTCACGGGCCCTGCGCGGCCGCGGCTGCGAGCGTCTCTGGGGTAAAGGATGCGCTCCGGTGAGTCAAGGCATGGCGTTGCCTTGCCCCGCCGGCACGTTGCTCAGCCCGCGAGCGGATTGCGCGTCTTGAGCTGCTCAAACCCAGAGACGTCGCGGTCAGGCACTGACAGCTTCATCACCCGCGAGCCGGTTCCGGATCCGGACGCGCCGGTACCGGTTGACCGAACGAGTTGATCGAGCGTATGTACAATGACATACGGCACTGGCGGCTGCCATGAAGTTGAAGAAGCACTACGATCTGAAGAATCTGAAGAAACGGCCGGGGAAGCCCAGGACGGATCCGGCTGCCGCCAAAGTGCCCGTGAGCATTCGGCTCGATGGGGCGGTGTTAGCTCAGCTCCGAACCGAGGCGCTCAGACTGGGAAT
>CAVPNQ010000122.1:0-15004 GCA_963706735.1 uncultured Planctomycetia bacterium
GACGGAAGCGTCGCTGCGCTGCTTGGTGCGTCGCCGGGCGCTTCGACCGCGGTGTCGATCATGCTGGAGGTGGCGGAGAAATGCTTTCCGGGGAAGTGGGAGGCGCGGGAGTGGAGGGAGCTCCTGGGGCGGCTGCTCCCGTCAACGGCGAGGCTTTAGATCGCAGGCTTCCTCATTTCAGCAGCGCGTCGCGAATCTGCATCAGTCGTGCATTTTCTTCCGGTAAGACTTCGTACCAGGTTCCCGAGTACCGATTGGTCGGAGTCGTGCTGCTTCGAAATCCGACCATTGTGGTCCCCGTGAGATCCACAACCGTCTCGCCAGTGCCTTTGTGCCGCACTCGAAATCGGCCAGCGGAGCCGAGATGAGGCTTCCTGTTGAAATCCGCCCAGCCATGGCACCTCCAGACCTCGCTTCTTGCGAGGATCTCCGCAAATTCTTGGGCCTGCTGGGGAGAAAGGACCTTGTCCTGCCCTGGAAGCAAGAGCGTCACGGAGTCAATCTCCCCAAGCGTGGGGATTGGCATGTGCTCGGGCGCTTCAGGACCACCGCAGCGGCAAAGCACATAAGGTGCGATGGCGAAGCACGCGGCGATCGCGAGAAGGATCGCCGCGAATACCCACCACCCTCGACGCGTGGAGTTCATTCTCGTCTCCCCAGCATCAGCGATGCCCGGGTCCGATGTTCCTCTTCTCGGGCCGTGGCAAGAAACTGTCCCCAGAAACGACCTTTCTTCCCGTCCGTCCTTCAAGCTCCAGCCGCGCGCGTTTCGCGAGCTGCCCGCCCGTCTTCGCCGCGGTCGCGTTCTCGGGCATGCCTGTGGCGTTTTGCGTCTCCGCGATCTGGCGGGTGGACAACTCGGCGAGCGTCGTGAAGATCAGCTCGGCCTCGGTCATGTGATCGCGCAGGTTCTGGGTCTCGAGGCCATGCGCTGCTGGATCCACTTTTCGCTGCGGACGTGCTTCCGCCAGGTCTCGCGGGCCCGCTCCAGCGACAGTGCCGGGTCGGCCATCTCCTGCATCCGCTCATTCCCGACTTTGGCCAGCCAGAGCTTGATCGGCTCGGCCTTCGGGCTGGGAACGGACTGGACGAGGCGGAGAAGCGTCTCCGCCGTAGCGACGTCGGTCAGGTAGGACTTGCCGTCGCCGGCGAGTAGTTTCAGTCGGTGACAATTTGTCACCGACTGACTGCCTTCCTTGCCCAGCCGCTCCTTGAGCTTGTTCCAGTACTTGCGCGCCGTCTGGAAGTCCGGCTGCTGCGTCAGCGCCTGCACGACGTCCACAACCGAGAACCACCACGTGTCGGTGTCCTCGTCGTAGACGCGGCGGATCGCGCGGTCTTCAAAGTGGGCGGGCAGATGTTTCATGGGGGGATGATACGAGGCGGCCGAAGGTGGGCACAACCCGCTGAATGCCCGCGTCCTGTTCCGGACACGGGGTTCCGCCCTGTTTGCAGTTCCAGCGCTTCGCCGCGCCGGATCCCCGGTCAGCGCTTCTGGAACAGGAGGAAGTACTGGTGTGGCAGGAAAGTCTCCTCGGCGATTTGCGCGAGACCGGCCACCTCGAGCTCGGCGCGAACGACGTCGGGGGAGAGCTTCATTTCGTCGGGCGGGCCGACGGGAAGGTCTCCCTTTTTGAAGTCGATGATGGCGAGGCGCCCGTGGGGCGCGAGGTGGGTTGCGAGCTTGGCGAGGTACGCCGGCCGGGACTCCAGGTGGTGGTAGGTGTTGGCCACGAGCAGGAGGTCCACGGGTTCCAGCAGGCGCGGGTCGCCGGCGGTCGCCAGCTTGACGGACAGGTTGGGCAGTCCTTCCCGCGCCGCGCGAGCTTCGAGGTAGCTCACCATGTTGGGCTCGAGGTCTACGGCCCAGGCCCGGCCGCGGGGCACCGCACGGGCCAGGTGAACGGCGAAGTAGCCCGTTCCGGCGCCGATCTCGGCGACGCGGTCCGTCGGGGTGAGCCCGAGCGCGCGGACGACCTCGTCGGGCTTCTGCCAGGCGTCTCGCTCGGGGCCCTCGAAGCGGGCGACCCAGCTCTCGACGTCCGCGAAGGAGTGGCCGAGGTGTCCGGACGCGGCGCCGTGCTTGTGGCCGTGGTGGTGAGGGCTCACACCACCGCCACCTTCACGCAATGGATCGGCGGAAGCGAATCGAACAGGCAGGTCCACTTCTCGCCCGCGTCGCTTCCCATCCAGAGCTGGCCGGTCGTGGTGCCGAAGTAGAGCGCGGGCGACTTGAGATCGTCGATCGTCATGCCGTCGCGCTGCACCGTGAAGAAGCTCTCTTTCTTCGGGAATCCGCGGTCGAGGCGCTTCCAGGAGCCGCCGCCGTTTTCGCTGCGGTAGACGGCGGGCGCGCCGTCGAGGCAGGTGCGGGTGGAGGGCTCGTGGGACATGACGTAGACGGTGTCGGCGCCAGGCACGGCGGGGAATGGTATCCGGCGGGCGAAAGAATGCGCAACCGGGCCTTACCGGGACTTCTCAATGACGTCGTAATAATCCGTCACGTCGCCGGAACCGACGGCCCGCACCAGATCTGCGATCGGGCTGAGCCGCGTCGTGCACCCCGGGCCAGGCAGGCGGTCCGGCGCGGACATGACGCGGTCAGGGCAGAAACGGATGAACGTGCTCGTCGCGTCCACGGGAAACGTCGCGACGTTCTCATAGAAGCGCTTCCACGCCTCGGATCGGAACAGGTACAGCTCCACGTTGGACGTGTAGAACGCGGTGACGGTGGCGCCGTGGTCGGCGACAAAACGGGCGACGGCACGCAGCGTCCTGGGGCCGGCGAAGTCGCCGACGAGGGGGATGAGGGCGTTGTTGCGCTGAAGAGCGGCGACGGCCTGGAAATTCTTCTCCGACGCAAGGTAACTCCGCGCCCGCCCCGCCGGGTCGGTGGCGGTCATGAGTTCGGCGTAGGTGGGGAAGGGCTCTCCGCCGACGCGGCCGGAGCCGTAGCGCTCCAGCGGGAAGTTGTAGTCGAGGTCCGGGCCGGCGGTGAAGAACGCGCGGGCGACCTTTTCGATGCCGCGGAGGTCATCTGCGGTGAGCGGGAACGCGTGAGTTTGCGTGAGGCGGTCGCGGACCTGGTCGAGAGTCTGCTTGAAGAGCGGTTCGCTCGCCGTTGCGGCGCGACAGATCTCGAAGAGGCGCGCGACGTCCATGTCGGCCTGGGCGCCCGCGAGCGGACGCGCGAACAACCTCGAGAGAAACTCCGCGCGATCCGCCGACATCTCGAACAGCGCCTTGTAGTACAAGTGGAGGAGGAGGTTTCCGCGCCGGATGTCCACGACGAACGCGACCGTCGGTCGGAGCGCAGCGATGTACGTGAAATTCTGCTCGGGCCCGACGCCGACGTAGACGCCTCCCTCCGGCAACGTCGCCTCGAGCTCGGGGATGACGCGCTGGTAGCCGCGCTCGTCCGACAGAAAATTGTCCGAGTCCCACCTCCCGTCCGGCTCGGAGAACTCGGTCGCCATCCGCCAGAACTCCGCGTCGCTGAACTTCGGCGGCAGGGGATCCGACTGCCGCTGAGGAGCTTCCGGGTTCGCGCATCCGGAGAAGGCCAACAGCCCCGCCAGCGCCAGCGCCGCCCGGCTCACTTCGGCCGGTCCTTCTCCGCCAGTTCCTCCCTGCGCCTTACGAGGTCCCTCGGCCAGTTCTTCGCCGTCGGCGCGCCGCCGGTCGCGGCGTCGATCGCGCGATCGAGCAGCGCGACGGCCTCGGCTCGCTTTCCCGCCGCCTCGAACAGGTCCACGCGGAGGAGGATCGCCACTGGATTTGCGGGAAGCCGCTTGAGCAGAGCATCCGCTTCAAGCTCCGCGCCGGCGACATCCGTCCTCGCCCGCAGCACCGTCACCAGCAGCCGGGATCGCTCGACATCCTGCTCCGGCGTGAGCTTGGGAAGCGCCTTGACGAGGGTCACGGTCGCCGCCTGCCCGCGCGCGCTTCCGGTCGCGGCCTCGAGGGTGGCAGAAATGCGGTACGTTCCGCGCGGGAGGACGTCCAGCTCCTGCGGCGTCATCGTCCACATCAGCAGTCCCGACGAAGCGCCGTCCAGCGTGATCGAGCGCGCGGCGAATTCGAGCGGACGCGGCTTCCACGAGGCGTCGGGCAGCGCGAGGCGAACGAGCGTCGCCCACGAACCGGACGGCGCTTCCAGCTTCATCGGCGCACTCCCTGGCGCGTGAACGCTGACCTTCAGCACCAGCGGCCACCCCGCCGGGATCTGCGGGGTGTCCGAGTCATTGGCGGTCACGTAGAGGCGCGGCTGTACCGATTCGGGCCCCGGCGGTTTTGGAACGCCCGGCTGCGGCAGAGCCGTCGAGGTCCCGCCTCCGCCGGACGGGCTCGGCGCCGGTTTGTCGCAGGCGGCCAGGAACAGCGCGGCGAGGCAGAAGAAGCGCTTCATCGCGGCGTCGCCTTGGCCGCGTCGTTCACGACGAGCTGGCCGGCGCAATTGCCGCGGCCGGCGGCGCAGGGGCCGAATCGGCCCGGGACGTCGTTGGCGCCGGTGGCCTTGCCCGTGGTGCAGAGGCCGCCGCCGAAGGCTTCGTCGCCGGTGACGAGGAGGACGCGCTCGTCGGGGGCGCCCTGCGGCGTGTAGGCCCGGGCGTCGTCGTAGCGCATGACGCAGCCCACGTCGCCGCTGGATGACCCGCGCCAGGTCTTCCAGTTGACGAGTTTCTCGCGGCTGAACCAGTTCCACTGGAACGTCACGAGGTTTGTGATGTCCACGCCTTTGCTGTTGCGCACGAGGATCTTCTTGTCGCCCTCGTAAATGCCGTCCGACTTTTTCGTCCAGATCACGCCCTCGGACGTCGCGTCCGGCTCCTCGCCGTGGTGGTACACGTTGCAGCAGTGCAGCAGCTCGTGCGCCACCGTCGGGGCGTTGTACGTGCTCCGCGTGACCCCGCCGCTCGCGACCAGGTCGATCGGATCGGTCGTGACGTTCCCGAGCCCCACGAACGCGAAGTCCTTCGGCAGCCCCGGCCCCGACCCGCTCGCACGCACCGCCTGGCAGTAACCCACGAAGTCCGGCCGGTTCACAATCCGGATCCCGTGCTGGTCCACCACGTGCGGACCCGCGTCGCGGTTGAAGTTCACCACGCGGTCCGGCGACATCTCCCCGTCTTCCAGGCGGTGAACTTCGAGGTGCGTGACGTCCTTGAAGAGCGTGATTCCGGGTTCCGCGATCCCCCCGGCCTGGTTGCGGACGAAGAAGTCCTTCGTTTCCGGATCGCCTCGCTTCCAGGTCGCGTTGACCCTGAACCCGCGGTACTCCTCGTAGTTCGTGAGCCCGTCGCCCGCCTGGCCGTCGCCCTTCGGCTCCGCGTCCTCATCGGCATCGTCCTTCTTGCCGGCCTGGTTCTGCTTCTCCAGCCAGCTGTCCGCGATCACCGAACCCGGCTTGCGCTTCGGCACGAGCACTTCCCGCTGGTCCGGGTGGCCGTCGAACACCGCGAACACCGTCCGGCCGTCCGTCAGGCTCGCTTCCGCCGTCACAGATCCCCACGCACCGCCGTCGTAGCAGCTGACCTCGAAGGGCTGCTCGACGAACTCCCCGTCCTTCTTCACCAGGCGCGTCCCCTCGCCCTCGACCGTCGCGGAATTGTGCGCCTTGTCGAACATCAGGTCCGGCGTCCGCGCGCCTCCCGTCGCCGGCCAGTTGATGCAGATCCCCGGCTCGCGCGAGACGTGGCTCAGGCGCACCACGAGGCGCTTCATCTTCGTGTCCGTCGCGGCGCCTCCGCCCTTCTTCCTCAACAGGGCTTTCATCGCAATCCTGTTCCCCTCGGTCTTCTCGTCCGCGCCCGCCTCCGGCCGCCAGTCGTCGTACCCCGCGTCCGGCTTCAGGACGAGCTCGACCTCCTCGAACGGCTCCGGGGAAATCACCCAGGAAATCGTCCCCTCGAGCGAGCCGTAGTCGGGGCGCCAGCAGGGAAGCGAGCCTTTCGGGATGGGCTCCGAGCCCGTCAGGACTTTTCCCTGGTCCGGCAGCTTCCGGCTCTTCGCGATCAGCGACGGAAGATTCGTGGCGGCTCCCGGGAGGACGGTCCGCTTGAAGGGGGGGCGGTTGCTGCCGCCGCCCGGGTCGCCCCCCTCGTGCGTTTCTATGCGCGTGAGCGTCAGCAGGTCCACCCTCGGGTCGATGTGGAGCTGGTACGTTCCCTTTGCGACGTCGATCTGGAGCTGGTCCATGCACTCGTCCCGGCGCGTGTCGGACCCGTCAATCGAGTCCGTGTCGTGAAAGTGGAAGGGTTCCCCGCAGGCTTCTTTTCCCGCCGCGTCCATCCGGTCCTTCACCAGGAGCCGGACCGCGTCGAAGTCCTCGTCCTTCCGTTTCGTCGTCTGCGTCACCCACGTCCGCCGGTTGCGCATCTCCTCGATCGATTTCTTCGCGTCCGCCAGTTCCTTCGCCGACATCCGCCCCTTCGCGGCCTCCAGCATCTGCTCCATCTGGTCGGGACTCATGCCGGTATCCTGGACCTTCACCTTGAACATGACCTCAGCTTCGCGACGGATCGAGTAGCTCGCCCTGTAGTACTCGTCTCCCTTGTTTCCTTCCCCCGAGATCACGACGACGACCTGCCCGTACCAGGCTTTGTTGTCCATGAAGCGCTTCGCCAGGTCCGCCCCGGCGTCCTGCGCGGCGGCGGCGGAAGCGAGGAAGGTGAGCGCGAGAACCGTCAGGCAGGGGAGTCTCTTCATTCCCCTACTTTACGTCGGCGGCATCGCGATTCCGCACGAATGACAGCCGGCCCACCTCTCGACCGGAGCGCCGTATCGTTCCGGCGGTAGTCGGTTCCCGCCCGATCAGCGCGGCCGTCACTACCTCATGGAAGCTGCGACAGCAGCGTCCGCGCCGGCAGCACGATCGAAGGCCTCCATCACTTCTTTGCAGGCGCGTCCAACTTCACCCCCAGCTTCTTCAACGCCGCCTTCGCCGCCTCCGCTTCCTTGCTGTCGGCATGCGCCGCGATCACCGCCCTGAACGCCTCGATCGCCTCGTTCTTCTTCGTCTTGTCCTGGAGCAGCAGGTTCGCCTTGCCGAGCAGGACCGCGCGCTCGTTCGCCGACTTCGCCGCCTCCAGCGCCGCCTTGAAGTCCGCCTGCTCGCCGCGGGAGGCGATGATGCCCTCGGCTCGATTCGCCGCCTCCGTCCCGGGAAACCAGGTCGTGAGGATGAACGCGTGCCCGGCGGTCGCCTTCCAGTCCTGCGCCTTCTCCGCGGCGATCATGTCGTTCCAGCGCTGGTTCACGAAGTACGACGTGAACGTGCCGGGCGCGGGCTTGCCGGCGGCGCGGACGAGCTCCTGGCCGTCGGGCGAGATCAGGATCATCGCCGGCACCGCTTTCACGCCGAAGTCGTCCATCCGCTTCTTCTGGTCAGGACCCTTCCCGGGGTTGACCTTGACGCACACCTTGTCGGCCAGGAACGCCTTCACTTCGTCCCGCGGCCAGGTGTCCGTCTCCATCTCGACGCACGTCTTTCAGCCGTCGGTGAGGAATTCGACGAAGAGCAGCTTGCCCTCGCCGGCGGCCTTCGTCTTCGCCTGGTCGAAGCTCGCTTCCCACGCGATTCCGCCCTTGGCGGGCTGCGGGGTTTCGGCCTGGAGGGCGGAAGCGGCGGCGAGGCAGGCGATCGCGAGAAGCGTCGGGCGCATGGGAAGCAGGGTAGCGCGGGGCGCGGGCGCGGAACAAACGAAAACGGGGGGCCCGGCCGTGCTCACGCCCGGGGCGGCGTTAGCCACCGCGGCCCGGCGGAGCGCCCGACATCCGGATCGGGGAATTCCGCAGTCGGCATTGCGGGTAGGGGCCCGATGGTTTCCGGGAGCTGTATCCTCTATAAATCCTCCTGAGCCGTCGGTGCGCCGATGAAAGATGGTGGCACCGGGGCATTCATCTCCACGAGGAGGAGCCATGTCCACGGTCATGATGAGGTTCGTCAGCATTTCCGCGACGCTTGATCGGCTCGAAGCTGTGCTTGCGCTCCTGAAGGACTGCGGGGACGTCGAAACGAGGATCTTCGAGAGAAGGTCCGGAGGCGAGATTGCGGGGTTCGACCTCACGATTGCAGGGCATCCGTTCCGCGTCGAATCCGTACTGGAGGAGGTAAGAGGCCTGGGGGCGCACATCACCCGCATCAACGCGCCTCCGCTCCGCTACCTCGTGCAATTGGCTCGGGCGTGAAAGTGATCGGACCCCTCTGCTCTCATCCGGCGAAGTGACCGCCGTCGTCCTCGCCTGGTCCGCGCCGGTTCCCCGGTCGCTTCTCCTGGAGGGCGCAGATCACGAGCGTTCCCCCACGGCGACCGGGTGAAAAATAGAGCGACGCCCCGGCCTGCTCCGCGCGGTAGCGCATATTGCCCATCCCGGTTCCGCCCCTCCGCAAGTCCGATTCCGACAGCCCGCGCCCGTCATCGGCAATCTCAAGGATCACCGTTCCCGGGCAGGCCCAGAGTCCCAGCGTTATCTCGCGCGCTTCCGAATGCCGGATCGCGTTCGTTATCCCTTCCTGCGCGATTCGGAAGAGATGCCATGCGGCATCGCGGCCCTCGACCAGTGCGTTGTCGGAGTGTTCGAATCGGATAGAGACTCCCGAATCGCGCGAGAAGGTCTCGACCAGGTCGCGAAAGGCGAGCAGCAGGCTCCGGGCGTCTACGCCGACCGGGATGAGGCCCCGGGAAATGACCCGGGTCTTCTCGATCGCCCGACGCGCGCCTTCCTCGAGATTCGCCGCGTCCCGGGCATCCCTGCCGCCGCGGGGACTCAGGCGCTCCGCCAACGCGCGCGCCAGGAATGCCAGACCCGTGAGATCCTGTCCGATATTGTCCTTCAGCTCCCGTGCGATCCCCCGGTGCCACTCGCGGAGCTTCTCCGCGTTTTCGAGCTGCAGGCGCCGCCTCTCGATCGTCTCCGCAACGTTCCGACCGATATCCGCCATCGTCTCGTCAAACAGCTCCGGCGGCTCCACGTCGGTGTCGGAGAAGAACTCCAGCACGGCAACGACCTCCCCCTCGACACCCGCCGGGTACGCAACGGCCACCCGGATGCCCGCTTCTTCCGCCTGCTTCCAGCGCCGCGGAAGTGCCGTTTCGAGCGACCGTGCCCACTCGGGGCGATTGCAGCTGGCGGCCGTGTGCACCATGCCTGTGTCGGAGAGGAGGTCGATCCCGAAGGACGCAGCGCGAAAGCGTGCGCGGGCGGCCGTCAGGGCTGAATACCAGGCGACGGCGGGACCCTCGGGACCTGGCTTTCCGCGATCGACGATCCAGGCGTGGGCCCAGCTGAACCCTGCATACTTGCAGACAAGCGGAAGCGTTGCCTGGAGTGCGTCGGCCGCAGAGTGGGCTTTGCTGATCGCCCTCCCTGCATCACGGAGGAGGTTGAGGCGGTCGGCGGTCCGGACAGCGTGGAACCGGAGGGCGTCGGTACGAGCGCGCCAGGCGCTTTCCCGCTGCAGGAATTCCTCCACGGTTTCCGGCGATTCGGGAGGCTCGGCCTCCGGGTGCGCCTCGCCGCGCGCCCGGGGAGGCGGGGGAGCGGCAGGAATTGGCCAGGGCGTTTTCCGCAGCGGGTCGGAAAAGGGATCGGCTCCGTCCCGTTTGCCGTCGGCTTTCATCCTCCCTCCGCACGCTGCGACGGGCGATGGACCCGGTCCGCCGGAAAATGGACATGCGGGCAGGGTGACGTGCCCCATTGGCACGTCAGCCCTGCCGCATGGAACCCGGTCATCTGCATTTTCGAAGGCGGACTCCGCAACGACAGGCGCACTCCGCCCGACGATCTGAAATTACGTCAAGAAAGTGTGCGTGGCCATCGGGCTTGCCCGCGAAATCCTCATCAGGCGAAGTTGTAGTGCGGCTAGGGGTTTCCCCTAGCCGGGGGGATCGGGGCGGCCGCCACGAGGTCGATACTGACTCCCTGGCGGCGAAGCGCTTCCACCGTCCTGCGCCCCTGTTCCTCAGGGCCGAAGAGCCGGAGTTCCAGGAGGGCCTGCCCGGCCGTCATCCGGCCGTCCACGATCTTAGGCCTGATCCCTGGCTCGACGTAAAGATGCTCGATGACGGACAGCACATCGGACCGATCGCAGCTGAGGCGAACCAGAACGTGCTCGTGGGAGTGCATGCGAGGCCTTTCCCGATTTGTTCCCCGGATTGACTTCAGGTGTCCCGAACCAGGCGCCAAGCGTAGGCCGGGATTTCCGCTGGAGACATCGGGGTGAGCGTCTGAATCGGCGTTCGGGAAACGACCGAGTGTGCATCATGGAAAACCCTGGCTACCGCGGCCTGCAGTTCACTTTCAGCCAGTAACGCGCGAGCAGCCCCACGGTCGAGACGAACTCCTCGAACTCAAGCGGCTTGACTACGTAACTGTTCACCCCCAGCTCATAGCAGGCTTCCCGGTCCTTGGGCTCGCTGGACGACGTCAGGATGATCACGGGAACGGTCTTCAGAACCGGGTCCGCCTTCAGCTTCCTGAGAACGGATATCCCGTCCACGCGCGGCAGCTTGATGTCGAGCAGCACGGCCTTCAGGCCAGGCCCCGGCCCTGTTTCCCCGGGAGGAAACAGGAACGCGAGGGCTTCCGTCCCGTCCTTGACCCGGTGAAGTCCGCGCGAAAGCTGATTTTTCTCGAGCGCCCAGACCGTCATCTCGGCGTCGCACGAATTGTCCTCGACCAGCAGGATCTCCTCAGGCTGGTTTGCCGGCATGGCCGTTCCCCCCGGATGGAAGTGAGAAGTTGAACGTCGCTCCTTCGCCCGTTTTCCCCTCCGCCCACGTCCTGCCGCCGTGACGCAGGACCACCCGCTGCACCAGCGCCAGGCCCACACCTGTTCCTTCGAATTCCTCGCTCGAATGGAGCCGCTGGAAGACGCCGAAAAGCCTGTTACCGAAGGCCTGGTCGAAGCCGACGCCGTTGTCCCGGATCGACCACACGCATTCCTCGGCGTCCTGGCGCGAACTCAGCTCGATGACGGCGCGATCCCTCGGTCTCGTGTACTTGACGGCATTCCCGAGCAGGTTGGCCAGAACCTGCCGGAGCAGGGCCTGGTCGCCCCAGGCGGGAACCAGGTCGGGGATGCGAAACTCGATCTTCCGGCCCGGGTTCGCCACCAGCAGATCCTCGCTGACGCTTCGCGCCAGAGCCGACATGTCCACAGGGGTGCGCTTCAGCTCGGCCCGGCCCATCCGTGAAAATTCCAGCAGATCGTCGATCAGCTGGCCCATCCGGCGCGTGTTGACCAGCACGACGTCCGTCAGGCGCCTGCCCTCCGCGTCCAACCCCGCGGCATGCTTCTCGACGAGCCGGTGCGTGAAGCCTTCGACGGCGCGAAGCGGCGCGCGCAGGTCGTGGGAGACTGAATAACTGAAGCTCTCCAGCTCCAGGTTGGCGGCTTCGAGTTGCGCCGTCCGCTCCGTAACGCGTCGTTCCAGCTCCGCATTGAGCCTCGATGCCTCTATCGCCGAACGCTTGGCCTCGCTGACGTCCCGAGCGACCGCGTAGATGAGGCGCTCGCTCGGGTAGGAAGTGCCCGTCCACGCAAGCCAAAGGTGGCCCCCTCCCGCCCGTGCAAAGCGATTCTCAAAAGAGGTCGCTCCCCCCTCCTTCTGGAGCTTGCCGAGCGCTTCCTCGGTGGAAGGACGGTCGTCCGGATGGACGAACTCCACGAACGACCGGCCGGCCACGCGGCCCGGGACCCATCCCAGTGTTCCTTCCCAGGGCGGATTGACCTCGAGGATCCTGCCGTCAAACCCGGCGATGCAGATGAGGTCCGGCGAGAGCGAGAAAATCCGGTTCCGCTGCTCGGTCACCTGGGCCAGCAGGCGCCGGTGCTGGCGCTCCTCCATGCGGCGAATCTGTTCCGACTGGATCCGTACCTCCCGCATCGCCCGGCCCAGCTCCACGAAGACCATGACCTTCGAGCGGATCGCCTCGGGTGCAATCGGTTTCATGATGAAGTCCGCTGCCCCCATGGCGTACGCCCGCGCGAGGCTCTGGGGTGAGGAATCCTCGGCGGTCAGGAAGATGATCGGCGTATTGCGGGATCGTTCGCGCTTCCGGATCAGCTCAGCCGTCTCGAACCCATCCATTCCGGGCAGGTGCACGTCCAGCAGGATCGCGGAAAAGTCCCGTCCCAGCAGCCGCCCCAGGGCTTCTTCCCCGGACGACGCCTTGACCAGGTCGAGCTGAAGGTCCCCGAGGATCGCCTCGAGCACCATCAGGTCTTCCCGCCGGTCGTCCACGAGCAACACGCTGATCCCCGGCTCGATGGGGGCTTCCGCCCTCGCCGCGGCCAACGCCGGCACGTCCGAGCCCGGCCGCTCGCTCTTCCTCGCCATTACGCCTCCACCCGGTTGCTCTGGTAGACCCAGACCCGCACGAGAGACAGAAGCTGCTCCGTGTCGACGGGCTTGGGAATGTAGTCCGAAGCGCCGGCCTCGATGCAGCGCTCGCGGTCTCCCATCATGGCTTTTGCGGTCAACGCGATAATGGGAAGCGACTTCAGTTCTTCCTGCGACCGGATCAGGTGCATCGCTTCGTAGCCGTCCATCTCCGGCATCATGATGTCCATGAGGACGATGTCCACGTGGTGGGTCCGGCTCTTCAGAAGCTCGACGGCTTCCTTCCCGTTCTGGACGTAGCTCACCTTCATACCGTGACGCTCCAGGACCGAGGTGAGCGCGAAGATGTTGCGGATGTCGTCGTCCACGATAAGGACACGCCGCTCGGTGAGGAGCGGGTCCATCCGGAGCGCTTCCAGCAGCATCCTGCGTTTCATCTCGGGCAGGGTGGAGGTGACGCGATGGAGAAAGAGCGCGGTTTCGTTGAAGAGCCGCTCGGGGCTGTTGACGTCCTTGACGATGATCGCCCCCGCTTGCTTGTGGAGCTGCGATTCATCCTTCCGGGTCAGTGATTTCCCCGTGTAGACAACGATCGGCAGGTGTCCCAGCCCCGGCTCGGAGCGGATCTGGCCGAGGAGTTCGAACCCTGTCATGTCGGGCAGTCGAAGGTCCAGCACCATGCAGTCGAACGGCCTGGTCTTGAGCGCTTCCAGTGCTTCCGCCCCCGTGCCGACGGCGACGGTTGCGACGTCGGGGCCACCGAGCATTTCGACGAGCCCGCGGCGCTGCGTTTCGTCGTCCTCGAGCACCAGGAGGTTCTTGACCGGTTTTTCGATGAAGGCACGCAACCGGGACAGCGCCTCGCCGATCGCTTCGCGCGAAACCGGTTTCTGCAGGTAGGAGAAGGCCCCGAGTTTCAGGCCGCGCTCGCGGGCGTCGTCCGAGCTGACGATCTGGACCGGGATGTGGCGTGTTTCGGGGTCGTGCTTGAGGCAGTCGAGAAGCGCCCATCCGTCCATGTCCGGCATTCGCATGTCCATCATCATGGCGTGGGGGCGGAACTTCCGGGCCATCTGCAGGCCGAGTTCTCCGCCGCTCGCAATGAGGCCCTTGAAGCCGTTCTCATGGGCGAGGTTGAGGAGAACATGCGAAAAGGTGTAATCGTCCTCCACGATGAGGATCACCTTGTCTTCCTGCATGATCGAGCCACGGTCGTCGCGGACTTCAGGGTGATAGGAACTGGCCGTGCCGGCCTCAACAGGCTCGGCCCGCCCCGACTCTGCGCGCGAGTCCTCGGCGGCCTGCTCTCTCCGGGCGGAATCGCCTACGCGCGGCGGCCTCGACTTCGGCGGCGTGAACGTGAGCGGCAGATAGAGAACGAAGGTGCTTCCCTCGCGGACCTTGCTCTCCAGGCCGATTTCGCCGCCCAGCATTTTGGCGATCTCGCGGCTGATCGAAAGCCCCAGGCCCGTCCCTCCATACTTGCGGCTGGTCGTCATGTCGGCCTGCTGGAAGGGCTCGAAGATGATCTGCTGCTTGTCCCTGGGGATCCCGATCCCCGTGTCCGTCACCGAGAAGGCGATCACCATCTCGGCGCTGTTCAGCGCCGGGTGGTCGTGGCTCCAGCCCGACTGCGCCACCGTCATCCGGAGAGATACGCCACCCTTCAGCGTGAATTTGAACGCGTTCGAGAGCAGGTTCCGAAGCACCTGCTGGAGCCTCTTCGAATCCGTCTGCATCGCGGGGGGGAGGGCCGGGTCGAGCTGGATCGTGAAGTCGAGCTTCTTGTTCTGCGCGATCGGCCGGAAGCTCGGCTCCGTATCCGCCAGGATGTCCTTGAACGAGACGGTCGCGATTTCGAGGGCCATCGTCCCGGACTCGATCTTGGACAGGTCCAGGATGTCGTTGATCAGGCTCAGCAGGTCCGAACCCGACCCGTGGATCGCCCTCCCGAACTCGACCTGCTTCGGCGTCAGGTTTCCCTCCGGGTTCTCGTAGAGCATCTTCGCGAGGATCAGCAGCGAGTTGAGCGGCGTGCGCAACTCGTGCGACATGTTCGCGAGGAACTCCGACTTGTACTTCGACGTCAGGGCAAGCTGCTCGGCCTTCTCCTCGAGCTCCGCGTTCGTCTGCTGAAGTTCCTGCGTCAGCGCCTGGGACTTCTTGAGAAGCGCTTCCGTGTTCATCGTGGCGGCGATGGTGTTCAGCACGATCCCGATGGACTCCGTGAGCTGGTCCAGGAAGTTGAGGTGCGTTTCGTTGAATCCCTGGAACGAGGCGAGCTCGATGACGGCGCGGACCTGGCTTTCGAAGAGGACGGGGAGGATGACGACGTTTGAGGGCCGCGAGTTGCCGAGGCCGGAAGAGACGCGGACATAGTCCTCGGGGACGTTCTCGAGGAGGATCCGTTTCCGCTCGACGGCGCACTGGCCGACGAGGCCGTTTCCGATGGAGAAACGGGTGGGGAGGTCCTCGCGGGGGGAATATCCGTAACCGGCGACGAGGTTCAGGCTGGGGGTCGGCTTTCCTTCCTCGAGGGCGTAGAAGACCGAATGCTGGGCGCCGACGAGGGGGGCGAGCTCGGAGAGGATCTGCCTGGAGACGGACTCGATGTCGCGCTGGCCCTGCAGCATTCGCGTGAACTTCGCCAGGTTCGT
>CAVPNQ010000123.1:0-30891 GCA_963706735.1 uncultured Planctomycetia bacterium
GCGCGTACTCCGCACTGTACGCCGCGAACTTCGCCGCCTCGCCGCCCGTCGCCTTCAACGCGCCCTCGCCGAGGCCCTTCCATTTTTCGGCCCCCGTCACGTGGTGCAGGCGCACGAGGAAGCCGGCCGCCCGCCCGTTGTCGGCGGATTTCTTGAGGGGGAAGCGGAGGTGGCCGATGGCCGTGGGATCGGGGGGGCGGTCGAAAAGGGCGCCGTCGGCGTCGGCGAGTTTCGCGATGCGCGCGGCGACGTCGCCGGCGCGCGTGACCCAGGTCCATTCGCCGGTCGCCTGGTGGGCGTCGAGGCAGGCGTCGCCGGCGAGCGCGAGGTCGCGGAGGAGGTCGCGGCCCGAGCCGCCGCCGTGCGCGAGGCCGTCGGCGGTCCAGCATTCGGCGAAGACGCGCTCGAGGGCCCGCACGGCGGCCTTGCGGGCGTCGGCGTCGCCGGAAGCGGCCGCGTACGCGAACAGCGCCGAGGCGGCCTGCGCGTTCGAGCCGGAGTAGAACGTGGCGTCCACGCGCGGCTTCTCGTGCTTGTCGCGGCCGCCCTTGTCGAGCTTGAAATAGTCGGGGTCCGCGTCCTGGCTCGCGCTCCAGCCGCCCTCCGGCTGCGCAAGCGTCGTCGCCAGGTACTCGACCGTCCGGCTCGCCGCCTTCCCGAACTTCTCGTCCCCCGTCGCGCGCCACACCTGCACCAGCGCCGACAGCATCGCCGCGTTCGTCTCCAGCAGCTTCTCGTAGTGCGGGTCGCTCCAGTCCCGCTTCATCGCCACCCGGTAGAACCCGAACTCCACCGGGTCCTCGATCTTCAGCGTCGCCTCCACCCCCGCCGCCGCGCGATCCAGCCACTTCTTCTCGCGCGAGTCCGACGCTTTCCTCACGTACAGCTCGATGATCGCGGGGCTGGGGAAGCGTGTGTCCCCGGGCGCCGCCCACGCGGTGCCGTCGGCGGCCCACGTCTTGTCGATCGCCGCGAGGATCGTCTCCGCCTCGCCCGCCTCGGCCGCCACCGCGGGCCCAGGCGCGGGAGGCTTGTACTCCGCACCCTTGCCGTTCTTCGCCCACGCCTCCGCGGCCTTCGTCGCGATGTCGAGAAACTCCGCGGGCGGCACGAACCACGTCTTCGAGATCACTTCCCCGTCCGGCGAACAGAACGCCGTCGTCGGCCAGCCCTTCGAGGACAGGTACCGGTCCTTCACCTCGGGATGCCGGTCGGTGTCCACGCGGATGCAGACGAACTTTTCGTTGAGAAGCGCGATCACCTTCGGGTCGCTGAAGGCCTCCTCGTCCATCTCGTGGCACTTCTGGCACCACGTCGCCGTCAGGCTCACCACCACCGGCTTGCCCGCGGCCTTGGCCGCGGCGAACACCTCCGCCGACCATTTCTGCCAGTGAATCTCGCGGGCGCGGTTCGGGCGCGGCGAGAACGGGAACTCATCTTTCGGCGGCGGCGCCTTCGGTTCCTCCGCGGCGGATTCGATCACGAGGGTGCGCGGGTTGAGGAAATGCATGGCCGTCGCGAGGGCGGCGGAGAGGAGGGCGAGCGAAATGGCGCGTGTTTTGGTCATGGTTGATTTCAGAAGTGTTGGCTGTGGGCGGTTGGCTGGGGGCTGAAGGCGGGTTGTCCTCGAAAGTCGTCGGCTCAGGATTCAGAACGCCTGGCGATCCAAGCTCATTCCGGATTCCCGGGGGAGATGCCTCCTGCCCACCGCCAACAGCCCACAGCCAACAGTCCTCAGCCCTCGCTTCACGCTCGCTATATCTCGATACCGTAGTCCTTGAGCTTCTTGTCGAGCGTCGGCCGCGAGATCTGCAGGATCCTCGCCGCTTCGATCTTCTTTCCTTTCGACTTCGCGATCGCGCGCTGGATGCACGTGCGCTCGACTTCGGCCACGATCTCGCTCAGTGGGAGGTCCTTATCGATGAAGTTCGTGACTTCGGCGGCCATCCCCGTGCCGACGATCTTGGGCGGCAGGTCCTCCACATCGATGATCTGCTTCTCGCACAGCACCGTCGCGCGCTCGATCACGTTGCGGATCTCGCGCACGTTTCCGGGCCAGGCGTAGTTCATCAGCACCTTCATCGCCTCGTCCGAGAGCTTCATCGACTGCGAAGAGCGCTGGAACCGCTTCAGGAAGTGATGCACGAGGATCGCGATGTCCATGCGGCGGTCGCGCAGCGGCGGCAGGTGGATCGGCACGACCGCGAGTCGGTAGTACAGGTCCTCGCGGAACTTCCCCTGGCTCACCATCTCCTCGAGGTTGCGGTTCGTGGCCGCGATGATCCGCACGTCCACCTTGATCAGCTTCACGCCGCCCACCCGCGTGAACGTCCGCTCCTCCAGCACGCGCAGCAGTTTCTGCTGCGTCCCCGAGTCCATGTCGCCGATTTCGTCGAGGAAGAGCGTCCCGTGGTCGGCCAGCTCGAACTTGCCGGGCTTCAGGCGGTCCGCGCCCGTGAACGCGCCCTTTTCGTGCCCGAACAGTTCGCTTTCGAGCAGGTGTTCGCTGATCGCCGTGCAGTCCACCGGGATGAACGGCCGCGCGCGGCGCCGCGACGCCAGGTGAATCGCGTGCGCCACCATCTCCTTGCCCGTCCCCGTCTCGCCCGTCACCAGCGCCGTCGCGTCCGAGTCCGCCACCTTCTCCACGCGCCGCAGCACGTCGCGGATCGCCGGCGAATCCCCGACGATCGCCATCTCTTCCTGCACCCGCTTGCGCAGCACGTTCGCCTCGTCGCGCGCCGCGCCGTACTGCCGCGCGTTTTCCAGCGCGACCGCCGCCTGCCCGCTGACGTTCACGAGAAGCGCGAGATCCTCCTCGGTGAAGCAGTTCATCTGGTTCTGCGTATCGACGTACAGCACGCCCAGCAGCCGCTCGCGCGAAATCAGCGGCGCGCACAGGATCGACTTCACGCGGTCGAGCCGGATCGAACGGCTGCTCATGAAGCGCGTATCGGTCGAGGCGTCCCCGGTCAGCACGGCGCGCCGGTCCTTGACCACCTGCTCCAGCACGCTCTTCGACACGGTAATGTCGCTTCCCCGCCGGTCCCGGTACCTCACGGCGCCAGGGTGCAGACCGCTTCCGTCCTCGGCGCAGAGGAAGATCGCGCCTCGTTCGGCCTTGAGGAGTTCGATGACGACCTCGACGATGCGGCCGAGGAGGACGGATTCGTCGAGGACGGTGGTGGTGGCGCGGGTGATGTCGTAGATCGCGCGCAGGCGGCGCGAAGCCTCGGCCGATTCGGACGTCGTCTCCTTGCGGACGCGCGCGGTCTCGGCGGCCTTCTCCGTCTCGCGGATGATCGCTTCGACGTCGAGCATGGCGGTGACTTCGCCCGAGGTCCTTCCCTCTTCGCTCTCTCCCGCCACGAGGATGACGCCGCCGGAGTCTTCGCCGGGGAAGATTTCGAAGTCGGGTTCGTAGACGAACACGGTGGAGCCGAGCTGGAGGCGGTCGCCGGACTCGAGTTTCTTCTCGGTGCACGTCTGGCCGTTGACGAGGAGCCCGTTGCGGCTGCCGGCGTCGCGCATGTACATGACGCCGTCGCGGTTCTCGAACTTGGCGTGGGTGCGCGAGACGTTCTTGTCGTCAACCTGGATCGTGCAGGTGCGGGAGCGTCCGATCGTGGCTTCGTGCTCGATTTCGAAGTACGAGCCTTTGCCGGGACCCTGGACGATGGCGAGACGGGCCAAGAATGACCTCCTGGAGAGGGGGTGAAGGAGTGTCAATAGTATTTACATGCGTGAAAGGCGCAAGTGTTATTGAAAGGCTGCGGAAGGCGTGCGAAGACGTGCGAAGGCTGGCGAAGGCTGGCGAAGGCGTGCGAAGGCTGGCGAAGGCTAACAGCGTGGGCGATGCAGCAGTGATCGTTGGAGGTGGAGGGTAGGAACGGGTTCGGCCGCTTCTGCGGCGCTTGGGGCGGCACGCGCGATGTCGCGAGGAATGGCCTTCCGCCAGCCTTCCGCCAGCCTTCCGCCAGCCTTCCGCCAGCCTTCGCCAGCCTTCGCCAGCCTTCCCTCAGCCTTCGCCAGCCTTACTTGCCGCCCGGCACAATCAACTCCTCGATCGCCTCCGGCTTGCGGATGCGGGGCCTCATGATGAACAGAATCTCCGTCTTCTTCTTCTCGAGATTCTCGCTTCCGAACAGGTAGCCGATGATCGGGATGTCCGCGAGGATCGGCACGCCCCGGCGCGTCTCGACGTCCTCCGTGCGCACCAGGCCGCCGATCACGATCTGCTGGCCGTCGCGGACCGTGAGGTGCGTGTCCGCGTTGCGCGTCGAAAAGATCGGCGTCGGCGTTCCCTGGAAGTTCACCGTCCCCGTCACACTCGTCACCTCGGGCTTGATGTCCAGGTCGATGAAGTTCGAGCCGATCACGTTGGGCGTCACCGTCAGCTTCACCGCCGCCTGCTTGAACTTCACCGTCGTGTTCGGAATCCCGTTCACGACGTTGATGAACTCGACGAAGGGCACTTCGTCACCCGCCACCAGCGTCGCCGTCTCCCCGTTGTTCACCGTCACGTACGGGCTCGACAGGATCGTCGCCTTGCCCTTGCGCAGCATCATGCGGAGCTTGAAATCGATCAGGCCCCACTGGAGGTTCTCATTGAAGAGGTTCGCCGTGACGCCCTGGAAGGGGTCGGCGCCGGGCTTGAGCGAAGCGAGATAGGTGTCCGGGTTGAACGTCGCCCCGCCGGACTTGAACAACTCGTCCCGCGAGTGCTTCGGCTCCTGCCGGACCCCGAATTCCGCGCCGATCTCCAGGTCGCTCTCGATCGACTTCTCGATGATCTGCGCTTCGATCTGCACCTGCTCCATCGGCCGGTCGAGAATGTTCAGCACCTTCTCGATCAGCTCCATGTTCTCCTTCACGTCCGAGATCATCATGAGGTGCAGGTCCGGCTGGTTCGGCGGCTGCGGCGGCGAGACCTGGATGGCGCCCTTGGGGGTGAGGAATTTCTGGAGGAAGGGCTGGATGAGGCCGCCGCGCCCGCGGCCGACCTGGTAGAAGATCGTGACGATCCCGTCCTTCTCGATCCGGCCGCGCTGGTAGCTCCATGTCGGCGCCGCCGGCGGCGTCGGGGGAGGTCCGGGAGGCGTGGGCGGAGGTTCCTCGGCGAACGCGGCGGAAGCGGCGCAGAGGAGGGCGCAGACGAGGGCGACCCGCACTATTTCGAGTCCCCCGCCGATTCCTTGATCTTGTCCACCACGGCCTTCGTGAGGTCGGGCGGCGGCGCCTGCCCCTGCGGCACGGTCAGCGACCCCTGCTCGGCGACGACGTCGTTCCCCGTGGCCTTCGCGGCGTCCTCGACGGCCCTGCGGAAGCGGGAATTGGCGGCGGAGATGAGGATCCAGTAATCGGCGTCGTCCTGGGTGAGCTTGCGGCGCTGGATTTCCTGCCACTCCGGGATGGCGGCGAAGCAGTCGGCGGCGCGGACGGTGGCGGGTTTCTCGCCCTCGCGGTCGCCGAAGTAGATCTTGGTCGCGTCCACGCAGATGTTCTCGGCGCGCGCGGCGCCGCAGGCGGCCAGCACCGCCACGGCCACGGCCAGCAGGGACTTCTTCATCGCGGTCCTCCCAAGGTGCCCCCCGGTCGTGCTCTTCGGGGTCCTACGGTCACTCGCGAAGGGGGTCCGCCCGCCGGGACAGCCCCGCCATCGGCACGAATAATACCGTTCCAGCCGGAACAACGTTGGCTTTGTTTTAGAAAAGGCCCGGCCGCTTCGACTTGCTGCGCCACTCCACCCTGAGCGAGCGCAGCGAGTCGAAGGGCCGGGCCTTCTGATGTCAACGATCGGCACGACTCACGGACTGGCTTGAATTAATGGCGGCCGCCACCACCACCGCCGCGCGGACCGCCCCGGCCACCGCCGCCGCCGCCACGCCCGCCACCGCCACCCCCGCGGAACCCGCCTCCGCCACCCTCACGCCGCGGCGGACGATCCGGACGCGGCGGTTCGGGAAGCGGCTGGCCGTCGGGGCCGACCGGACGCGGAAGAAGCGCCTTCCGGCTGAGCCGGATGCGGCCGTCTTCCGAGCTGATGACCTTGAAATCGGCCTCGTCGCCGATCTTGATGACGTCATCGACCGTCTTGACGTAGCCCTCGGCGAGCTCGGAGATGTGGCACATGCCTTCGATGCCGCCGGCGACCGGGAGCTTGACGATCGCGCCGAATTCGCGGGTCTGGACAACCACGCCCTTGTAGACCGCGCCGACCTCGACGTCCTCGATCAGCCCTTCCACCTTCTTCTTCGCTGCCTCGAGGCAAGTCAGGTCCTTGGAGCTGATCGTCAGCACGCCGTCGTCGTCGATCTCCAGCTTCGCGGACGTCTCCTCCTCGATCCCGCGGATGACCTTGCCGCCCGAGCCGATGACGGCGCCGATCTTGTCGGCGGGAAGCTGCATCCTCCAGAGGCGGGGGGCCATCGGGCTGTAATCCGGGCGCGGGGCGGAAATCGTCTTTTCCATCTCGCCCAGGATGTGCAGCCGGCCTTCCTTCGCCTGCGCCAGCGCGCGGCCCATGATCGCCGAGCTGATGCCGGTGTTCTTGAGGTCCATCTGGAACGCCGTGATGCCGGTCCGCGTGCCGCAGACCTTGAAGTCCATGTCCCCGAACTTGTCCTCGCTGCCGAGGATGTCCGAGATCACCTCGATCTTGTCGTCCTGCGCGATCAGGCCCATCGCGATCCCTGCGACCGGCGCAGTGATCTTCACGCCCGCGTCCCAGAGAGCCAGCGTGCCGCCGCAGACCGACGCCATCGAGCTCGAACCGTTCGACTCCAGGATGTCGGAGACGATGCGGCAGGTGTACGGGAAGTCCTCCGGCGGCGGGATGATCCCGAGAATCGCCCGCTCCGCCAGGTCGCCGTGCCCGATTTCACGCCGGCCCGGGCCGCGGATCGGCTTCGCCTCGTTGACCGAGAAGCTCGGGAAGTTGTAATGCAGGTAGAACTTCTTCGAGTATTCCTCCTCGACCGCCCCGTCGATGACCTGCTCGTTGTCCGCCGTGCCCAGCGTCAGGCTCACCAGCGCCTGCGTCTCGCCGCGCGTGAAGATCGCCGACCCGTGCACGCGGGGCAGAACCCCCACTTCGCACGAAATCTGCCGGATGTCCCTCGGCCCGCGGCCGTCCGCACGCAGCCCCTTGTGCACGATCAGCTCGCGCGTGATCGTGTACTCCAGGTCGCCCAGGTACCGCTTGACCTCCTTCGGGCACACGTCCCCCTTCGGCTCGCCGTCCTCGTCCACCGGCGCCAGCTTCTCGATGATCTCCTTCTTCGCGGCCTTGACCTTGTCCGACCGCTCCTTCTTCGCCGTCGTCATGATCGCCGGCTCCAGCGTCTTGCGCGCGAGCGCTTCCACCTTCTTGAAGAGCGCCTCGTCCGTCTTCCGCGCCTCATAGGCCATCGTCGGCTTGCCCATCGCCGCTTTCAGTTCCTTCTGGATCCGGCACAGGTCCTTGATCCATTTGTGGCCGAATTCGATCCCCGCGATCATCACTTCCTCGGCAATCTCCAGCCCCGACCCTTCGCACATCGTCACCGCGTCTTCCGTCCCCGACATCACCAGGTCGAGATCGCTCTCGTCCAGCTGGTCGTGCGTCGGGTTCACCACGAACTGGTCGTTGATCCGGCCGACCCGCACGCAGCCGATCGGGCCCAGGAACGGCGCTTCGCTCACCGCCAGGCAGGCCGATGAAGCGACGCCGGCGAGGACGTCGGGATCGTTCTGCATGTCGGCGCTGAACACGGTGACCTGGATCTGGACCTCGTTCTTGAACCCCTCCGGGAACAGCGGCCGGATCGGGCGGTCGCAGAGGCGCGCCGTCAGGATTTCCTTCGTGGACGGGCGGTTCTCGCGCTTGATGAACCCGCCGGGGAACTTGCCCGCGGCGTGCGTCCGCTCACGGTAGTCCACCGTCAGCGGGAAAAAGTCGTCGTCGTCCGAGTACGGGTTCGGGCGAGGCGCCGCGACGACCGCGGCCGCGAACACCACCGTGTCCCCGTACTGCACCCACGCCGCCCCGCTGGCCAGCTTCGCCAGCTTCCCCGACTCAATGATCAACGGCTTGTCGCCCAGCATGCACTGCACGCGCGTCGCCAACGTAGTCCTCCATCCCTTGCGCGCCGCCGGGGCAGGGGCGGAAGCACCGGACCTTCGCTCCCCCGTTAAGGGGAAGCACAGACCCGCGCTTCCTGACCTCGCCGCAGACCCGGCGGCGCTTCCGCAACCCGCAAATGCGGGCCGCTAAAACAAAATCGCCCCGCCGAAGCGGGGCGAACGGTTACTTGCGAAGTCCGAGTTTCTGGATGATCGCCTGGTAGCGGTCGTGGGCGTTGGTGGCGAGGTACTTGAGAAGCGCCGCCCGGCGGCCGACCATGACGAGGAGCCCGCGCCGTGATCCGAAGTCCTTGGGGTGCGTCTTGAGGTGCACGGTGAGGTGGTTGACGCGCTCGGTAAGCAGCGCGATCTGCACCTCGGGAGACCCGGTGTCCTTCTCGTGGGTCCGGTACGTCTCGACGGCTTTCGTGCGCTTTTCCTTCAGGGCGATCGGCGGCATCACGGCTCCTTGGGTTGGGGCATTCGCCTGTCCTCAAGCACGGTGCTGGAGGGAGGTAGGGTTTGGCGGAAGGGTGGGGAGTGTAGCGGGGGGGAGGGGGAAGTCAAGGATGACCGAGCACAGGAAGTCAGGCGCGGCGCCCGGAAGCAGTGACAGGATCGAGCCACGTCCCGACACGCATTCAAGGAGGACGGATGCCTGCAGACCAGCTCGACCTCGACAAAGTGAAGGAGTTTGTTGGCAAGAAGTTGAACGATCTGACTGAACCCAAACAGGTCAAGTTCCGAGTTCTCAACAAGGAGATCAAGAAGGAATTCGGAAAGAGCCTGTTCCTCCCCACTCTGTCTGAAGTTGTGAAGTCCGCACGGCCCGACCTTGCCCAGCCTGCTCGGAAGACAGCGGCCCGCCACGGGCGCAAGCCCGGACCCAAACCTGGCCGGCGTCCCGGCCGCCCCGCTCGAGTTCCTTCCTCAGGCGCCGGGCTCCTCGTCCAGGTCGGGCGATTGCTCAAGCTCGTCAACTCTCTGCAACGCGTCCAAGCGACGATCGGCAAGCACCTCAACGCAGGCCAGAACCTCTCACGCTTTAGAGTCTTTGCGCTCCGCAAGATGGAACTCAGGACGCAGGTCGTCCTCCAGTAACTCGCCCCGCCGGCCCACCACGAGGCACCACCTCGCCGCTGGGCCGGGTCAGATGTCGCCATCGGTGTTCCCGCTCCTCTCAACAGAATTCTCTTATCCCTTCAGTCGGCGACGAGATATCCTCTCGAGCACGCGTAGTCGCGCAGGGTGGTATCATGTCCCTTATGAAGCACAATCACGCCCCGCGCGCGTGGGCGATTCGTTGCTTGGCAGTCCTCGGAGTACTGGTTCTCCTCTGGGTCCTCGGCCAATTCGTGCTGGCTCCCCTTCAAGATCGGATCAGGGATCCGGACCTTTCGCCTGCGTGCTTCATCGAGTTGTCTTGTGACTCCGAGCCGCCGGAGTTGCTATTCTTGCTTCGTGATGATTCCGGCAAGCGGTCCCCGCTCGGAATTTGGACACAACAGGGTCGAGGACTAGTCGCATATCACCAGAACCTGGCCGCAAAAATTGGTCACGGTTCGAAATCGGTTCTCGCCTCAGCCAGCCCGCCAGTTAGGTTGGTGGGGGTAGCGTGGTATCGCCATGAAGGATGGCGCGAATTTGCGGCAACATTGGTGCCCGAGACCGGAGCTTGGTCACAATTTGGCCTACCCAGAACAAAACTTGCAGTTGCCACCGGCTCCATGTTACCGAAAGCAACGCTTCGGACGTTACTTGATGCGCGTTATATAGAGCCTCCCCCCGCAACTTGGACACCTGAATTCCTTGACGCCCTCAGTCGATCTGGGGTACTGAATGATTATGCTCGCCTGGACTTGCAAATCAAAGTTCGTAGCACGATCTCTGATCTTACGCTAATACACACCCACTCAACGAGCAGCGTCTCCGACTTGCTCGCCGCATGCCGATTCCTCGCACATCACTCATCTGAGCTCGACCCTGCTGTGGGCGCCAGCACTTCGGAGTGCATCCAGCTCGAAGCAAGCATCCTGCAATGCCTTGAACTACCGGCAGAGGATGCCAGAAGAAGTGGTGTTGCATCACAACTTGTCCGTCTGGAACTCAGGTTGCGTGGACCATGACTTCATTTGAACGTCTCTCCTAATTTTTCGAGAACACTTCCTCTCGCGGTTGGAGTTCCAGGCACTTTCAGCCACGGAATGTGCATCGGCTGACCGAATGGCCAAATCTCCCCACGCACGAGAGCGATTCCCCGGGCGTAGTCCGTCGGACTTAGTGCCGCCCACATTCTCTCGGCGACCGCTACTTCCCACCAATCCCACCAGCGCTCCGGATTTACGTCCACCCTATCCCTCCATTCCCACGTGTAGGGCCCTAAGTGATAGGCTTCTCCCTCGGGGCTACCTTCGGCAGCGAACCCCCACGCTTGCCACAGATCCCGGCCCGCGCGTATCCCCTCTCGGCAGAATCCACCAAGCTGGGAGTGGTTTGAAAGATAAGTTAACTCTCGACCCCGCGGTTTGCCCACACTCTGGAGTTGATTACTCTGATCTGTAGTTCTGGCTGACAGCGTCACTCGTTGCTCATGTTGAAATGCCATCGCTCGCCACCAGTCCCATTCAGGCACGCGAGGATCACGGTATGCCAAGAAGCCGTTCTCAACATTATCCGGAGCGGTCCATGCCATTGGGATGGTCCAATTCCCCAGCAGTTCCAGGGCTCCTTTCGTGAGAAGGCCAAAGCGCCGGACCTCTTCAGTGTCTGGATCACCGAAACGGATTCCTATGCGATCGTCCACCTGTCCATTAATAAAGGCATCGGTCGGCGACACAAGCCCCAAGAATCGAATGGAGGGAATGTGTCGTACTTCGTATAGGTTGCCGAAAACTCGAGCCTGGCACCGAAGGGGTACAGATGCAAGCTGCCATGCTAGTTCGAGGGCTTGGACTGCCCCCCATGAATAGCCAAATATATCGATGCGCAATTCACTACACATGTAAGCCACTACTCTAGAATCCGTGGTGTCGAGTGTGAATTGCACATGATTACAAAATTCCTCCTGCACACGGCGAAAGGCGTCTGTAATATTAATCCTCGTCTGCGGCAGCACACCTAATGTTCTCGAGACCTTCTCCGCGTCCGTCACCTCTCCCTCAGCTTCGTTATAGATATAGCTCGGGTAATAGTAGTTTAGTGATCTCACCCCTGGAATCGGCCTAAATTCGTTTGGATACTCACTAAGGTGCAGATTGTATATCATTGTAGCAAATCCTTCCCGGGTAATCTCGCGACGGTCAGGGTTCCATCCTAGATGTAGTGTAGCTTCCCCATTCATGTTGAATCCGTCGAAGAAGAGTCCAATGTGGGCGTCTTCATCGTTCGCACGGTCGCCCGACGGCGAAGGCTCGTGGCCGGCAGGATTGTCGACGGCGAAAGTTGAGGATGCCTCGAACATCGGTGAGTTGTGCGCGAGGACGATTCTCGGCCCTTGCTCGGCGAATGATTGCCAGTTCGGTCGAATATCCGACGGAGTTTCTATGTAACCGGCTTTACTCTCACACCCCCCAGCTCCACAGCAGCAATTGCAGCATAAGCGGCACTTCTCTGCCGGAACCTGTTCAACCGGCAATGGTATGCAGGATTTCGGACGCTCGACAGCCATCGCGGTGCCCTCCACGCATGGAATCGTGTTGGCCTGCAGAAGTTTTCCCTGCCCAGAGACACGCCGCTCCAGAGCAGTTCCTATTACGCCATGTCTCCGAGCAATCCGGTTCCGTGATTGCAAACCGTGCTCAGAAGATTACTGGACGACATCAGGCACGCCGTCTGTCAAGTCGTTCACACCCTGATTGGAGAGATGCGGTATTCGGCCACCCCGGGAATGAGGTCGACGTAGACTGCCATGCGAGGGTGCAGGGTCATTTGGCGGGGGACCCCAGAAAGCTATCTGCCGATCAACGGCCCGAACCCGGCCCCGGCGATGAAGCTAGCTCCATCGGCAACGCCGCCCCAGAAGGAAGATCCCGAGGATCCCGTTCCGGTGACCGAATAGGTGAATCCTTTGCCGCCTCCCGACCTTCCACTGCTTCCCCCGGTGCCCTGGTCGTCGCCACAGCAGCAGCCTTTCTTCCCTGACTTCTTCTCTGAGGGCGGTGGCACGCCTTCGGCAGCCTGGCAGGCGGCCATGGCCTGTAGAGCTTTGTCTCGGTTGGGGTACGCGATTCCTTTTACTTCGAAGTAAGGCGTTCCCGGGTACCCGTAGTATGTGAACTTTAGCGCACAGGCCTGGGCGCCTTGGTACTGCCAGCCGCCCGACCCGCTTACGTAGCCAGCGGCCTCCGCAAGGGAGGGGTTGGTGTCGGGACCAGGGGTCCCGTTCCAGGTGTCCATTCCGTCGCGGTACCGGTCCCAGGACATGTACCCGGAAAGAGGACGGTCTGTCCCAATGTGTCCGACGATCATGATTGTCTCCTTCAGAGGTTGCTCGCCACGGGCTCGACTTGACACCGTCTCGCCGAAACTCGTTGACGAGGCACCAGACTACGTCATGAATCCGTCCTGCGTCATCGTCGGGCCAACAGGGATTTCGTACAGCTTCTGGTAGGGCTGGGACTTCGTCGGGACGTTCTGAGGAAACGGCTGAGATGTTGGCGTGTAGCCCTGCGAGATCACGGGGCGAGAGAGCGTCGGCGTGTTCTTTGGCCCGCAAGGCTTGCAGCAGCAACAGTCGTTCCTTCCCGTCGTGATGCCGCTGGCCAGTCCGCTTGCGACGCCTCCCATGCCAACCCCTGGCGCTCCTGCGACAACGGGTCCGGCGCTGGTTCCGCCGAGACTTGCTCCGTCTGCCGTATACGATCCACCGATGCTCGCAGGGGTCACGCTCGGTGCACCGAACGCCGCTCCCGAGAAGAAGGGCTTGAGGCGGTCCGGCTTGCTGGCACCGGCAATGACCACGCCCGTGATCGCTCCTCGGGCGGCCGCCAGGCTTGCCGGGAGCGAGCCCGTCGGAGCGGCGTTCAGAGCGGTGAGATTCGGGGAAAACTTGGCTGACCGCGCGGCCGCGGGGTTTGCGCTGCCGTTTCTTGCTGCCGCCATCAGTCGAGCCGGTGGCGGGGCCGCCAGCATTCGCGGCCGAAGCGGAGCTCCTGCGGCCGCAAGGAACGTGTCCATGGTCGTCCTTTCGTCTTGATGGAGTCTCAGGTGTTCCTGCGGAACTACGCCCGAACCTGACACTCATGCCCGTGAATGCTCACCTGGAGCAGATTCTCGATCTTGGGCGTAGGCTTCATCGGTTCGGGTTCGATCACGCGATCACGGCTGACCAGCTTGGGCAGTCCTTCGGCACCCGTGCTCTTGAGGAGCAGGTCGTCGAGTGACCGGCGAGCCGGCGGGGTGGACTGGACGAGTTGCCAGTATTCGGCTTCGCTGATTTCGGGCATGTCTCTCTCCCGGTTGGGGAATCGGAACTTCCTGGGATTCTGTGGTGTGAGGGCTAGAGGTCTGCGGTATTGAGTCCTGTGGCGAGGATCGTGTACCCGGCGCCCGTCGTGGTTTGGTACTTGAGGCGCACGAACTGGAACGCGACTGCGGTCCTCGCGGTTGGCGCGGAGTAGCCGACCGCGCTGGCCGTGTAGGCGCTGCCGAACGTCGTCCAGTTTTGGAGGTCGTTTGAGCCTTGGGTGTCGATTGTGACCTCGCTCGCGGACCCGGTGAAGGCGTACACGGTCAGTTCGACCTGAAAGGCGTTGGAGCCCGCCATGCTCACGGCGGGCGAGTATTCCGCGACCGAGTTGGAGACGGCGAGCTTGCTGGCCAGCTGGGTGTACATCGTTTTCTCCTCTTGAGATGTGCGAATCGGTTGATGTGAAGGTGTGAAGGACGACTCGTGGTAATTCCTGTCGTTACTGCTTGGACGAGTTGATGCCGGCCGCGACTATCGCGATTCCGTTAGTGCCCACGCAGGTGTACTTGAGCCGCACGAACTGGTATGCGATCGAAGTGGAGTTGCTCTGCGCGCTGTAGCCGACTGCGATGCTGGTGTACTGCACGATCTGGGCCCAGTTTTGCATGTCATTGGAACCTTCGATGTCCAAGGTGAGGCTGGTCGCGCCCGAGGCCAGGGCATAGACCGTGAGTTCGACCTTGGCGGCGTTTGCGCCGTCCATGCTGACCGCTTGCGAGTATTCCGCGCCTGCGGACTGTGAGACCGAAAGGCGACTGGCGAGCTGCGTGTACATCTGTGTCTCCCTAGCTAGAGTTTCGATGAACCGAGGTCACTTGGAGTAGGTGTAGGCTTGAAGCGCGAGGATTCCAATCCCCGCACCCTGGGCTCTTGCAGCGAGACGGACAAGGCGGAACGGGATGTCGGTAACTTCGAAGGTGGAGTCGACGGGGGGATTGACGAGGTTCGTGGCCCCGATGGTTGTCCAGTTGGCGCCGTCGTTGCCGCCGAGTGCGAGAATCTCGACGATGGTGAATGCGGTTTGCGTGAGGAACTTGGCGACAACCCGAATGGTGTTCGCGCCGTTCATCGGAATCGCGTCGAACGTCGTGGACTCGCTCTGCGCTCCGATGAGCGAGATGCGATCGCCCATGTGCTGGACGACGGCGACTTCATGACGTTCGGTGCACTTCATGCTTCGCGCCTCTAGAGGTGGTCCGTGCAAATCGCCATGTCGGCTACGGCCTTGCCGCCTCCGACGACGGTGTACCTGGCACGGACATAAGCGAATGGAATGCCGGTTGTTGAACCAGGCTGGTTGAACCCAACACCGAGCCCGGAGTAGGTGTCGATCGTGGTCCAGTTTTGACGATCGTTGGATCCCTGCAGAACAACGCTGACGCTGGACGCGCCGCCGACCAGGGAGTAAATCAAGGCTGTCATCTTCACCGTGTTGTCCTTTCCCATGCGGACGGACTGTGAGTAGTCGTAATTCGCCACGTTCGGAAGCACGAGTTTCTCGCCGAGATTCCAGTACATGTTGGGCTGTCCTTAAGGGCAGGAGCGGAAGATATCCGCTCCGAACACGATGGCCGCGCTTCCGGAGCTCGCTCGGAATCCGACACGAACCTGGGGGTAACCCACATCGGAGACGCTGATGCTATAGGCGCCTTGGCCTGAGGAAATGGTGTCGGTACTGACCATGAACCAGGTACCGCCTCCCAGGCTTCCATGCACGACGGCTTCGAGATCGCCGACCCCGGATTGCGAGAAGATGGTGACTGAGATCACCAGAGAGTTCTCTCCGCGCATCGGGAAGGCGTCGGTCACGGTGGACTCATCCGCCGACGAGTCGAGTGAGAATCTGAGCCCAAGGAGGCAGGCGGGCGGGCTCTTTCCCGGGCCGGTGCTCTCGACGGCCACGCCGCCCTCAGGGCGAGGCTTCCACATTCCTTTGTGCTCGTCCTCGCAACAGCAGCAACAGCAGCAGTCGTCGTGCTCTTCGAGCGGCGGGTACATCTGGTTCACGGGCTGCGGAAGCGTGCAATCGACAGGAAGAGACTGTGTCGAGGTCTTGGTTTCGCATCCAGACCCTCCACCGCATCCGCACCCGCAATCGCCCGTGGCCGGGATGATCGTCTCGGGGACGAACGGATTTGGAGTCGGGTAATTCAGGGTCTCGGGGCCGCTGTGGGACATCATTCGCTCCAGAGGGTCGTTCCGTTTGTGTCCTTGATGTAGGCGGACACGAATGTCGACCCGACTGCCGACTTGTTGAAGTACAGGACGATGTCGTAGGTCGCGCTGCTCGTGTCGAACGCGCTGGGCTTTTCGTAGACACCGTTGTAGTAGTTGGTGTCGTTGTCCGTGGGATCGAGGCCGCCGCGCGTGTTCCAATTCACGGTTCTGGTCGCGCTATTTCCGGTGAGCGAAATCTCGTTCATGTCGAAGTCCTGGTCTTCCCGCGCGACGCTGATGGTCAGGATGTGCGAGTCGACGCCCAGGGGATCAAGACCGGTGCTTCTGGCCACCGAGACGTTGTTCGTGACGTCCGTGCGCGGAAGGAGATCGGGATCGAGCGGGTTGACGGGCTCGGCGTTGGAGTAGTCGTACTTGTTGCTGCCGATGTACTCCATGTGCAAGTGCGGAGTCAGGATTCTGCCGCTCTTGACGTCGAACCCTGTTTGTCCGACGAGCCCGATCTGGTCGCCGGCGCGGACGATGGCTCCCTTCGCAACGATGAGGTGGCGATGGTGCATCATCAGGAACTTGCGGTCCGCGTCCGTGACTTCGACCCAGTTGCCGAAGCGCGCGATGTTGTCGCCGTCCCACCACCCGAAAAAGTCGACGTCGACCGTGTCGTCGCTGCCGCTCCCTGCAGGGTCCCACCCAACGAAGGCTTTGAAGATCGGGTAGTTCAGGGTCCAGCTGACGGTCCCTTCGGTCGCGATGTCAGTCCACGTGCTGCCATCGGTGGAATGCTGCCACTTGATGTTCGCGGAAGTCTGGCTGTACCGAATCCTCATCCAGGTCCTGGCGGACGGGCTGGTGGTAGTGCCGTCCACGCTCATCACGCCATCCTTGTCCTTGCCCTTCACTGTGAAAGTGGTCCCGTTGTATTCGAGGAGTGCGTATTCGTCGTTGGTCGGGTCGTACATCCCGTAGACGATTTTCCCGGTCAGTGAGACGGTGCTTGCGAGCTGGAGGTCCATGTACCAGTCGCCGTTGGACGTGTCCGGATTGAGGGGCGTTTTCGTGTCCATGCGGGCAAGGCCGGAAGGGAACGTGACGGTCCCGTTGTTCTTGCCGACGATTCGCAAGCTCGAAGTCACGCGGCTGAACGTCGCCTTCGAGTTCGGGTCGACTTCCGTGAACTGGTCCATGTTCCCGTCGTCGTCGAACATGAAGTGCGTGTAGTGCCAGCGCGTGATGCTTCCGTTCTGCGGGGAGTAGTTTGTGTAGCCGGCACGGTTCCAGTTGAAGTCGACTCCGCGGTGGAAGTCGTACCCGGAGGCGTGCGCCGCGAACGGGCGGTAGCCGAAAATGTCGCCAACGTCTTCGTCGACGTCCGTCCCGGTGCGTGGCCAGCAGATGCCAGTTCCAGGGCCGCGGTACTTCTGGACAATGAGGTTCGGGGGCATCTATTGCTCCTCAGCCGTCCAGGACTTGCAGCTGATCGTGCTGTTGTCGGTGGGACCGCTCCGAAATCCCATGCAACCGGGGCCGGTGATGGATGAATCGGTCGCGGTCACGGTGAGGGAGGTGGTCCCGTCATCAATGGTCGCCGAGAGAGCTGACCCGACGACCTGGAGCGTGAAGGTCGCCCAAGTGTTCTGGGCCAGGCCGTAAGAACTGGAGGCGAGGGTCGTGAAGGTGCCGTTCACGACCTTCTGCAGTTTGAACACGCCCTTGTGCTGGCGGGCGTAGTAGTACGTCGCGTAGCCGCTCTGGTTCGTATAGAAGCGGGCCAGCACGCCGAGGTTTTCGTTGCCGGCGGTTGTCGGCGTGATGAACTTGAGCGCGGCAGTGATCTTCTGGTCGTTGAAGCCGCCCACGAGGATCTGGACGCCGCTCGAGCTCGCGGAGGTCACGCTGGCGCCGTTCGCATCCAGGGTCCACCCCGCGGAATTCAAGTACGGCTGCATCTGGTACCAGTCTGCGATGGTCGCGCTCTTGGCGATCGAGATCCGGCTGCGCACGGCCTGGGTGTTGTAGGGCATCAGGCCACCATCCTCACGGCTTCGATGTTGAAGTTCCCCGTGTGCGTGTCGCTGCCGCTGTTCTTCCGGCTGAGCTTGAAGAACAGGTGGTCGCCGGCGCTGACCGCGATCCGGAGCGTGCTCTGGGTGGACGGCCCGACGGAAAGGCGCGTCGTGACGCTTCCCGGCGTGAACGTGAAGCTGGACTGCGATGTGAGCGAGCCGTTCGGGTCGCTGCCGTCGGAAAGTTTGAGGTAGTCCAGCTCGAGCACGACCGCGCCGCCGTTCGCAACGCTCATCGCATAGATCAGCGTGATGTCGAGATTTCCCGAGCTCGGCGCGACGACGTCCCACGTCACGTACTGCTCGGTGGCGTTCTTGGCAAGCGGCGTGTACGGGACGCCGCTTGTCGCGTACGCGCTCCCCGCAACGTTGCTGCCGAAGTACCACACGGTCTGGGAGCCGCCGCCTGGCTGCCCGCTCAGGGCCATCCCGATCGTTTTGACGATGGGCATCTTAGCCGTCCTCCAGCACGTCGAATCCGCCGACAACCCAGGACGGAGCAACGGTGGAAGCCCACGTGTAGATGAGAATGGAACCCGTGTGCCCGATCGCGACGCCGTCCGCGAGGTCTACGTTGAAGACGGAGCCGAGCCAGATCGGCTGGGTCCACTCGTACAGGATCCTGGCCGCGCTGGGCGACGTTGCGGTCGGGTTATACCTGAACGTGAATCCAGCCGAGAGATCGCTGTCAGCGATCGTGCTCTGCGGCGTGATGGACGTCCCGCCGGAGGAGTAGCGACTGGAGGTATCGATTGCGATCGCGATGTGGATCGTGCCCCCAGCCGGCGTCCCATCCTGGCAAAGCGAGAGGTTGGAAAGGACCACTCGCCGAGACGCCGAACTCTGGTAGATGAGGAAAGTCGGCGTGGTGGCGACGAAACTCGTTTGGCCCGTGATCACTGTGCCCGGCGTCTGGTGAGCTACCGAAAAGCGCCTCCCACCGATGCACGACGAGTAAGCGTTCCCGCGGTCAATCAGGCGTTGCGGGCTTGGAACGTAGTTCAGAGAAGGATCAGCCATGCGTTGTCTCCTCACTCCATCCGGAGGAAGTGCTCGATGATCAACTCCGCGACACTTGGGCCCCTACGCCGAGATTGGGCAATCACACCCTGGCTGGAAAATGGCGGGTACTGCCCCGTCGTAGGACACATCATCGTCCTCGGCGAGCTTGATCGTCTGCTGAGCGGTTAGTGAATTCTGCGAAGAGCGAAGCGCGTGCCCACCACCAGGCTTCCCTCGCCAATCATGAGTCAAGAGCGGCTTCGCGACAGAGACGACCACCATCGCGAACGCAAAGCCGAGGGCCACGTAGCGCCCGTCGAGCGCCAACTTGCTGGCAACTGGCCACCAAGTTGACCCCACCACAGACATCTGAAATGATTGGCTTAACAAGTCGCCGCACCAACGGAGAGCAGCGAACCGGACATCAGGGAATCGGTTGTCCCGTTTCTGCTCGGCCGCCGCCGCCAGACTGGGCATGGCGGTTGCGCGGTGTATCGAGCCCAACACTGTTAGCGGGATAGCGGCAATCAGAGCGTGAGGCCCGTATGATTGATGAGGCAGCACAGGAGTGCCGGATGCACCTTCGTGTCCTGAAGTTCCCACGTGAGGCGCTGCCGAAGATTGAGCATCGATTTCGGCCCGAAATTGCTGAGCTTGGCTTGGGACCTGACCTGTTCGTCGGGGTTGAGATCCGGCACGCAGGCCGTCAGCCTTGCTGTGCTTATCTCCGGGCGCCTCGCCAGATACCCCCGCACGACCTTCGATCGGTCGTGAACCTTGCCGCGGTCCAAGATGATGAGCAGCGGGCTGGGGCGGAAACGGCGAAGTTGCGCGATGAAGCTGACGGTGTCGGTCACTTGCAAGATCTCGTTGTCCGGAAGCAGCCGGAATACCAGCCCGGGCGTCCTGCAACGCGGCCTGAAGGTGACAGTGCTGATTTCGGAAATGCCGTCGCGGCGACCCTAGGAGTAGTGCTCTGGCATTTGCCCGCGACGCGAGTAGCTCTCTCGCATCACCGACGCCAGCCTAAAGCCCGATTCATCGAGGAGAACAATCGCCGCGACGCGCTCGTCAACGTCTTATCAAGACCGGCCACTCCAGGTGTTTCCGGCGGGCGATTCCTTCGTTCGGCTCGCCAGTTCGCCGCTCCGGCCGCTGGCCCGACCCGCCGAATCGGACCATCAGGATCTCCCGGGCCTGCTCTGGATGAGATTCCGTCCCGATTTGCCGACGGATTACCTCAG
Source organism: uncultured Planctomycetia bacterium (assembly GCA_963706735.1). Classification (GTDB taxonomy): domain Bacteria; phylum Planctomycetota; class MHYJ01; order WSZJ01; family WSZJ01; genus WSZJ01. The sequence goes on from CAVPNQ010000123.1 coordinate 20,058, forward strand.
TCACAAACGTCTTGGCCCAGAACTCGTTGTCGCAGCCGTGCGCCCTGGCCCCCTAGAGAAGCAGTTGGTCGAGCCTGTTATGCTCCTCCGGGCCCAGCATCTGCGCGGGCCCAGGGAGCGGATCAGCGCCAGCGCGTCCCCTCCCTAGACCGCCAGCAGCTTCCAGCGATGGATCCAGGTAAAGCCTGCTCCCCTCGTCTCGGCGGCCTGGCGACGGCTTCTCCTCTCCTTCAAGAAGGCAACTCCCCGACACCCTCGGCGTTCCCGCTCTTCCGGGGTTCCCTTGGCCCACATGCGGCATGTTTCGGCGAGTGCCCACGACAATTCATGGCAAAGATGGGGGCGATCGAAGCGCGCGGAGTGGCTAGCACTGGAACGCACTTGACGATGTCGCCGAGATTCCGACAGGAGCCCGCCAAGGCTAAGAGTCCTACTCACGAAAATCGGAGCAGTGCCGGGGCCAGATCACAATTCGGAAGACGGCGGAGGAAGGTAGGGCATGCGGAACAGTCCTGCATGCGTGCCAAAGCGGCCCACGAGCGCCGCAATCACAGGGCGAGCTGCTGGTCGAATGCACCACGGAGCAAGTGAGGCACTGGGTCACAGGAGTCTGAACTTCCAAAGGGAGGCACGACATGGACGTTGAGGAAGTCATGCGACGCAAGTTTCTTCCAGAGAAAGCGCTGAACGGTGCTGACACGCACGTCGGCGGAGAGGTGACTTCGATTGGCACGTCCGCACTACTTGCCAGCGGAGAACAGCCTTCTTCGAAGAGCTCATTGTCGATTGCCCAATTGCACATGCCAGGAATGGATGGTTCAAGAGTTGTCAGCATCGGCCCCACGGCAGAGCATGGTGACAACTCTTCGCCTCCAACCGTCGCTGAGGCACCTCTCCAATGCCACTGCTGCTGTGACGCCGAGCCCCCTCAGATCGAACTCATCGCTGACAAGAGGTCGAAGGTCAGTTGCGCCTTCGACGATACGGATCTCGATACCCTGGAAGGTGCGCCGGGCACACCGACATGGTATCTTGGAAAACCCCTCCCGATGAAGAGACGAATGAAAGCTCCACTGTGGAGCAACAGAGCACCTGACACACGAACAACAACGATCCACACACAATCAGCAGATAGCAATGAGGACCCTTCTGTGATTACAGAAACATTAATTAATCGGGCGTATCCTGAATACTTAGACTCTGTCGTAGGTTCCGGCACAAAACGGTCCCACTGGGTACATTCCCCCCTCGCGGATCAATTCGAACAATCGGGATATCGATGGAGAATGAAACTGCCACGCTGTCAGCCAATGAGTACGGACGATGCACTTGTTCTCCTTGCTCAACGCCGGGCCACAGAAGAGGAACTCCGCCACTCGGGTATAGACGACAGAATCTCCGAAGTCAGAGATAAACTGACAAACGCCGCTGGAAGAGATCAGGAGGATCTCGCGGATCAACTCGATCTGCTCGAGCAAGAGAAAGAGCGAATTATCAGGAGTGTCCCGCTTCGAGTGACGCCACTGCTTGGCCCCGGCTATCGCTCATGCTATCAAGAGACATATATTCTTTGGCTGCGACGCCCAGTCAGTGGCAAGCGGGTGGTACTGTTGGAATTCCCAGCCGTCGGGCCAGAAGGAATCAAGGACCCGTATGGCTGGTCTCCGTGGCACTGCGCTGAAGGGAGCGTAGACCGGTCGCCTGGTGGGGGCTGGGCACACGAAGCGGACGACGATCCATTTGAAATTGGCGGACAGTTCAAGATCAATTTCCTCATTGATCAGAGAGCCAACATAGCATTTGAAGCGATGGAAGCAATGGAGACCGCTCTGGTGGCGAAGGGCTCCCCGTGGATTTCATCGTTTAGGCCATACGAATATGGATATCCGGGGGAGGCAGTTCCGTACTTGAGAAACTTGTGCAGGATTTGGGTCTATCGCGTGCAGTGGGATGCGTTTTACTGTTTCCGCGAGAACGGATACTCCAACTCAAGTGCGCCGATTGGCTTCTGGGCTAATTGGTGGGCGGAAGCAAACGCCTGGTGGGACGATAAGGGGAAGCTGCTGGATGCCAACATCAATGGCGCGCTCAGGACATACGGCGCAGATCACCCCCCCCATGGGTTTCTTACGTCACTTTTCAAGAATTCTTGGGAAAATCCGTGGAGAATGGAGTATCCTCCCAACAGCGCACAACCGAGGCGAAATCGATGAAGGCTTGGAAGGTGCTGGTGACCCTGACTTGCATCGTTGCTGTTTCATGGCTCTCCACAGCCCATCTCGTTTGCACAGTTCGCCGTCCATTCCCACACCTCAAAGAATCTCCTCTATCAACGAATCAGGGTGCGTCAGCCCTTATTACGCCAGGGGACCCTGAGACTTGGGCGGCAAGGGCGAAGCATCTGGGGCTGACGACCAGCGATGACGAGGCCGATGCACTATTGAATCGGGTCACTCTGGGGGATTCATCGATTTCAAACGCACTCGAACTGCTGTCCTGTTGCGCAAATACAAGAGCGCGCGAGAAGCTGAAATCACTCCTTCGAGGCGCAGATGAACTGCGTACGACCGCGATTGCAATCGGGCTATGCACTCGGGAAGAGGATCTCTATCGGGTTGAGTTCTGGCGAACAATACTGTTGGACTATGGACTATTTCCGCATGCGGATGTCTATTCTAGGCTGCAGGCACACCTTGCAACTACGTCCAACTCGTCGCAATTTGTCGTCGACTTTCCTCGGATCGGAGTGAGTCTTCGCAATGCGGGAGATTTTGCACACGAGTTGTTCCAGATCGTGCTGCACAAGGAGTCCAACGCACTATTGGCAATCAAGATTCCAAGCGGTGGTGATTATGCGGCGGAGCGGGCCGCCACAAGAAACTTTGTACTCGACGTACATGGGAATGAGGAACTGAGATCTTGGCTTGTGGACGAAATTGCCTCTGAGTTCAAGTACTCCGATCTACAGTCACTGCGAATGGTATCCCTCCAGTCTGAAAATGACTTCTTGTTCGTTGATTTGATGAGCGTTGCCATGGAGCTGGATCCATCCGGGACATTCGAGTTGCTGCGTTCAGAATTTCATGAGGTAACAGCCAGCAGGCGACAGGCAATACTGGCTATAGTTCATGATGCTCCGGGTCTGCAAGAAAAGCAGTTGAAGATGCTTTCCATGGCGATGGCTAAGCCAGACAATCGAGTACTCTGGTGTCTTCTCACCTATCTCCTGAACGACGGGACAAGTGATGAAGTGTCTCGGAAAGTGCTCGATTACTCAATAGCGAGTGGGGATGATGCCTGTTTGCTTCGAGCTCTAGAGCTTGCTTCTTCCAGCGACGCACGCTTGTTTCGAGAAGCGCTAGAGGAACGCGTTCGCAGTTCCTCAAATTCAGAGCTCAATGCGAAGATGGATCAGCTCTTCGACGCAAAGTGATATGTAACCGCAGTTTTCAGGCTCACCAGCAACTCGTGTGGGTAGCAACGGCCGCGCTCGGACATTGGCTGAGGCCGCTGCGGTGAAAGTGGATCGCGTGCTTGAAATGGCAATGTTCCTGAAGCCGCAGCCGGCGCAATTGGTCTTCTTCACCTTCGAATTGTGTGATTCGGGGCTGACGCTAGTCACGACAGCATCGCGGATGAAGAGGGATCAAGAACCCGTGTTCTGAGGGGTCAATTTCTCGTGTTCATTGACGGGACCCGCTGGAAGGGCGTGCCCCTTCATTTCAAGGGCGGTGGCCCACTCGTGTCCGCCGGTACGCTGACTTCCTGGATAGAAACCTCCCCTCGTCCGCGATGCGCCAGTCTTGGCTCATGCCGCTCAGGATCGGGCCGACCTTCGGGCCTGCCGGATCACGTCGTCCGGTTCAGGTCGCATCTTGAGTCGTACCAGGAGTTGCGCCCACCCTTCTCTAGAGTAGTTCGCGGCGACGCGGACGGCCCCCATGTCGCCTCCGTTCTTGTCTACCTCGAGCTGAATCAATCGCTTCTTCTCTGGGTCTGGGAGTCGCTTGAGGTTGAGACGACGCGTCACTGCCATCGTGGTCTCGGGACGCGGAAGCTGCGGGCGATAGGCAAGTTCGTCTCTGAGGTGTTCTCCCCTGACCTCCCCGTCCGTCTGGTCCAGCAAATCCTCAAGCACGTCGCGGAATTCTCTCACGTTCCCGGGCCAGTGGTATGAACCGATGGCCTCTCGAACATCCTTGCCGAACCTCGTGGCGTCTTCACCAAAGAACTCGCCGAGCATCAGGGCGGCGTCTGCTCCTCTTTCGCGAAGCGCAGGAACTCGGACGACCTTCTTCGCGAGGCGGAAGTACAAGTCGGGGAGAAACTTCCCCTCCAGCATCAACTTGGTCAAGTCTCGGCTCGTAGCGGCGACAATTCTTGCCTGGGCCCTCAGCGGCTTCTCGTCACCGACTCGGCGGTATTCACCGGTTTCGATGAAGTGGAGCAGTTTCACCTGCACTTCCATGGGTAGGTCACCGATCTCGTCGAGAAACAACACGGTCTTCCCCGGTCCCCCAACGAGCCCGACTTTGTCCTTCCACGCCCCTGTGAACGCCCCTTTCACGTGCCCGAAGAGCTCGCTCTCAATGAGCGTTGATGTCAGGCCGGCGATGTTGACCTTCACGAAGTTCCAGTCCTTCGATCGCCCTTCCTCCACCACCGTGCGGGCCAATTGCTCCTTGCCCACGCCGGACTCGCCGAGGATCAGGATGTTGGCCGTAGTCCGCAGGGCGCGCTCGAGCCTGCGGAGCGCGAGAATCAGGGCTGGCGACTCCCCGATGATCTTTGGATGCGGGAACCGAAGGTTGTGACGCACACGACGCCCTTCCGGGTCATGCCGTAGCTCTTGAGGCCTCTGATGATGAACTCGCGGCTGACGATCCTCGACGGAACCAACCTGGAAACGCGCGGCCATCGCCAGGGTGAGGAGGACGCCTTGTTCGTTCTCATCGAGCGCTCGTAGACCGGACGCACGTTCGACCAACAGAACGAACTGACGCCCGTCACGGATGTCCGAGAAAGGGACGCATGCTCCTGCGAATTCGTCCCCGGCGCCTTCGAAGAGGGGTAACTGGGCCGGCCGGAAGAACCTGGCGTTGCCGGATCGAACTGCTGTTCGAACGAGGCCTGCTGCCTGGCCGTTCAGCCGACTCTCTCCGCAAGCGGCAATCACCGTGACTTCGGTCCCCGTGTGTTCGAACAGGTGGACTGCCTCCGCACCCGTGGCCAACGCGGCGTGTCGACAGAGGAGTTCAGCAGGATCCGCGTTCGGAGCGGACTGACATTCCCGAACGTATGACCAGACGAAGCTGCCGAGCCGTGGTGGAAGCACGCCGTTCCTCGCAGAATTGCCGAAGTTTCGAAGTCCAGTCGACTCCTTGGTCCACTCCCCGGCGCGATCATGCCAGAATCGAAGGATTGATTCGAGGGCAAATGCGCAGAGCGTAGAAACATGAAACTACAGTTTCAAGTCGTCGCAACCCGATGGCAAACAATGACTTCTGTGGTGAGTGTTTGTGGCTGTGACGCCGAATACTGGCCGGCGAGATGTGCTGTCTCGGCTAAAGGGCAAGCAGCATCGCAGTTTCGAATGAGCCGGCCGTGAGGCTTTCAGCTGGGTACGTTCCTGCCGCGGTGTCGATCCTCGAGGATCCTGGGGCCGTATTCACGAGCGAATTCAAACGAACGAAGGCGGCGTAGGGTAGCGAAGCCCTCGCGTGTCTTGCTCGACCGCCAGAGCCCTTCGGCATCCTCGACCTGGCGCTGAAACGCGACTGTGCGGGGATGCTGCAATATTCTCCTGAAGAAGTCTCTCGATTGCCTGGTCCGACGAGCCAGGTAGGCATGAAGGTGCCGGGTGATGTGGACGCCCTCGTTCCAGTCCTGCGCTTCTGCCGCCGACGCCGGTTCCTTTGCACGCAAGCCGTGGAGAAGGCGCGACGCGCGAGGGTTGTTCATCGCCGCGTGCAGGGCGTGCACGGCGCAGTCTTCGAATCGACCTAGTTCGTGCAGCGCCAGACTGGCCGGCAGGCTCTCGGATGCAACGATCTGGAACCCCTGCGCGGCCTGTTCGGCCCGCGCCCACTGGCCCATGTTCAGGTAAATGATCGCGCGCGAGGAATTGGCGGTGAAGTCGTCACCACACTCTCCTTCGAGCAGGTCAAGCACCGCCATCGATTCATCGAACTCGCCAGACAGGTTGAGCGCGGAAGCGAGGTTCGTGAGGCCTCGAAGATAGGGGCGGGCACGGAAGTCATCACGGAATGACGCCTTCGAGATCCGCTTCGGGACCGACCGTCGCCCGAGCCGCACGGTCTCGCGGAACTCTTCGATGGCCTGCCCCGTCCTTCCCTGTTCCATTGCGACAAGGCCGAGGTAGTTGTGCAGATCCGCGTCCTCTCCGAAGGCTTCCCGGAAGAGCCGGCAAAGCGCCTGGGTCTCGTCAAGCCTCCCCTTCGCGAACAGGTTCTCCAGGTACTCGAACTCCTCTGGAGGCACTTCGCTTCCGCGAAGCGCGGACCGCCAGAAGTACTCGTTGTCCGACTTAAAGTCCTTCGGTTTGAGATCAACGCATTTGAGGCGGCCCTGGATCAGGTCGACGAGCCACGCGAGCTCGTGACGGTGTTCGCGAATCGTCACTGCGGCCGGCGCGAGCGTGACCGGGTTTGCGTGCGCGAGTTGCGCCACGAACTCCGCAAGCGCCTTGCGGAAGCCCGCGCGCACGCGGTCAGCTGCGTACTCGTACGAGTCCGGCAGGGTGCCGAGCTTCTCTCGGATGGCACGCTCGATCTGCGTCCAGGCGAACTTCAGGTCCGGGTACTGAGTCTCGAGCAGGGACTTGAACAGCAGGCCTCCTTTCCCGATGGCCTCGAGAGCCTCTGGCTTCGAGTACAGCGTGAACAGCACGCGCTGCTCAACGCTGCCCTGCGAGTTGCGAACGCCGTGAACAAGCTCGAGTTGGTTTCCGTGCCGGCGAACGTAAGGCATGATCGACCTCCACAGGTGCTGGACGGTCGGCGGAGGATAGCGTGACGGCCGTCGTTGTGCAATATGTATGTAATTTGCACAACATCAGGACCGATGCCGGTCTGGATACCGCGACCATTCGCCGAGGGAATTCCTCGATGCAGCCCCACACCGAACCCCACTTCCTGAAGACGACACGCGGGTAAAGCGCTTCGCAAAGCCGGCAGTTACGGGGTCGCTCGCCCCGCAGCCGCCTCTGCGCCGGAGTTCCCCTGGTCCAGGAGGCTTAAGGGCGGCGGAAAGTCCATTTCACGTCCTCGTCTGCCGAGGGCAGCCCCTGAGTCAGGCTTTCTTTCCGTGCCCCGGCTCCGCCGAATCCGGCGCCTCGTTCACCTCCTGCTGCGCCACGCCCTTCGCCGTCAGCTCGATCACGTCCTTCACCATCTGGACGAGCTTCCAGCGCTGGAACGGCTTCGCGAGGACGCCGTAGACGCCGTAGAAGAACGGGCGCGGGGTGTTCTCGATCACGGCGCGCGCGGTGAGCATGATCACCGGGACGCTCGCGGTCTTCGGGTCCTGCTTCATGATCTCGTAGACCTGGTAGCCGTTCAGGCCCGGCATCATCACGTCCAGGATCATGACGTCCACGCCGCCGCGCTTCGCCATCTCGATCCCCTGCTCGGGGGAAGTGGTGGTCTTGACGGCGTAGCCTTCTTCCTCGAGGAAGAACTTGATGATGTTGAGGATCTTGACGGTGTCGTCCACCACCAGGATGGTTTTCTGGTGTTTGAACGGCACGATCGCCGTTTCCTCGGGGTGGTTGGGAAGGTTCATCGGGGGCGGGGCCGGGCGGCGAGCCAGGACAGCACGAGAAGGATCAGTCCGGCGATCGCTCCCCCGGCGGGCGGCACGGTGCGCGAGGAACGTATCACGTTTTTCGACGGGAGGTCAAGACGTGGGGAAGCGGCGGCGGCGGGGGCTGCGGATTCCTGCGCATCGTCGAGATTGACGGCGACGGCGGTGGCGTTGTGGAGGAAGAGTCCGGCGCGGAGGAAGGGGCGGGGGCCGTCGCGATCGGGGAGGGAGGCGCCGGTGGAGAGGGTGCGGCCGGCGGAGGGGCGGAAGATTTTCGCGGCGTCGGCCCAGAAGAGGGGGAAGGAGACGAGGCGGGGCCAGTTGGAGTTGGGGGCGGAGGGGTCGAAGGCGAGGACGAGGGTGCGGTCGCAGAGGTAGACGAGGGGATCGACGAGGACGACCGGAGGCTTCGCGAACTTCAGGCGGCGGGCGCGGGCGGCCTGGAGCTGGGGGAGGTCGGCGGCGGCGGCGACCTTGACGAGCGGGTGGCCGAGTTCGGGGACGCGCGGCTCGGGGGCGGTGAGTTCGCCCTCGACCTCGAACAGCCCGGGGATGCCCTTCGGCGGATCGATGAGGATCGCGGGGCCGGCGGGGGGCGCTTCCGGAACGACGCCGATCCAGATCGAGGGAGTGCCGCCGAGTTCGGGGCGCAGCCCGGCGCCTTCGAGAGCGCGGCGGAGCGCGGGGAAATCGCGGCCGGCGATGCCGACGGGGGTCGGGTCGGAGTGGGCGGCCCAGGCGCGGAGGTCGTTCGAGGGAAAGCCGTCGGGGGAGAGTTCGACGGAAGCGGCGCGGGCATTGGAGGGAAGGCGCAGGAGCGCGCGGCCGTCGGGGCCCGCGGCGAGGTCGTGCGTCGTGGCGACGCCGTCGAGCGTGACGGTGGCGGAGAGGTTCGTTCCGCGGAGGACGCAGAACAGCTCCCCTGCTTCGATCGTCAGCGACTCGACCCCGTGGGTGTCCGTGCCGGACGGGTGCACGCGCCAGACCGCGACCGAGTCCGGTCCCGGCCGGTCCGAGAACGCGACGACGAGATCGTCCCCCGCCATCCGCGCGGCGGCGGCGGCCGGGTCGCCGGGGGCGTCCGTGAACCCGGCCAGCGCGAGCTTCGCCAGCGCGTCGTCCTTCTTCAGCCCCGTCCACGCGCCGACGGGCACGACCGCGAGATCGACGACCGCGTCGCCCGGCAACCCCTTCAGGAAGGTCGTCGCGTCCCCGTGAATCTCGCGGAACGCCCCTCGCGCCGACGCCGTTGCGTCCGCCACGACGCCGACCCGCACCGGCGCCGGGCCGAGCGTCGTCACCGAGAGCTTCGCCGCCCCCACCACCAGCGCCACCACCCCTGCCAGCGCCAGCCACAGCGCCGCGTCCGCCCGCCGCCGGTGCCGCGCGATCGCCGCCGGGTCCGGCGCCGGAAGGCGCTTCCAGAGAAGCAGGCTCGGCCACTCCAGGTCGCGCGGCCTCTGCCGGGCGCGATGCCACCACCAGATCGCCGGGAGCGCGGCGAGCGCGGCGAGGGCCCAGGGATAGGCGGCGCTCAACAGACCGCCTCGGCCCACTCGGCCAGCGGTGCGCCCGCGAGAAGGCGCGTGTAGGCGATGCCGTGGGAAGCGCAGAGGGCGCGCCAGCCGGAAGCGAAGTCGTCGAGGGTCTTGACCCACGCGGCGGCCGCGGCGTCGTCGAAGAGGACTTCGCGGGTTTCGCCGGTTTCGGCGTCGCGGAGGCGGAGGAGGCCTTCGGGGGGGCGGGATTCCTCGGGGGCGGCGACGTGGACGACGGCGACGGAGTGGCCGCGCTCGCGGAGGGCGATGAGCGCGGGGCCGGCGGATTCGTCCTCGAGGAGGTCGCTGACGAACAGGACCCGGCCGCGGCGGCGGTTGAGGAGGGACTTCGCGGCGGCGAGGCCGTTGGAGGGGCCGGCGGGTTCGAGCGACTCGAGGTGGTGATCCAGGTCGGGGATCTCGCGCGGGTTCCCGAAGCCGCGCGGCTCCAGCGGACGCCCCTTCGCGAACGGAACCACCTTCGCATGGTCGCCCTGCAGCAACGCGACGACGCACGCGGCGGCCGCGGCACGCTGCCCGGCGAGGTGCTTTCCCCACGGCTTCATCGACGCCGAAACGTCGAGCAGCACCGTCAGCGCCCCTTCGACTTCCTCGCGGTACTCGCGGATCACGATGTTCTCCGACCGCGCGTACGCCGCCCAGTCGATCTGCCGCGGGTCGTCGCCGGAAACGTACGCGCGGTGCCCCTCGAACTGGCTCCCCGCCCCCTTTCGCGCCCCCGGCCGCGACCCGCCCGGCGCCCCCGGGGCGGCCGCCCGCCGCGCCGCGGCCAGCGCGGCAAGACGGGCCAGTTCATGGGCGGCGAGCAGCATCGGGACTCCTCGACTCCTGATTCTCCAATTCAATAACGTCGGCTCCCACGCCGGGCCCGCTTCACCCCCATTTTGTTGACGCTCCCCGGCACCCCCTCTAGAATCCCGCGCCTTCAGCCGCGACTCCTCGCGTCGGAACCCAAAGCATGCGTTACGATTACGTCGGCGTCCTCATCTACCTCGTGCTGGCTTTCGGCTTCATCCTCGTGGGCATGACCGCCCAGCGGATCGTGTCGAAATTCCTCCACACGAACCGCCCGAGCGCCTCCAAGCTCTCGCCGTATGAGTGCGGCGAAGAGCCCGTGGGCGGCACGTTCATCAAGTTCAACATCCGCTTCTACGTCATGGCCCTCGTGTTCATCGTGTTCGACGTCGAAGTCGTCCTGCTCTTCCCGTGGGCCCGCGTCTTCACGGAGCTCTACCCCTTCTACCGGACCGCCCTGTTCTACGACATGCTCATCTTCGTGGGCATCCTGGCGTTCGGGCTGGCGTACATCTGGGGGAAGGGCGACCTGGAGTGGATCATGACGTTCAAGAAGCACCTGTCGCCGGCGGAAAAGGTCGCGCGGCCGCACTCGAAGAAGGAGGCGGCGTAGGTGCATCCGCTTCTCCAATTGCGCGCATGACGTCCTGCCCTTC
>CAVPNQ010000124.1:0-40344 GCA_963706735.1 uncultured Planctomycetia bacterium
ACTGACCCGCCACCACCTTGGTGATGGTCTCGAAGCGGTGCTTCTTGTCGCCGGGATTGATGCGCTCGGGCGAATAGCCGACTGTGAAATCGTGGCCCGCCTTCAGTCCCGACGCGCGCTCCAGCACCGGCACGCAGTCTTCCTCGATGCAGCCGGGATAGACCGTCGATTCGTAGACGACGATCGCGCCCTTCTTCATCGCCCTGCCGACCGTTTGCGACGCGCCGATCAGCGGCCGCGAGATCGGGACGGTTGGCGCCGTCGATCGGCGTCGGCACCGTGACGATGAAGAAATCCACATCGGCCAGTTTGCCGGTATCGGCGGTGTAGATCAGCGTCGGCAGATGCAGATCCGGCCCCTCGATCTCTCGCGTGCGGTCCACGCCGTCGCGGAGTTCGGCGATCCGGCCCTGATCGATGTCAAAGCCGACGACTTCGACGCCCGAGCGCGCAAACGCGACCGCGACCGGCAGGCCAACGTAACCCAGGCCGATGACGGCGATCTTCCTGTTATGGGACACGGTGCTTCCTTGAAATTTCGAGAGTGGGTCATAGCCGGAAGCTTATGGGGCGGGCAATAGCGCGGCCTTTCGGGCCAGCAGCCGGTCATAAAGGTCCACAATCTCCTGGCCGATCCGGGCGCTGGAGAACTCCTTCTCGACGATTTGGCGTCCGGCGGCGCCCAGCCGTCGTCGCAAGGCCGGATCTCGCGCCAGCACCGTCAGGGCGTCCGCCAAGGCGCCCGGATCGTCCACCGGCACCAGAAAGGCGTTGACGTCATGCCGGGCGATTTCCCGGCAGCCTGGGACGTCCGTGGCAACGATCGGCCGGCCATAGGCCGCGGCTTCGAGAAGGCTCTTCGGCAACCCTTCGCGCCGCGACGGCAGCACGGCGATGTGCGATCGCGCCCAGACGCCCTCGATGTCAGTCACGTGCCCCAGGACTTCCACACCGGCAGATGCCTCCAGCGCTCGACCTCGACCGCCGGGATCGAGGCCGGATTGGCGGCATCGGGATCGCCCGCGATCAGCAAGCGGACCTGCTGGCCCTGCCGTGTCATCAACTCATGCGCGGCGACGAGCGGGCGCACACCCTTGTCGTCGAGCAGACGGCCGACGAAAGCGACGCTCACCTCGCCCGCCGGTTCGGGCAACGGCTTCAGCGCGTCGGTATCGACGCCGGAACCGGGAATGATCTCGATTTTCTCAGCCGGCACGCCGAGGCGTTTAAGCGCCGCCCTGTCGTCCGGGTTTTGCACCAGAGCGCGGGCGCTGTCGCGCTTCATCAGGAGGCGGAGAAGAACCGACATGGCCGGCCGCAATACCGACGCCTTGATATTGCGGGACGTGAACGCAAAGCCCAGCCCGGTGAGAGCATTCAGTATCGCCAATGGCAGGCCCGCGGCCGCGAGCGATCCGACAATGGAGGCCTGCAGACCGACGTGATGTGCGAGGTCGGGCTTCAGTGTCCGGTAGAGCGATCGCACCTGCCGGATATTCGCCAGAACATCGAAGGGATTGGTGCTGCCGCGTTGCCAGGCAAGCGGATGCAGGGTGAAACCCAGCTTCTCGATATCGGCGGCCCCCTTCGCGACCCGCGTCGCCACATGGACCCGATAGCCGGCCTGCTGGGCCGCGAGCGCCATCGGCAGGCGGTGCGACAGGAAATACCAATCCTCGGTGACGAGATAAACGAGCAAGGGGGCTTGTGCCGATGTCATTTGGTCATTCGAATTTTGAAGATCGGCATTCATGAGGATCAGCACATCCACGCCAGCATCAACCCGCCACAACCTCTTCCTTTGCAGCGGGTATCATGAAGCGCCATCCACGCCACTGGAGTGGCTCGGCTATAACCAGCGGCGCGATCTGCTGCGCATAGCGATCAACGACCGCCTGGGCTCGACGCTCTTCATCGGCTTCGTCGGTATCGAGTGGCTGGCCGATAAAGAAGTCGAAGCTGCCATCCTCACGGCGCAAGGTGTAAGTCGGCAATAACGCTGCCCCCCATCTGTTGGCCAGGGTTACCGTTCCGGTGGCAAGTTCGAGACGGCCGCCAAAGAACGGCGCGCTGGCGCGTCGCCGGCCACGATTTCCGGTCTTTATCGATACCGCACCACCCGATGCCAGATGATCCTTGAGAACATTCATTGCTCCCGAGATGTTTTCTTCACCACTCACGCGCGCCCCAAGATATCGACACTCGATGGAGGTGCGGACCGGATTGAGCACGCGGATGCCAAATCGCGTATTCGACAAACCGTGCACCGGCCTCGTGTAATGGTAGACATTCAAACCGAGGCGATGAAGCGCCATTTTTGCGATCAGATCATTGAACGCGAACGAACTTCCCCAGAACAAAAGCCCGCGATTGGACGATTGCACCGCTTCGACATTTTCGCGGCCATGAATACGGATGACAGGCTCCCAGCCGCCGGGGCGATGCGCGCGGAGATATTGGAAACGTTCCTCAATCTGCCCTGCGAGAATGCCGTGTTCGATCTGCAGCGCGTCCGGCAGGCCGGAAACAAAATCGACAAGCGGCTTGAGACGCTCGACACTCCGTGCAGTCCGCGTGGGGTGAAGGGCACTTTCAAGAATACCCCAGCGCGCGGAGATCGGACGCCACAAGCGAGTTGACGTGGTCCAGGCAATCGAAGCCTGAACAACAAACAGCCGCCATAATTCCCAGATGTCCCGGCCTTTGACCGCCACAGGCGCACGCCACGTTTTGCCGTCCCGCAGATCGCAATCGATTGTCACGCCATGTGCCCTGGGGCGCGCTTGCGATAACATCGGTTTCCCGGGCGAAAATCCCAGCTTTGGGGCTTCCACAGAATTCTGATGGCCGCTTTAACATCACCTACCCCGATGTCCTTCGAGCGGCTCTTATTCCTGTTCGGTCGCCGATTACGAGGTGGCGGAATATCACACTCGCGCGCTCCGGCAAATGGCCGTATGACGGCAATGGTAATCCGGCGAAGACGGAGTCCGAGGCGAAGGAAATGAAGGACCGCGCCGACGACGCCGTTCACGCGGCGCAGGACGCGCGCGAGGAAGGCGTCGTCCCGGGCGGCGGCGTGACTATGATCCGCGCGATCGAGAAGGTGAACGCGCTCAAGCTCGAGGGCGACGAAGCCTTCGGCGCGAAGGCGCTCGCCAAGGCCCTCGAGGCGCCTCTTCGCCAGCTCGCCGAGAACGCCGGTTTCGACGCCTCGGTCGTGGTCGAGGAGGTCAAGGCCGGGTCGGGCGCCTTCGGGTACAACTTCGCGACGGGCAAGACGGGCGACCTGATGAAGGAAGGCGTGATCGACGCGACGCTGGTGTCGCGGTCGGCGCTGGAGAACGCGGTGTCGGTCGCCGCGGTGCTGCTGACGTCGCGGACGATGGTCACGGAGCTCAAGGACAAGAAGTCGAAGATCCAGGGGGCCGTCAGATAAGACGGGCCGGGAAAGTGTCCTCCCACTACCGCAGGCTGCTCGCGGCCCGGCTTACCGTGAGCGAGCCCGCAGGGCGAGTCGAACGGTTCGTCTTTTAACGGGCGGAGGGTGGGAAGAGACTTTCTTCGGTTTGCTTGACCGACCCCGTTCTCCCTGCAAACGTCACCGTCAAAATGGGCCCGGGGTTTTCGCCGGGCCCATTTCTTCTGAAAAGGTCGAGGTCTCCTGAGGCTCCATGAGCACCAAGCGCGACTACTACGAAGTGCTGGGTGTCCCGAAGAACGCCTCGGTCGACGAGATCAAGAAGTCCTACCGCCAGGCCGCGCTCAAGCACCACCCCGACCGCAATCCGGGGGACAAGGAAGCGGAGACGAAGTTCAAGGAAGCGGCGGAGGCGTACGAAGTGCTGGCCGACGAAGAGAAGCGCGGGCGGTACGACCAGTTCGGCCACGCGGGGCTCGAGTCCGCCGGCTACGGCCCGCGCGGGTTCTCTTCCACCGACGACATCTTCGCGGCCTTCGGCGACATCTTCGGCGACTTCTTCGGCTTCGGCCGGCGCGGCGGCGGCGGCGGCCCGCGGCGCGGCGCGAGCCTGCGCGCCGAAGTGGAGATCGAGTTCGTCGAGGCGGCGAAGGGGTGCGACCGGACGCTCGCGATCAAGCGCCACGAGGTCTGCACGACCTGCGGCGGGAACGGCGCCAAGGCGGGGACGCAGCCGGTCCAGTGCCAGACCTGCGGCGGCCACGGGCAGGTGCTGCAGGGCGGCGGGTTCTTCACCATCCGCACGACGTGCCCCCGCTGCAGCGGCTCGGGAAAAGTCGTGAAGGACCCGTGCAAGCCCTGCGGCGGCGAGGGCGTGACCCGAGAGAAGAAGGAAATCAAGGTCCACATCCCCGCCGGCATCGACACCAACACCCGCATCCGCGTCCCCGACGAAGGCGAACCTTCCCTCGCCGGCGGAGCCCGCGGCGACCTCTTCGTGGACGTCACCGTCAAGCCCCACGCCGTCTTCGAACGCGAGGGAACCACCCTGTTCTGCGAAGTCCCCATCTCCTTCTCGCAGGCCGCCCTCGGCGCCGACATCGAGGTCGCCACCCTCGATGAAAAGGTCTCCCTCAAGCTCCCCCGCGCCACCCAGAGCGGCCAGCTCTTCCGCATCCGCGCCCACGGCCTGCCCGACATCGAGGGCGGACGGCAGGGCGACATGGTGGTGAGGGTCGTGATCGAAGTGCCGAAGTCGCTGACGAAGCAGCAGGAAGACCTGCTGAGGGAGTTCGCGAAGACGGAGAAGGTGGAAGTGAAGCCCCGCAAGAAGAGTCTCCTCGACAAGATCAAGGACATATTCGAGCCATGAGCGAAGAAAAGAAAACATCGGCCGCGTCCGAAGCGGCGCCGGAAACCGTCACTCTTCCGAAGGCGGAAGTGGACGACCTGCGCGCCAAGGTGGACGAGTACCTCAAGATGGCCCAGCGGGTGCAGGCGGACTTTTCGAACTACCAGAAACGCGTCGCCCGCGACCGGGACCAGGAGTCGCGGTTCCTGGTCGAGCGCCTGCTCCTCGACCTGCTGCCGGCCCTGGACACGTTCGCCCTCGCGCTCAAGTCGGCGCCGAAGGAGGCCGGGGCGTTCGTGAAAGGGATGGAGCTGGCGGAGCGGGAGATCTTCCGCAAGCTGGAATTGCACGGGCTGAAGCGTGTCCCGGCGTCGGGGGAGTTCTCGCCCGCGGTGCACGAGGCGATCGTGAACGTGGAAACGGAGAAGGTTCCCGCCGGCGAGATCGTCGCCGAGCTGCGGCCCGGGTACACGCTTCACGAGAAGGTCCTTCGCCCGGCCCAGGTTTCGGTGGCGACGCGCAAGGAGAAGGCCTAGGGAGGCAGAGTTTCCCTTTCCACCCCTCTTCCGCGACGTTAGATTCATCGCCGCAAGATGTTACGGAGATCGACGGACATGCCGACGTACGACTACTCCTGCCGGAAATGCGGTCACGCCTTCGAGATTTTCGAGGCGATCTCCGCTTCCACGCGCAAGGCCTGCCCGAAGTGCGGGCGGCGGACGGCGCACCGGATGATCGGGGCCGGGGCGGGGCTGCTGTTCAAGGGAAGCGGCTTCTACATCACGGACTACGGGCGGGGCGGGGCGAAGCCGGCGGCGGCCGAGGCGGCGCCGGCGGCGAAGGCGGAAAAGGCCTGCGCGAAGCCGGCCGGGGAAGGCTGCGCGTGCGCGGCTGCGAAGCCGAAGAAAGGGGCCAAAGCCTGAGCGCCGAACTTCCACTGATGGGACGGCTGAGGGGCGACTGGCGCGACCTGTTCGCGGGGTTCGTGATCGCCCTGGACGTTCGCAAGCTCGTGCTGGCGCTGACGGGCGCGCTGCTGGTCTTCCTGTTCGTGTTCCTTCCGGCGCCGTGGGTCGCGCTGAAGTACGACCCGGGACTGGCGGCGGAGCTGGGCGAACGCGGGCCTGCGGGGTACGTCGTGATGGTCCCCGACGCCCTCAGGGTCATCTACAAGCAGCCATTCCCGGTCTGCTTCTGGTGGACCTGCGCGGCCATCCTCATCGGGTCCGCAATCTGGTCGCTCTTCGGCGGCGCGATCTCGCGCATTGCCGCCGTGGAAATCGCGAAGGAAGACCGGATCAGGACGCAGGAAGCGCTGTCGTTCGCGTGGCGCAAGTGGGGATCGAATTTTTCGAGCCTGGTGGCGTGCGCGCTGGGATTCGTGTTCTTCTGTTCGCTGATCGCGGTCGTGGCGCTTCCGGGACGGATCCCCGGGGCGGGGCCGTGGTTCGGGCTGATCCCGGCGCTGCTGATGCCGGTGCTGCTGGTGCTCGGGTTCATCGCGAGCCTGGTGGCGCTGGGGACGGTGTTCGGGTTCCCGCTGTTCTACCCGGCGGTGGCGGCGGAGGGGACGGACGCGTTCGACGCGATTTCGCGCGGCTTTTCGTACATCTACTCGCGCCCGTGGCACGCGATGGGGTATGCAGTCGTGATGCTGGTTCACGGGGCGATTTCGACGGTGTTCATCGACCTGTTCGGCCTGCTGATGCTGGCCGTGACCTGCCTGCCGATCCGAGCCGGAATGGGGCCGCAGTTCAACCACGTCATCGAGTTCGCGCTCGGCCGCATTTCCTACGCCGACGTGACCGCGGCCGGCGGGACCGGGCTCGGCTGGACGGCGATCCTCGTGACGAGCTGGCTCCTCCTCATGGCCGGCCTCACGCTCGCCTACGCCCTCTCCTACCTCCAGTCCCAGCTCACCATGATCTACTTCCTCCTCCGCCAGCGCGTTGACGAGCTTCCCATGACGTACGTGTACGAGGAGCGGGTGGAAGAAGACGGCGCGGCGCCGGGCGGGACAGAAAAGGCGCCGGAGGAACGGGCCGAGGGCGCTCCCAGGCCGTAGTTCTATTTCGCGCCGGCGGGCGGCTTCTCGTCGCGCACCACGATCGGGTTGCGCGTTTCGTCGTTCGCCACGCGCCGCGTCCCCTGCTGCGCGTACTCCTCGGCGGCCACGTGCATCAGCTTCTCGGGAACATGCAGCTCCGCGCCGCACTTGTAGCAGTTCAGCGCCGTCCCCTCGGTGAACATGATCACGTTGTACTGCGTCTGGCACTCCGGGCAGACGACGATCTTCGTCCGCTGGTACTCCAGCACCGCCGAGACCTGCTCGTTCGACAGGTACCCCTTCTTCACCATGATCTCCCCCAGGCGCAGGAAGATGTCCTCCTCGATCTTCGCCTGGATGCGCACCGCGTCGTGAACCTGCTCCTCGCTCGCGAACCCGAGCTTCAGCACGATGCGCCCGAACATCCCGTCGTCGCGCTTCGTCCGCGAATTGATCGCCTTCTCCTGAAGATTTGCCTTCTGGATCTCGATGATCTTCTGGAGCTGCTCCTCGGTGATGTAGCCCTTCTCCATCATGATCATGCCGAGGGGCTTCCGCTGCTGCATCTCCTCCTGCATGCGGATGCACTCGTCGATCTGCTCGTCAGAGCACATTCCCGCCTTGACGGCGATCTTCCCGAACAGGATGTCGGCCTTGGTGAGCATCGAACGTGTATTTCTAACATTCCGGAGGGGCGGGGGGAAGAAACGTCGAAACAGGGCGAGTTGCGGGTTCCGGGTTGCGAGTTGCGAGGAAAGGACCGGCGCCGTGGCGGGATCGGCGTTTATGGACCGGTTTCCCGCTTTCGGGTTAGCTTCCCTTCATGAATCCCGTCGTCGCGGTCGTGGGGCTGGCCGGAAGCGGCAAATCGGAACTGGCGGCGCTTTTCGAGGCGCGCGGCTGGACGCGCGTGCGTTTCGGGCAGGTGACCGAGGACGAGGTTCGGGCGCGGGGGCTGGCGGTGAACGAAGCGAACGAGCGAGCCGTGCGGGAAGAATTGCGGCGCACGCACGGCATGGCCGCGTACGCACTTCTGAATCTGCCCCGGATCGAGGCGGCGCTTCTGAAGGGCCCCGTGGTGTGCGACGGGATGTACTCGTGGGAAGAGTACCTGCTGTTGCGGAAGAAGTTCGGGGGCGTGTTCACGGTGGTGAACGTGCAGACGTCGCCCGCGACGCGTTACGCGCGGCTGGGGGGAAGGGCGGTGCGCCCGCTGACGGTCGCGGAAGCGGAGAGCCGGGACCACGCGGAGATCGAGCTTCTGCACAAGGCGGGTCCGATCGCGATGGCGGACGTGACGATCGTGAACGAGGGCGGAATGGCGGAACTGCAGGCGGAGTTTGCGAAAGTCTACGAGCGAGTGAAGGGGAAGGGATAGCGAGCAGGTATCCGCCTACCTCGCCGGCGGCATCGAGAACCCCAGCACCACGGGCTTCGTCGCGTACGTGATCGTTACGTCGTCCAGGTACGGCGTCTCGTTCACCGGCAGGTCCGGCCGGTGCCCCGTCGAGAACACCGCGCGCCACTTGAATTCGCCGCTCACGGCGGGCTCCGTGGGCTCGCCCACCGCCTGGCCTCCGGGCTCGTCGAAGGGCCCGCGCCACCGCCGCCCGTCGCTGAACTGCAGCCGCACGGTCGAATCCGGCAGCCCCGGCGCTTCGCGCAGCGTCCAGGCGATCGACCCGGGGATGGACGGCCCGCCGGGCATCCGCGGCGCGCTCGTGAACGTCGCGCCGCCCGCCCGCTTCGGCGCCGGGTCGGAGACCCTCGCGTACCGGCCCTCCGCCGCGTCGCGCCGCGCGATCTCGAACATTTCCAGCGTCCCCACCCGGATCTCGTCCACCGTCGCGTCGAGCCCGAAATTTCGCCGGGGGTCGTCCCCCAGCGCCCCGAACGAAATCCACGTCGAGTCGTCCGGGCCGTTCGCGCTCAGGTCGAACCGGTTCGCCTTCGCCCGCGGCAGGCTCCCCGCCTCCTGCTCGAACGCGTTGGCCCGCGGCACCAGCCGCCCGTTCACCGCCATCCGGAACGCCCGCTCCGCCGGAGCGTCCAGGTCCCACGCGAACGCCACGTGCACCCACTCGTGCGGCCGGAACGCCTCGAACTCCGCCCGCCCCGTCGCCACCCCCGCCACCGTCCATTCCACCTCGCCCCCTGTCGCCGGCGCTTCCCGCTGCCCGATCCCGAACCCTGCCAGCCCTCTCAGGTCGAAGCCGTACCTGAACGGCCCCTCCGCTCCCACCCCGTCCGCCCCCGCGGGAAACAGGTACGCCCCGAACACCGGCGACTCCACCAGCCCCGGCGCCGTCGCTATCCCCCGCCGGTCGATGCTCCACAGCGTCCGCGGCCGCGACGCCCTCCGCGGATCGAACGCCGGCTTCACCCAGAACGACACGCACCCGCTCCGCGTCTCCCCGCTCTTCCACGGCAGATTGTCCAGCGCCCGGTACCTCAGGCACGCGTCCCGCTCGAGATAGGCGCCGTCGGGGAAGAGCCGCCCCGGCGATGCCATGGCCGCGGAGCCCCCGGGGCGCGGGCCGGCGGGAAGCGGCGTGGCGCCCTGGATGAGCGGCCCCGGCGCGGGCTCGCCCTCGAGCCGCGGCCGCCGCGCCTCCCGGTCGCGCCTCTTCCGCACCTCCGTATCCTCGTCGTACCGCTTGCGGTCCTCGGGTTTCTCCGGCAGGCGCACCCGCCAGTCGTCCGCGTCCAGCGCTTCCCGCAGCGGCGGCGTCAGCGTGGCGCGCAGCCACGTTTCCGGGCCGCCGGGGGAGACCAGCGTGGCCAGGCCGATGCGGCCGTCGTACCAGAGAGTGCCGACGAGCTCGCGGCTCGCCGGCGCGTCCGGCGCCGCGTCGGGCAGCACTTCCAGCGCCAGCCCGCGCCGCGTCACGCCGTCGCCGTCGTACAGCCCGACCTGCGCTTCCGGCTCGGCCCCCGCGCGCAGGGCCGAGAGAAATTCGCTCTCGGTGGTCTCGCGCCAGACCTCGTACGCGCGGACGTGGGCCTTCACGACCCGCCGCGCGACGAGGCGGCCGTTCTGGTCGAGGACGCGGCCGAGGGACTCGACGACGAAGACGCCCATCGAGGAGAAGCAGCACTCGGTCGTGGCGGCGAGGAGGTCGGTCTTGTCGATGGGGACCCAGGCGTTGCGGTCGGGGTTGAAGTCGTTGAGAAGGGCGTTGGGGTCGGCATTGGCGCGGAGGGCCTCGGCCTGGGGGGCGTCGATGATGCCGTCGCGGACCTGGCGGTCGAGGAACTCGCGGAAGTCGTCCCAGGTGCGGAAAGGGGAGCGCGCGCGGGCGCGAAGGACGGCGGCGGCGAGGCGGTCGGCCTGGACGCCGGTGACGGGGGAGGTGGCGCGAAGAGTGCCGAGTGCGGCGGAGGGGTCGGAGTACGAGACCGGGCGGTCCATCCACTCGTAGCCGAAGGCCCAGCCGGAGGGGCCGAGGGCGCGCGAGGTTTCCTCGACCCAGGCGCCCTGGACCCCCTCGAACACGGCGGCCAGCACGAATTCGGGCGCGGTGTTGAGGTTGACGGGGGCGCGCGCGAGGGTGCGCAGCGCGATCGGGCGGAGGTCGCCGAACGCGTAAACGGGTTCGCCGGGGCGCACGGGGCGCAGCCGGTCCTCGGGCGGGCAGATGTCGAGCGTGTCGGGATCGACCCACGCGTGCGCCGTGACGTACGGCTCGAGCCGCCGGTACGCCTCCACCCCGATGAACGGCACGATGTCCTCTTCGCTCCGGAACACGATCAGCTCGTCCAGCGCGAGCGGGCGGTTCGCGTCCTGCGCCGCCTTCTGCCGCCGCTTCGTCTCCGCGTCCGCGTACTCGACGATCCTCGCCGCGATGTCGGGCTTGAGGCCGATGCGGCGGCAGAGGTGTGCCAGAAGCGCCTGCGTGCGTTCGCGCGGGCCGTTGAGCCAGATGCGTGAAGCGGCGTCGGTGATGCGGAGGACGTAGTGGTCGCCCCACTTCTGCCAGGTGCCGCCGAGGAACCCGGAGACTCCGCGGGAGCGGCCTTCGACCATGACGGCGCGGGGTTCGGGGCCGTCGCGCTCGGCGAAGCTGGGGCGAAGGGCTTCGTCGAGGGGGGCGCCGACGGCGTCGAGGTGGGCGTTGCCGTTGACGTCCTCGCCGGGGTCGAGGGTGCCGTTGGCGTTGGCGTCTTCGCCCCAGCAGGTCCAGGGTTCGCCGGGCCGAGGTTCACCCGGGAGCGGATCGCGTCCCTGCCAGGCGCGCGAAGCGGCGGCGGGGAGCTCTTCGAGGGCGCGCTGGATTCCGGCGTGGGCGAGCATGAGGGCGCGGACGTTGCCGGAATCGCCATGGGCGGCCGCGGGCTGGAGGCGCGTGAGCCCGTAGATCGTGAGCGCGATGAGGGCGAAGAGGAAGACGACGGTGAGGATGACGACGGCCGCGGCGCCGCGGCGGCGGGGCCCCGCGCGCCGGGGGCGCCTGTCGGCGGGCTGGGTTTCCTGGGTCATGGATGAAGCCGTTTTACTTCCCGCCGAGTCTCCCGCGGATCAGCCCCGCCCGGGCCAGGTCGCGCTCCTGCGGCGAGAGGGGACGACCCTCCTGCTTCTGCAGGTGACCGGGCTGGGTGGAAACGAAGAGCTCGTTGATGGTGCCGGTTTTTATCTCGGGGAGAAGCGACAGCTGGCTTCCGAGGCGGAGGGCCGAGAGGAGCTCCATCGTCTCCTCGGAGGAAATCGAACGGGCGTACTTGAGCGTGCCGCACGCGCGGTAGACGCGGTCCTCCAGCGCCGTCTTCTGCTCCTTCGCGAGCTTCTCGCGGCAGTGCCGCTCGAACTTCACGATCTCGGGAACGACGTCCGACAGCGACTGCACGAGCCCCGTCTCCGGCTTGCCGAGCGTCGCCTGGTTCGAGATCTGGTAGAAATTTCCCGACGCCTGCGTCCCTTCGCCGTACAGCCCGCGCACCGAGAAGTTGATCCGCGACAGCGCCTGGAACACCTTGTCGATCTGCCGCGTCATCACGAGGGCGGGGAGGTGCAGCAGAACGCTGATCCGCATCCCCGTCCCCGCGTTCGTCGGGCACGCCGTCAGGTACCCGAACTGCGCATGGAACGCGTACGGCAGCTTCGAAGCGATCTCGTCGTCGATCCGGTCGATCTCCCGCCACGCCTCCTCGAGCTGGAACCCGCTCCTCAACACCTGGATCCGCAGGTGGTCCTCCTCGTTCACCATGATCGCGACCGTCTCCTCCTTCGCGATCGCCACCCCGCGGTCCCCCTCCGCATTCAATAGATCGCGCGAAATCAGGTGCCTCTCCATCAGGAACTGCCTGTCCACCGGCGACGCTTCCTTCAGCGCCACGTACAGCCGCCCCTTCCCCAGGTTCACTCCCTCCAGCCCCTCCCGGATCTGCGTCTCCAGCTCCGCCTTGGCCTTATGCGAAGCGACCGTCAGGAACGGCCGGCCCGCCAGGTTGCGCGCCAGCCGGATCCGGCTCGAGACCACGATGTCATTGTCAGGCCCGGTGCCGCGCAGCCACTCGCCCGTGCGCCCGGCCATCTCGTCGATGTTGATCACTCCTTGCTCTCCTTCCGCTCCTTCAGCTCCTTGATCCGGTCCCGGAGCTTCGCTGCCTTCTCGAAGTCTTCCGCCTTGACGGCCTTTTCCAGCTCCTTCTCTAGATCTGCCGCCGTCACGGCCTTCGGCGCCGCCTTTGCCGCCGCGGGTTTTGCGGCCTTCACCGCGACTGCCGCCTCCACGACCTTCGGTTCCGGCGGCGGCGCTTTCGGCGCCCCCTTCGGTCGCTTCCCCGTGTGGTCCGTCGCGCCGTGGATCTTCTCGAGAAGCGCCAGGACGTGCTTGCGGAAGACGTCGTAGTCGCGGGCGCAGCCAAAGCGGGCCTTGGCGCGGAACTCGCTGTAGAGGATGCCGCAGTCGGGGCAGCGCACGTCGGCCTCTTTCGCCGCGCCCTTCTGCTTGTCCTTGATGTTCCCGAGCAGCTCGGCGACGAGCGACATCTGCATCTTGCCGATGACGCCCTGCTTGGCGGCGCACCCGTCGCACAGGTGTTTCTCGAGCACGACGAGGTTGTTCGCCATCTCCGTCAGGTGGACGGTGGCGGGGTTCTCCTGGCACGTCTCGCACATCTTCTGGTTGTTGGCCACGAAACTCTCCGTCGGGACTTGGCGGCGCTGCGCGCGGGCCCTTGGCCCGCCGCACAGACGCCGTCCTGAGGCGTCCATTCTACCCCTAATTCAGGTCGCCGTCCCGCCGCAGGAACCTCTCGATGTCCCGCTGGATCGTCGCCTCGTCGTTCTCGCCGCGGCGCTTCACCACCCCCTTGATCTTCCGGTGGATCTTGTCCACGACCGCCTGCTTGCTCCAGCACTGGCGGCAGAGGTGGACGCCCAGGGACATGCCGCCGGGGGAAAAGCGGAGGCGGAAGCGGCGTGCGTTCTTTTTGCCGCAGTTGGCGCACGCGTGGGCGCGCGCCAGGGCGGCGCGGACGCGGACGCAGACGTCGCAGATGAGGCGTTCGCGGGCGACGGCGTCGCCGTCCATGACGGTCCAGGTGTTGCCGGCCTCGCGGCGGCGGCACACGTCGCAACGGTTGGCCTTCTTCAATTTTTCCATGCGCTCGCCTCCTTCGTGGAAGGGGACTGCGTCACGGCGGGTTCAGCGTTCATCGATCTCATTTCTGCTTTCCGGACCTGTCGCCGATCTCTTTCTCCCACTTCTCTAACTCCACAACCTCGCTCAGCGTTCCCTTTTTATGGATTTCCTCGCGGAGGCGGTTTTCGGCCTCGAGGACGTTCATGGCGCGGTTGGCGATTTCGACGGCCTTGTTGCGGGGGACGCGGACGACGCCGGAGTCGTCGGCGGCGATCCAGTCGCCGGGGGCGATTTCGACGCCGTTGATGCGGATGGCGACCTGCATTTCCCCGAAGCCCTTGGGTTCGCCGGCGGTCGGCGTGACATGGGTGGACCAGGCGGGGAACTTCATCTTGCGGATCTCGTCGATGTCGCGGATGGCGCCGTGGATGACGACGCCGGCGACGGCCTTGCGGAGGCAGGAATGGGAAGCGAGTTCGCCCCAGACGGCGGGGGTGATGCCGCCGGCGTCGATGACGATGACGTCGCCGGGGCGGGCCATCTCGATGGCGCGGACGGGCTTGGACCAGTCGCCGGGGGCGGTGCGGACGGTGTAAGCGGGGCCGACGGCCTTGAGCCCGTGGTTCTGGCTGACGACGCCGGGGATTTCACCCGAGCGGTGCATCGCGTCGGAGATGTTCGGCGTCGAGACGGTCATGAAGATCTTCCGGATTTCGTCCTCGGAAGCGCCGCGCTTGAAGAGCTCGGTGGAGACTTTCGCGCGGGTGTCGATGGCGTTGCGGATTTCGCGGGTGGCCTTCTCGGCGTCGGTCGCCTTGGTGATGGCGCCGCCGACGATCATGATGTCGCCGCCGGCCTCGACGACGTCCACGACGGTCTCGGAGTTCAGGCCGCCCGCGACGGCGATGGGGAGCCGCGTGGCCGCGCGCACGGTGCGCAGCAGGTCCATCGGGAGCTTGCCGCGCATCTGGTCGTCGATCGGCATGTGGATGCCGACGTGGTGCGCGCCCCACTCTTCGCACTTTTTCGCCAGCCCCGCGGGGTCGGGGACGTTCAGCAGGTCCACGTGCACGTCCATCCCGTAGTGCCGGCCGACCTCGATGCACTCGATGATCGTCGATTCGCTCGCGGTGCCGAGCACCGTCCCGACGTTCGCGCCCGCCTTCGCCGCGGCCTCCATCTCGATCCGCCCGGCGTCCATGGTCTTGAGGTCGGCGACGATCGTGTGTTTCGGGAACGCCCGGCGCAGCTCGCGCACGGCGTCGAGGCCCGCGGACTTGATCAGCGGAGTCCCCGCCTCGAGCCACTCTGCGCCGCCGCGGACGGCCTCGGCCGCGAGCTCGAGAGCGCGCTTCAACTCAAGGAAATCCAGCGCGACCTGAAGGACTGGTTTCATGCGTGGCCTCGATGGCCGTCCTGTACGTAACTTCCGTTAGCGCAACAGGTTACGGTAACGAAGGTCGCGGCTCGACGACGCAGATAAGGTAACCGGGATGAGGGGAAGTGTCAACCGGCAGAATGGGGGGGGCAGGACAGGTACTGCAGGGCTATCCGGGTGGGCGCGCGTATTCGGCCGCCGGAAACGGCAAACGCAAAAAGGAGAACTCTCAAGGAAACGACAAACGGCAACGGACAAGTCAGGCAGCGGCTTTCCGCCCGCGGCGCTGGTCACCTTCGTGACAGCCCGCCCGCGCGCCATACAATGCCCCCGTGATCACCTCCACCGCCCACCACTCGCCGCTCATCGACGAAACCTACCACGTCGCCAAACTCCCCTGCGGCCTCACCGCCTACGTCTTCCCGAAAAAGGGCATGTCCCGCAAGGTCGCCGTCTACGGCACCCTCTACGGCTCCATCGACAACGACTTCCGCCAGAAAGGCGCCGCCCATTCGATGCCCCACGGCATCGCCCACTTCCTCGAACACCAGCTCTTCAAGAAGGAAAAAGGCGACCTCCTCGTCGAGTTCTCGCGGAAGGGCGCTTCATCGAACGCCGGCACCGAGTACTCCACGACCGTTTACTACTTCTCCTGCATCGACAACTTCCACGACAACCTCGCGCTTCTGACCTGCCTGGTCTACGACCCGGTCTTCCGGCCCGACTGGGTGGCGAAGGAGAAGCTGATCATCGAGCAGGAGCTGCGGATGTACCGCGACATGCCGGACGCGCGGATCTACCAGAATCTGCAGGAGTCGCTGTACGCGAATCATCCGGCGCGGGTGGACATCGGCGGGACGGTGGAGTCGATCCAGGCGATCACGCCGGCGCAGCTGGAGCAGTGCTGGCGGACGTTTTACGCGCCGTCGAACATGGTGCTCGCCGTGGCGGGCGACGTCGATCCCGCGGCGGTGTTCGAGCAGGCCCAGGCGCTCGTCGCCGCCCGCGGCCTCGCAGGCAACGGGCGCATCACGCGGTCGTACCCGCGCGAGCCGCGGGAGGTGCGTGAAGCGCGGCGGACGGAGGCGATGCAGGTGGCGCGCACGAAGTTCCTGATGGCGTGGAAGGAGACGAACCCGCCGGCGCGCGGGCGGGCGGAGCTGGAGAGGGAAGTCGCGCTGAACCTGGCGCTCGACGCGGTGGTCGGGCGCGGGACGAAGCTTTACGAAAAGCTGTACGGCAAGGGGCTGCTCGACGAGTCGTTCTCGGCGTCGTACTCGTCCACGCCGACGTTCGGGGCGACCGTGTGCGGCGGCGAGACGGACGATCCCGAGGCTTTGGAAGCGGGGTTCCTGGAGGGGCTGAAGAAGTTCCTGTCGGATGGGATCCGGCGGCGCGACCTCGACCGGATCAGGCGCAAGTACCTGGGCGCGTTCCTGCGCGGGTTCGACCAGGTGGACCCGTGCGCGTTCTCGCTCCTGCGGTTCCATTTCAAGGGCTTCGACGTCTTCGCGCTGCCGAAGCTCGTGGCTCACGTGACGGGGCAGAAGATCCTGAAGGCCGCGCGGTCGCACTTCGGCGAGAAGAACCGGACGGTGTCGCTGGTGGTGCCGAAGTAAGCCGGGCCGTCGAATCGTTCTCCCCGGTGCCAGCCCTTCTCGGCCCGGCTTATCCTGAGCGAGCCCGCAGGGCGAGTCGAAGGATCGTGTCGTAGAGCGATCCGAGCCCCGCCCGGAGTGACTCCCCGGTTTCAGCCTACGTCTTCCGCTGCAACTCGAACAGCCGCTCCATGCCCTTGCGGCCGAGCCGGAGCATTTCGTGGAGCTGTTTCTCCGAGAACGCGCCGTGCTCGGCGGTTCCCTGGATTTCCACGAACTGCCCGCGCGAGGTCATGACGAGGTTCATGTCGGTCCCGGCGGTGGAGTCCTCGGAGTAGTCGAGGTCCACGCTCGCGCGGCCGTTGACGATGCCGACGGAGACGGCGGCGACCTGCTGGGCGACGAACCTCTTGAAGAGTTTTCCTTCGCGGATGAGGCGGTCCTGGGCGTCGCGAAGGGCGACCCACGCGCCGGTGATGGCGGCCGTGCGGGTGCCGCCGTCGGCCTGGAGGACGTCGCAGTCGATCCAGAGCGTGCGTTCGCCGAGCGCCGCCATGTCCACGGCCTGCCGCAGCGCGCGGCCGATGAGGCGCTGGATCTCCACCGTGCGCCCGTCCACCTTCCCCGAGCGGTCGCGCGGCTTGCGGCGGTTCGTCGAGCCCGGGAGCATCCCGTACTCGGCCGTCACCCATCCCTGCCCCTTGCCGCGCAGGAAGTCCGGCACCGTCTCCTCGACGCACACCGTGCACAGCACCTGCGTCCGCCCGAACGCCGCCAGCACGCTCCCCGGCAGGTGCGCCAGGATGTTCCTCCGGAACGCCACCGGCCGCAGCTCGTCCGCCCCGCGGCCGTCACGCCGCCCCTGCGGCTTGATCCCGATCGTCACCTTCGGCTTCACGCGCTTCTTCATGATTCCTCGCCCCCCTCTTCCTCCTCCTTCGGCTTCCCCTCCGTCTCCTCACGCTCCGCCACCACCTTGTCGATCAGCTTCGAGATCCGGATCGCCCCCTCGATCGACTGGTCGAACTTGAACGTCAGCTCCGGGATGTACCTCAACCCCTTCATCTTCACCCGCAGCTGCGCACGCACGAAACTGCGCGCGTCCTGAAGCGCCCTCGTCGCGGCGATCCGCTCGTGCTCGCTTCCCAGCATCGAGAAGTAGACCTTTGCCGTCTTCATGTCCGGCGCCGGCTCCACCTTCGTCAGCGTGATCATCTTCATCCGCGGGTCCTGCATCTCGTAGTTCACGAGGCGCGAGATTTCGCGGAGGAACTCGCGGGCCATCATCTCCTTGCGGTGCTGCTGTGCCATCAGAGGATCTCCGTCTCGGCCGAGCACACGACCAGCCCGGGGTGTGTTTTGAGGAACTTCTCGACTTCGCGCAGGACCTCCAGCGCATGCTTCGTGTCGTTCGAGACCACCGCCACGCCCAGCGACGTCTTCTGCCACAGGTCGTTGTCCTCGACCTCGGCGATGCTCACATTGAAGCGGTCATGCACGCGGTCCTTGACCGAGCGCAGGACGTGCCGCTTGTCCTTCAACGAATGCGAGTCGCCGATGAAGGCGCTCACGAGCATCGTGCCCACGACCATGGGAATCCGGCGGCCCGGTGGCGAGGGTCCGGCGGGGCTACTTCGCCTCCGCCTTCCTCTCCAGCTTCCGGGCGACCTCCTCCACCTTGTACGCCTCGATCACGTCCCCCGGCTGCACCGTGTCGAAATTCAGCACACGCAGGCCGCACTCGAAACCCTCGGCGACTTCCTTGACGTCGTCCTTGAAGCGCTTGAGGGACTCGAGCTTGCCGTCGTGGATCACCTCGCCGCCGCGGTGGACGCGGACCTGCGAGCCGCGCTCGATCTTCCCGTCCGTCACGACGCATCCCGCGATGTTCCCGGACTTGGAGATCTTGAAGATCTGCTTCACCGCGACGTGGCCGAGCACGGTCTGGACCTTGTCCGGCTCGAGCAGGCCCTCCATCGCGAGCTTCATCTCCTCGACGATGTGGTAGATCACCTCGTACAGCTTGATCTGCACGCCCTTCTCCGTCGCGATCGAACGCGCGCGCTCCTCGGCCGTCACGTGGAACCCCAGGACGATGGCGTCGGAAGCGTCGGCGAGCACGACGTCGGACTCGTTGATGGTGCCGACGCCGCTGTGGATGATGCGCAGCCGGACCTCGTCGGTGGAAATCTCCTCCAGCGACTTCTTCAGCACCTCGCACGATCCCTTCACGTCCGTCTTCAGGATGATGCGCACTTCGCGCAGCTTCCCGGCCTCGATGTTCTGGAAGAGGTTCTCCATCTTGATGTGGCTGCGGCCGAGGATGGAGGTCTCGCGGACCTTGTGTTCGCGTTCCTCGGCGATGGAGCGGGCCTTGGCGATGTCGCTGAAGGTATGGAAGCGGTCGCCTGCGTCGGGGACGACGTTCAGCCCGGAGACCATGACGGGGGTCGCGGGAGGGGCGGCGTCGATGATCTGCCCGTGGTCGTCGTAGATGTTGCGGACGCGGCCGTACGCGCGGCCGGCGAGGATGACGTCGCCCTTCTTGAGCGTGCCGTTCTGGACGAGGAGCGTCGCGGTGACGCCCTTGCCCTCGGTCATGCGCGCCTCGAGCACGGCGCCCGCCGCGTTGCGCTTCGGGTTCGCCTTGAGCTCGAGGATCTGGGTTTCGAGCGCGAGGCGTTCGAGGAGGTCGGGGACGCCGTCGCCCGTGATGGCCGACACCTTGGCGTAGTAGGTCTTGCCTCCCCATTCTTCCGGCGTGAGGGCGTTGTCGTAGCCGCTGATCTGCTGCATCACGCGCTGCGGGTTCGCGCCCTTCTTGTCCATCTTGTTGAGCGCCACGATGATCGTCGCGCCGGCCGCCTTGGCGTGGTCGATCGCTTCTTCCGTCTGCGGCATGACGCCGTCGTCCGCCGCGACCACGATCACGACGACGTCCGTGACGTTGGCGCCGCGCGCGCGCATGGCCGTGAACGCCTCGTGGCCGGGCGTGTCGAGGAACACCACCGCGCCCTGCTGGCCCATCACCTTGTACGCGCCGATGTGCTGCGTGATGCCGCCCGACTCCCCGGCCGCCACGTTCGCGCTCCGGATCCGGTCGAGCAGGCTCGTCTTGCCGTGGTCCACGTGCCCCATGATCGTCACGATCGGCGGACGCGGGATCAGGTCCTCCGGCTTGTCGGGCGCTTCGGAAATATCATCGAAGTGCTTTTCTTCCTGGGTCTTGACCTTGCGGACGGTGACGTTGCGGTTGAACTCGAGCGCCATCATTTCGGCGTCGTCCGAGTCGAGCGCGTGGTTGATCGTCACGATCTTGCCGTGGTCGAGGAGCTTCTTGAGCACCAGGTTGGCCTTGATGCCCACGAGGGCGCAGAAGTCCTTCACCGAGATCGGGACCGGCACCTCGATCTGGCGGTCCGCCGCGGGCGGCGGCGGCGGGGGCGTCGGCTTCGGGCGGCCGACGGCCTCTTCCAGCACGCGGATCGACGTCGAACGCGACCCCGGTCGCATGCCGGGACGCATCCCGGGACGCTGCCCCGGGCGGCGCACCGTCGTCTGCGGCGCCTGCGGCTTGTTCAGCCCCAGCTTCTTGGCGCGCGCCTCCTCCTCCTGCGCCTTCTCGTACTGCTGCACTTCCGTCGGCCTCAGGATGCGCGCCGCGCCTTCTTCCGCCTCCAGCTCCGCAATCGGATGCGCTCCCTCGGGAACGGGACCGCCCTTCGCAATCACCACGTCGCCCTTCGTGTCCGGGCGATGCAGCTTCACCGCGGGCTTCGGCGCATGCGGCACCGGCTTCGAAATCGCCGCCGCGGGCATCACCTTCACGGGGGGCCGCTTCGGCTCGTCCTTGTGCTCGGTCACCGGCTTGAACACAGGCTTCGCCACGACTTCCGTCTTCGGCGGCCTGTAAACCAGCCCGTACGGGCTCGCGGGCGGCGCCGGCGGCTTCGCGGGCTCGACCTTCGTCTCCGCCTTCACCTCCGCCTTGGGCTCGACCTTCGCCTCGACTTTTACTTCCGCCTTCGCCTCAACCTTCGCGGGCGCCGGCGCCTCGATCGAAGACAGCGGCGTCGCCGCGGGCCTGGCCGGGGCGGCGGGTTTGGTGAAGCGCTCCTTGACCTGCGTGAGGAAGGGTTCCTCAAGCACGTTGAAGTTGGTTTTGACGGGAGCGCCGAGGTCCTGCGCGACGATCCTGACCTCGTTGGGCTCCTTGCCCAGTTCCTTCGCCAGCTCGTAGATCCGCATCGATTCTCCGGTTTACTTCAGGCCGTGCCGCGGAAGCGGCTCGGTCGAGAAAGGGAATTGTGGACTCGCAGGCGGCTGCGGGGAAGAGGAAAAGGGAAGTTCCCGGGTCAGCCGGTCGTTCGGGGGGCGTCAGGCGGGCGGGGCGCCCTCCGAAGCGGAGCCTTCCGGTGCGCCTTCGGCGGTGGGCTCGGTTGCGGGTTCTCCCTCGGCGGATTCTTCGATTTCGGGCTCGGGCTCCGGCTCTGCGCCGCCGTCTGCCGCGAGGCGTTCGGCGACGAGTTTGAGGATCTGGTCGGCGCGGTTGCGGTCGATGCCGGGGACGGCGGCGATGCCGTCGATGCCGGCCTCGGCGATCTTCTCGAGCGTGTCGAACCCGGCGGCGGTGAGGCGTTCCACCGTGTCGTGGTCGAGGCCCGGGTTCTGGGCGGCGGCGCGCGGCGCGTGCGGCAGGCCGCTGCCCTCCCGCAGTTTCTGGCGGACGTGCGTGACGACCTGCTCGGCCTTGGTGATGTCGAAGCCGGGGACTTCCGAGAGCGCTTCCGCGCCCGCGTCCGCGATCGCCTCGGGCGTGTCGTAACCGGCCTCGACCAGGGCGCCGATGACCTCGGCCCCCAGGTCCTCCGGGATCCCGGCACGGCGCTTCTGCGGGAAAGCCTCCCCGCCGCTCGTCAGGCGCGCGGCTTCTTCTTCCTGCGACACGACGTCGATGTCCCAGCGGGTCAGCTTGGAAGCGAGGCGGACGTTCTGCCCCTGCTTGCCGATCGCCAGCGACAGCTGGTCCTTGGTCACGATGACCCGCGCGCGCTTCTCTTCCTTGTTGACCAGGATGCCGCTGACCTCGGCGGGCTTGAGGGCGTTGCGGATCATGGAAGCGGGGTCGAGTTCGAAGCGGATGATGTCGACTTTTTCGCCGGAGAGTTCCTCGACGATGTTCTTGATGCGGGAGCCGCGGACGCCGACGCAGGCGCCGACGGCATCGACCTTGTCGTTGACGGAGGCGACGGCGATCTTGGTGCGGTAGCCGGGCTCGCGGGCGATGGAGCGGATTTCGACGAGGCGCTCCTGGATTTCGGGGACTTCGGCCTCGAAGAGCTTCTTGACGAAGTCGCCGTTGGCGCGCGAGAGGACGACGCGGACCTTCTGGCCCTTTTTCTTCACTTCGGAGACGAGGGCGCGGATGCGGTCGCCGACGCGATAGGACTCGCCGGGGACCTGCTCGGAGCGGGGGACGACGGCCTCGACCTTGTTGAGGTTGACGATCATGTGGGGCCCCTCGAACCGCTGGACGGAGCCGACGATGACGGAGCCCTTCTTGGTTTCGTAGTCGCCGAAGACCTGGTTGCGCTCGACCTCGCGGAACTTCTGGATCATGACCTGCTTGAAGGTCTGTGCGGCGATGCGGCCGAGCTGTTCCAGCGTGAGGCCGGAGTTGGTGGAGATGCCGCCGGTGTTGCGATCGACCTTGACGGTCAGCTCGGATTCCTCGCCGACGCCGAAGTACTTGCGGACGGACGACAGCAATGCCGACTCCAGGGCCTCGATGATGATTTCCTTATCGATGCCCTTTTCGCGGTGGATTCCGTCCACGATTCTCAGGAGCTCGCCGTTCACGTTAGGTCTCCCTTAATACGGCGGACTTAAAAGTGCCGTGGCCGTGCGAGAGGACCGCGCGGCCACGCCTTGGGCGCCCTGAAGTCGCCGGAAACAGTCTTGGCGAACTCAAAGCGGCCAAACAAAAAAGTGGGAAAAATTCTCCCACTTTTGCGATACGACGGGTTCCCGGCTTGTCTTCAGGCATTGCTTTTGCCGGGCCGAGCATTATGCCGGAAGTGACACGAGAGTGTCAAGGCGAATCCCCGTCAGGCGGGCGTGCCAACATGAGGCGCCCCAAGGGGTTGCGGAAGATCGACCGGTGCGGGGGACTTAGTGCCCAGCGAACCAGCCGTCGCAGCGCGACTGGGAGTCGGCGCCCGCCCCCACTCCTGTCCGCCGATACTGTTCCCCGAGAGCGCGCAAGAAATCCTGCGGGGCGGGCGGAGTCGGCCCGCACATGTAAAACTTACCAAACCACCGTCACCAGGCCGACGCAACCTGCCCCGCAGGATTTCTTGCGCGCTCTTAATTAAACTCCCAGTGGAACTCGTCCTTCGCCCGCTCCGGCACCCGCGAACGCCGCTCCGTCCCGCGCTTCAGCTGCTTCAGGTGCTCCAGGTCCCCCAGCAGCAGCTCCGCCGAGTCGTAACGCTCCTTGAGCCGCGGCGCCATCAGGCGCTGCAGGATCCACCGCACTTCCCGGTCCACCGCCGTGGACATCGACGGCGGTGCGCCCCACTTGTCCGGAAGGGGCGGCATCCTGCCGGTGGCCATGTGATACAGCGTGGCGCCGACGCCGTAGAGGTCCGCCCGCGAATCTACCCCGGGCTCGCCCTCCATCTGCTCCGGCGCCGCGTACGCCATCGTCCCGAAGACCGCTTCATCCTCGGCCTCGCCCGCCCGACGGACGCGCGCGAACCCGAAATCGCACAGCTTGGCCAGCCCGCCGGGGGCGAGGAGGACGTTGGCGGGCTTGATGTCGCCGTGGACGATCCCGCGCCGGGCGAGGTGGCCGACCGCCTGCCCGAGCTGCCGGCCGAGTTCGAGCACCGCGGGGGCCGAAAGCGGGCCTCCCTTGTGCACCCGCTCCAGCGCCGTCGGCCCCGCCACCCATTCCATCGCGAGCCAGTGCAGCCCGCGCCAGTGCCCCGACGCCAGCCCCCGCACCACGTTCGGGTGGCTCAGCGATTTCAGCAGCCACGCCTCCCGTTCCATCAGCTCCAGCGCCTTGGGATCCTTCGACCACTTGGGGAAGAGGATCTTGAGTGCGACATGGTGGCCGCGCTCGAGGTCGAGCGCGCGGTAGACGCCGGACGTGCCGCCGCTCGAGAGCTTGCGGTCGATGACGTAGCCGGGGATCGCCTCCATATCGAATTCATCGGCGGAATTCGGGGGTGGGCTGAAGGTCCGGGGTGAGGATGCCTTCGAGTGGCGGGTTTTTCGGACCTGAAAAGGCAAACTCAAAACGGCGAAACACAAAACCAAACGCCAAACTCCAAAGGGAAAAAAGGAAGCTCGGAACGCCGCTGCCTTACTTGTCGTTTGCCTTTTGCCGTTTCCTTGAGAGTTATCCGTTTTGCCTTTGCAGTTTCCCGTGTCCTCCGGGGTGGCGCCTCAGTACCGGTCATTCACCCTCCGTCTCGCTTCCTCTTGAATTCCCGCGCCCCTCGTCCTTAACTATCCCCCCGATGAACCTCGCCATCATCACCGTTTCAGAGCTCGGCATCGCCCTTCTCGCCGGCTTCCTCATGTTCTTCGTCGGCAGCATCCCGTTCGGCCTGCTCGTCGGTCTCATGCGCGGCGTGGACGTCCGCAAGGCCGGCTCGGGGAATATCGGCGCCACCAACGTCGGGCGCACCTGCGGGAAATTCTGGGGGTTCTTCACGCTGTTTCTCGACGCGGCCAAGGGATTCCTCCCGGTCTATCTCGTCTGGCACTACCACCTCGGCCAGCGCTTCATCCCCGGCGTCCCCCACTGCGACGTCGTCCTCCAGGTCGCCTGCGGCGTCGGCACCGTCGCCGGCCACATGTATCCCATCTACCTCAAGTTCAAGGGCGGGAAGGGGATCGCGACAGCCGCCGGCGTCTTCCTCGCGGCTTCACCGTGGGCGCTGCTCTGCGCGTTCATCGCCTGGGTGCTCTTCACGGTCGCGACGCGTTACGTCTCCGTCGGGTCGATCGCCAGCGTGATCGCGCTGGCGAGCGGGCAGATGCTGACCGACCGCGAGGCCTTCCGCGACCGCTTCGGCGTCACGCTCTTCACCATCGGTGTCATGGTCTTCGCGATCTACAAGCATCGCGGGAACATCAAGCGGATCTTCAAGGGGACGGAGCCGAAGATCAAGCTGGGGCGGAAGGACCCGGAGTCCGCGGCGCCGCCGAAGGCTTAGCATTTGCTCGCCGGGCGAAGGATCGTCTTCTAAGATTCGCCGCGTGAGCAAGGTCATCGTGTACGGGGCGGGCGGCTGGGGGACGGCGCTGGCGCTCGTGCTGCGGGCGACGGGGCGCCACCCGGTCCTGTACGCGCGCCGCCCGGAATTCGCCGCGGAGCTGCGCCGCGTGCGCGAAAACCGGCCCTACCTGCCGGGCGTCCACCTCCCCGAAAACCTCACGATCGCCAGCGGAATTCCCGACTTCCGCGACGCGAAATTGTTCGTGCTGGCCGTGCCGACGCAGTTCGTGCGGCCGTCGCTCGTGCCGCTCGCCAGGACGTTCCCCAAGTCGCTTCCCGTGGTGAGCGTCGTGA
Source organism: uncultured Planctomycetia bacterium (assembly GCA_963706735.1). Lineage (GTDB taxonomy): Bacteria > Planctomycetota > MHYJ01 > WSZJ01 > WSZJ01 > WSZJ01. Next base: position 24,967 of record CAVPNQ010000124.1, read on the forward strand.
AGGGGATCGAGGTGGGGACGCAGAAGCGGGTGTCGCAGGTGATCCGGGACGTGCTGGGGCGTGTGCCGGTGTGCGTGCTGAGCGGGCCGTCGCATGCGGAGGAAGTCGGGCGGCGGCTGCCGACGACGCTGGTGGCGGCGAGCACGAACCATGCGCTGGCGCGGAAGGTGCAGCAGGCGTTCATGACGGACCGGTTCCGGGTGTATTCGCACACGGACGTGAAGGGAGTCGAGCTGGGCGGGGCGGTGAAGAACGTGATCGCGATTGCGGCGGGGATCTGCGACGGGATGGGGCTGGGCGACAACGCGAAGTCCGCGCTGCTGTCGCGCGGGCTGGTCGAGATTTCGCGGCTCGGCTACGCGATGGGCGCGCGCCGCACGACGTTCTACGGGATCAGCGGGATGGGCGACCTCGTGACGACGTGCTACTCGCCGTGGGGGCGCAACCGGAGCGTCGGGCTGGCGATCGGCAAGGGGAAGAAGCTGGCGCAGATCCTGGCGGAGATGAAGATGGTGGCCGAGGGCGTGGAGACGACGCGCTCCGTGCTCGCGCTCGCCCGCCGCTGCCGCGTGTCCCTGCCGATCGTCGAGGAAGTCCACGCGGTGCTGTTCGAGGACAAGGACCCGCGGCGCGCGGTCGCGGACCTCATGAACCGGGGCGCGAAGAGCGAGATAGAGGACTTTGAGCCGCCCGCCCGGGTGGTCAAAGCGCGAAGGGGCGACCCGCGGGGCAGGCTTCGTCGGCCCGGGGCGAAAGTTCAAAGAGGCGGCCGGTAGAGGGCCGACTTCGCCCGCCCCGCGTTTCGCCCCTTCGCGCTTTGACCCCTCGGTCGCGCGGCTCAGGCCAACGAATCCTGAACAATTCCAGCGACGATGAAACATCCATCCGTTGCAAAGGGCAGGCGCGGGTGATAATCAATGGCGCATCATGTGGTACACCCCTGAAAACCGTTTCCGCCTCCTCTGCGTGCGCCGCCCCGCGGACGGCTCGGTGCTGGCGACGTCGCTGCTCGACTCGGAGAAGTTCGCCTCGGTGGAAGCGCTCGAGGTGGCGGTCGGCAAAGAGACCGTCCGCCTGTTCGACGAGCTCGGACAGAACCTGGAGATCTTCGAGGCCCCGTGTCCCGGCCCCCGCGCGCTCCTGGGCGAGTGGTGGCGAGGCCGCCCGAAGCTCCGCTTCATCATCGTCCGCCGCAAGGCCGGCAAGAAGGACATGCCGGTGAGGAAGTTCATGGACGCGGCGAAGTACCGCAACGACGAGCAGTTCGACAAGGCGGTGGGGGACGAGAAGGTGAAGCTGTCGGAGAAGTATCCCGCCGCGGAGTGGGACGTGATGGAGATCGCGGCGCAGTCGATGGCGGAGTTCAAGGATAAAAATCCCGAACTCGCGAAGTAGGCCTGGAAGCACGCTTCGGGCGACGTCATTCCGCGCGATTGGCCCTACCTCGTTTCCCAGAAGAAGATCCACGCGTCCAGCTTGCGTCTCTGCTCTGCGGCCAGCGAGCCGCGCTTCTTTCCTTCGACAAGATCCCGGGGAATTGCAGCGACGCTGTCGCGGACGACATGCGAGGTTGATTTCAATGAAGATGCCTTGAAATCCGGGTCGGAATCCGGCAGCTCAAGATCCTCGCGCCTGTTCATCAAATCCATCTTCGTCGAAATCGTCGCCATGAGAACTGTGTCCGGCGTCGCATCTTCCAGCACGACCCAGGGGCGCGGCTTGGTGTCTCCGTCAAATTCGATGGTGAGCCAGTACACCTCGTACTTTTGAGGAGGCATGCTCGCAGCTATGCCCGTGGTTCCGATTCCGACTCGGAATGTCCTCCGTACCCGCGACCGAATTGCGACAGTTCCTCGAGGGTCTTGACGGGTCGTCCACCCCAGATCCGTCGCACATCCAGGATTTCGGGAGCTTTCGAGCTCTTTGACTCAGTCTGGGGCTGCGGAGCGAAGTAGATCTTGGCTTGCTGCGCCAGCACCCAAGCCTCGCCGTGGCGGTCGGCCAATTGCGCTGTCGTGACCTTTGTGAGTGTCGTCATTTCCTGGCTCCTCCAGCGGTGGCCACCATGGCGGTCACAAGCTCAACCTTCCAACTATCCAGTTCCTTTCCGTCACAAAGCAGAACGAACCTGTACGTTCCCGCATCGGGGAGCCGAAATCCGAAGTCAAGGGCGGTGACCGTGGCGCCGCCGCCCGGCGGAAGCTCGAAACCCCCCGCGATGTCAGGCGCCACGGGAGAACCCGGCTTGCTCTCAACTCGCAGCACAAACTGGTGCTTTCCTGCATCTTCCGGACCACCGGAAATTCTCATCGCCACCGAACCCCGGTGGATAAGTTCTTGCCCCGCCGGAATCTGGACCTTGTCGATTCCGGCCCGAAGCAAGCTGAAGGTCCCGTCCCCGTGAATGCGGGCCGAGTCCGCCACGATCAACACACCCTTCAAGTTCTGCCTCCTGAGTTCGCGTTCAACTGCTGAGATTATACAACGCCGCTGGCTGGTCTCAGAGCCGTTCCGCCCCGGCCGGAGTTCTGGTAACGTTCTTCCTCCCATGAGAAACCTGCTGCTCGCTTTTTTCGCCGCCGTGTCGCTCGCGGGCTGCGCCACCGAAGAACCCGTCAAATCCGGCGAGAAAGACCCGCCCGCCACGGGCGCGGGCGGCGGCGGCTCTCCTCCGGTGCTGCCGGCGGGGTTCCACCCGATGGCCGGGGCAGCGCTTCCCGCCGGACGGCTTTCGGCCCCGCGCGATCCCGTGCTGGTCGCGGGGGATTTGCTGGGGATCGGGGTGTACGGTGAAGCGGACCTGAAGGTGGACGTGCGGATCCCCGAGAGCGGGTCGTTTTCGTATCCGCTGATCGGGAGCGTGCAGGCGGCGGGGTTGACGCCGACGCTGCTGGAAGGGTCGATCCGGGATCGGCTGGCGAAGGACTACCTTGTGAACCCGCAGGTCTCGGTGACGGTGAAGGAGTTCGCGCCGCGGCAGGTGTTCATTCTCGGGGGCGTGGCGAAGCCGAACGGGTATGCGCTGCCGCCGTCGGAGCGGATCACGCTTCTGCAGCTGATCTCGGTGGCGGGGGGGATCACGGACAAGGCGTACAAGGAGTACGTGCAGATCGTGAGGAGCGGGGCGAAGGGGGAGCGCGAGGTGGTGCAGATCAGCCTGGTGGAGGTCGAGCAGGCGATCGCGGCGGGGAGGGGCGAAGCGGACCTGGAGCTTCAGCCGAACGATCTCGTGATGATTCCGTCGGCGGCGCGTGTGGTGTACGTGCTGGGGGCGGTGAAGGAGCCGGGTTGGTTTGAGATTCCCGCGGACACGCGGATGACAGCGTCGATGGCGATTGCGCGGGCGGGGAGTTACACGAAGTTCGCGGCGACGGGGTCGATCCAGGTGCTGCGGCAGAAGCCGGACGGGTCGGCGGAGAAGCTGGCGGTGGACCTGGGGGACATCGTGTCGGGGAAGCTGGATGCGGACGTGGTGTTGAAGCCGGGGGACGTGGTGTGGGTGCCGGAGCGGGGGATATTTTGAGCCGGGCCGATCTCCGCTCCTCCCAAACCGGGCCCCCTCTCGGCCCGGCTCACCCTGAGCCCTTCGACTCGCTTCGCTCGCTCAGGGCGGTCGAGCCCGCAGGGCGAGTCGAAGGGTCTCAAGCCGACAGCCTTAAACCTTCCGGCGCCCGGATGACAAGGCCCGCCGAAGGCAGGGCGGTCGAAGCGCGCACGGCCGAGCGATCCCGCTCGAGCCACCGAGGCTCTTGAGCGCAAGTGCTTGGCCACAGAGGGCACCGAGGCCACAGAGGGGCTGATCGACAATCCCGCGGGCACAGGCCGAAGTTGCGCGAACAGGGTGTAGGCGCGAGGGGCCTGTCTTAGAAGTCTACGACCGCCCCCAGGTACACAATCCAGTTCGTATACCGGTCCCCCGAGACGCCCTTCGTGTTCCCGCCGCGGTACGTCACGCCGCCGTCCACGCTGAAATGTTTGACCACCTGGAACGTGGCGCCGAGGCCGGCGGCCCAGTAGCAGCGGTCGTTGGCCTCGGTGGGGTGGACGTAGTCGTACTGGCCGCGCGCGCGCAGCTTGAGCTTCTCGATGACCTGCCACTCGGCGATGACGATGCCGCGATCGACCGTCTCGTAGGTGTTGCCGACGCCGGCGAAGCCGAAGCGACGGCTGTAGTCTGCGAAGAGGGTGAGGGTCTGCGTGGCCTCGTAGCGGAGGTGGACCTCGGCGTCGAACGTGGAAGTGCTTTCGGCGTTGTCGTCCCCGAACTCGGCGCGCGTGCCGCGGATGTAGGTCCAGCCGAGCGCGATTTCCACGAGGAACCGGTCGGTGACTTCGCCGCGGAGCAGGCCGTGGGCGAAATAGCCCTGGGCGTTGGGCGTCTGGTCGCGCTCGCGGTAGTGGATCGCCAGGTAGCCGGCGTCGGCGCCGAACGCAAGCCGCTGCGAGAGATCCACCAGCAGCGCCAGCCCCACCCGGTAGTTGATGTTCTCGAGCCCGTCGAACTTGCTGCCCTCGTAGTGGACGGTCTGGAGCTGCCCGAACAGTTCGAAGGTCGGCAGCTCGGGGATCTTCACGCCGAATCGGGGAAGCGTGTCGGTGACGATGCGGCGGGCGCGAGTGGCGAAGACGGCGTCGATGGCGTCGGTTTCGCGGCGCGCGATCTCGACGAGCTGGAGGTCGAAGACGGTGTCGGTCCAGCGGATCTTGCCGAAGAACCGCTCTTCGTCTTCGCGGGCCGCGTGGTGCTCCATGTAGTAGTCGAAGTTGACGAGGAGTTCCGCGGCGACCTCGAGGTGCGAATCGACGTAGTCGACGCGGGCGCGCGCGAAGCCGATCGCGGCGGAGTCGCCGTCGGCGTGGCGATGGGGTGCGAGGAAGAGGTTGTCGGTGTAATACCCGTAGACGCCGCCGTAGACGTGGAAATCGACAGGGCGCGTCGAGAGGGGACCTTCCTCCTGCTGGACCTCGTGCGTGACGCGGTCGATGAACTCGGTGCCGAGGCTATCGGCGAAGGCCGATGCGGGGAACAGGGCGAGGCACACCAGCGCGAGGATGCGGTGCATCGTGTGTCGAGGGTCCGCCGCGTGAAATGCCATCGGCTTCAGAAGCCCGCGGGGCTCACGTCGTCGATGCTCTTGAGCGCCTGTTCGTCAGCGGCTTCCGCGCCCGGCATCGGGTCGGACACGTGCAGGCGGCGGTTGCTGAGCTTGCGCTTGTTCTTCTCGCGCGCCGAGCGGGCCGCGGGCGTGTCGTCCATCCCGTCGGGCGGGACCTCGTTGGCAATCAGCATCGGGTCGCCGGGCGCGACCGGCGCGGCCTTCAGCGCCGTCCCTTCCAGCATCGAACCGTCGCCCAGTTTCCAACCGCCGTCCACGGGCTGCACGGTGGCGGGGCTGGCGACGGAGACGGAAGCGGCGGCGCCGGAGAGCGTCATCGGGCGGCCGGCGTGTGCGGAGATCGTCCAGACATCGCCCGAGCGCGAGAGGCGCACGCCGGGCTCGAGGGTCACCATGCGGCCGCCGTCGAGCGCGACCTGGATGAGGCCGCCGAGGGATTCGACTTTATCGCGGGAAGCGAGGACGGTGCCGTCGCCGGCGGTGCGGAGCTGAAGGGTCTGCTCGGTGACGGGGGAGCCGCCGACGGAGACGCCGGAGGCGGAGAAATCGACGCGCGCGACGGACGCGGTGGCGGCGAGAAGGGCTCCGGTGGCGAAGAAGGCCCTGATCATGTCGCAGTTCCTTTCCATGGACCGACGGCGCGAAAGACTCGGGTATTGAAGGATCGGCAGGAGGGCAAGTCAAACGGTAATTGAGAGCCCGCGAAGAAACCCGCGTGTCAGGCTGCGTCGGCCCGGTAACACCTCCCAACGACCCATCCCGCAGATCTCGATGGAATGCTAGCGTAAGAGGAACCGTGTCCCCGACCGCCATGCCTTCCCGCCCGACCGCCCTCTGGCTCGCGTTCCTCGCCTGCTGGGCGGGGACGCTCCTCGCCTACGGCGCCGTCTCGCCCGCGGCGGTCGCCGCGTCCGCGGCCGCGATGGCCGTCCTGAATCTCGCCGCGATGTTCCTCCTCCCCGGCCCTCTCCTCCTCTCCCGCCCCGCGCGCGCCTTCCTCGCCGGCCTCGCGCTCCTGTTCTCCCTCCAGCTCATCCCCGGCCTCGGCTTCCTGTTCCCCTGGACCTCCGCCCTCCGCGCCTCGCACGGCGCGGCGGGCGCGGGCCCCGGGACGGCCGACCTTTTCCTGACGGTCCGGCAGGCCGCGCAGGTCGCCGCGTACGTCCTGGCCGGGCTGTTCACGCTCCGCCTCGTCCAGGCCGGCCTCTCGCGCTCCTTCGCGCTCACGTCGCTCGTCGCGGTGCTCTCGATGGAAGCGCTCTTCGCGCTCGGCCAGGCCGGTTTCCGCTGGGAGACGCTTCCGTTTTTCGGGAAGCGGCTCGACCTGGAGAGCGTGAGCGGGACGCTGGTGAACCGGAACAATTTCGCGGGGCTGATGGCGATGGGGGTGGCGCTGGCGGCGGGGGCGGCGTGGGGGCGGTTCGCGCATCGGCGGCGCGGGGAAGCGCGGGTGTCGGTGGTGGAGTCGGGGCTGCCGTGGGCGGTGGCGGCCGCGCTGTTCGCGGCGGCGATCGTGCTGACGAAGTCGCGCGGCGGCGCGCTCGCCGCGGGCGCGGGAGTCGCCGCGCGCGTCTTCGTGCTGAAGAGTCGGTCGCGCGGCGCGGCGCTCGCGGGCGGGGCGGTGCTCGCCGCCGCGGCCGCGGTGACGATCTGGGCCGCCAACGCCGAGCCGCTGATCGAGCGCTTCGAGGGGATCGACGCCGCCGAGGACACGCGCGTCGTCTGCTGGAAGGCGACGCTCGCGGGGGCCGCGCGCCAGCCGGTGCTCGGCTTCGGCATCGGGGCCTACCCGCGCGCCTTCCGCCCGTTCCAGCCGCCGTCGCTCCCGGGGCAGTTCCAGCACGCGCACAGCGAGTACGTGAACGCCGCGTTCGAGGGCGGCGCCGCGTGGCTCCTCCTCCTCGTGGCCGGCCTCGGCGCGTGGCTCTGGCGCGCCGTCCGCGGCCTGCCGTCCCTCGACCCCGCCGAACGCGCCGCCGCGCGCGCCGCCATCGCCGCCGTCCTCGCCGCCGCCGTCCACGCCCTCGTGGACTTCGACCTCCGCATCACCGGCGTCGGCCTCCTCTTCGCCGCCCTCCTCGGCCTCGCCCCCGCCTGGTCCGACACCGCCCGCCCCTTCCCGCGCCCGATCGCCCCCATCCTCGCCCTCGCCTGCGCCGCCGCCCTCGCCTTCGCCCCCCTCAACCCCGAAGGCCGCTCCCGCGACGCCGGCGAAGTCGCCCTTCATCGCCTCCTCACCCTCTCCCCCTGCGACGCCGACGCCGCCTGGCGCCTCGCCCGCGCCGCCGAAGCCCGCGGCGACCGCGACCTCGCCGCGCAGCGCTTCGAAACCGCCGCCGCCCTCTGGCCCGCGAACCCCGGGACGCAGCTCGAGGCCGGGGTGTGGCTGTGGGGGGCGGGGAAGCGCCCCGCGGCGAGCGTCTGCCTGCGGAGGGCGTTCGAGGGGCGGCCGGAGGCGGTGAAGGAAGCGCTGGCCCGCATCGACGAGGACGACGTGGCGGTCTGGGAAGGGCTGATGCCGACACCGGGCGCCGCGGCGCGGCTGGCGTCGGCGCTGGCGCGGCAGGGGCTGTGGGTGGAGGCCGCGGGAGTCTTCCAGCGCGGCGTTCCCGCGACGCGCGAGAACGCCGGCGCGTACGACGATCTCGCGGCGGCGTTCGGCGAGGCGGGGCAGTGGGGGCTGGAGGCGACGACGCGCGAGGCACGCCTGTCGGTGGCGTCGGACGCGCGGGCGCACGCCGCCGCGGCGCGCGCGTGGGCGAAGCTCGATGCCTGGGACAAGGCGCTCGAGAACGCGCAGATCGCGATGCGCCTCGAGCCCGGCAGTCCGGCGGGCCCGGTCCTGGTGGCGGACGTGCTGGAGGGGAAGGGCGACCGGCTGGCGGCGGCGCAGGCGGTGACGGAAGCGCTGGGCGCGCGGCCAGGCGACGCGTCGCTCCTGCTCCGCCGCGGGCAGCTCTACCTCCAGGAGCGGATGTTCCAGGCGGCGGTGGACGACGCGCGATCCGCGCTGGCGACGGCGCCGCGGTCGCGGGAAGCGGTCTTCGTGCTGGCGCGCGCGCTGGAAGGAGCAGGGAGGCGCGAGGAGGCGATCGCGGAGGTGGATCGGTATCTCGCGAACGTGCCTTCGGACGCAGAGATGGCGGGGCTCAGGAGAGAGCTTGAACGGTGAGAAGGGCGAGTTGCGGGCCTGTCCGCCGTAGCCCCGCAGGGGCGAAGGCGGATTGCGAGGAAGGGCAACGGCGCGCCGGGAGGTCGGCCGCGCGTCCGACTTGAACTTGTTTTTCCGTCCTGGTCCGTGCGTCTCCGTGCGCTCCGTGAAACGCCGTTTTCCGCACGTCGAAAAAACGACGATTCACGGAGAGCACGGAAACGCACGGACAAGCACGGAAGGCCCGCGACCCGGCCATGCCTCCTCAGCCAGATTTGCTTACAACGTCACTGACCTGCCGGCATCCCGCTGATCGGAAATCAGGAGTCGCGGCGGCTGTCCGGGAAGGGTTCGGAAGGTCACGGCAAGTCGCTCGGAAAGGAGGCGGCCATCGGTCTGCGGTGAGACCGGGGTGTACGACGCGCCAAACAGTCGCCAGACCTCGGCAGCGCGTGTCACCGGATCCAGGACGACGATCTCCGGCACGCCCACCGCCGCGTAGAAACCGAACTTCGCGTACGTTTCGTCCTCCGGCGACAGGATCTCCAGGACCAGGTCCGGCGCCCCACCTGTGATTCCCGCGTGCCCGATGATCCGTTCGTTGCCTGGAGCGATGTAGAGCAGGTCCGGCACGCGGTAGTCGTCCGGCCCCCGAAAGACCCCGCACTCCGGGACGATTTCCCCGCCGCCGTGTTGCCGCAAGTGCTGCATCAGGAACACGAGCACGTCGGTCAGCAGAATCTGGTGATCGAGCGTTGCCGAGGGAACGGCATGGTAGATCCCGCACCACTCCTCATCACGGATGTCCTGCCCGAGACGATGGCGCTCCTGGATTTCGTACCTGGAGAGAAGCACGGACTCGGGCGGCGATCCTTCGCCAGTCAGGAGTGGACGGATTCGCCTCATGTCACTTTCCCTCGGGTGAGCCTGGAGCACTTCACTTGCGTTCGATTTCAGCACGGTCCTTGAACACATCGAAGGACGCCCAACAGGCGGTTGCCAGATCGATTCCGGAGGGAGGGAATCCGGCCTGGACAACCTTGCGTCCCTTCAGATTGAGGAACTCGACGGCAGGAACGAGGTCGCTGTCAGAACTCGCGATGACGGCGATGTCGTAGGCCCCTTCCCAGGCCAGCCGGATCATGTCCGTCGCGATAAGTGTGTCCACGCCCTTCTCGACCGTAGAGACAATCTTCTTCTTGCAGTCGTTGTGGGGGCAGAACTCGATGTCCCGATGACAAATCGGGCACTTCGGGAGAGCCCGGCGCTTCCGTTCTCGACACTGCACGGTCACCCCAGGCTGGCGGTCAAGCCATGTGGTCGCCCAATTCTTGAATTTCGTTCCTTCGGGAGTGCCGGGATCGAACGATGTGTAGATGATGACCCCGTCAAACGAGTGGGTCACTACGCCAATGGCGGCGCAGGCTTTCCTTGCCAGCCACGGGCCGATGGCAGCCCACTGGAACTGAAACCTGAAATCCGCCACGCCCTTCGCCGCGGACTCGCGGCTGTTCATGCTGAGCTGCAAATTCCAGTAGTCGATGAACACGCGAACGCGCGTCACGGTTGGGGGGGGTGAGGGAGGCGTTGTTCCGTTTGTCATTGAAACTCTCCAAGTGCAGGAGGCCAAAAAGACACAGGGGGCGAGCTAACGCTCACCCCCTGGGGTCGCCATGATCGGCGGGCCGATCCCAGACCGAAACTGGGGGCCACGCCGATGGGTCTCAACCCCCTATTTCTACGACGATTTACGCAGCGCGTCAAACGAATTCTCAGAAATGCCTCGTTTCGTAACTTGTGGACTACGCATGCACTTAGGTAATGGTTGGCGCTTTTCCGGACATGAGGTTGACGACTACTGGTCAGGCTTCAGCAAGCGTTGCTTCCGGCACCAGCTTTCCCAGACGGTCGTCCCCCCCAGTAACCTGCTTCATGACCAGCGAAGGCTTGGCCTCCGCGCTCTCTCTCTTCATGTCCCTTGTGTCCAGGCTTCCGTGCCTGGCAGCGGTGATCGCCTGGCGCCAGAAATCGTGGTAGGGGGCATTCGTTGAAAATGACGCGATCATCTCTTCTCTGAACTGGGCAAAACTCTCCGCCACGTCCGAGAGGTCGGAGATCACCAGACCCAGGATGCGGCTGAAGGAACCGATCGCGCTGGCGAGGTTGTCGGAGGAGGGACCGCGGGCCATGATCCCACCGGGATTCACGCCGTAAATCCACTGGTCTTTCCCGTCATCCTCGATCAGCACGCGCGCCTTCATGGTCACCTCGACTATGAATCCATGGTTGCACGAAGTCTCAAACTTGTAGTCGAGGAACAGGGGGACGTAAGTACTCGGCACGTCCACCTCCTCGCGGGCGGGCGAGTTCACAGCGTCACCGACCGGATCGAGTCCTGGCCACGGCGGGGGGAATTCATGTCGTCGCCTCAGGCGTTGGGCGGTCCGGCAGAAGCGCTCCCGCAAGAACCGTGGCGAAGTAGCCGAGACTTGGAACCTCGGCCGGAAGGCGGATGAGCGCGAGGTCGCCCTGTTGGCTGACGAATTCCACGGTCATCCGGCCTGAGATCGGATTCTCAAAGGTGGGGCATCCCGTGAAGTCGATGCTCTCAAGAGGCGCGAAGAGCGATAAGTCATTACCTTCAAAAGACTTAAAAACAGCCACCTGCTCGCTATCGAACTGTCCGGGCATGATGCTGCAGGCGATACGGCGTTTCATAGGGATTTCCTTTGTTCTAGTCCAGCACGATAAGTTCGTACTTAGTTATACTCCATCCGAAGAAGCGGTCAAGGGCACTCCTGAAGAATTCCCGCCAGATTTCTGCCGGGTCGCCCGGACTCCTCAAACCTGGAATGTGTCGCTCAGCCCTCGCCCCCAGTCCCTCTTTTCCGTGCCTGTCCGTGCGTTTCCGTGATCTCCGTGTAACGCCGTTTTCCGCCCAACGAAAAACGTCACTTCTCGGAGCGCACGGAAGCGCACGGACAAGCACGGAAGGCCCCCGTCCCGTCCTCGCCTTTTTTCCCCTCGCAACCCGCAACTCGCAACCCGCAACTAGCAGTTCGTACACTCACCCCCGTGAGCGGCATCGCAGGCATCTTCAACCTGACCGGCCAACCGGCACCCACCGCCCCGTTCAATGCCGTCCTCTCCCGCCTCTCCCACCGCGGGCCGGACGGAAGCGGCACCTGGCAGGACCGTGAAACCGTTCTAGGTTTCCAGTCCATGCACACCACACCCGACGCCGCGCGCGAGCGTCAGCCGTTTATCCGCGGCCAGGACGCGATCGTCTTCCACGGCCGCCTCGACAACCTGGACCAGCTCCGCGCCGACCTCTCCGTGCCCGCCGCCGGCGACGCCGAGCTCGCCCTCCTCGCGGTCCAGCGCTGGGCCGACGACGCCCCCGCCCGCCTCCTCGGCGACTTCGCCTTCGCCTTCTGGGACGGCGCCCGCCGCCGCCTCCTCGCCGCCCGCGACGACCGCGGCGCCTGCCCCTTCGCCTACGCCCAGCACCACGGCCGCCTCGTCTTCGCCTCCGAACCCAGCGCACTCTTCGGCGACCCCGACCTCCCCCGCATCCCCAACGAAGGCATGATCGGCGAATTCCTGGCCGACGCCGTCACCAGCCGCACCGAGACCCTCTGGCAAAACGTCCTCCGCCTCCCCCCCTCCCACCTCCTCATCGCCGACGCCAACGGCGTCCGCACCCGCCCCTACAGCCCCCTGCCCACAGCCCACAGCCAACAGCCCACAGCCCACAGCCAACAGCCCACAGCCCACAGCCAACAGCCCACAGCCCCCCTCCGCACCGACGCCGACTACGCCGATGCCTTCCGCGCGATCCTCCGCGATGCCGTCCTCTCCCGCCTCCGCACCACCCACCCCCTCGCCATCGACCTCAGCGGCGGCCTCGACTCCAGCTCCATCGCGGGCATGGCGAAGAGCCTCGGCGCGTCGTTCGAGACCTTCTCCGAAGTCTTCCCGGGCCTGCCCTGCGACGAGACTCCGTACATCGAAGAAGTAGTCAAAAAGTGGGGTTTGAAGGCCAACCTCGTCCCCGGCCGCGCCGCCGACCCCTCCATCTATACCGCCACCGCCGCCGCCACCCTCGACCTCCCCGGCTACCCCAACTCCTCCGTCGCCATGCCCATCCGCCGCGCCGCCGCCGCCCGCGGCTTCCGCGTCGTCCTCATGGGCGCCGGCGCCGACGAGTGGCTCACCGGCGCCCGCCCCCGCCCCCACGGCCTCCTCCGCCCCGCCCTCCGCGCCCTCCTCCCCGCACCCCTTTATGAGGGCCTCGCGTCGGCCCTGGGGAAGCGCCGCGGCCGGGCCTGGATTCCCCCGGCCTTCGCCGCCCGCATCTCCCTCGCCGATCGCCTCCGCGCCCGCGACCCCCTCCGCTCGCCCGTCCCCGGCCGCGCCGCCGCCCGCCGCTTCGCCCTCGCCTCCACCCCGTGGGAGCAGCACCTCCTCGAAACCGACGAGCGCGACACCGCCCGCCTCGGCCTCGAAGTCCGCTGGCCCTTCCTCGACCGCCGCCTCGTCGCCTTCGCCCTCTCCGTCCCCGCCCGCCAGCTCCGCCGCGGCACGACGACGAAGTTCGTGATGCGGGAAGCGCTCCGCGACCTCCTCCCCGAAAAGGTCCGCACGCGCTCCACCAAGGCCGATTTCTCCCACCTCTTCGCCGACACCTTCCGTGCCCTCGACGCCGAATCCGCCCTCCGCTCCCTCGACGTCGCCGCCCGCGGCTGGGTGGACGGGGAAGCGGCCTCGGAGCTCTTCCGCGCCCTCCTCGCCGAGGAAAAAGCCGGCACGCTCGAGCGCAGCCGCCGCATGTGGCCGCTCTGGAATATTTTGTCTCTTGAAATCTGGGCCCGTACTTCGGTTAGGATAGGCCAACCCAACGGCGCGCCCGCGGAGACCCAGCGATCGTGAACCAGAAAAAGCAGCACGTGAAGAAGACCGCCACCGCCGCGCTCACGTCAAAGAAGCCGTACCACGCGCCGGAGCTGCGGAAGTTCGGGACGCTGGCGTCGTTGACGGCGAAGAGCTCGTTCGGTGGGGACCGGACGGCGAAGAAAACCTAGCGCGTCTTGCCGCTCTACACCGTTTTCGATCTGCGTCTGAAGAGCGACATCCCGTTTCCTGAACTCCCGCTTTCCACGCGCCGCGGGCGCCCCGCCACCTTTCATTTCGCGCGCCCCGCACGGCAACTCCCGATTTCCGGATGGACGCACCACGTCCCGCGCCCGGACGGCAAGCGCTGGCTCTCGATCGCCGTCGGACGCGCTCGTGTTCGTCTCCGTTTTCACGGCCAGGCCGATTTCCTCGCCGCGCGCGGGGGAGTGGACGTGGAAGCTCGCCCGGTTCCGGGAACGCCCGCGGAAGCGGTCCGCCACCTCTATCTGGACCACGTCCTGCCCCGCCTTCTCGCCGGCGCCGGAAAAACCGTCCTCCACGCGAGCGCGGTCGAGATCGACGGCGTCGCGATCGTCTTCGCAGGGGAAAGCGGCAGCGGAAAGTCCACTCTCGCCGCCAGCTTCTGCTCCGCCGGCGCAAGACTGCTCTCCGACGACGCCGTCCTCCTCGACAGGAATTTCCGCGTCATCCCGAGCTACCCGGTGCACCGCCTCTGGCCGTCCTCTGCCTCCGTGCTGACCCCCGCCGCCGATTCCCGGTCATCGAGCAAACGCCGCCTCGGCCCCGCGAGATCCGAGTGGAGTTCGGCTCCTGCACAGCTGGCGGCGATCTACCTCCTCACGGCGGAAGGCTGGCAGAGTTCGGCGCAGGGGCGCGAAGACCGTCCAAATGAGGTGAAGGGCGAAAAGCCTGGCCCTTCGAGAGAGACAGGCCGAGGACGGAAGGTGGGGAGCCGAGAAGTCAACTCTCACGGGTCGTTCGATTCCGCCAACTCGCCGCCGTCGGCCAAAGCCTTCGCCAGCCTCCGCCAGCCTTCGAAAGCCTTCGCCAGCCTTCGCGCACCCACGATCTCCACTTCGCCCGGATCGGCAGCGATGCTGTCCCTCGTCCGTCAGTCCTACCGCCTCGACCCCTCCGACCACGCGAACGCCGCTGCGGAATTTCGCCTCCTCGCCCGCCTCGCCGAGTCCGTTCCCCCGGGGAATCTTGCGCACTCCCGCCGCCTCCAGGAACTGCCCGCCCTGCGAAAAAAAATTATGCAGAATCTTCACCAAAAATTTCAGCGACGGGATGCGTTTGGGGTATAGTTCCCGACTGATGGTTCTCGGGGGCTTTTAGATTTTTACGCTACGCGCCATTTAGCGGAGGGGACCGTGAAGGCTCGCTACACGCTCATTCCCGCTCTCGGCTTGGCCCTGTTCTCCCTGGTGTTCGCGGGGTGCAGCAAGGGTGGAGGCGGGTCGTCGGGAGGTTCCTCCTCCTCATCGAATTCGTCGTCCTCGGGCGGATCGGGAGCTCCGGCTGGGGGTACGAACGACGCCGGGGCCGCATCCGGCGGTGGCTCGCCGGGAGGCGGCACCACAGCCAAGCTCGGCCCCGAGTCGCCAGACCTCGGTTACGCCTACCACACCGCCGCTATCGCCTTCTACTACTTCTATCACAAGAAAAGCACAGTGATCTGGGGCGACGTCGGCGCAAACTGGGGGCATTACGACCAGGACGATTACTCCACGGTATTCGACGACGGTTACGGCGCGACCTTTCCGGATTTTGAGGAAGCAACGCTGTTCGGTTCTTACTACGACAGCTACACGCTCCCGCCCGTGCCGGAGCCCGGCATTCCGCCGCACGACACAACGCCTGGCCCCCCTCCGACCGTTCCCGACGGAGTCATCACATACGAAGACATGATGATCGACGTGAACGCCTGCTACGATCAGCTGATCGACGATTCGGCGTACCCGGTGGACGTCACGTACACCGGCGATTCCATCGGATTCCACGACGGCCCGGACTACTCGCCCGGCACGGGTGATGATGTCGAGGTCTTCGAGTTTCAGCTGGCAGGCCTTGACCCCCCGCCGGGCAAGTACCACTTTACGAGCGATGCGGTTCTCGACGGGACTTTGACGCTGAACGGCGGCCCTGACGACGTCTGGATTTTCCAGGTCGAGGGCAATGTGGACGATGACA
>CAVPNQ010000125.1:0-80654 GCA_963706735.1 uncultured Planctomycetia bacterium
CCACGCATCTGCTTGGTAAGACCCTGAACAACGATCACTACTGACGACACCGGTGTCTACACGGGGCTGCCGCGCGAGTTCACCGGCGGATCGTCTACGACTCGCTGGTGATCGAACGTGCGTCGCTGCCGGCGGCGCTGGACGCGACCTCGACCTCGCAGGACGGCGAGATCATGGGCGTGCGCCACCGCGAACTGGCCGGCACGAAGCACGCTGCTCGAAGGTGTGGCAGTTTCACCCCAGTCGAACCGGTTGAGCAGCACGGCCACGCGATGCTGAAGAACTTCCTGGATTTGCGGGCATGATGCTGCTGCTGGTGTGGACCGGGCCGCTGCCGCGGCGCGACCAGCCGACCACCTGACGAGAACCCCATGCCGATCACGCCGCAGGAAGCGCTGCAGCGCACCATCGAACACCGCGAGATCTTCCACGACGAGATGCTGAAGGTCGTGCGCATGATCATGAGCGGCGAACTCTCGCCCGTCATGATGGCGGCGCTGATCACCGGGCTGCGCGTCAAGAAGGAAACAATCGGCGAGATCACCGCCGCCGCCGAGGTGATGCGCGAGTTCTCGACCAAGGTCAACGTCGCCGACAAGACGCACCTGGTGGACATCGTGGGCACCGGCGGCGACGGCTCGCAGACCTTCAACATCTCGACCTGCTCGATGTTCGTCGCGGCGGCGGCGGGCGCGAAGGTGAGCAAGCACGGCGGGCGCGGCGTCTCCAGCAAGAGCGGCAGCGCCGACGTGCTGGAGGCAATGGGCATGCAACTCAACCTGCCGCCCGACGCCATCGCGCGCTGCATCGCCGAGGTCGGCATCGGCTTCGACGGTTCGCGCCGAACCATCATCCGGTCGTTGCGGAGCATTCGATGGCGCCAGCGTGGTACGCCTCTCCAGAGCGGATGGAGTTCTGGAGAGCCTATCTGAGAAGGGACGATCTGACCGCTGCGCCCGAAGACCTGAGGGTCCTGGGTGAGAGTGTGCTCGGATTCCTTTGGCCCGCCGTTCGTTGCATCGGAGGTGGCAAGCCGTTCAAGGAGCATTGGCAGCCTGGCGGTCCCTGGAAATGACGCCAAGCCCTCCCGTACCCGTGCCCGTGCCCGTGCGCGTGCCCGGCCGTTGCGTCGCTCCCGCGGAACGGCCGGGCACGGGCACGGGCACGGGAACGTGCACGGGAAAGGCTTCCTCTGCCTACCCACGCATTGACACCCGCGCCCCTCTTGCCACAATCACCCTTCCGCCCAACCCCACCTGGAGCCCCAGATGCCCCGCGTCTTTCCGTTCCGCGCCCTGCACTTTGACGTCGCGAAGGTCGGCTCGCTCGACAAGGTCGTAAGTCAGCCCTACGACAAGATTAACGACGCGACGCAGGCGAAGTATTACGAGCGGCACCCGAAGCACATCGTGCGGATCGCCAAGACGAAGGACGAAGCGGGGAAGGACAAGTACGCCGAGGCCGGGAAGACGCTCGATGCGTGGCTCGCGGACGGGACGATCGTGCGCGAGAAGGAACCCGCGATCTGGATCTCGCACCAGGTGTTCAAGTTCAACGGCGAAACGCGCACCCGAAAGGGGTTCGTGGCGATCGGCGAGCTGGCGGAGTTCGGCAAGGGCGGGGTGCACGCCCACGAGAAGACGCTCGCGGCGCCAAAGAAGGACCGGTTCGCGCTGATGAACGCGACGAAAGGCCTGACCGAAGGGCACATTTTCATGCTCTACAGTGACCCGAAGAACGCGGCGAACTCGGCGCTGGACCCGTTCACGAAAGGCCCGCCGACGCTCGAGGCGAAGGACGACTACGGCGAGACGCACCGCGCATGGAAAGTCACCGACCCGAAGGCGATCGCCGCGGTGCAGGCCGACCTCGCGAACCGCGACATCTTTATTGCCGACGGCCACCACCGGTACGAAGTGGCGCTCCAGTACCGCGCCGAGTGCGCGAAGCAGGGGCTCAAGTGCGAGGAGCCCGAGACGTACGACCGCCGCATGATGACGTTCATCAACATGGAAGACCCGGGGATGGTCATCTTCCCGACGCACCGCCTCGTCAGCGCCCTGGCGCATTTCGATGCGAAGGACGTCCTGAAGAAACTCGCGCCGCACTTCGACGCGAAGGACTACGGCCCCGCTTCCGACGCCCAGCGCCGCGAACTCGTCGAGGACCTGCGCATCGAGGGGCAGGTCAAGCACTGCTTCGGCTTCGCGACGTCCGCGGGCGGCCTCTGGCTGCTCACGCTCAAGGACGAGAAGATCGCCGAGACGGAGATCAAGGAGAAGCGCGCCTCGGAGTGGAAGAAGCTCGACGTCGCGATCCTGCACCAGCTGATCCTGGACCGCGTGCTCGGGATCACCGCCGACATGGTCGAGAAGGAGCAGCACGTCTCCTACGCGCGCCACGCCGACGAAGTCTGGACGGCGCTTCCCAAATTGCAGTGCGCCTTCCTGCTCAACCCGACGAAATTGTCCGAGGTCAAAGTCATCAGCGAAAAAGGGGAGCGGATGCCACAGAAGTCCACCGACTTCTACCCCAAGCTCCTCACCGGATTTATCATGAACCGCGTCTCCTTCGCGAGGTAGTCACCATGGCCCACAAGAAGCTGTTCATTCCCGGCCCCGTCGAAGTCAAGCCCGACACACTCCAGGCCTGCGCGACGCCGATGATCGGCCACCGCGTGCCGGAATACGCCGAGCTGCACGGGGCGTGCATCCCGCCACTTAAGACGATGCTCGGGACGAAGAACGACATCTTCCTCTTCACCAGCAGCTCGACCGGCGCGATGGAAGCGGCGGCGCGCAACTGCGCCAAGAAGGGCGCCGTGGCGTGCATGCTCGGCGCGTTCAGCGACCGCTGGTACCAGATCGCGGTGCAGAACAGCAAGAAGACGGCGAAGGCGCAGGTCGAGTGGGGCCAGGCGATCCGGGCGGAGACGATCGAGAAGCACCTGAAGACGGGGGAGTACGACTGCGTGCTGCTCGTGCACAACGAGACTTCGACGGGGACGATGAACCCGATCGAGGAGATCGCGGACATGATGAAGAAGTACCCTGACGTCGTGTTCGTCGTGGACGCGGTGAGCTCTATGGCGGGCGTAAAGATCGACGTGGACCGCCTCGGCATCGACGTCATCCTCGCCGGCACACAGAAGGCGTTCGGCCTGCCTCCGGGCCTCACGGTCTGCTCGTGCTCGCCCAAGGCCCTCGAGCGCGCCAAGCAGCTCCCCGACCGCGGCTACTATTTCGACTTCGTCGAGATGAAGGCGTTCGGCGACAAGAACCAGACGCCCTGCACCCCCAACGTCTCGCTCATCTACGGCCTCAAGCACCAGCTCGACAAGTTCTTCAAGGAGGGGCTGGAAGCGCGCTTCAAGAGGCACATGGACCTCCGCGACACCTGCTGGAACTGGGTCGAGGAGCACGGCTTCAAGAAGTTCGCGCCCCCGGGGATGGAGTCGGTGACGCTGACCTGCGCATCGAACACGCGCAAGGTGGACATCGTCAAGTGGGTGAAGAAGGTCGCCGAGCGCGGCTTCATCATCAGCGAAGGCTACGGCAAGCTGAAGCAGGACGCGTTCCGGGTGGCGCACATGGCGGACTGCACGGTGCCGGAACTGAAGGAGTGCCTGGGGGTGATGAGCGAGGAGTTGAGGAAGCTGTAAGGAGGGCGAAGACATGGCGCTGTCCGAGACAGGGCAGATTTGGAATCGAGCGTGCTTTGGCACTGCAGTTGAGCCGCGAGCGGGCGACATGGCGCTCGCGGCGTTGATTCGGGCGCATGGCTTGATGATGAATGGCGGTGTTTTTCATGCCATCGAGACCCACAGTGCGGTCGAGCTCAGGGAGGCAATCGCGGGGTTCCGATTCTTCGGGCTCGAAGCGGTTGCCGAATTCCTCGAACGCGCTTATCGCACACCGCGAACTGATTGGGGCAGGCTAGAAGGCGAGACGGACCGTAAATATGGACGCCTGGTTCCGTCGGACAGCTTCCTTTCATCCGCATTCGAGCGACACTTTGCAGTCCATCGTGATCTGTATTCGCCCCTCTCCTGAAGAACGCAAAGACTGCCCCATTTCAAGGTGCACGAGATTGTGAGATTCCCGCGGCCTTGACCCGGCCACGCAAGATTCTCGCTAAGGTGCAAGATCGGGGTGATGCTGCTTCAGCCACGCCAGCACTTCGCTTCGCATTTCGCCCGCGAATTCCCGAAGCTCGGTCGCCTCAGTCGCGGAAACGCCGCCCGCCGTGTCGTACTCGACCTCGTTGCGCTTCATGCGGCACTTGTCGAGGTAGTCCGCATCCTTCTTGTGGCCGTTTCCGAGGACCAACGGAAGAGCCTGAAGCGTCCGGTAGTGCTGGAGGGTCTTCTCAGGCCGGTAGCCAGAGGCATGTACCAGGATGGTGCACAGCTTCAGCGCGGCGTTGTACGCGATCCCGAAGCGCCAATCTGCGGAGATCTCCTTCTTGCCGGCGTCGGACAGGTCGCGATCGACCACGGAGAGGAGGCCGGAGATTTCCTTCCGGCTGCTCTTGTGGGCGCGAAGCCACTTGTTATCTGCCCAATCCTGCAAGCTCATCGTCGTCCCCGATCAGGAACAACTTCGGTGCTTCCATGACGGCGGAAACGAAATGATCCCCGGATTCGATCCGGGAGGCAAATTCCTTCGGCGTGAAAACGTGAGGGTTGATCTCGCGACCGAGGCGCCCCGTGACGCCCGACAGCCGGCCGGCGACCTGGCGAAGGGTGATCGAGCCGATGACCATGAGATCCACGTCGCTCTCTGCCTTTTCAACGCCGCCGGCGATGGAGCCGAAGACGAAGGCGATGCGGATGCCATCGGCGCCGAGGGCCTCTCTGAGGACGTCGGCGAGCCCGCAGGTCTTCAGGACGAGGCCGCGGATTTCGGGGTAGAGGGGATTCGAGGCGTTGGCGCTGTAGTAGGCGCGATTTCCGTCCCGGCGGAGGTTGACGAGGTGCATTGCACCCAGGAGCTTCAGGTCCTGCCGCACGGTCGCTTCGTTCAGGCCTGCCCGGCGGGCGAGGTCACGGAGGTGAAGTTCGCGGGGCGGAGTGCCGAAGAGGAGGCGGAAGAGTTCGGCCCTGACGCGAGAGGACAGGAGCGGTGCGAGGGAGTTCATTCTGCGTGTTTATACCACGCGATTGCGTGTTGATACCACTCAATTCCGGGGCCACGCGGTTTCCTGTCTCGTGTCAGCGCAGGTTGAACAGGTAAAGAAACGCCGCCCAACCGCTCGGGAGCATCTGCGGCGCACGCTTGAGTGCGCGACCGTAACGCACAGCCATCTCGAGCATGAATCGCGCGTGGAAGAACGCCTCGAGGATGGGGCGCACGACCTCCAGCCACTTCGCATTGTGCTCCGGGTCGAAGTCCTTCCCCGTGCCCTCCGCCACGATCAGCAGAAACCAGGGGTTGAGCTTTCGTTCCGGCGCGAGTGCTTGCAGGGCCGCGACGATCTTGAGGGTGGAGTGCTGCACGTCGTAGGCTTTGTAGCTCTGGTGGTAGAAACGATAGACGGGGTCTTCGTAGTCCCAGTGACTGCTGCACTCTTCGAGCAACTGGGACAGCGCGGGAAGGGATGACTTCAGGTTGGAAAGGAGCGATTTCACGGTCGGCCGGTCGTCGGCGTCCGTGAAGGGATTGTTCGTGATGACCGGCTTGGGCGGCGGCGCCTCGCGGCGGCGGGCGGAAACTCGGCGAGGAGGTCGTTTCATGTGCAGGATCGTAGTTTCACGCCGAGGCCCCTTCAATTCCCCGGTGATCGATCTCGGGCCCGCGGCCGAGCGGCTTTGACATTCCAATCTGGAATGTCAAAGCCCGTGAAGTCGAACCCGAGGCGCCCGCCGTCGCGGACGACGAGGAGGCCGAAGCCGGCCGAGAGGTGGCGGCAGGTGTGGATCATGCGGAGACACTCCATGAAAAATGAACACGGGACGTTCAAGAATCCTGAAAGTCCGGGGTGTGTGGGCGCCCCTTCCAGCCAACCTGGCTCACCGCAGAACAGTTTCTCCGTGCCCGGCGCGGTCGCGTGTAGGATCGCCGCCGTGAATCCCATCACCGAACTCCGCCGCCTCGCTTCCCCCGCCCCGCGGCCGCAGTGCCTCGTGTTCGACGGGCCGACGCTGTGGATGGGGTCGATCGAGACGCGGCGCATCTACGAGATCGACCCGGTGGCGTGGAAAGTGCGGCGTGACTTTGAGGCGCCCGGCAAGCCCTGGGGGATGACGTGCATCGGGCCGGAACTGCGGGTGGTCTGCGGCGAAGGGGAGGACGACGACCGGTTCATCCGGCGGTTCGTGCCGGCCACCGGGTTCGACCCGAAGTTCTCCATACACTGCCCGGGGGACACGGGCTCGCAGCTCGGGTGGGACGGGAAGACTCTTCATCTCAACCAGTGGCACCGGCAGCGGGTGCTCTCGCTCGCGCCCGACGGGACGATCCTCGCTTCGCACGACGTGCCGCACTGGATCTGCGGGCAGGTGATCGTGAATGGCGCGATCTTCGTGGTCGCGACGGACGTGGAGGAATCGAACGACTACCTCCTGACGCGTATCGACCCGGCGACGGGGAAGACGTCGGACCTGGCGCGCATTCCGTTCCCGGCGCGCGGGCTGGCGTTCGACGGGAAGAACTTCTGGACGAACTGGCGCGAGAAGCACGAGATCGTCTGCTTCGCGCCGCCGGCCGGCGGGGGACTGCCGACATGATCGAAGTCACGCTCGTGGTGCCGATGTTCAACCGGCCGCGCACGCTCGAGAAGATCCTGGCCGCGCTGGACGCCCAGACCCTGGCGGCGGACAGGTTCGAAGCGATCTTCGTCGATGACTCCGGTCCCGAGTCCTACCACATCCAGAAGGCCATTCTCGAGTCGGCCCCGCGGCGCTTCGCATGGACCTACCTCACGACCGGCCTGCCGCGCGAGATTTTCGGCGTCACCGTCGCCCGCAACAAGGCGATCCGTGCGGCGAAGGGAAGCGTACTGGTGTTCATGGACGACGACTGCGTCCCGAACCCGCACATGCTGGAGCAGCACCTGCTGGCGCACCTGGCCGACCCGGACCTCATCGCCATCGCCAACCGTGCCGAGGACGACCAGATTCTCAAGGCGGTGCCCCCCATCCCGGTCCTCCGCGACAAGTGCAAGCTCGAAGCGGCCAAATCCGCCCGGGGGGAACTCGGGGCCGGATCGTTCATCACGTCGAACGCCTCCGCGAAGAAGAAGCTGGTGGTCGAAGCCGGGATGTTCGACGAATCGTTCGCGCAGCCCGGCGAGTACGGGTACGAGGACCGCGACCTCGGCGACCGCATGCTCGCGAAGGGGGGAAAGATCCGGTTTCTGCAGGACGCCGCGGCCTGGATTTCGCCGAAGGAGTCGGACCCGTGGGCGGGGCGCATGGAAGAGGCGACGGCCATGGGGCACGCGCGCTACAAGGAGAAGAATCCGCGCACTCTTCTCCGGAGATTCGTGCGCTGGCTGAAGGGCCCGGCATCTCCGCAGTGAGCGGAAGGGGGCGGACTGCCACGCGCGCATCTCTTCGTTCTCACGCTTTCGGCCGCGGCGACGGGACGACGACGAGCCTGAACCCGCTGCTCTCGAAGGCCTGCCGAGCGGCGTAGCCGGACCGGGCTGTGGAACGCGAATTGGCGGCCCGCGACCAGTATCCGCCGCGCCAGAGCCGCCAGCCGGGATATTCCGGGCCGGGGTCGTTCAGGCAGGAGTCGCGGCTGTTCCCGGCCTGGCCGCGAACGCCGTAGGGTGATTCGTCGGAAGGGAACTCGTGCACGCTGACGGGGCGCATGCCGCCCGGGTGCGAGAGGTTCGTGTTTCCCCAGGCGGCGCTGTCGTACCGCCCCCAGGGGAACGGACGGCGATCCGTGCCGCGCGCGGCCTTCTCCCATTCGAGCTCGTGGGGAAGCGTGTAGAGGTGGCCCGCGTTCGCGCGCTTCCACTGGCAGTAGGCGACGGCGTCTTCCCAGCAGACGGCGAGGACGGGCCAGTCTTCTTCCCAGTCCACGGTGCTGTTGGCGAGCCGGCGCGCCCTGGCTCGAAGTTCCGGCGGCGCGGTGGCGAGCCAGGCGGCGGTCGGGACGACGTACGGCGGCCCTGGCCAGTAAAACCCGCTCTCCTGCGATTCGCGCGGGACGCGCGTCGCGGCCTGCCGAGGGTCCGACTTCGCGAGGTCGTTAAGGAACCTGCAGTACTCGCGGCAGGTGACGGGATGCCGCGCCATGAAGAAGTCGGGGAGTTCCCGCGTTTCCGCCGGGAGCCCGTACGGGTTCTCGGGATCTCCTTGGTAGCCGAAAGTCCCGGCCGGAACGGGCACGAATCCCTCCGGAACATCTCCTTCGCGCCAGAGCGTGACGTCCTGCTCCCACGCGCCGCAGCGCGGGATCGCCACCGGGCAGCGGATCGGGCTGAAACCCTCGGCGGCGATCACGAGCAGGTACGAACCCATCGGCAGCTCCCGCCCCTCCACCGGGGTCCGACCCAGGTACGAGCCGTGACCGTGGGGGCGGAAGGGCGAGTCCGCGGCGAAGAGCGCGTCGATCGGGGGAGGGCGGGGCCCCGGGGCCGCGTCTGCGGGCGTCACGGGCATCAACCTCCGCCCGAGTTCCTCGTACCGGAAGAGCCAGACGTCCGCGCCCGCAACGGGCTCGAGCAGGCAATCCTTCCCGTGCACCTTCAGCCGCACCGCCGCCTTCGGCTCGAGCGCGACCATTCCGTCCGCGTCCTTCCGCGTTTCCAGCGCCCGGCCGGAGAACGGGTGGTGACCGAGATGCGCCAGTTCGTCGGGCCGGACCGTTCGTCCTTCCACCAGGCACCCGCACGTATACGCCCGGGTTCGCACCGTCAGCGTCCCGTTTCCCTTCAGAAGCGCGTCGAGCGGGCCGTCGTTGTACCGCTCCACCACGCGCCGCTGCAGCAGCATCTCCTTCTCGTCCCCGCGCGCCTCGGCCTCCAGGAACTTCTCCCAGTACAACTGCGCCTTCAGCATTCGGGCTTCCCGGTGATCCCGCTCGTGGCCGAGCGCCAGCGTGAGCGTCGCATCCGCCACCGAAAAGGCCTCCACTTCTTCCCGCTCCAGCGCCGTCACACGGTCCTCGTCCGCCCAGAGTGCGCTCTTGTCGGCCTCCCACGGCTTCACCGCCTTCTCCGCCTGCGTGGCCCGCGCCTGCGCCACTCGGGCTTCCTCCTTCACCTGCACCCGCCGCTTCATCGCTGCCCTCGCCTCCGCCACGGCTTCCTCCGCAAGCCCGTGCTCGCGTTCGCGCTCCTTCGCACCCTCAAGGAAGAGCTGGATCTCCTGCTGCAATTCGAGCGCGGACTGGTACCGGTCCTCGCGGCGGAAGGCCAGCGCCTTCAGGCAGATCGCGTCGAGTTCCGGGGTGATCGGCGTCCGCGGCCCGTCCTTGGATAGGCCGCAGCTCCGGGCGCGCGCCGAAGGGGCGATGAGGCGGCCGGTGCGCACCTTGGTGAGGATCTCCCGGGCGGTCTCGCCCTGGAAGGGCGACTGGAGCGTCAGGATCTCGTAGAGCATCGCCCCGAGGGAGTAGACGTCGCTTCGCGGGTCGAGATCGTGCAGCCGACCCTCCGCCTGTTCCGGGGGCATGTACGCGGGGGTTCCCAGGATTTCGCCCTCGAGCGTCATCGGCAGGAACTCCCGCTCGTTTCCGGGCGCGGCGATCGACCCGCTCCGTGCGGCGGCGGCGCCGGGCCGGCTTTGCCCGTCCCTGAAGTAGCGCGCGAGCCCCCAGTCAACGATGTAGACCTCGCCATAGTCGCCGAGCATGACGTTGGCCGGTTTCAGGTCGCGGTGAAGGACGCCGCTGTCGTGCGCGAACGCCATCCCCTGGCAGACCGACTGGAAGATCTGGAGCAGCTTCGTCCGCGTCCATTGAAGCGTCGCGCCGGCATCCCCGCGCCTGATCGAGCCCAGGACCTGCCCGAGGTCGCGCCCATGGATGCGCTTCATCGCGAGGAAGAGCCGCTTCCCGCTGTGACCGTTGCCGGGCTCGGGCGACTCGAGCATGCCGAAATCGTAGACCGGGACGATGTTGGGGTGTTCGAGCCGGCCGGCGAGTTCGGCTTCGCGGACGAAGCGTTCCTGCTGGTCGGCCGACGGGTTCTCGAGGACGACCTTGACGGCAACTTCGCGGTTGAGGCTGGCGTCGAACGCGCGCACGACGCGCCCGAGGCCGCCGCGGCCGAGTTCTTCGCCGAGCCGGTAGCGGTCGCGCCGCGCCGGGAGGACGACCACCGTTGCGGCGTCGCGCGGCTTCACCGCCGCCAGCCCGCGCCTCAGGTCCGGCGGAACGCGGAGCGTGAGGAGGGCATCGCGCACGTCGCGGTCCATGGAAAGGGAGACGAGCGAACGGGCGGGGTTTCCCTCGTTTTTCTTCACGTGTTCCTCGACGAGCCGCATCACCGCGGCGTGCTGCGAGGGTTTCAGGTGGCCGCGTTCCACCAGCAGAACCCCCAGGTCGAGGCCGGCGTTGTTCATCCACACGGCCGCGCCTTCGAGGAGCTGGTCCTTCGAGATGAAGTTCAGCTGCAGCGCGAGCAGTCCCAGAAGCAGATCGGAATCGCGGCTCATGGTGTCTCTTTCGACGGTGCAAACCGCTCGCCAATGTCGTGCAGAGCACTTCCCGGCGTCATTCTCCACCGCCATGCGCGCTAGTCCGCTGGAGCGGCGGGAGACAGCGGGGAAGGGCCCACTCCGCGACCTGCAGGCAAGCTCAATTCCTCTTCGCCTGCTCGAGGAGCGGCGCGCACACGTCCCGCCACGCTGGCGCGACCTTCAGCGCGTGTTCCAGGTCGGCCTCTGCACCCGCGCGATCGCCGAGCGCCAGCCGCACCCGCGCGCGTTCGACGCGGGCGCCGGGATGGTTCGGGCCGGACTTCACCGCCCGGTCGAGGTCCTCGAGCGCGGATCGAAGGCGTTCGACTGTGTCCTTCCCGCGTGCAGCGTCGTGCTCCGCCCAGCGGCGCTTCGTTTCCGCCCGATCCGTCAGGCCGTCCACGCAGGCGGGATTGAATTCGACGACCTTCGAGAAGTCGGCCAGCGCCGCCGCGAAGGCATCCGTGGCGTCGCCGTCGTGCCCCGCCTCGTGCGCGGCCTTGTCCAGCCCCAGCCTCCCGCGCTGCTGCCAGAGGAAGTCCCAGTTCGGCGCGATCTCCAGCGCCCGGTCGAAGTCCGCGCGCGCCCCCGCCCACGCCGCTTCCGGATCTTCCCCCCGCTCGGCGTGCCAGAGGCCCTCGAGGCGGCCGAAAACGCCGAGCCAGATAAGCGCCTCGGTCGCCCCGAAGTTGATGCGGAGAGCATTCGCGCAGGCTTCGCGTCCACGCGTGGAGAATTCGAAGGGGTCCGCGCTCCCGAGCTGCGAAGACACGAGTTCCAGCCGCGCCAGGTTGCACCAGAAGACGTAGTCCGCGGCCGAGGCGGGCCGTGCGGCGTCGAGGTCCGCGCGCGCCGCCTCAAGCAGCTTCGCCGCGTCGCGGCCGCGCGTGCGTTCGTGGTCGGCGAGGACGATGCGGCACGTCGCACGATTCGTCAGGAGGCCCGGCGACGGATGCGCCTTCAGCATCAGGTCCAGGTCGGCGATCGCGAGCGCATACTGTTCCGCCGGTTCCTCGCCATGGAGGATCACGCACTCGCCCCAGAACATGTGGAGCTGCGCCCGCGAGCCGCGCGTCCAGGTCGAGGCGGGCTCCAGCGCGAGTGCGCGATCGAGGTCGGCGCCGGCCTCCTCCAGCCGGTCCCACACCGCTTCGCCCCTCATCCGGCCGTACACCGCGAGCGCGAGACGCACTTCGGCCCGCGCCCTCCAGACGTCGGCGCCTCGCGGATCGAGCTCCAGCGCCTTCGCGAAATCGGAAAGAGCCTCCCCGTAAGTCGCCCGCGGATCTTCGCCGTGGTTCTTCTGGAAGAGCCCCCAGTGGCGCCGCGCGCCTCCGCGTCCCCGCCACGCCTCGGCAGAGAGCGGGGCGGCGGCGATGGCGCGGCCGAAGTCGGCAACCGCCAGGGCGTATCGCTCGCGAGGGTCGCCCGCGTGGTCGCTCAACCAGTTGCTCCACATCACCTGGAGCTGCCCGCGCAGCTGCCAGGCTTCCGCGTCCTTCGACGCCACCGCGGCGGTCAAGTCGGCCAGCGCGCGATTGAACGTCGGCTCCGGGTCAGCGCCATTGTCCCCGAGGCGGTCGCCCCATTTAGCCAGCACCGCGCCGCGCCGGACCCTCGCCGGGATCGAGGACGGATCAAGCTCCAGCGCGCGCGTCAGGTCCTTGTCCGCCCGCTCGCACGCCGGTATCGGGTCGCCCCCGCGCATCGCCGTCCGCTCGGCTTCGGCCGCCGCCAGCTCCGCCCGGCCGGTCCAGAACGGCACGTAGCCGGCGTCCGCCTCAATCCCGCGCCCATAAATCCGGGCCGCTTCCTCCATGTCCGACCGAGCGCGCGCCGCCCGCGCCAGGCCCTCGTACGCCTCTTCCAGCGTGGGATCGGAAGCGAGCGCCTGCTCGACCCGCGCCGCGCCGCCGGACTTACGCTCATGCAGCTGCACCAGGCCGCGAAGGCACGACGACTCGGGGCTCCCGGGCAGGCGCTCCTCGACTTTCGCCAGGTCCGCGGCGATCCGGTCGCGGAGCCTCGACGCCTCCGGGTCCCTGGCCGCCAGCTCGACGTCCGCCGGCGGTTCGGTCAGCACCGCTTCGCCCATCCCGGCCCGCTCGAGCTGCCCGCTCTCCGCGAGCCGCCGGCCTTCGTCGCGCACCCAGGCGGCGCGCAGGTCCGCCAGCCGCTGCTCCCAGCGACGCAGGTCGAGCAGCGCCCGCTCGTAGCGGGCCGGAGCCAGGTCCGGGTCTTTCGCCAGCGCCCTCTCCTGCTCGGCCAGCGCGTCGTCGAAGCGCAACTGGGCGCGGTAGAGGCGCCCGAGCTGGTAGTGGGGTTCGGCGAGGGTCGCGCCACGCTCCAACGCCTCCCGGGCTGCCTTCTCGACTTCCGACAGGAAGCGCTTCTGTTCCGAGAGCGGCCGGCCCGCACGACGCAGCGCGAGGCTCGCGTCGAGGTTGGTCTTGGCGATCGAGCGAAGGTGCCTCAGGGCTTCTTCCTGGAGCTGCCCTTGCGCATGGCGCGCCGTCCGCGAATTCCACGCCGCGCCGCCGGCGATCGCGAGGAGCACCGCGACCAGCGCGGCCGCAGCGACCAGCCCGCGCCGGCGGCGCACCAGCCGCCAGGCGGCTTCGAATCCTGATTCCGGCCGCGCGAGGATCGCTTCCCCGATCAGGCAGCGGTCGAGGTCCTCGGCCATTGCGCGCGCGGTGGCGTAGCGGCGCCCGCGGTCGCGCGCCATCGCCTTCTCGATGATCGTCTCGACGTCGCGCGCAATCCCCGGATGGACCGCGCTCGGCCGGGGCGGGTCCTCCGCAATCTTCGACATCAGCACCTTCATCGGGTCCGTCCCCGGATACGGCGTCCGGCCGCACACCGCTTCGTAGAGTACCGCCCCCAGCGCGTACACGTCGCTCCGCGCATCCACCTCGTCGAGCTTCCCCTCCGCCTGCTCCGGCGCCATGTACGAAGGCGTCCCTACGATCGAGCCGCTCAGCGTCAGCCGCGCGTCGCCGGTCTCGCTCACCGCGCGGGCAAGCCCGAAGTCCGAGATCTTCGGGCGCAGCGTCCCTTCGAAATTCTCCAGCAGGATGTTCTCGGGCTTCAGGTCCCGGTGCACGATGCCGCTTTCGTGAGCGCGCGCCAGACCGAGGGCCACGTCGCGAGCGAAGCGCATCGCTTCCTGCGGCGGCAGCCTGCCGCCCGCGTTCGCCAGGTGGCGCGCGAAGCTGCCGCCTTCGACAAGCTCCATGGTGAGGTAGTGATGTTCGCCCTCGACCCCGAGGTCGTACGTCACCACCAGGTTCGGATGCCGCAGCCGCGCCGCTGCCTCGGCTTCCCGGCGGAAGCGCAGGAACTGTTCCGTCCGGTCGCCGTCCTGCACGCGCAGGACCTTGAGGGCGACTTCGCGCTTGAGTTGCGTGTCGAATGCCCGATAGACGGTGCCCATGCCGCCGCGCCCGATCTGCCCGCGGAGTTCGTACCGGCCGAACCGTTCGGGCGGCGGGGAAGCGGTGGCGGGGGGGCGGAGCGGGGTCGGCGTCCCGAGAAGGGTCGGGCCGAGGATCGTGGCGGGAGTTTCGCCGGGTCGTTCGGGCGAAGGAGCGTCTCCTGAGGGTCGCAGGACGGTTGCCGGCAGGGGGACGGGATCCTCGCCTGACGCGCGAACGGTGTCGGAGGGCGCGGGCTCCGGCGTGTTCGGCGGCTGTGCCTCGTCGCCCTCGCGCGGTGACGGCATGTCAGTCCCGCGCCCTTGCCGACGCTTCCGTGTCGTACATGCCCCAGAAGCGCACGATCCGCCCTCCGCGCACGACCCAGACGTGGACCCAGTCGGCCTCGAACGGGCGGCCGCTCGGCACGGCCTTTGTGCTCTCCCATCCAATGACGGTGACGTTTTCGCCGCCCGCGAGGAACTCGCGCGGTTCGAACGCCTGGATGTCGTCGAGCCCGGGGACGCTGGCAACCCACTGCGTGACGCCCGCCTTCCCCCGGAACGTCCCGGTGTAGGCCAGTCCGCGCGAACCATGGAACTTCCACTCGACATCGTCGGACACCAGCGCGAGCAACGCGGGCAGGTCTCCGCGGCCGAAGGCGGCGTACGCGGAACGGACGACATCGGCAGGTGGCAGCGTCTGGCTCATGGGTGCTCCTAAGCCGGGCCGGGAAAGTGCCTTCTCATGTCTCAGCCTCTCGCGGCCCGGCTTATCCTGAGCGGGCCCGAAGGGCGAGTCGAAGGATCGCGTTGCAGCAGGACAGATGGCCTGAGAGGCGACTTAACCTCGTTCGCTTGGGAACTCAATACGGGTGCACGATTCCGGCGCATCGGGGTCCATCTTACTGTGGCGAAGGGCCTGCCGGCCGCTTGCCGGCAATTTGGCGTCGAGAAACCGGGAATGGAATCATGGGAGTCGAACTACTAGGATGGTCCCTCCCGCATTGAGTATTCACGGGCTCCGCCCATCAACCTGAGGATGAATCCCATGCTGCAAGTCACGGCCTCCGGCAGGAAGTCCAAATCAAGCGCCCCGCGTCACCCGGCCGGCCTGTCCGCCGCGCGCGCCGGCGCCGTTTCTCCCGCGGAGCTGACACCCCAGGTCGCGGCCGGCCTCCAGGAGGGATTCGACGCCAACCCCGCCTACCAGCTCGCCCTCAACGCCGTGACGCAGACGGCCGCGGACGACATCGCCCTGAACCGCTCCGTGGTCACGAATACCGACTTCACGTTCTCGCACTGGCTCGACCAGTGGGCCGTCACTTCCCAGAAATCCTCGGGACGCTGCTGGATGTTCGCGGGGCTGAACCTGTTCCGCGTCGGCGCCATGAAGAAGATGAAGATCGACGCGTTCGAGTTCAGCCAGAACTACACGTTCTTCTGGGACAAGCTGGAGCGCGCGAACTACTTCCTCGAAAAGGTCATCGAGACGGCCGACCTCGGCATCGACGACCGCAACGTGGCCTGCCTCATGGACACCGTGCTCGGCGACGGCGGGCAGTGGAACATGTTCGTGAACATCGTGAAGAAGTACGGCGTCGTGCCCAAGTCCGCGATGCCCGAAACCGAGAGCTCTTCCAACTCCGGCCGCATGAACAGCATGCTCGTCACGAAACTCCGCGAAGGCGCCCGGACCCTGCGCGACCTCAGCGCCGGCGGCTCTTCCACCGGCGAACTGCGCTCCGTGAAGCACGAGATCCTCAAGACGGTGCACCGCATCCTCTGCATCCACCTCGGGACGCCTCCGTCGAAGTTCCACTGGCAGTGGAACGACAAGAAGCGAAAGCTGCACCGCGACGGCCTCGTCACGCCGCAGCAGTTCGCGAAGAAGTACATCACCCTGCCCGTTGACGAGTACGTCTGCCTCGTCCACGACCCGCGCCCGACCAGCCCGTTCAACCGCACGTTCACGGTCGAGCACCTCGGGAACGTCATGGAGGGCGGCATCGTCAAGTACCTCAACATCGAGATCGGCCTGATGAAGGAGATCACGATGAAGACGATCATGAAGGGCGAGCCGGTCTGGATGGGCTGCGACTGCGGGAAGATGATGCGGCGCGATCTCGGCCTCTGGGACAAGGACCTGTTCCGCTACGGAGCGCTCTACGACACCGACTTCACGATGACGAAGGCCGACCGCCTCCTATACCACCAGACCGCGATGAACCACGCGATGCTCTTCACAGGAGTGGACGTCGAGAATGGCAAGCCGCGCCGGTGGCGCGTCGAGAACAGCTGGGGCGAGGAGAAAGTCGGCCGCAAGGGGTACTTCGTCATGAACGACAACTGGTTCGACGAGCACATGTTCGAAATTGCGGCGCGAAAGAGCATGCTTCCGAAGAGTCTGCAGAAGGCACTCGACCTTGAGCCGATCGTGCTGCCGGCCTGGGACCCGATGGGATCGCTGGCGGACTAAACACGGAGGTTCGATGCTGCGAATCCTTGCGATGGCGTTCCTCTGCGCATCGTCCGTCCTGGCGGAGGATGCGTTCCAGAAACGCCTGGATGACTCTCCGCGCCACCAGGAGTGGGTGGACCTGAAGAAGGGCGATCGGGTCGTGAAGGCGTTCGCCGTTTATCCGGAGCGGAAGGACAAGGCGCCCGTGGTCGTGCTGATCCACGAGATCATGGGGCTGACGACGTGGGTGATGAGCGTGGCCGACCGGCTCGCGGAGGCCGGATACATCGCGATTGCGCCGGATTTCCTGTCGGGCATGGGCCCGAACGGCGGACGCAGCGACTCGTTTGCGGATGCCACCAAGGCCCGCGAAGCCATGGGGACGCTGAAGCCGGAACAGGTCACCGGCGACCTGGACGCGGCCGTGGACTTCGGGAAGAAGATCGAGAGCGCGGACGGCAAGGTCGCCGTCGCCGGGTTCTGCTGGGGCGGCAAGGAAACATTCCGATTCGCCACCCACCGCGCCGACATCGCCGGGGCCTTCGTCTTCTATGGCGCCGCGCCGACGGATGTCGAGGAGCTGAAGAAGATCAAGGTCGCCGTCCACGGCTTCTACGGCGGCAACGACAACCGCGTCAACGCCGGTCTCCCGGAGACCGAGAAGCTGATGATGGCCGCCGAGAAGACGTTCGAACCCGTCATCTATGAAGAAGCGGGCCACGGCTTCATGCGCGCCGGTGAATTGCCGGACGCCACCGAGCCCAACAAGAAGGCGCTCGAGAAGGCCTGGAAACGGTGGCTTGAGTTGCTCGCGAAGCTGAAGTAGGCGACCCGGTGAGCGGTCGCCCGCCCCGTTCTTTCCGAGGCATGTAAGCGCTTCACGGTTGCGGTGCCCTGAAGGCCTGCGGGGGCGTACACGGCGCGGCACACGCGTTGCGTTTCTCCCTCCGCCGGGTGTCTCCCGGAAGCCAGGCCGGGCATTCCGTCCGGCCTGATGCGAATCCTCTCACTCGGAGATCCATGATGAAATCGTCCCTGTTTTTCGCCGGTATCGCCCTGGCCTGCGTCGTGACCGGCCTGGGTTGCGCTTCGACATCCTCCTCCAGCACGGGCCCGAAGAAGATCACGCTGAAGAAGCCGTCCAACCAGACCCTGAGCCGTGGCGATTCGGGCGTCGTCGAGGTCAAGATCTTCAAGGAGAACCTGGACGTCGACGTGTCGGTCCGCTTCGACAATCTCCCGTTCGGCGTCGAGGTCACGCAGAGCGAATCGAATTCGAAGGACAACGAGTGCATCGTGAACTACACGCTGACGGCGGCGTCGAACGCGAACCTCGTTTCGGCGCACGTGGTCCGGGTGACCGCCGAAGGCCAGGACGGGCTGGCGGTGACGGAGTCGTTTGAATTGACGGTCAATCCGTAGCCTCTGCCGTACACCGCCGGGCCCGGTTGTTTGAGGGCACGGGGGATCGGAGAGGCTGTTCGCAGTCCTCACCCGGCGCCTGCAGCGCCGGGTGTTTTTTGTTTTATGGCAATTCGCCGAGGAAACGGGGGAAGAGACGGACGCCCTGCGGCCAGGAACGGCAATGACTCGCGAGCGGTTCCTGGAAACGCCGAGACCACCACCTGATAACCTTGCCGCCCATGCCCGTGCCTGCTTCAACCTTCGACCGGCCCATCCCCTTCGCGGGGCGGATTCACCGGCTGCCTCTCGCCGTCGCGTTCCTGTTTGCGTTCTGCCCTGTCGTTTCGCAGGCGCAGGAGCCGGACGTGAAGGTCGAGTTCGTGGTGAACGACGCGTTCGTGAAGGGCAAGCTGCTGGGCGGGGTGGAGATCGCGATGGCGCGGGCGGCGGCGGGGGCTGCGGAGCAAACGGGCTTCACGGGCGCGAACGGCCGGCTGGTGGTCAGCGTGCCGCCGGGAACGTGGTTCGTGACGTACCGGTTGCGCGGGTACGTGCCGGTCGTCGCGAGCGAAACGGTCCTGCGCGACCGTGTCACCGTCGTGACGACGAGCCTTTCGATGAATCTCGAAAGCGAGGGGGGCCCGGCGGGCCGGCGAGTGCGCATCGTCCTGAACTGGGGCTCGAATTCAAACCAGGTGCAGGATGCCGACGCTCACGTCCTGTGCCCATGCCTGCCGGACAACCCGAGGGTCTACTACCAGTCCCGGACCCACGTGGCCGGGACGCACGAGGTCTCGCTGGACGTCGACGATCGCGACTGGGGCGGGCCCGAGACGATCACGCTTCGCGATCCCGCTCCCGGGGCCTATCGCTACTTCGTTCACAACTTCAGCGGACCGCGGGTGCTGCTCGGGGCGTCAGAAGCGACCGTCCGGGTCCTTTCCGGAGACGAGCAGATCGGGGAGTTCCGCGTTCCTGCCGACGTCTCCCAGAGCGTCTGGCGTCCGTTCAAGCACCTGCAGGTCTCGGCGTCAGGTGACGTCTCCATCGTGGCGTTCGACACCGAGGAGCTGAAGCGTTCAGAGGACCGCCAGGTTCCTGCCGGCAACTGGAAGCTCCGGGACTCGTCCTCGACGGGTTCCGCGGCGGCCCCGGAGGCTGGCGGCGGGCCAGGAACAGCCGGGACGGACGACCAGGCCGCCGTCGGGGTCACGATCGCCGTGATGGTGGTCGTCTTTGCGATCGGACTCGGCTGGAAGGTGAGCCGGAAGAAACCGGCGGCGTGAACCCGGGTCTCCCGCCGCGGATGGGCGCCCCGAGCGACCGGTAGCGCTCCCGGCACTTGATAAGTCCGGGCGAAAAACGTTCAATTCCCGCCCAACAATCTTTCAAGGAGACCGCCATGGGCAAGGGCAACAACAGCCATCGCAAGGAAACCAAGAAGCCGAAGAAGGAACAGAAGAAGACGGCCCCGCCGCGCAGGAGCTGAAAGGCGCGGCGCGCAGGCTTCCCGGCGAGTTCTGCCAGGGGACCTGCACGCGGCAGGGGGAAGTTTCAAGCAAAGGGGACGCGGCTCGCCGCGCCCCTTTTTTCGTAGGCAAATTCGCAGGGCTGGACGTCACGCCATCCGGATTTCCGCCAGTTCCCCCGCTGGTTCGAATCCCTTCAGCCCGTACCGGTACAGCTCCGAACGCCAGGTCACAACTCCGTCATCGTCTTCTTCGAGGCGGTGCACGAGCAGCGTGTTATGCGGTATCCCGTGCCGCGAAGCCGTCCCTCCCGCGGGAATGCAGTCCCTCTGCGTCGTAGACCCGCAGCGCGCTTCCAGCACCCGGCCGTGCCCGTGTTGATGGATGAGGGCGCGCGCGTGATGGACGTGGCCGCAAAGAATGACCTTGAAACCGTGTTTCGGAAGGAACGCGGCCAGGGCGGCGCGGCTGCCGCGCACGATTCCCAGGTGGTACTTCTCGACCATCGGCGAATGGTGCATCAGCAGCACCCGCACCTCGCCCGCTGCTCTTCGAGGCATCATGACGTCCAGCGCCGCGAGCTGGGACTGGAAGTGCCCTCGGCCCCACGCGCGGGCGCTGCTCCAGGGAGGGACGTCCGCGTCGGAGTCGATCGCGGCGATCGTCAGGAGGCGATCGCGGCCGAGAGGGAGGTGTCGAATCCAGGGCAACTCCGGGAAGCTGGACTTGAGGGCGACGGAAGGGCGCCCGAGGACGCCGCCGGTTCCGGGCCAGTGGTCGTGGTTTCCCGGGATGGAGAGGTCCAGGGCGTGGGGGTCGCGGAGGATTTCGGGCAGGATCGCCCGCGCCGCTTCAAATTGCTCGGCCGCGCCCCAGGAGGTCAGGTCGCCCGAGTGAATGGTGATCGCACCCTCGTCGTCGCGAAGCCGCGCCGCGAATTCAGACAGGGCCAGCATCGCCGGGGTGGAGTGGCTGAGGACGCCGTGCCACACCCGGCCGCGGCGCCAGCGGGGAAGCGTCGCAGGGTCGATGCGGCAGCCGCCTGTATGGCAGCCCGGCTCCGCAATGTGGGTGTCGGAGATGTGGAGCAGCGTCAGGAGGCGTTTCGCGGCCACGGGGTACAACTGGAGCAAATGTCATGCGAGGCGCGACCGGTTTTCCCGCCGATTCTTACTTCGCGGGAGCCTTCGAACGATGGGGAATCCCGTAGTGGTCAAAGTGGTAGTCCCTCCCGAACATCCGCACTTCTCGCTCTGAGAAATGCCCGGCCAGCCCCAGCAGGACCGCCGCGATCATCGTGAGAATCCCCAGGGTGATGCAGATCGGCCGCTTCCGCGCCCGCCTCTCCGGGTTCCGGTCGAGAAACGGCAGCAGGAGAATCAGGAGCGGCGGGATCGTCGAGACGGCGAGTCCGAGCATCTTGGGGAAGTATTTCAGGAACTGGTAGCCGGGAAGGATGTACCACTCGGGCTTGATCGCCGCCGGGGTGACCAGGGGGTCGGCCCGCTCCTCGAGCGCCGGGGGTTTCAGCACGACCAGCGTCGTCATGATCGCGAGGAAGATCGAGAAGACGACCAGCTCCCGCAGGACGTGGTGCGGCCAGAACGGTACGCCCGTCTTCCCCTCGGGGATGACTTCCTTCCCCACCGGGTCCATCGTCGCGAGTCCCTGGGTCCTCATCAGCGCGATGTGCAGGATCGTCATGAACATCACCACCCACGGCAGGACAATCACGTGCACCACGTAAAACCGCGACAGCGTCTCGCCCCCCACCGCGTCGCCCCCCAGCAGCAGCCGCTTCATGAAGGGCCCTATCACCGGGACCGAGCCGGCGACTTCCGTCCCGATCGTGGTCCCCCAGTAGGAGACCTGGGTCCAGGGCAGCAGGTACCCGGTGAAACCGAACGTCACGACGCACACGAGCAGCACGACGCCCAGCACCCACGTCAGCTCGCGCGGCTTCTTGTAGGCGCCCATGATGAACGTGCGCGCCATGTGCAGCAGCAGCATCAGGATCATCAGCGTCGAGCCCCACGCGTGAAGCCCGCGGATGAACCAGCCGAACGTCGCCGTCGTCGAAATGAACTGGACGCTCTCGAACGCCTTCTCCGGCGTCGGCCGGTAATACACCATCAGCAGGATGCCCGTGACGATCTGGCTCGAGAGCAAGAACAGGCTCAGGCTCCCGAAGGAGTGGAACCAGGAGACGTGCGGTGGAAGCGGCTTCGTGGCCTGCTTGACCATGAAGTTCTCGATGGCTTCCATCGGCAGGCGCTCGGCGAGCCAGCGGCGGACGAACCTGATCATGGTTCGATCCTCCAGGCGTCGTTTCCGGAAGCGGCTCGCGTGGTCACAGCTTCACCACCACTTCGCCCCCGATGACCGAGACGGGGTAGGGCTGAAGGGGGCGCGGCGGGGGGCCTGCGATCTGCTTTCCCTCGGTGTCGAAGTCGCCCGCGTGGCACGGGCAGACGATCTTCCGGGCCTCTCCGTCCCATTTCACGATGCATCCCAGGTGGGTGCAGATCGGGGAGAAGGCGCGGAACGAGTCCTCGGCGAGGCGAATGACCAGGACAGGCTTGCCCTCGGACTGCAGCATCCGCGAGCTGCCGACGGGGAAATCCTTCAGGGGACCCGCCGACAGGTTCGCCGCGCGGCCGGACCCTGAGTGCGCGGGCCAGAGGTAGAAAACCGTCGGGACGGCCATGGCAGTCCCCCATACGCCGAGGCCGCCCATGAGGACCAGGTCGAGGAACGTCCGCCGGTCGGTTTTCGCAGGTTCGTCGCTCACGCTTCCTCCTTCTTGATCCGGATCAGCTTCATCCAGAACAGCCCGGCCATCGCGAGCAGGAACGCCCAGATCGGCACGAGTGCCTTCTTCTTCCACGACTCCGCGCGTTCCTTCCCGTCGAGCCTCCGGTGGATCTCCGCAATCGTCGCTTCGGCCTCCCCGGCCTTCGCGCTGACCTTCGATTCGTCCAGGGTGTGCTGAAGCGGCGCGAGTTGCAGGACGCCGGTCCGGGCCTCTTCGAGCAGGACCGTTTCCTCGTCCACGTGAAATCCCGTGCGGCTCATCTGCTGGAGGCGGTCCTTCGCGGCCTGCAGGCGCCCCTCCGCGCCGCGGATCGTGGCGAAGATGGAGGCGAAGCGGACGCGCGCGGGTTCGGTTTCGTCCCCGTGGCACTTTCCGCAGCCTTTGCGCATGTCCTCCTGTTTCGTGCGGATCAGGTGGTTCCGGTGGCAGGTCACGCAAGACTGGAACTCGCCCTTTTCGGTCAGTGCGAAGTGTTTCGACTGGGCGAAGGCCTCCTGTTCGTTCACGTGACACTTGCCGCAGGCGTGGCTGATGTCTCGGAAGCCGGGCGGGGTGGCGCCGTGATTTCCGTGGCAGGTGACGCAGGTCGGTGCGGATAGGTCGTCCTTCTCGAGGAGGAGGTGCGCGTGGACGCTCTGTCCGTACTCTTTCGGCGCGGTGGATTTCAGGCCGTGCTTCGTCATGAGCTCGGCGTCGGCATGGCAGCGGGCGCAGGTCGCCGGGACGTTTTTCGGGAAGACGGGGCTCTCGGGGTCCTTGGACCGCCGGATGCCGTGGGCGCCGTGGCAATCGGAGCAGGTCGCGACATCGGTGTCGCCCTGCGCGAGTTTCTCCCCGTGCCGCGACGTCAGGTACTGGGCGTGCTGGTCCGTCGCGATCCCGTACGGGTTCATCATCCGCACGTCGGAGTGGCACTTCGCGCACAGCGCCGGGATTTCGGTCCGCTTGACCTTGCCAAGGCCCGCGTGGGATTTCTCCTTGTCGGCCTGTGAGGGATCGCCGCCGTGGCAGGAGACGCAGGCGTTGGGTTCGTGGGCGTGGACGGAGGTGCGCTCAAGCGCAGCTTCCTTCTCGTGGCACTTGGCGCAGGAGTCGGGGGGCGGATCAGCCGGAGCGGCGCAGGCGAGCAGCAGGAAGGCCAGGATCGCCCAACAGGAGCGTGCGGTCACGATCCGGACGCTGAGGGCTGGGGGCAGAGGACCCACAGGTCCGCAATTGGGGCCACCCTCATGGTTTCGACGCTGCCCGCGATCCGACGGCCGCCCCAGGACGTAAACCGGCTTTGTCCGGCGAGCGGAAGAGGTCGGGCGAGCATCGTGGCAGATTCCGTGGGATTCACGCGAGACCATCCTATCCCGGGCAAGCGGCTCGTAGCAAGGGCCGCACGGGTTCGTCCGGCTCCGAAACGCGCGTGGAGGATCGGACGTATCCCTGAGAAACGCTGAGGTCGCGCCGGGGAGAAACGCATTGTCCCCTGGCAAGGACTTGATCTAGCATCAAGGCCAGTGGTTCGGCACAGGTCCGCTTCACTCCGACTCCTGCCCGCCCTGCTGCAAAATCCATCGTTCCGGGATTCCATCGCTCCCCTGCGCGAGCGTTGAGATTCCCCGGGTGAATTCAGGCGGCCCGCATGAATCAGTGTCAGCCGTGGATGGCGGCGTGCCGGTCATTCATCGACTCTCTCGGCGACCAGATTGTGGTCATCGGGCGCCGGTACGAAATCCTCATGGCCAACGCCGCGTTTCTCGAAGGCGCGGGCCTCCGCGAGACCGAGATCGTCGGACGCCATTGCCACGAGATCACGCACCAGTCCGCCAGGCCCTGCTGGGCGGCCGGCGAAGGCTGTCCCCTCACGGCGGTCCTCGACGGGGGAAAGACGATCTCCGTGGGCCACGTACATTTCGATGCCTCCGGCAGGCGGCGCCACGTGGAGGTCGTAGGCTCGCCACTGCACAACTCCGATGGGGAATTCGTCGGCATGATCGAATCCATCCGCGAAGTTCCCGCGGAACAGCAGCTCGAAGCTGCCCTTCGTCAGCGCAACGCCGATCTCGAGGAGGGGAGTCGCAAGCGTGACCAGTTCACTTCCACGGTCTGCCACGAGCTGAGGAACATCCTGAACGTGCTGACCCTCCATGCGCAGGTGCTGCGCGTTGAGAAAGGGGAGCAGGCGAGCGGCCATGCCCTCCCGATCGTGGATGGGTTGAAGAGACTGAGCAGGCTGGTGGTGGACATGCAGGATGCGGCGGAGATCGAGTGCCAGCGATTCTCGATCCAGCGGGCGCCCTGCGATCTCTCCGCGGTGGCGCGGCAGTGTGCCGACGAAGGAGAGTTCGCCTCCCGGGATCACCGTATCTCCGTGGAACTGTCCGACGTCGCGGTCGAGGGCCTCTGGGACGCCGGCCGCCTGCGCCAGGTCCTGGACAACCTGGTCTCGAACGCCGTGAAGTTCTCCCCGCCGGGCAGTGAAATTCGCATCGTCATCCGGCGGGATGCCCAAAGAGTTTCCGTTTCCGTGAGCGACCCGGGGCTCGGGATTCCGACCATCCGGCTTCGAGAACTTTTCCAGCCCTATGCACGGGCGCACCAGCACGTTCCCGGGCTCGGGCTCGGACTCTACCTGTCGCGCGGAATCATCGAGGCCCACGGGGGCGAGATCTGGGCTCACAGCGCCGAGGGACGGGGCTCGACCTTCAGTTTCTGGCTGCCGGCTTGAAGGACCCCGCCAGGGGATCATGGTCCATCGAATTCGCCATGCCGCTCCGGAAATAGAGCCCGGAAACGAGTCCGGCGCTTCGCAGGTCTAGTCCGCCCGGCACGCCTTCCGCCCGCCGCGCGGAACTTTGGCGACCCCCTCGCCCCGCGCGACCAGCCCTTCGGCCAACGCCAGGCACCGCTCCGTCAGCGCCCGCGCGCCGTCGCGAAGATCGTCATCCGCTTTCACGATGGCGACGTTGTTCTCCATGTCCTCGGCGGACCACCCGCGCGAGTGCGCGACGAACGGGAACTGCGGGAACGTGAACCCGAGTTCGCCGAAGAACGTCAGCATCTGGCCGGCGACGGCCTGGACGTTGTCCTGCCCGCCCGTGATGAAGAATCCGGCGGTCTTGTTGCGGATGAGCACGTTGTCGTGCGTGGTGATCTGGTTCTGCACGCAATTCAGCCGCTCGGCCATCTTGAAATACAGCGAGCTCGGCGCGCCCCAGCGGATCGACGTCGAGACGAGAACCACGTCGGCCCAGAAGACCAGCGCCTCGTAGATCGCCGTCATCTCGTCCTTGTCGTCCTGCTGCGTGATCGTGCACGGCCACGTGCACGCCCCCGCCGCCTTCGAGTAGTACCCCTCGCACGTCCGGATCTTCAGGTCGTTCACTTTGAGAAGCTTCGTCTGCGCGCCCTTCGCCTCCGCGTGCTTCAAGGCCGCCTGCAGGAGGTGCTCCGAGGTCGAGAAGCGCGGGTGCGCCGCGTCCATCGCGGTCGTGGAGATGCCGGCGACGCGAAGCGGCCCCGGTTCGCGGCGGACGGCGCGCGTCAGCGGGTGGGCCGGATGCGGCGAGTTCACGCGCTTTGTCGCCGGCTCGACGTTGATCCACACGTCGCCGCCCTCGATCTTCACGTCGTGGCTCGGGACGGCGTCCTTGAATCCCGGGCGAGCCTTGCCCGTCTGGCACTCGAACTCCCAGTTGTGCCACGGGCAGACCACGTACCCTTCCTTGTCCACGTGCCCGTCGCCCAGAGGCCCCCCGGCATGCGGGCACACCCCGGAGATCGCGCCAAACTGCCCGTCGCGGCACGAAAGCGCGATCGGCACCTTCCCGGCCACGATCGACTGCAACGCCTTGTGCTTCAGTTTGTCGGCGCTTCCGACGCAGACCCAGCGGGCGGGCTTCGTTTTCATGGGGCTCCGGTTATTCGGCAGGGGTGGGCAGTGAAAGCTGTTTGCGGATGGCGAGGATACGGATTCCTGCCGTGATCACAAACCCGAACGACAGGGCGAGCTCGTCGGGAGCGCCGAAGCGGCGGGCGAGGAGAAGGGCCGCGGCGCCGGCGATGCTCGCGGTGGCATAGAGGGTCCCGCGGAAAATGAACGGGAGGTCGTTCACGAGGACCTCTCTCAGCACGCCTCCGCCGCAGGCCGCCGTCACGGCGACCAGCACGGACGGGATCGCGGGCAGCCCCTTGTCGGCGGCGAGCTGCGCGCCCATCGCCGTGTAGAAACCGAGCCCGATCGCGTCGAAGAACTCGAGCCGCTTCGCAGGCAGCTTCACGAAAAACGCCAGGAGCGACACCGCGACCGCGATGCCGATGATCCACTCGTCGCGGAAGACGAACGGCGGGACTCTTCCCAGGATCGCGTCCCGCAGGACGCCGCCGCCGGTGGCCGTCACGACGCCGAGGGTCACGAACCCGACCGGGTCGAGGCGCTTCTCGCGCGCTTTCAGTGCGCCTGAGACGGCGAAGACGGAGACGCCGAAGAGATCGATGAGGCGGAAGAGGTGCACGTGGGGATTCTACGCGGGGGGCGGAGGGGCGGGCGGCGGAATGCCGCGTTTGAGGGCATCGCCGACGGCGCCCTGGAGGGCGGCGAGTTCGCCGATTTCCTCGGTGGTGAGGAGACCGACGAGGCGGCCTTCGTGGATGACGGCGGCGGCGTGGACGGGGGAGGACTGGAGGGCGACGAAGGCCTGGTCGAGGGGATCGGCGGGGGCGACGACGGCGAACTCGGCGGACATGGCGCGGGAGACGGGGGCGCCGAGGCCTTCGCGCGCGGCGGTGGCGATGAGAGCGGTGCGGGTGAGGATGCCCACCACGCGGTCGCCCTCCATGACGGGGAACTCCGTCTGGGTGCCGCGCGTGAGGAAGAGGGCGGCGCGTTCGAGGGTATCGGAAGGCGCGAGCGTGCGGATCTCGGTCGCCATGGCGTGCCAGACGGGGATTCCGGCGAGTGCGGAGCGGTACTGGGCCTGCCGGTTTTCCTCGCCGGCGCCGATCCAGACGAAGAATCCGATGAGGGCGAGGAAGGGCTGGCTGAAGGCGATCCCGGAGATGAAGAAGAGGGCGGCGACGCCCTGGCCGAGGCGCGCGGCGAGCGACGTGGCGACGGCGGAGTCAAACTGCATGGCCAGGAGGGCGCGCAGCACGCGGCCGCCGTCCATGGGAAATGCCGGGAGCATGTTGAACCCGGCGAGGAAGGCGTTGGTCCAGACCATGCGGACGAGAAATCCCGACTTGAGGATGTCGGCCGGGAATATGTCGGCCGTTCGCCCCTGCGCCACGAGCGCGATGACGGCCGCCGCGCACAGGACCACGTTCACCGCCGGGCCGCCGATCGCCACCAGCAGCTCCTGCCACGGCTTGTCCGGCATCCGCTCCAGCCGCGCCACGCCGCCGATCGGGAAGAGAATGATGTCGCGCGTCCTGATCCCGAACGCCTTCGCCGTCAGCGCGTGCCCCAGCTCGTGCAGCACCACGATCACGAACGTCACCAGCGTGAACAGCGCCAGGCTCACCGCTTCCTTCGACGTCTTCCCCTCGGACCACGAGGCGTAGCCGATCCACGCCAGCAACAGGAAGAACGTCGCGTGGACTCGGACGTCGATGCCCGCTACCCGGGCGATGCGGAAGGACCAGCGCATGAAGAAGAATCGGAAAGGGGGGTGGAAGCGAAACCGGCCCCGCGGGACCTTGCGGCAACGCGGGGCCGACGGAATGGAGAGGCTAGATCGCTTTCGTCTCGATCTTCACGCCCGGCGACAGCATCTTGTGCACCGGGCACTTGTTCGCGACTTCCATCAGCCGCGTCCGCATCTCGTCGTCCAGCGCGCCCGAGAGCCTGATCTCGCGCAGGATGTGGTCCGCCTGCCCCTTCGCCGGGTCGGTCGCGTCCACAGGCACCTTCGACAGCTTCAGCTTCACGTCGACGTCCTGAAGCGGCCACTTCTTGCGGTCGGAATACAGCCGGAGCGTCATCGCCGTGCACGCGCCCAGCGATGCGAGCAGGTACTGCAGCGGCGCAGGCCCGGCGTCCGTTCCGCCGACCAGCGGCAGCTCGTCGGCGAGGATGTGATGCTTGCCCGTCTCGATCTCAAGGCGCAGCCCGCTCTTCGGGGCCTTCACGACGGCGACGGGGTCGGGGAGCTTGACGGTCTCGGCCATGGCGGTCTCCAGGATTGGGTGAGTCGCGGATTGTCACCGATCCGTCGCATTCTGCCCACCGCGCATTGGCCGCGCCGCCGCCCCGCCGCTACACTTCCCGCCCATGAGCACCCTCGAACGCCTGTTCCGCCACGCGCGGCCGCTGGTCGGCATGGTCCACCTGCTACCTCTTCCCGGCGCTCCCCGCCATGGCGGATCGATGGCGGCGGTGTTGAAACGGGCGCTGGCCGACGCGCGGGCGATCGAGGACGGGGGGCTGGACGCGCTGATCGTGGAGAACTACGGGGATTTCCCGTTCTTCAAGGCGGACCTGCCGCCGGAGACGGTGGCCGCATTGACGCGTTGCGTCAGCGAGGTGATGCGCGCCGTGAAGATCCCGGT
This sequence comes from uncultured Planctomycetia bacterium, assembly GCA_963706735.1. Taxonomy (GTDB): domain Bacteria; phylum Planctomycetota; class MHYJ01; order WSZJ01; family WSZJ01; genus WSZJ01. The sequence continues at coordinate 28,741 of CAVPNQ010000125.1, forward strand.
CGGCGTGAACGCGCTTCGCAACGACGCGCGCGCGGGGCTCGCCGTCTGCGCGGCGACCGGCGCAAGGTTCCTCCGCGTGAACGTTCACGTCGGCGCCCAGCTGACGGACCAGGGGATCATCGAGGGGCGCGCGGCTGAAACGTGCCGCCTGCGCGCGCAGCTCTGCCCGGAGGCCGGCATCCTCGCCGACGTCGGCGTGAAACACTCCGCGCCCCTCGCTCCACGGCCGCTTCACGAGGAAGCAAGCGACGCCGTCCATCGCGGGCTCGCCGACGTGATCGTGGTGACGGGAAGCGCGACGGGGCATGCGGCGGACCCCCGGGACTACGACGAAGCGGCGCGGGGCGGGGCGCCGGTTTTTGCGGGGAGCGGCGTCACCGAGGCGTCGGTGCGGGCGACGCTGAAGAAGTGCGACGGCGTGATCGTCGGGACGGCGATCAAGGAGGGCGGGGTCGCGGACGGGGCGGTGGACGCGGCCCGGGCACGGAAGTTCGTCGCGAAGGCGCGGGGATAGACGGTCGGGGAGAGCGGGCGTAGAGTTTGCCCTTCCCCCGGACACGCTTCACTTGGAAACAACGACTCCTCTGAATCCCGTGACTCCCCGCGCCGCGCGCGCGGACGTGGTGCTGCGCACCGAGGGGCTGACGAAGCGGTTCGGGGCGCTGACGGCGGTGGACGGGCTCGACCTGGAGGTCCGGCGCGGGGACATTTTCGGGCTGCTGGGGCTGAACGGCGCGGGGAAGACGACGACGATCCGCATGATCGTGCGGCTGATTGCGCCGACGGCCGGGCGGGTGGTCGCGTTCGGGGAGGACGTGAACGGGCATTCCCTCTCCGTGTTGAACCGCATCGGCGCGATGGTCGAGATCCCGCAGTTCTATCCGTACCTCACGGGGCGCAAGAATCTCGAGCTCCTCTACGGGCTTTCCGGCGGGCGCGACGCCGCGCGCGTCGAGGAGTGCCTCGCGCTCGTCGGGCTCGAGAAGCGCGGCCAGGACAAGGTGCGGGGCTACTCGCAGGGAATGCGCCAGCGCCTCGGGCTTGCCCAGGCTCTGCTGACGAAGCCCGAGCTGATCATCCTCGACGAACCGATCAACGGGCTCGACCCGCAGGGAATCATCGACATCCGCCATCTCATCCAGCGCCTGAACCGCGAGAACGGAGTGACTTTCCTCATCTCGTCGCACCAGCTCCACGAAATCGAGCTCACCTGCAACCGCGTCGCGATCGTCCACCAGGGAAAACTCCGCGTGCAGGACGACGTCAAAAGGCTGCTGGATCGAGCGAAGGCGTTCGCGATCGTGCGCGCCGAGCCGGTGGAGGAAGCGAAGAAGGTGTTCGCGCTCCGGCGTGCCGAGGTCGTCGGCATGGAAGGCGGCGCCTGCCGCCTGCGCTGCGGCCCCGAGGCCCTTCCAGACCTGGCGGCCGCCCTCCAGGCCGCGGGCTGCAGGATCTGGGAACTCACGCCGGGACACGCTTCCCTGGAGGACTTCTTCATGGCCGAGACCGGCCGCGGGGGCGCCGCATGACCGCCCGCATCGGCCGCCTGGTCCGCTTCGAGCTCGCCAAGCTGTTCCGGCAGAAGCTGCCCTACGTGGTCCTCTTCCCGATCGTCGGCGCGATCATGCTGGTGATGCTGCGCGGGATGGACGTGCAGGGGGAAGCGGTGGCGGACCCGCGGATCCGCAACGGGTTCGAGTACCTGGGGACGTCGTGCCTGTGGGCGCTGAGGCTTGTGAGCGTTTTCGCGGTGGTGATCGCGAGCCTGTCGCTGTCCGGGGAAGCGTCGCAGGGGACGTACCGGATGATCCTCGTGCGTCCGGTGACGCGTACCGATGTTTTTATTTCGAAAGCGCTCGTCGTCTCCCTCGTCGTGCTCGCGCTCTTCATCGCCACGGCGCTCCTGAGCTACGCGATGCTCCACGTGGTCCACGGCTTCTGGCGCGACGGGAGTTACATGTCGCCGCTCAACGAGGGGCGCTTCACGCTGATGGGAGAGGAGATCCTTTCCGACCCGAACCGGGCGAAGGACGTGCTGGCCGGCGATTTCCGGCTGGCGATGACTCTTTCGATCCTGCCGCTGCTGGCGTCGGGCTGTTTCGGCCTCCTGATCAGCTCGATTTTCGACAACACGGGGGCGGCGGTGGGGCTGGCGATGTTCCTGGCGATCGCGCTCTACGGCTTCGCGAGCGTGGACCGGCAGGCGGGGAAATACGTTTTCAGCCACTCGCTCGAGTACGGGCTCTCGGTGTCCAAGCACCGTGCGGAGGGATATTCCGACCGCAAGTGGGAATCGGGGGAAATCCGGCGGGCGTGGATGGTGCCCCTGTTGAGCGGGGTGGTATTCCTTGGGGTGGCGTACGGGGTGTTCTTGAAGCGGGATATCCTCTCGTGAGGGAAAACAGGCCAGGAAACGAAAAACTAAAAACGAAAAACAAAAAGTGAAAAGCCGGCGGGCGTGAGGCGGTGCTTTTCCTTTTTCGTTTTTCGTTTTTCGTTTTTCCTTTCGTTGCCTTAGCCGTTTTCCTCCCCCACGCGTAACCTTGGTTCTCCATGCGCCTGAGCTCCCTCCTCTCCCCCAAGCTGATCGCTTGCCCTCTCGCTTCCGCGGAGAAGGAGGCTGCCCTCCGCGAGATGGTCAAGCGGCTCTGTGCCGTCGCCCAGCAGGACATCGAGAACGACGTGATGGCCGCAGTCTCGGCCCGGGAGAAGTTCGGCGGGTTCACGATGGGTCATGGAGTCGCGTTTCCCCACGCCCGCACCGACCGGGTCGGCCGCGTCTGGGTCGTCCTGGGCACCCACCCCAGGGGCGTCGCCTTCGGGCCCGGTCCCGAGGGCCTCGCAAAGGTCGTCGTGCTCTTCGTCATCCCCAAGACCCACGCGGCAAATTACCTCCAGACCCTCGCCGCCTTCTCGACGCTCTTCAAGAACCCCAACCACGTCGAGGAAGTCGCCACCGCCACGAGCGCCGACGAGATCTGGGAGTACATCGACGGGACGGCCGTCCGGGTGCGCGAAGCGACGTTCGTGCGGGACATCATGGGGCCGCACACGGGGGCCATCCGCTCGAAAGCGACGCTGAAGGAAGGGCTCGACATCCTGGTCGCCAGCGGGGCGGACATCGTCCCGGTCGTGGACGACGCGGGAAACTGGGTCGGCGGCCTGACGCCGCGCGCCGTCGTGCGAAAGGGAATCCACACCTACCTGAGCTATGCCGGCTCTCCCGCCGTGCTCTCCACCCAGGCGCCCTTCGAGGATTTCCTCCGCCACCACGGCGACCTACCCGTCGCGAGCTGCATCGACCCGGGCGTGCCGACGGTGCTGGAGGAGACGAGCCTGCTCGAGGCGACGATGACGCTGTCCCGGCTGGGCCGGAATGCGGCGATCGTGCTGAAGCAGGGGAAACCGGTCGGCGTGCTGCGAATGAGCGAGGTCGTCAGGCGCGCGATCGTCACCCGCATGGGGTAACCGGCATGGATCTCACCGACCTGCTCGAGATCATTTTCACCAGCGAGGACGACCTCCGCCGCCTCGGCGCACAGGGAGGCCCGGAGGCGCGCAAGGTCGTCGAGGACGCCGTCGCGGCGACGAAGAAAGCGCGCGAGGAGGCGGAAGGGGCATTCGGGAAGATCTTCGAGCGGGCGGGGCTGTGTCGCCGGAGCGAGCTCGAGTCCCTCGCCAGGCAGGTGGATGCCCTCACGACCCGCGTCCGCGAACTGGAATCGCAGCTCGAGGCATCCCGTCCCCCCCCGAAGCCGCCGGGCCCCGCCTGACCGCCTTTTCTTTTTTTGTTTTTCGTTTTTCTTTTTTCGTTTGCCGTTCCCTTTTTCCCCCCTGAGGTAACCTCTCTTCCAATGGACCTAGGATCCCTCACCCGCCTTCCCCAGACCCTCCGCAACCTCGGCCGCGGACGCCACATCCTCACCGTCCTCGGCCGCTACGGGTTTGCCGACATCCTCTCGCGCCTCGGGCTGGAGGGCGCCTCCCGCACCCTTCTCAAGATCCTCACGCTGAACCGCTATCACCCGGACGACGTGCGCACGACGGAGGAACGGATCCGGATGGCGATGGAGGAGATGGGGCCGACGTTCGTGAAGCTGGGGCAGATCCTCGCGACGCGGCCCGACCTGGTCCCGCTCTCGCTCGTGCTTGAGCTGCGGCGGCTGGAGGATCGCGTGCCGCCGTTCGGGGCGGACGCCGCGGTGGCGGAGATCGAGGCCGAACTGAAACAGAAAGTCGGGGACGTCTTCGCCCACTTCGAGAAAGAGCCGCTCGCCGCGGGCTCGATCGCGCAGGTTCACCGCGCGACGCTCAAGAGCGGGCACAAGGTCGTGGTCAAGGTGCGGCGCCCGGGCCTCGAGCGGATGATCAAGACCGACGTCGACATCATGGGCAAGCTGGCGCACCTGCTCGAGGAGAACCTCCCGGAGTCGCGCCCGTACCACCCGAAGGCGGTCGTGGCCGAATTCGCCCGTTCGATCACGCGCGAGATCGATTTCACCCGCGAGGCGTTCAACATCCAGAAATTCCAGCGGAACTTCGGTTCCGACGAACGGTTCGTCGTGCCGCAGGTCTTCCCGGAGCTCTGCACGAAGAAAATGCTGACCGTCCAGTTCATCGAGGGGACGAAGATCACGAACCTCGAGGAACTGAAATCGAAGGGCCACGACCTGCCGAAGCTGGCGCGCAACGGCGTCACCTACGTCCTGCAGCAGATTTTCAGGTTCGGCTTCTTCCACGGCGATCCGCATCCCGGGAATTTCTTCGTTCTGCCCGGCGACAAGCTCTGCCTGGTGGACTACGGACTGGTCGGCGCGCTCGACGAGGAGCGGCTCGACGAACTCCTGAGCTTCATGGCCGGCGTTGTCGGGAAAGACCCCGAGAAGGTCGTCCGCACCTTCCGACACATGGGGATCCTCGGCGACGACGTCGACATGCGCCGCCTCCGGCTCGACGCACAGGACCTCATCGAGCGCTACGCCGAAATCCCGCTCGGCCGGATGGACATGGGCAAGTTCTTCGCCGAACTCTACGAAACCCTCGCCCGCCACCAGATCCGCGTTCCCCCCGACGTCCACCTCCTCGGCAAGGCCCTCGCCACCGCCGAAGGCATCGCCCGCCAGCTCGACCCCTCCCTCGACCTCATCGCCGAAATCCGCCCCTTCATCATCAAGACCTACCTCGAGCGCATCGCCCGGTTCAAGGTCATCGGCCGCGAAGTCCGCCGCGCAATCGAGGATTACGGGGCCTTCCTGAGAGTCCTGCCCGGCGAGGCCAACCGGATCCTGACGCAGTTGCGGAAGGGAGAATTCGAAGTGGCGGCGCACCTCCGGGACCAGGAGCGGCTGGTGCGGGACGGGAATCGGTCCTCGAACCGCGTGGCGACCGGCCTGGTGATGGCGGGGGTGATGATCGGCGCTTCGATGCTTGTGATCACCCCAACCGGGCCGTCGTGGCAGGGCATATTCCTTTCCCAGGCGGTCGGCGGCCTGGGGTTCCTCATCGCCGGATTCCTCGGCCTGACCCTCTTCGCCGCCATGTGGCGCAGCGGGGGCGTCTGACGCGGTCCAGGTTGGAATTTACGCTTTCCGGCGTTATTCTCTCTCGCTCTCCCCGCCACCCTGACGAAATACAAACTAATGAGGCCCTTACCCGGGATCCGCGCGTGAGCAACTACGAAGACGGCGTCGGCGCCTACAAGAAGCATGCGGACAAGGAGGCAGCGGCCCTGTTCCGCAAGGCGCTCGAGGAAGATCCGCAGCAGTACCGGGCTGCGGTCTATCTGGCATTGACGCTGGAGCGGATGGGGGACCAGGAAGCGGCGCTGGGGGCGGCCCGGCTGGCGACGGGGATCAACCCCGGGTATGCCAAGGGGCACAATGCGCTGGGGAACATCCAGCGGGCGCTGGGGAACCTGGAGGACGCGCTGGCTTCGTACCGCGCGGCGACGAAGATCGAGCCGGGAAGCGCGCTGTACCGCCACAACCTGGGGATCACGCTGTTCGACGTGGGGATGCTAGACGCGGCGCAGCAGGAGCTTTCCGAAGCGGCGGCGATGGACCCGCAGAACGCCGATGTGGCATGGGACCTGAGCCAGGCGGCGGCGAAGCGCAACGACCTGCAGACGGCCAAGACGGCGCTGGAGAAGTACCTGGATGTCCGGCCGCGCGGGGCGCACGCACAGCAGGCGTGGTGCGACCTGGGAGACGCGCTGGTGGCGCTCGGCGACGCTGTGGGAGCGCGACTGGCCTACAACACGTACCTGGAAGGACCGCCGGACGAGCGCGAAGGGGAAGTGCGCGCGAAGCTGGAGCGGCTGGAGCGGGACGATCCGAATGTAGGGCCGGCGTTCGGGTAGTGGTTCGACGCGCCTGATTCCGCGGGTTATGTCCTTCGGGCGCGACCCACGGAATCAAGGCTTGCTCACCATCGGACCGGGCCAGCCTTCGTGGTGGAATTCGGCGGCGCGGCGAAGTACAATCGCCCCCACGGGTTACGGCATTCTGGAGCCCGCCGTCATCGCGTGCCTCCCCGACGGTGCGCGCGAGTTGAAACCGCTCGAACTGCCGGAGTGCCACCTTGTCTGAGCTGCCCGCTGCCAAGTCCCCCGAACACGTCGTCTGCTACGTGGATGACGAGGTGAATCTCCTCGGAGTCGTCAAGCGCGGGCTGGAGCGTCGCGGCTGGGCCGTCGAGGCTATCGGTGATCCCTTTGATGCGCTTCGCAAAATCCGCAAGTCCGCACCCAAGGTCATTGTCCTGGACCTCCTGATGCCCGGCATGGACGGGTTCCAGGTCCTGCGCGCGATCAAGTCGTCCTCCGATCTCGCCGGCATTCCCGTGATCATCGGTTCCGCCCGCGACAGCCAGAAAGACAAGGAAATGGCATTCTCCCTCGGCGCCGCCGCTTTCCTCGTCAAACCGTTCGGCATCAAGGAGCTCCTCCTCACCATGGAGTCCGTCCTCGGCCAGTCCCTGGCCCCGCCGCCCGAGCGGTCCGACTCCAGCGAACTCTTCGGACGCCCCGGAGGGTCCGGCTAGCCCATGCGCCTGCTTCGCGCGGCCGTCCGAATCCTGCGTTTCCTCCCGACGTCGCAGGCGGTGACGCTCGCGGCGGCGTGGGGCATCGCCATCGCCGTCGCCTGGGGAGTCGGCTGGCTTGCCTTTCTCGAAGAGCCCCTCGGCGACCGCGTCTGGCGCGCTTCCCAGTCCGGCGAGCCCACCGTCGCCACCTGGGTCGTCTTCGTGGACAAGGCGTCGGAAGGAAAAGGCCACGGGGCGGACGAAGCGGAAACCTGGCGGAAGCTGCTGGAGCGTGCGCGCGAGGAGGCGGTGGCCGCGGTGATCGTGCTCGACGACCGCGCGAGGGCGCCGCTGGCCCTGGCGCTTCGGGAGATCGACGGCAGCGGGCTGCGCGTGCTGGTGCCTTTGCGCCGCCATGAGGACCCGTTCGGCGAAGCTCCGCCCACGATCCAGCCGTATTTCGCCGCGGGTTCCGAGCCGCCGCGGGACAAATGGGAGGAAGGCCTCCTGGACCTGCGGCCGGACCCGGACGGGACCTGGCGCAGGAGCGCGCTCGCCGACGCCGACGGGCGCCCGACGCTTCTCGGCCGCCTAGCCCCGGCGGCGTTGCCCGCGACCGGGGCGGTGCGGCACTGGCTGACGGGCCGCGCGGGGGATGAGCAGCGCATCTCCCTCTGGCGCATCCTGGACCGCGACCTGTCGCTTCCCTCCTGGCGCGGAGGCATCTGGATCGCCGCACCGGAGAGCGCGGGGCGCGAAGTGTGGTCCGGCGAGGGTGAGCGGCTGCCGGAGGCGCGTGCGGTGGCGCAGGTGGCGGACGGGCTGAAGCGCGGTCGGTGGGTGCGGGAGTCGCCGGCTTGGGTGCTGGGAGTGCTGGCGGCGGCGGGGTTCCTGCTGGCGTGGCTCGGTGCCTCGACGCTTGCGCCGGTGCGCGGGCTTGTCGCGCTGGCCGGCGTGGCCGTCGCGGTGCTGGTGGTGCTGTGGCTGGTCCGCGTCCACGCGCTCCTGTTCGTCCCGATGGTCCCGGTCGTTCCCACGCTTCTGGCGGGCTACCTGTTCGGCCTGGCGGAACGCCACCGGCTGCTGCGCCGCGGGATGGCGGAACTGCTGGTCCGTCTCGGGCGGAGCCGGGTCCTCAACCCGATCCTGACGCGTCCGGCCTCGGACGAGCGGGACGTGGCGTCGTTCCGGGCGCTGATGGACCTCGAGGCGGCGGCGGTCCTGAGCGACGACGGGGCGAGGCCCCTGACCGCCCTTTCCACGCGCGAGGACCGGACCGACCTCTGGGACTGGTTCCCGGCCGGCGCGCGGGGCATCGTTGCGGCGGCACAGGCATCCAGCGACCGGCCGCTGTTCTACCGGCCCCCCGACGTCGGCCCGCCCGTCGTCGTCGAGAACATCGCGCGCCGTGGCGGACGCAGCACGTGGCTCGTCATGGTCCCCAAAATCGACCCGCAGGCGTGGTGGCAGGAGAACCGCGCGTTCGTCGCCCGGGCGATTGTCCCCCTGGGAAGCATGGGGCCCGCCGCCCAGCGCGCCGACGCACTTCCCACCATCGAGGGCATGGCAAATCCCGAAAGCCAGCTCGCTGTCCTGCGCAAGACGGTCGACCAGACCGAACTCGAGCGGACCTTTCTCCTGGGGTTCCTCGACCGGCTCAGCGAGGGAGTCCTCGTCTGCGACCTCGTCGGCCGCCCCCTGATCTACAACCGGCGCTTCCAGAAGATGGCCGAGGAACTCGCGGTGGACTTCGACGACCCGCTGGTGGCGTTCCTGCGGACGATCTCGAACCAGGAAGTCGCCCAGGTGTGGCACGGAATAGCGCAGACGATCCGGAGTGAAGCGCGGTGGACGCTGTATGCGAGCGTGCAGAGGCATCCGGTGCGGCACTACATGTCGAACCTGATAAAGCTGGACCTGGGCGGCGGAAACGAGAAGGCGGGGGGAGCGCAGGGAATTTCGGACGTGGTGGCGCTGGTGGTGACGGAGGTGAGCGACCTGTACGAGGCGGAGAAGCTGAAGAGCGAGTTGCTGGAGCATTTCGTGCACGACGTGAGGAACGCGGTGATGGTGATTGCGCAGTCGGCGGAGGAAGTGGCGGACGTGACGGGGGACGAGTCGATCCGGCCGGACCTGGAGATGATCCGGAGCCAGGCGATGGGGATTTCGGACCGGTTCCGGCGGATGGCGATGCTGGCGGGGATCAGCGCGGACAAGATCGCGGACGAGCTGACGCCGACAGATCTGGTGTCGGAAGCGAAGCGTGCGATGAACGCGGCGGCGGGGATGGCGGAGCAGCTGGGGATCATCCTGGCGTACGACGGGCAGACGGTGGTGCCGTTCTGCACGGCGAGGCCGAATGCGCTGAGGCAGGGGCTGATGCAGGTGATCGAGCAGGCGCTGTCGTCGAGCCCACGGGGATCGACGGTGACGATCGGGGCGATGGACGAGGGGCAGGAGATCGTGCTGCGGATCAACGATCCGGGGTGGTCGCCGATGGTGGCGATCAGCCGGATGAGGAACGCGCTGCCGACGGGAACGACGATGAAATATGCGGCGTCGGACGGGCTGCAGAAGGTGGTGGACGCGGCCGGGGGGCAGTTGAGCACGGACTTCGACGAAGCGGTGGGGACGTCGGTGAAGCTGACGTTCATGAAGGTGTCGAACCGCCTGGAAGACGGCAGCGGGGCGCCGATCGTGACGAAGGATGCGGACGACGATGGGGGAGCCCCGGCGCCGGTGCCGGGGCAGTTGCCGTAATGATCCCGCTCTTCTCCCCCAACGGACTTCAGCACTCGCTGGTGATCAGCGTCTGCATCGGCGTGGTGATCACCACGCTGCTGTTCGAGCGGTACGGCTGGGTGTTCTCGGGACTGGTCGTGCCCGGTTACCTCGCGCCGATTTTCGCCATCTACCCGATGTCGGCGCTGACGATCCTCGCCGAGGCGGTGATCACGGCGGTCGTGGTCAAGGTCATCTCGAACTCGGCCTGGAAGTTCCGGACCCACACGCCGCTGTTCGGCCGAGAACGATTTTTCATGGTCGTGCTCGTCGCGCTCGTGGTGCGCCTCGGCATCGAGGAGTTCCTGCTTCCGCAGGCGGCGCGCGTGCTGTTCCCCGGGCGCACCGACGTCCTGGCCCGGATGCGCGACTTCGGGGCGATCGGGCTGGTCGTCGTTCCCCTGGCCGCCAATCTCATGTGGAAGCCCGGGCTTGCGAAAGGGCTGATGCAGATCGGCGGCTGCACGCTCGGCGTGCTGGCCGTGATCTACGGAATCCTGACGCCGCTCACGAACTACAACCTGGCCCAGCTGGGCGCCGTCTACGAGGACGTGTCGATCGACTTCGCCCTCTCGGCCAAGCTGCAGATCATGATCATCTGCGGCTGCCTCCTCGCCGCCCGCATGAACCTCCTCGAAGGCTGGGACTTCGGCGGCATCCTCCTCCCCCCGCTTATCGCCATCTCCCTTCTCCAGCCCTCCCGCCTCATCGGGACGCTCGTCGAAGTGCTGCTCGTCGTGTGGATCGGCCGGTACGTCGTCAAGCTCCCCGGGCTGAACCGCATCACCTGGGCCGGGCCGCGCCTCGTCACGTTCTGCTTCACCGTCTGCGTCGCCCTCAAGATCGTCATCGGCTGGGTCTGCTACTTCCTCAATCCACAGTGGAACGCGAGCGACTTCCTCGGCTTCGGCTACATCCTCTCGTCCCTCCTCGCCATCAAGCTCTGGAACAAGTCCGCGCGGACCACGCTCTGGCCCACCCTCTACGTTTCCGCCGCCACCTTCCTCCTCGGCACCGTCGTCTCCTTCTCGCTCGCATCCGCTTCCAGGTGGATCGAATCGGGCATGCCGGGGGGAGGGAAGGGCTCCATCCCGGTCGCGGAGACGATCCCGGTGGAGTTTGCCGTCCTGGAGCGCCTGTCCCCGGGGCTCGGCGACGTCCGGCAGGTCGAACAGGCCGTGATCACCCGGCGGCGCATGGCCGCGGCCGCCGACCGTGTCCTGGACGAAATCCGCCGCGGATCTCCGCCCGAGGAATGCGTCGTCGCGGCCGCGGTCGAACTCTCCGGCGCGGACGCCTCCGTGCGGTTCTTCACCCCCCCGGATGCTCCGCCCTACGCCATGATCGGGCCCGTCCATCCCGAGGAGTCCGACCTCGAGTCCGTCTTCATCCGTCTCGCCCCCGGCACGCGCACCATGCTTCTCACCGCCCCCGGCGGCGAACCTCTTCCCACTTTTCTCGCGGCCTCCGCCCTCACGAAGTCCATCCGGCCCTCCGTGATCGTCGTCTCCAACAGCGCGCGCAACGCGGACATCGCCGCTGCACCTCACTTCGATTCGCTCACCGCCTGGGCCCTGCGGACCCTGCCCCTTCGGCCGGCGATCGAGATCGAAGGGCTGTCGCGGGGGGTGCCTTCGCTGGACGTGCACGGGATGCTGCCGGACGACGCCCTGTCGGTAGCGGACCTGCGGCGCGTCGTGCCGTCGCTCCAGGTTTACGCGCCTGCGCGCATCGAAGTTCCCCGCCACCGCTGGATCGCCGCCCATGCGCGCGGCGGCTACGAACGCCTGCGGCTGGACCTGAGCGCCGCTTCCAACCTCCTCGTCGCCCTCGTCCCGGATGCGGGGAAGGTGGGGGAAGCGATGGCGCCGCTGGAGCGGTACCTGGGGCCGTACATGGATGTGATGCAGTCGCGCAAGCCGGGGCTGACGGTGTCGCCGACGCAGTGGACGAAGGCGAGGCTGATCGTGCTGAAGGCGGGGCTGGTGCGGCTGCTGGTGGCGGCGCAGGACGTTTCGCGGACGCAGCCGATCGGGCCGGTCGAGCTTTCACCGGTGAACTACCTGGCGCGCGTGCTCGGGCTCGAGATGGAGTACCTGGTCGAGCCGGGGGGCGAGCGGAAGTTCCTGATCCTGCGGAACCGCGAAGGCGACCTCGAGCTGGACGGAGCGGTCGTCCTCGGGCTCGGCGACTGGCGGGAACTGCACGTCGAGGTCCCGAGCCCGCGCAAGTACCCGAACTCGCACCGGCTGGGCACGCAGGTGTACCTCGGGGGCAAGTGCCGCGCGCTGACGATCGCGGGACTCGGCGCCTCGGACTCCGGCGTCCTCTCCGCGGAAGCCTCGAAGGAACTCGACCGCATGAGCCTGTTCCACATCGCCCACCAGGTCCTGGTCGAACGCGCGAGCGTCGCGGGGACGGAGCCGCCGCTGGTGCTCCAGGTCCGCGGCCGCAGCCTTCCCGAGGACGGCAACGACGGCGTGCTGGTGCCGCCGGACGTGATCCTGCCCACGAGGGAAGCGGCCGCCGCGGAAACTGCGCCCTGGCTGCGGATCTTCGACACGCTCGGCTGGACGGTCCGGGTCCAGGGGCCCGAAGAGGCCGGCGGCTACGACATCGGCGCCCCCCTCCAGTCCCGCTACCGCCGCTTCCTCCGCTACGAGGGAATCTCGGGCCTCTGGGCCGACCCGGACGTGCGCCGCACGCTGCGCGGGCCGAAGGACGACCCGGCGGTGATCGCGGCGCTCCGGCAGTTCGGGGTCGGGGACGGCGGGACGTCGGTGGTGGGGTGGTGGCGGGAAGCGAGCCTTTCCCCGGTGGTGCAGGCTCCCGAGACGCTGGGGGCGGCGCTGGACGGGATGGCGCGGTTTGCGCGGTCCGGGAACCTGGCGGAGCTGCTGGCCGGGATTGACGCAGCGCGTCAATCCGGCTGGCGCGACTTCCTCGTCATCGACGCCGACGCCGAATCCCCCATCCTCGTGTTCGCTTCCCCCGACGGATCGGAAGCGGCCATCGTGAACCTTGCGGCGACCGTGGTTCGTGGGCAGGAGCTGGGGGATTCCGGCCGGGCCGAGACCATCGACGAGCTGCTGCGGCTCCGGCGCTTCTACCTCGTCGGGAGGCGGAAATGACGAAGAGCCACCCGGCGGCCACTCCCCCCAGCGACCGGAGGGACGCATGAGATTCGACGCGCGCCCCGTCGTGAAACGGAAGCTCTCCCTCAAGGGCCTGGGCTTCGCTTCCCTCGCGGCCCTGATCTTCATGGGGACCGCCGCCGCCGTGTTCCAGCTCTACGTCCGCGACAAGGCCGTCGCCAAGGAAGAGGCCGAGCTGCTCGGCCGCCGTCTTTTCTACGAAATGGTCCCCGGCGACCGCGTCTTCGTCTCGGCCTCCGACGTCTCCGACCGGCTTATCGCCTCGGTCATCGTCCGCAACAACGCGCCCAAGACCGACGTGCAGCTCAAGCTCGAGTGGTTCGACCGCTCGGGAAAGATCCTCGCGATCTCGGGCTGGCGGCGCCCGATTTCGGAGAAAGTCGTCGCCGTCGGCGCCGACTCGATGGAACGGTACCTCCTCCCCGGCGGCCTCACCCTCGCCGGCCCCCGTAACCTCACGCTGCGCCGCGACGACTTTCCCCCCGGCACCGACCGCGTCGCCTTCACCCTCGTCGAACCCCGCACTCTCCCCGCGTTCGTCCGCTTCTATACCCGCACCCAGCTGCAACCCGGCGCCATTCACCAGGAATCCTCCCTGCTCCAGTCGCGCGAGCAGCGCCTCGAGTCGCGCACGGCGCTTCCCAGCACCATCGCCCCGCAGGAAGTCATCGACCGGCTGACGGGGTGGAAGTGGCTGACGGTGGCGGCGTCGGGGACGGCGAAACCGGTGCACCTGTTCCGGCGGGACGTGCAGCCCGGGGAGACGGAGACACCGGAGGAGGGGGATGACGTCGTGGCGGAGCGGGCGCCCGGGCTGAAGGTGGGACCGGGGAAGCCGCTGGCGTTCGAAGTGGCGAGTGCGGGGGAGTACCAGCTGAGGGTGGAGACGTGCGGGGCCGGGGATGTGGAGGTCGAGAAGCGGGTGCCGGGGAGGCTTGCTGAATCGTCGCGAGTCCGGCTCGTCGCGGGTGCGGCGGTGTGGAAGGAGCGGCTGGAGCCGCCGGCGACGCTGGTCGTGAGGAAATCGACGGGCGGGCAGGCGGAGGTGAGGCTGGCGTACAGCGCGGGGGACGGCTCGGCGGAGCTGTGGGTGGCGCCCGCCTCCGGCCCGGCCGTGGGCTGGTTCATCGGGCCGCTGGACCAGGTCGCGCCGCTGCGGGCGGCCGGCGCGGGGTTCGGGCTCGCGGGGAGGCTTGGGTCGTCTCCGATGGAAGGCCCGGCGGGAACGCCGGGGTCCGACATCCTGCGATTCGACTGGTCGCCGGGCGCCGCGGCCACGGGGGCGATCGTCAAGCTGCGCGTCCGGGCCCTCTCGCGGCCCGGCGAGCCGCCGCCCTCGTCCGTGACCGTACGCTATCGCATCGTCGGCGCCGGACGACTCGCCATTTCCGACGAGCGCATCGAAGTGCCCCTGACCCCTTCGGACCTGGAACGCGTCCCCGAAGGATGGAGCGCGCTGCTCGAAGGCCTTTCCGCGACGGCCCCGGGCGGGAAGGAAACGCCCCAACCTGACTTCCGCCAGCCATGGGTCCTGACCGGGGCCGGCCAGCTCTTCATCGAAATCCCCGACGAAGCCCGGGTCGTCGAGGTCCGCGCCGAGAGCCCGGCGCTCTTCCTGCCGACTCACACCCTGCCGCAGATGAGGCCGGTGATGCTGGTTCCCGGCGAGACGCCCGACCGGACGCTGTGTTTCATCGACCCGGAGCCGCCGGACGACACCCGCGTCTGGCACTACCTGCGGCCGTCCAACGAGGGCGAGCTGCGCGCGGCCGGCGCGGCCATCGTCGTGGACTTGCCCGCACCCGCCGTGCGCGCGCCCCTCCGCGGCGCCACCTCCGCCGACGCCCTCTGGGACCGCGAGGCCTCCCTACCGCGAAGGCATGCGGGAAGCGCGCTCGCGCTGTGGCCGGCGAGGCCGCGCGGGGCGATTTCGCGGAACCGGCTGTTCCCGTGGAGCGCGCCGTGGCCGGAGTCCGCGTACAGGCCGCTCCGGAAGGACGAGCCCCCCGTGCCCGTGCTCCACGAGCCCGGGCTGCCGGACCCGGTGGACCTGCTCGTCCGGAACCCCAACGGCACTTACGCGCGCGAGCCCTGGGTCGAAGGCGCGTGGCCCGACGGCGCGGCCTTCGTAAACCGCCCCGTGCCGGACGACCCCAACCCCGACCCGCGCTTCGCCAGCCTCATGCGCCGCGCGTGGCGCGCACTTCCCGACATCCCCGCGGAATTCGAGGTCACGCACGACGGCGTCGAGACCTGGGTGTCGCTGAACATCCAGTTCGAAGGTGAAGCGCCGTCGCCGCTGGATGTGGACATCGAGGCGCCGTCGTGGGCGGTGAGGCGAAGGGCGTGGACGGGGGAGCGGACGGAGCCGCGCCGGCGGATCGTCGGTGCCGACGCCCCCGGGGAGCAGGTGACGTTCGTGGACGCGAGCCCGAAGCTCGCAGGCAGCACGCTCCAGTCGCGCCTGCACTTCGGCGCGGACCTGCCGGCGGGCGACTACATCGTCCGGGTCCGGCCCCAGTCAGGGGGGGCGTGGCTTTCCATGGGCGTTTCCCGCCTCGGCGGCCGCGCGATCAACAGCGGCACCACCTGGACCTGGCGCACGGAGGGACTCGGCGGCAAGCGCCTCGGCATCGAGGCCCCGGGCCGCGATCCTTCGCGCGACCTCGTCTTCGAGGCGATCGTCCCCGGCCGCGGGCCGTCTCTCCTCGCGCTCGAGCCGCTTCTCGACCACTGGACCGTCGCAATCCCCGCCGACTGCGTCGCACTCCGCGCCCGCGTCCAGTCCGCCGGCCCCGGGCCGATCCTCGTGACCCTCGAGCGCTACGGCGCCCCCAAGCCGCTTCCATTGCCCGTCACCGAATCGCGCGACGACTGGCGCCGGATGGTGCCGGCGATCGACGATACGTACCGAAATCCCGGGCTCGATGAGGAGATTGCGCGGTTCCGGCTTCTCTGGGAAGCGCCCGACGAGACGACGACGCCGCCGTCGGAGTTCCTGGAAGCGAGCGTGGGCGGGCCCGGCGGGCGGACGACAGTGCGGATCGAGATGAAGTGGATCCGGGACCCGAGGACATTCGACGCGGACCGGCCGCGGGCGGCGCTTTGGACGTCGCGGAGCGTGGAACTGGTGATTCCTGCGGGCGGGAGCGATGCGGCGGTGAGGGCGTGGAGCGACGGCTTCTGGATCATGTGGGAGCGCAAGGCGGGGCCGCCGCGGCACGTGGCGATCCACACGACGGGGTCGCTCGAGGCGTTCCCGTTCACGGCGTTCATGACGCGGACGCGCCGGGCGACGGGGCTGTGGGACGAGGAGCCGCGGCCGGATTACCTGTGGCCGACGCGGGCGACGTGGACGACGCCGTGGGAATACTCCGAAGGCGCCTCGCGCGAGCTTCCCGATCTGCCGCTCGTGCCGGTCGAACTCACGCTTCTCGGCGCCACCGAGCAGATCGAGCTGTCCCGGCCCGCCGCGTGGCGGAAGCCCGGCCAGAAGCCCGGGCCGCTCTGGCGCCCGCTTCCGCTCGGCCACGAAATGCCCTGCGTTGTCGGGGACGCGCTGGGGCGTGCGAAGTTCGGGTCTGTGCGGCTTGCCTTTGAAGACGTGGCGATCGAAGGAGCGCGCGCTGCGACCGTGGAGGTCACGGTGGACGGGCGGCTCGTCCTCACCGAGACGATCTTCCGGACCCGCGGCGAACTGTCGATCCCGTCGCTTGCCGCAGGCCCGCACACGGTGATCGTCCGTCCTGGCCGCGACGTCCCGGCGTACCGGTGCGGGCACTGGCAGGTTCGCACGGTGGATCTCCCGGCCGAGGGAGACCGCCAGATCAGCGCGGTCTGGCAGGCTCCCGGCGACGGGGAGATTCTCGTAGAAGCAGAGGCCCCGAGGGAAAGTGAACAACTCATCCTCGAGGTCCTTGCTTCACGCCGCCGCCTTCCGGAGTGGGGCGCGTGGACGTTCGAGTGGGAGGGGCTCTTTACGCGCGACGGGAAGGACCAGTGGCTGCCGGTTACGAGCGAGCGGCACTGGGTGAGCCCGAGTGCGGGCAACGACTCGGTGCGGACGGGGGCGGATGGCGCGGCGTGGATTCCGGTGTTCCGGATGGCCTGGGAGCTGGACAAGTTCGCGGGGGCGAAGCTGGTGAGGGGGAGGCTGAAGGGCGGGGTGGTGAAGGGGGACGCGGTGCACCTGTACCGGATGGGGCTGGAGGGGGGGGCGCTGTCGGACGTGGACGAGGTGAGGAAGAAGTAGCGCCAGAGCCCGAGAAAGAACCTGCGCGTCAGGCTGCGTCGGCCCAGTGACGGTGGTTTGAGAGGCTTTTCTGTGGCGGGCCGACTCCGCCCGACGCGCCGGTTCTTTCTCGGGCTCTGCCGCCGTTCGCCCGAGGATTCTGCTCACGTTCTCAGGCGGGCCCATCGGATTCGTCCTGCGGAGGAGCGCCGTCCGCAGGGGCCGCAGGTTGGCGGGACTTGAGCATCGAGACGGCCACGGCGATGGCAAGGAAGCCGAGGAAGCTCCAGAACACCGCGCGGACGCTTCCCGACATGTTCTGCCCGAGCCAGGAGTAGACGAGGGTGGCGGGAAGCTGGCCAATGCCGGTGGCGATGAGGAATCTCCAGTAGGGCATGGGGGTGAGGCCGGCGCCGTAGCTGATGACATCGAAGGGGACGAAGGGGAGGAGGCGCGCGACGACGACGGCGCGGTCTCCGTGGCGCTCGAAGAATCTGTCGGACAGGGCGAGGGCCCTGCTGCCGCCGGCGAGCTTCTCCGCCGCGGGCCGGCCGAGGGCGCGGGCGAGGAAGAAGCACAGCGAGGCGCCCGCCAGGGCGCTGGACCAGGAGAGGAGCGCGCCCCACCAGGTACCGAAGAGCAGGCCGTTGGCGAACGTGATGACGAAGGCGGGGAGAGGCGCGGCGACGGACTGGAGGATCATGAGCAGGGCTGAAACCACGGGTGCCCAGGCGCCGTAGGAGAGCAGCCAGGCCTTGAGCTGCTGCACGTCGCCGCGCGCCAGGAGGGATGCGCCGGTGGACACCCAGTCACGGGTGGAAGGCGACAGGGCCAGGATTCCGCCGAGGGTGGCGAGGAGGCCGGCCGCGAGCACAAATTTGAGGCGAGTGCCCGCGGGCGCCATGCAGCAAGTCTCCGAGAGGTGGGCCGCCGGGGACAAGTATCTGTTCCGCGGGGATGGATGCCTCCTCAGGCTTACACGAAATCAGGATCCTGCAACCATCTCTCTTTCCGAGGATCGCGGGGCCGGCTCTTCCCGCCACCCGACCTGAAGCTCCGGCCGATCGGGGCGACGTGAATGGGCCTCCCCGATGCAGCGCGCCGCCGGCCAAAGATCCGGCGGCGCGGGAAACAGACCATACTCCTACATGACTACGTCGTCACTGGCGACGTCCTGACCTTTGGGAGGGTGATGGTGGCATCCGCCGTCCTCATCCTCACCCTGGTCATTATCGTCCTCGCCCTGGTCGTTGTTGTCTTCGCCCTGGTCGTTGTTGTCCTCTCCCTGGTCATCGTCACATCCAGGCCCGTCACCAGAAGGCGGGCCGTCGTGACCCGGTGCCGGTGGAGGAGGGCATCCGAAGCCAACGTCCGGCAGGGCAAGCGCCACGATCACCGCGAGTGCCAAAATGAAGCGTTTCATGACGTCCTCCTTTCTGGGTGTCGTTCCCTGTCGGTCTGCTGATTGGTGCTGCAAGCATCGAGCCGCGATTCCGTCCGAATTCATCTGGCATTCATCTGAGATGGCCCGGCTTTCCGCGAGCGACGGAACATGAAACCGGGGCCGCCCGGGCGAACCGGACGCCTGAAACGCGAGCGCGCGCGTTCCCGCGGCGTCGCTCGCGGCGGACTTGGCGCGATCGGCCGCCGTACGGCGGGCTCCTGCCTTCCGGGGTCCTGCGATGCCGGATTGGCCTTTACGCCCCTCCGCCCCGGGCCGATTCTGGCGGGAAATTTCAGCCAGCCAGTTGCGGAGTTTTCCAATTCCTGTCCATGCGCGAAGGGAGACCCTTCAGGCCCCGACGTGGATGAAGCAGATCGGGTCGCCCACCAGCGCGGTTTCGTAGACGCGCTTTTCGGCCACGCAGGCAACCCCACCCCGGCGGCACCACTCTGCAATCCAGGGGGCCTCCTCGGGGGTTGTGGTGACGAGGCCCGGAAACGACATCTTCCCCATGCACCTCTCCACCAGCCTGCGCACGGCGCGCCGCTCCATGTTGAACTTCACCGCGTCGAGAACAAGCGGATCCGCCCTTCCGTAGGACAGGTCCGACAGGTTCGGGAAGCGCTCGGGGTCGTTGAGCACGCTGACGATCCACAGATGGTCGAAGCGATCTTTTGCGCGGGCCGCGTCCACCGCCCGGAAGGTGAGGGGAACGGAGCGACAGGCGCGATTCAGCACGGATACCTCGGATTTCCGGAGGTTGTAAGGCTCCACCGTGCGGCCCAGTTCCAGGGTTTCCATGACGAGGACTGGAATCTCCGCCACGCCGGCGCCGACGTACAGGCTGCGTCCACCCCGGATCAACCGTTTCCGCAGTGCGACCGCGGCGCGGTTTCCCAGGAGTTCGCACGGCCCTCGCTTCGCCCGCCAGAATGCGTCACCGCCGTCTTCACAATAGATGCGGCCCAGCGACGCGTAGTTGAGGCGCGCGAACACATCGGCAATGACGCGGCGTGTCGCGGGGGAGAGCAGCGCGTTCCGGTTCGCCATGCCGGCACGATAGCGTTCTTCACGGAATGAAGCACCGTTGCGGCGACTCGGGCGCAGCGTGGAACCGGTCCAGGTTGTATTCTGCAGTCCAGGCCCTGGCGCGCGCGAACCACTCATCGGAGAAATCTCATGTCGGACAAGCCCGAATCCGGAAAGGAACCCAAACGGGCCAGCCTTCGCCGCGACAGCCGTCCCGCCGCGCGCGCACGGCGGGATAACCTGAGAATCCGCCGCCGGGAGCAGAAGAAGCGCACAAAATCGAGACGCTCCAGCAAGTAGGAGACAAGGCACGGTGCCTTTTACCGCGGCGATTTCGCGCCGTTCGGCACGGCGCGCTGCAGCTTCTTCGGCGGGGCCACGAGTTCCGGGCAGATGTCCGTGTACGGACCGTACGGCTTCTTGCCGGATCCGTCCGTGAGAGGGAAGCCGCGACAGACGGCGGGATAGCTCGGCGAGTCGTGCAGCGTGCAGGAGTTCTCGACAAGGAAAACGCAGCGCCCGCCGCGGACCCGCGTACGCCACTCCTTCCAGCGCGTCAGGTAAACCGTCTCCGGCCCGTGCGCGCGCAGCAGAACTTTCGCTTCGCGCGGCGTCAGCGATGTCCCGTACGCGCAGCACGCCGATTGGTGGGGACACGGGGAGCAGGGAAGCGGCCGGTTCTTGATGAGCCGGACGATTTCATCGTGCAGAAGGGCGATGGCCGGGGTGGACGGCGGTCTAGCCATGCGGGACGGTCCGGAGAGGACGTTTCACGGGCGGCATCCTGACTTGGAAATCGCACGACGGCAAGCGCGAGCGCCCGTGCCGCTTCACTCGAGCGACCGGAAGCCTGCGTGCTCCCTCGCCGGAATGAACGTCCACGCGAGGAGCCGCGACGTCTTCTGCCCCGCCACCATTTCCCGGACGCGCACGTCTGCCGCGCCGGCGCGCTCCAGCAACCGAAGCGCACGCGCCACGTGAGATTCGCGCGAAACGAGCGTGCTGAACCATAAACAGGCCGCCGGGATTTCGGCGCTCTCCGCGATCATGCGGCCCACGAACCCTTCCTCCCCTCCGGCGCAGCACAGCTCCGCGGCGCGCCCTCCGAAGTTGCGCGCGGGTTCCGAGCGGTCGCTGCGGGAAGCGCGGCCGAGGTTGGCCCACTTGCGCCGGGAGCCGCGGCTCGCCTCTTTGAGGGACGCATGGAAGGGAGGATTGCAGAGAGTGAGGTGGAATCGTTCACGGGGATGGACCACGCCTCGGAAGACGGAGCCGGGGGAGGGTTGGCGGCGGAGTTCGATGGCCGCGGCGAATTCCGGGTTGGCGCGGAGAATGCGCCGCGCGGAGGCGAGCGCCTCGGCGTCGATCTCGCTTCCCACGAAACTCCAGCCGTACGCGTGATGGCCGATCAGCGGGTAGATGCAGCTCGCGCCGACGCCGATATCGAGCACGCGGACGCTTCCGCCCCTCGGGATCCGCGCCGCGTTTCCGCCGGAGAGGAGGTCTGCGAGGTGGTGGATCGCGTCCGCGCGGCCGGGGACGGGCGGACAGAGAAAACCCGGCGGCAGTTCCCAGCGGGCGACGCCGTAAAGGGCGGCGAGAAGCGCCCGGTTGAGGGCGCGGACGGCGTCGGGGTCGGCAAAATCGATGGTCGGCTCGCCCGAAGGGTTCTGTCGCACGAACCCGCCGAGCTCCGGGCAGGCCGCGATGAGCGTTGCGAAGTCGTACCGGCCGCGGTGCGGATTCCGGGCGTGAAGGGCTCCCTCCGGCCCCCCGGCGGAAGACCGCTTCATGAAGGAGCGCATTCCGTGGCGGAATTCGCCGTGCGGGGGACTTCCACATCCGCAGCGGCCTGGTTCAGCCATTCCAGCACCACTTCGGGATTGCGTTCCGAAATCCAGCGGTTCTTCGCGGCCTTCCGGGACAGGCTGCCGTCCGGGTACTTCAGCAGATTCCCCGCCTTCCAGTATCCCAGCAGCTGCCGGATGCGACCGATGATGCCTTTCGCGTGGTAGTTCTTCCGAACGCGCAGGTGTTCGGCGTAATCGAGGAGAAAGCGGGCAGCCTCGGCCGCGCCGACCTGCCGGCCGCTGAAGATCCAGGGGTCGGCCAGGGCCGCGCGCCCGACCATGACGTACGCGCAGCCGGTCTCTCGCCGCATCCGCTCGAGGTCGGCATGACTCCGCACGCTTCCGTTTCCGCACACCGGCACCCGCACCGCCGCCACGACACGCGCCACCCGGCGCCAGTCCGCGCAGTCCTGGTACCCCTCGTCCCGCGTCCGGCAGTGCACCGTGATCATCGCGGCGCCCCCCGCCTCCGCCGCCCTCGCCACCTCCTCCAGCCGGCTGTCGTCGCGAATGCCGCTTCGCATCTTCGCCGTCACCGGCACGCGGCCGGCCGCGGCCTCGACGCAGACGCGGACGAATTCCTGCACCCGTTCGGGGTAATCCAGAAGCGCTGACCCCGCGCAGTCGACGTAGGCTCCCTTCGCCGGGCAGCCGAAGTTGAGATCGACCAGCGGCGCGCCCGCGAGGATGGCGGCGTCGGCGGTCTCCGCGATCGGCCCTGGCTGGCTTCCCATGATCTGCAGTCCGACGGGCTGGGGGAAGCGGCGCGGGCCGAGGTGTTCGGCCAGCTTTTCCTGGGGAATGGGCCTGTGGCTGACGCGCACGTATTCGGTAAACGCGCCGCCGAGGTCGCGCGGGTCGTGGCGCTCGAGCACGGCGTCGCGGAAACAGGGCTCCGTGACACCTTCCATGGGGGCGAGGAGCCAGGGACCGGTGAAAGGGAGTGGAAGCGTCATTCCGTGGGGCATTCTACGGGCAAGGCGGTCGTCACACGCCGGTGCCGGTGCGGAAAATCATGTCCACCGACGTCACGATTCCGACGAGTTTCCCGGCCTCGTCCTGGACGAGGACGCGGTGTGTCTTGTGCCGGCGCATGAAGTTCCGGCACTCCTCGATGAGGTCGCCGGGGCGGACTGATAGCGGGTGCGGCGTCATCATGTCCGTCACCTTGAGATTCTGCGGATTGGCCACGGCCGACGGGACGGCGGTCGAGCGAAGTGCCGGTTCGAGGAGAAACCGGGTCATGTCGCGGTAGGTGATGATGCCGACCACTTTTCCCGATTCGTCCACGACCGGCGCGCCGGAGAACTTGTGGCTCAGCAGGAACTTCGCGGCATCCAGCAGCGAGGAAGTCCGGGAGATCGTCTGGACGGGTTGCGACATGATGTCGCGCGCAATGATGGGGGTGGCCATGGCTGGGCTCCTTCCGGAATTCGGGCGTGGCGACGACTCCTATCGTATTCCGAAAGGCCGCCGGGGGGAACCCGCACAATCCGCTTCCCGGAGGTACGTCGCTCCGGGCAGGCGGAGGAAGGCTGATAGAATTGCGGTCATCGCACCTCGAGAAGTGGACCGCGCGGCCTCTCCGCGAACGCGCGGCCGGACCTCACGCGGAACATGGCTGGTCCTGACGGCGCTGGCGGCGATGGCCGCCGCCGCCGGGGCGGAGCCGCCTCCCGTTCCGGAGGGGTATTCCGAACGCTGGCAGCGTCTCGTGGATGGCTGGGTGTGGAGGCCGGCGCCCGACGAGAAGGCGCAGCCGCTGCGC
Source organism: uncultured Planctomycetia bacterium (assembly GCA_963706735.1). Lineage (GTDB taxonomy): Bacteria > Planctomycetota > MHYJ01 > WSZJ01 > WSZJ01 > WSZJ01. The sequence goes on from CAVPNQ010000125.1 coordinate 52,022, forward strand.
GGGAAGGACGCGGACGACGGGATCGTGGAACTGGCGCCGGGGGAGTGGTGGTTTGCGGAAGCGCGGCTGTTCGAAAGTTTCCGCGTCGTGCCGGCGGAGGGGCAGCAGCCGCCCGGGTCCGCGCTGGAAGTGCATGCGGTCACGCGCGGGTCGCTCGAGGTCGGACCGCGCCCCGACCACGTCGGGATGCCGCCGCCGCGCGCGGCTCTTCTCGCCGAGCGGTTGCCGTGGCGCGAACGTTCCGGGGAAGCGCGGGCCGAGCTGGCGCCGGGGCAGGACGCCGACTGGGTCGGCGTGCGCTGCGTTGCGAAGAACGTCGCGCTCTACCGATTCGCACTGGACGGGTACGAGCGCGTGACCGACGACGAGTCCTGGGAGCGCATCGAGCGCGCCGTGCGCCAGGCCGGGTCCCCCGGCGATCCCTGGCCCGCGCCGGACGACCCGCAGACGCTTCCCGGCCGCGATGTCGGCCGCTTCCTGCGCGCACAACGCATGCTCCTGCCCTGGGGACCGGAAGAGGATTCCGAGCCGGAGCGCCGGCTGCGCGGCATCGCCTGGTGCGCTTCCGACCTCCAGGCCCGTGCGCCGGTCTGGAGACACTCCCGCATTCACGAATCGGACGAGGGCAGCGCGCCGCGCTTCAAGGACAAAATGGGCCGCCCCTGGCGCCGGGCCGAAACCCGCGACGTCGAAATCGACGGGCCTTGTGTCCTGCGGGTGATCGCCAGGTCCTCGGTGCGCGTCAAGGCGGCGGAAGATCTCGGGAGCCTGGACGTCACGGTTTCGGTGGGGGAAGCGACGCTGCGGCTGCGGGGGTGGCCGGGCGCGGACGTCGAGGAGACGTCGCGGATCTGGGACGGAGAGGATTTTCTCGCGGGAGGAAAGCCGCCGGACCGCTGGCTGGTGTCGTCGCCGCGCGAGTTGCGCTTCAATGTGCCGCCGGGGACGTGGAAGGTCCGCGTCAGTTCCCAGCGGCCCGTGTACACGCTGATCCAGGAACTGGAGTCGATCGAGCAGCGCGAGCACCGGTCGCCGTTCCGGGCGCTGGAGCAGGTGGAAGGTGACGACGCCCGCGCGCGGGCCGCGCGATCGGTCCAGCGGGAGCTGAACGGGGATTGGCGCGGCGCGATGGACGAACTGCGCCGGGAAGTCGATCGTGCGGAGTCGGTGGACGGCGGCCTTGAGCCGCCGGCGGGCGCCGACTGGATGGTCTGGAGGCATCTGCACCTGGCGCTTCTGATCGGGGACGTCGCCGCCGCGGACTTCGCCGCGCCCCGGCTGGCCCGGCGGATGCCGGACCTGCGAGGGGACCTGGCGGCCGAGGCCCGGTTGACCCTGCTCCGCTACGCGCTCGATACGCGCCGCGACGGGATGGCCTCGCAGATCGCGCAGTGGATTTTCGACGATCCGCCCGCGGAGCCGGAGGACTTCGTCGATGCGCTCGCGGCATGGTGCATCGGCCGGCGGCCGCTGGAGAGAATGCGCGCGTGGCCGGTGTCCGCCGAGCCGCGCGTCCTGCGACGGTTCCTGCGCGACGTCGAGGCCCGTTCGATCCGCGAAGTCTTCGGGACCTGGGCCGAACTCGGAACCATCGGGTCCACCGTCGGCGGGCGGAGGTGGATTCTGCCGCTGGTCGCGCAGGCCGGCGACCGGTCGTTGCGCGGCGATGCCCTGTCGGCCTGGCTGAACGCCCGCTCGTCCTCAGGGTCGGGCCCCTGGTACGTCTCCCGCGCAGAAGATTTCCGCGCCGTCGCAACCGGCGAGGGATTCCTCCAGATTCTGCCCGCCGCCGACTGGCTCCCACCCGTAACCCTCGAAGTCAATCGCGCCGCACCCGGCGCACGCGGCTTCGGCCGCATCCGCTTCCGCGATGCCCATAACCTCGGCCTCCTCGCCCTTGGCGATGCCCTTCCAGGTGAAGCGCTCTCAGCCCGGCCCGTGGAACATGGCGACCGCGTCTTCCTCTGGCGCGGCAACAACGTCGTCTTCGGCGCCGCGTCGATTGAACGACGCATGGATGCCCGTTTGGAGGACGTGCCGGATGCCGTGAAGCGCACCGGCGACGTTACCGAGCGCTGGGGAGTCCTCACGGACCTGTTCCCGCTCCTGGGCCCCGCGGGCAGTCTTCCGTCCGCAACGTTCCGCGGCGAGAATTTCGAGCGCGCGGGATTGATCCGCTACCGCTTCGCCGTCGCCGCCCGCGGCGATCGCGCCACGACGGACATGGACGTGCCCTTCACGATGTACGTCGGGCCCGATGAATTGCCCGGGCGTCGGTTGCTGTGGATTTCGAGGGCGGAAGGGGAGACGGGGGACCGCGACTCTGCGCCGGGGCCGCCGGTGGAGACCTATGCGCCCGGGCCCGCGGTTTCCGGGGTGGTGCTCGTTTCGGCGGGACCGGCGCTGGTGCGCATCGAAGCGCCGCGCGAGTGGCAGTCCTATGCGACGGTGTCGGAGCTTGCGATCGGCTCGACGCCCGCGGAGTTGCTGATCCGCCGCGCGGCCGGATCGAGCCGGCTGGCTCCCCCGTCGGGTTTGTGGGATCCCCCGGACGGCGTGACCGGCGATCCGCGGGAAGCGCGCGAGACCGCGGCGGCGACGCTGGCTATCGAGCAGGCGCCTGACGAGCTTGCTCGCGCCGCGGCGCTCGAGGCCCGCGCCCGGCTCATGTTCCGGCTCGGCCGCAGCCAGTCCGTCATCGACCTCGAGGCCGCCGAGAAACTCTTCCCGGAAAACTCGCTCGACCGCGACCGCGTTTCGCTCGCGCTGGCCGTCGTCGCCTTCCGCGCGGGGGACGACCTGGAATTGCGCTCACGCGTCGAGCAGATCATCCGCGCCGGCGGCCGGTCGCGGGAGCTGTTCCTGCTCGCCGCGGTCGCTTCGCTCGGGACCGACGACCTCCCCTCGGCCCGCGCGTGGTTCCGCCAGGCGCGCGCGGAACCCGAGGACGCCTCGACCGACCTCGAGCGCCTGGTCGCCGTGGCCATCGACGAGCCCGCGCCCCCCGGCGATCCGTCGGACCCGCTCATGGCCGTGATGACCGACCTCCTCCGCCTCCGCAGGCTCGACCCCGCGACCGAAGTCGCGCCGACCCTCGCGAGAATCGCCGAACGCTGCGAAAACGAGGCCCTCCTCGCGTCCTCCCGCTACCTCTTCGGCCGCGGCGCCCGCTTCGCCGACTGGGCTCTTCAGGCCCGCCTCGTCCTTCCCTACGCCGGCACCGCCGACTGGCCCCCACCCCGCGGCGTCCTCGCCCCCCTCGAACGGGCGCGCGACCTCCGCAGCGAAGAGGTCCTCGCCACCCCGCCCGTCGTCCGCCTCGCGGGCCGTTACGGGGCGTGGGAAGCCACGTGGATGACCGAGGGCGCCGAACTGTCCCTGGCGCTTCCCGGCCCCGAGGTCTACGAATTCAACTGGCGTTCCGCGCATGCGGTCGAAGCGGGTCTCGCCCGGCGCGATGCCGCTCCCGCGCGGCTGGTTGTCGAGGGGCTTCCCGGGATCGGGACGCACGACGTGCTGGCGAGCGAGCCGGCGCTGAACGTCCTGTGCGAGCGGCTGCCGTGGGCTGCGCCCGGAAAGGTCGATGCATGGCGCGTCATAGCCCCGGCAGGGCAGTCGCTCGTCCGGGTCCGGCTGCTGGCTGGCGCCGGTTACCTGTCGGTCCGCCGCCTGGCCGGGCCTGTGTGGATGGCCTGGGACGCCCGCGCCGGCGCCCGGCCGGCGGAGATTCCGTTCCCGCCGCCCCCGGATCTCCCCGCGTTCGCACCCGATCCGAAGGCCGGCCTCGTCGCCGACCTCAAACGGCGCCTCGACGAATCCCGCCGGGCCGGCGCCGCGCCTCGCCTTGCGCGCGCCGAATACATCGAGTCCCTCACCTCGCTCGGCGACGACCTCCTCTTCGCCGTCATCACCCGCGCGCCGGGTTCCGAACCCGAGTGGGTCGTGCGCGCCCTCGATCTCTATATCAAGGCCCACGCCGACGGCCTCGGCAACTCCCACTGGCAGGCCCACTACGACCTCTCCCGCATCCTCACACGCTGGACCGGAGTCGACCTGTCCGCCGACCTCCCGGAATTCCGCCGCGTCCGCATCTCCCAGGACCTCCCTGACGATCCCGCCATCGCCGTCTCCAACGCACTCTTCTTCCCGTTCCCCGACGAAACCGCCACCGTTCTCTTCGATAACGAAGACTCCGTCGAATGGCACCACCGCTCCGAGGCCGAAGACCCGCTTCATGTCGAAATCGTCGCGGCCGCCGACGTCTCCGGCCCCGCGCTCTTCTATGAACTCACGCGCGACGGCAAGGTCATCGAGAGCGGTCCGCTCGAGACCGGCCGGCGCCTGACCGTGGCGGCGGGGTCCGGGACGGAAGCGCTGGTCGGGATTCGCGTGGGTTCGGACCGGCCGCTGGCGCGCGTGCGGGCGCGGGCGAGGCTGATGGTCGAGACACCGGACGGGCTGAAGCCGGTGCAGCCGGAGCGGTCGGGGCTGCTGTATCGCGCGTCGGCGGGGAAGCGGTCATTCGAAGTGCGCGGGCCGACGCTGGCGCGGCTGGAGACGTGGGACCCGACGGACCTGAGGGCGACGGATGACCCGGCGCAGTGGCTGGCGGCCCCGGCGCCGATCGCGCGGACGCTCTACCAGGGAGTTCCCCGGGCAGGCGCCGCGTTCGCCGACTTCGAACTCGGGCACGATGCCTTCGTTCGACTGTCGGTGCGCTCCGTCGACGGCGCCGCGCTTGCCGCACTGGTCCCGCCCCCGCCGCCCCAGGGCGAAATCGCGGGCGAAGCCCAGCCGCCGCCCGCTCCCGACGTCCTGCCTCCCCCGGCGCCCGGCCGCCGCGAATCCTGGCGACTCGTCGAATACCCGGGAATGGTCGAAACGTGGGCCGAGGGGTACCTCCGAAACGCCGGAAGCCTCTCCTACAACGAGGACTCCGAACGGAATGAAATCCGAAGCGGCGTCCGCGTGCACTGGAAGGCCTTCGAAACGTCGATCTACACGCGTCTCTCCGCGTCCCTGCTCAAGGAGTCCGGATTCGACCCCGTTCACACGGCGCAGGTCAGGTTTCACCATTACTTCCTGGACGTGCCCGACCTGGACTATCGCATCGACCTCGACTACGCGGGCCAGCCTCTCGGCGCCGGCTACTACGGCTATTCGTGGGAGACCGATGTCCGCCTTCGCTGGCGCCAGCCGCTGGACGAGCAGTGGATCCTCTACCTCTCCGGCAGCTTCAACTACTGGTGGTCCTCACTCAAGGACGGCGGATTGACCGAACGGCCTCCCCACACGCTGGTCTACAGCGAATACCGCACGGACCACTACCGGTGGCTCGCGTTCGAGGCTCGCTTGCGTGCCATCCCGTGGCAAAATATGTACGTGGACATGACCGCCGCAACCCGCTCCGAACCGACCCTCAAACCGTGGGAACCCGACCGCTATACCTACGGCGTCCAGGCCGGCGCCCACTACGAGAACTGTTTCTTCGAACTCGAGATCGACCGCATCATCCGCATCGACGACGCCTTCCGCGCCCGCCGTTCCTCCGAACGCGGCCTCGGCCTCTCCCTCGCCTACGAACGCTGGCTCGGCCCCGGGACCTGGATGTCCGCCGAAGCCGGTTTCCGCTGGTCCCCCGATACCCACGCCCGCTCCGCTCACTTCACCCTCACCTTCCGCTTCGGCGGCCACTCCGGCGATCGCCTCGATCACGTCGATCCCGACTCCGTCCGCTTCCTCGATTACCAGCAAAGCCGCTCCTCTTGGCGACCGTAACCAAAGTCCTGCCGCAGGGTCCCGATACGCGCGCCGTCAGCGGCTCCGCTCTCGACGCCGTCATCGAGGAAGTCCTCCGCCCCGTCCCCCCCCTCATGCGAAAGCTCATGGCCCGCCACCTCGGGCGCGCCGTCGCGGCCATCCGCAACGTCTTCTCCCTGCTCGAACCCTTCCAGAAGCGCGACCCGTATCTCGCGCTGGTCGCCGGGGCGGTGAAGTGCATCGACCGCGCCGAGAATCGCGTGCAGGAAATCGAGTCCCATCTCGGCATCCAGGAGGCCGCGCTCCGCTTCGCATCGTCGGCCTTCGAGCGCGAATCAATCTACCTCGAGACCTGCGGCTTCCTCCGCCGCACTCCCGCCCAGATCCGGGGCGACAAGGCGGCGTTCAAGCGCTTCATGGACTGGGAAGCGATTCTCGAGCTGGCGCGCCGGGCGCAGAGGGGGGCTCGCCGGTACCAGCAGACGCTGGTCTTCCTTGCCGCGCGCGCGCTGGCGCGATGCGGGCCGGACCGGGGGAGGACCGCGGCGGACGTGATGGAGCGGACCGGTTTCACGGATATTTTCCAGCGGGAAATCCAGCAGCGCCTTCCGGTCCACCTCGAACGCGAGTGGATCGACGCCGTCGTGGCCGTTCTGCGGGCGCACAAGAATCCCAAGAAGGGCGTGGTGATCGACCCGGCGATTCTCCACGCGCTGGCCGTCCGAGCCCAGAATCCCTGGGCCGACGTGTGGGTCCAGTGCGGCGCGCTCTACGCGTGGCTCCTCGCCAGCCCCCACGACGCCATCCGGCTGGCTCGCCAGCGCCTGCGCTCCCCCGACCCCCGGATCAAGGACGACATCTTCGTCCGCCGCTTCCTCGTCGAAAAGGCCGAGGAAGTTCTCGACGAGGCCGGCGCGATGGAACTCATCCAGTCCGCGCTCGTGGGCCCCGATCCCAGTCCCCACGTCCGCCAGGGCGCCATCCTGGCCCTCGGGAACCGCGACCCCGAATCGTCGTGGCCCGTCCTCCGCGAGCACTTCCTCATGCGCGAAGAGTGGGACCCGTGCCCCGAAGTCCGCGCCACCGTGAACCTCGTCCTCGCAAAATGGGCCGTCCTCCCGCGCGGCGCCGACATCGCCCTCCAGGAATGGCGCCTCTTCTTCGAACGCGAAACCGAAGGCCCGCCCCTCGTCGTCGCCATGAAGCACGCCGGCAACTCCCTGGAACACCTCGTCGGCTTCGGCCAGCTCGACCCCAAGGTCGCCGAACAGTTCGTCCTCGAACTCCTCGAAAAAGGCGTCCAGAAGGGCTGGTCCCTCCCCGTCCGCTCCGCCCTCGAGGACATGCTCGAACGCGTCCGCGTCGCCGCACTCCCGGGCTTCGCCGCCTTCCGCGACCAGGTCGTCTCCGTCCTCTACGAAAGCAACCGCGAGGACCAGGTCGACGTCGCCGGAGACGATCCCGCCGTCACCGACGAAATCTTCGGCCGCTTCCTCGCCTGGCTCTCGCGCCGGCACTACGGTCTCTACGCGAGGAAGCGCGGGAAGGGATGGCGTGTGACGGTAGGGCACCAGAAGCGCTGGCGGCTCTGGAGATGGATCCACGAGACGATCAACCCCGCGCCCGACAAACGGCAGGCCCACTCGCACGTCCGGGCCCGGCGTTACGAGGGAACGATCCGGGCGCACGCTTACGGGCTGGGCGAGGAGTCGCAGACGAAGGTCCCCGGCGAGCCGGTCCAGATGACCGCGGAGGGCGGCTGGCGCCGCTTCCTCCCCCTGCCAGACGATTTCCTGGACTCGCTCGAATTTGGCCCGTGCCAGGTGTTCGCCAGCGAAGGAATCGTCTCCATCACGCCCCCCGCGGGCCGCAAGGCGCTCTGGAAGCTGCGCTGGAAGATGGCGCGCGTTTACCCGGCCCTCGCGGCGCTTCGCGAGCAGGCGCGCTACGGGAACCCGGAAGCGCAGCCCAACGCGTACATCGAGAAGCTGCGGTCGATGGGATTCCAGGTCGACTTCCGGCCTCACGCGCCGGCGGAGCTTTCCCTGGCGGTGCCGTACTTTGCGGTCGCGCCTCCCATGTCCACGGCCGCGCCGCCGCCGGCGCCGGTGGAGGGGGCCGAAGCTCCGGCCGGCGAATGGCAGTCTGCGCCGGTCGAGGCGGAGGCTTACCCGGCAGCTCCCGCGATTGAGGGATTCACGCCGCCCCCGCCCGAGGACGCTGCACCGCCCGCGTACGCCGCAGAGCCCGAGGCCCCGGCGGCCCCCGCCGGGGATGCCGGATTCCTGGCCCTGGGCGGAGAAACCGCGCCGCGCGATCCGCTCGACGACCTGATGGCGTTGCCAGGGGAGCCGCCGTCCGGGGAAGCGGGCCTGCCGGGTCTGTCTCGCGGCGATGCCGGGTCCGAACTCGGGTCGAAACTCGACGCGTGGGACGACTCGCCGGCCGCCCCCCCGGTTGACCCGCTGGACGCGCTGATGCTGCCGCCAGCCGAGGCGCCGAAGGACCCGCTCGACGAACTCGCGCTTCCCCCCGCCGACATGCCCCGGGATCCGCTCGACGAACTCGCGCTTCCCCCCGCCGAAATGCCCCGGGATCCGCTCGACGAACTCGCGCTTCCCCCCGCCGACATGCCCCGGGACCCGCTCGACGAACTCGCGCTTCCCCCCGCCGACATGCCCCGGGACCCGCTCGACGATCTCACGGCCCCGCTCCCGGAACCTCCGCCCGATCCCGCTTCCCCCCCGTCCGCGCCTCCCGACGAATCCGACAAAGGTTTCATCATCCCCCCGCCCGCACCCCCGGGCACCGAGGGCGAGGACTTCCTCACATGAACCTCCTCGACCGCTTCCTCGAATCCTGGCGCGACTGGAGCGAACTCTGGTTCAGCCCCGCCGGCAACAACCTGTTCCAGCTCGCCATCCTCGTCATGGCGGTCGTCGCGTGGATCGCCTTCTTCTTCACCTGGCGCCAGTACCGCGCCCGCCGGGCCCGTCTCCAGATCCCCCTGGTCGTCGGCGGCTGGGGGACTCGCGGGAAGTCGGGAAGCGAGCGCAAGAAGGCGGCTCTCTTCAACGCGCTCGGTTTCCGGATGATCTCGAAGTCGACGGGGTGCGAAGCGATGTTCGTGACGGCGCACGATTACGAGGAGTCGCGCGAGTTCTACCTGTTCCGGCCGCACGACAAGGCCACGATCTGGGAGCAGACGAACGTGCTCCAGATCGCGGCGAACATGGAGGCGGACGTGATGCTCTGGGAGTGCATGGCGCTCCAGGCGGACTACGTGCGCATCCTCCAGCAGTCCTGGATGACCGACGACATCTCGACGATCACGAACACCTACCCCGACCACGAGGACATCCAGGGTCCCTCCGGGTTCGAGGTCTCCGAGGCGATCTCCAATTTCATCGGCCTCGGCGCGACCGTCATCCACACCGAGGGAAATTTCCAGCCCGTCCTCCGCGAGTTTGCGCGGAAGCGCGGATCGAGGCTGATCGAGCCCCCGAGCGAGCTGGCGGACCTCATGACGCCCGACGTCCTGGAGCGCTTCCCGTACAACGTCCACCCGAAGAACCTGATGCTCGCGTTCGAGCTCGGGCACGAGCTGGGGATCGAGGACGGCTTCCTGATCAAGGAGATTGCCGACCACGTCGTGCCCGACCTGGGGGTGCTCAAGACGTACCCCGAGGTGCACGTGGCCGGGGGCCGCAGGCTGCGGTTTTCCAACGGGTGCTCCGCCAACGAGCGCGCGGGCACGATGAACAACTGGCGCCGCCTCCGGCTCGACAACCCCGACGGCGACCGGCGCGACTGGACGGTGATGGTCGTCAACAATCGCGCGGATCGCGTCCCGCGCTCGAAAGTCTTCGCGTCGATCATCGTGGACGACCTCGCCGGCCACAAATTCGTCCTCATCGGTTCAAACCTCAACGGGCTCAATGGGTACATCGAGGAAGCGCTCGCCGCGCGCCTGGCGCGTCTGCAGCTCCCGGCGGATCCCGCCGAGCACGCCAGCTACCTCGAGAACGTCCTCGCTCGCGACCTCGCCAACCTGCGCTTCCTCAGCCGCACCACCCAGGAACTCGCCTGGCGCTGCGGCGACATCCTCGGCGTCCCGGAGGAGCAGATCCTGCCGGCCCTCGAGGCCTGCCCGCTCGACATCGAGGCGCTGGTGACGGCCGCCCTGGGGCAGGCCGTCCCCGGCGTCACGCCCGCGGATGAGGACATCCGCTTCATCCGCGACGCCGCCACGGGGTTCGTGTCGCTTTCGGCCCACAAGGCCGGGCTGCAGTCGGCGATCCAGTCCGGGGGGCTGGCGGGGTGGCTGGAGGGGCACCGGAAGTGGTACCGCGAGTGGTTCCTGTCGTCGATCCACACGGTGTGGAACTACTACATCAAGGGGCCGGACCTGATCCGGCACGTCGGCTCGCTGTGCCCGCCGAACACGCGGGTCCACGTTCTCGGGGTGCAGAACATCAAGGGCACCGGCCTCGATTTCGCCGAGCGCTGGGTCAGGGCGGGGGACATCGATCGCGCGGTCGAGCGGGTCTGTGCTCGCGACGCCGCGCAGCAGGACAAGGGGATGCAGTTCATCAAGGATTGCGGCGAATTCCAGGACTTCGAGAAGGACCTGATCCGGCGGCGCTGCGAACGCTTCTTCGAGGAGAATCCCAGCCTCGACTTCGGCACCCGGCGCGTGATCAACGACCTGCTGGCGATGGTGAAGACGCCGGAGGAAGGGGTGGAAAAGACGGCGGAGCAGGTGATGCACGACGCTCCGGAAGGGAGGATCAAGGGCCTGCTGAGGCGGCTCGCCGGGCCCACGGAACTGGTGGCGGACTCATTCGCGTCGATCTACCGGGCGCACCGGGCGAGGGTGGTCATGCGCGACCTGTCGAACGGGAGGGTCGGGAGCAAGCGGGCGGTGGCGATCCTGAAGGAGATGACGAACAAGCAGAAGGGGGGGTGGCTGGTTGAGAAGCTGGGGGCCAAGAAATAAAAGGGACAGGAAACTAAAAACTAAAAACGAAAAACGAAAAACGAAAAGAAAAAGGCCCGCGCGGGAATCAGTCATCCCCGGCGGGCCTCGTCCTTTTCGTTTTTCGTTTCGTGGCCCTTTTTACCCGGCAACTTCCCCCTCGAAGACCTCCACCGCCGGCCCCGTCTTGAACACATGATTGTCCTTCCCCCACTCCAGGGTGAGGTCCCCCCCCAGCAGGTGGTTCAGGATCTTCCGGTCCGTCCGTCCCGTCAGCACCCCCGCCACGCAGACCGCCGAAGCCCCCGTCCCGCACCCCCACGTCTCGCCCGCGCCGCGCTCCCACGTCCGCTGGATCACTTCCTTGCGCGACACGACCTCCACGAATTCCACGTTCACCTTCTTCGGCCACCACTTGTGCGTCTCGATCTGCGGCCCCAGCTCCGTGACGGGGAAATCCTTCACGCGCGGAACGAAGATGACGCAATGCGGATTTCCCATCGAGACGCTCGTGAAGCGGAAGCTCCAGCCGCCGACCTTCAGGGTTTCATTCACCGCGCGGCCCTTCCCGGTCATCGGGATCTCCGGCCGCTCCAGCCCCGGCTCGCCCATGTCCACCTTCACGGACTTCACCTTCCCGCCGCCGACCGCAAGGTCCAGGGTCTTCGTCCCCGCCAGCGTCTCCACCGTGATCCGCTTCTTTCCGGTCAGCCCGTGGTCGTAAACGTACTTCCCGAAGCAGCGAATCCCGTTCCCGCACATCTCCGCTTCGGTCCCGTCCGGGTTGATCATCCGCATGCGGAAGTCGGCGGATTTGCCCGGGAGGACGACGAGGAGACCGTCGGATCCCACGCCGAACCGGCGGTCGCAGAGTTCCTTCGCGAGCCGGCCCGCATGGGGGATCGCGTGCTTGAAGCCGTTGAGGACCACGTAATCGTTCGCGATCCCGTGCATCTTGGTGAATTTCATGGCTACCCTCTGTGGAAAGATCGGATCAGACGGGCATCCCGATGATCTCGCCTTCGAAAATCATCCGGTCGTTCACGAGTCCCTGCGCATCGCAGACGATCCGCTTGTGCCGTTCTTCCCGTGCCTTCGCGATCAGGATCAGCGTTTCACCCGGGGTGACGACCCCGCGGAATTTAACGTTGTTCATTCCGGAAAACCCGAGGAAGACGCCCGGCGTCTTATTCACGATCGTCCGGTAGACGTACGCGCACAGCTGCCCCGCAGCCTCCGTGATGAGCACCCCGGGCATAAGCGGCCGCCCCGGGATGTGCCCCCTCACCCAGAAGTCGTTCATCGACGTCTTCTTGAACCCGACCGCAGACCGCTCCTCGGTGTTCAGGTAGTAGATGCCGTCGAGCATCTCGAACTCGTGCCGGTGCGCATTGACAGAGCGTATCTGCTCGATGCCGATCGGCACCTTCGAGAAGTCAACCAGCGAAAGGTCGACGAGAGTCGGCGGGGGCACGCGCTTTCTCCGAAACAGGGGGCGGCAAATGTAGCGGCGACCGCAACCGGGTGTCAACTCACCCTGACACCGCGCGCAAAATCCTCCCTGCGGCGCGCGGCACGGGTCCGACCGGCGCGCGACGAGGGGCTTGCCCCTTGCCGAGGCTTTTGGCGCGCGCCGACCGGACCCGCGCCGCACGTCCTCGGTCGGGTTTTGCTCGCGGTCTCAAGGTTCCCCTTGAGAGGCTTGATTTTCGCCCGCCCTCGTCCCTTCCAAGCGTCGTTGACATCCCTCCCGCGTCGCTGGTAACTTCCTCCCCCCTTACCCCGAGGAGAGCCCATGGCCAAGGTCAACGCCGAAGAAGTGAAGAAGGACGTCGAAGCGCAGAAGAAGAAGGTTGTCGAGCTGAAGAAAGCGTCCAAGGAACGCCGCAAGGACACCGCGCTTCGCGCCGAGCGCAAGGCCCTCAAGCGCCTCCAGCGCCGCTGGAGGCTCGCTTCCGGGACGAAGATCGCGGCCGCCAAGAAGGCCCTCGAGAAGAAGTAACGACGCATGACGACGGGCCCGCGGGAGGAGTACGAGCTGCGTCCCGCGGGCGGCGGGCCGAGGATCGACTACGAGCGCGAACTGAACGCGCAGCAGCTCGAGGTCGTCATGGCCGGCAGCGGGCCGCTCCTGGTCATCGCAGGGGCCGGAAGCGGCAAGACGCGGACCCTGACGTACCGCGTCGCGCGCCTCGTCGAGACGGGGGTGCCCCCCGGCGCGATCCTGCTCATGACGTTCACCAACAAGGCCGCGAAGGAAATGCTGGCGCGGGCCGAAGCGCTCCTGGGCGGAGCGTGCAGCGCGGTCGGCGGCACGTTCCATCACGCAGGCCACCTCGCCCTGCGCCGCCATGCCGAGGCCGTCGGGATGCCGCGCAATTTCACCATAGCCGACCGCGGCGACGCAGAGGACCTCCTGGGCGAGGTGATGGAGGAGTCGCTGGAGGACAAGGAGAAGCGCTTCCCCAAGCCCGGCGTCGTGCTGGACATGATCTCGATGGCGGCGAACACGCGGGAGCCGATCGAGCGGGTGGTGGAGAAGCGGTACCCGATGCACTTCGACCTGGTGAAGCACCTGCAGGCGATCCAGGGATCGTACGCGGCGCGAAAAAAAGACCTCGGCATCGCGGACTTCGACGACCTGCTGACGCTGTGGCTGCAGGCGATGGACGAGAACGAGGAGGTGCGCGACGAGTTCAGGCGGCGGTTCGCGTACGTGCTCGTGGACGAGTACCAGGACACCAACGTCCTGCAGGCGAAGATCGTGGACCACCTCGCCGCCGCGCACCGCAATCTCATGGTCGTCGGAGACGACGCCCAGTCGATCTACTCCTTCCGCGGCGCGAACTTCGCAAACATCATGAGGTTCCCCGAGCGCTACCCGGACGCGAAGACGTTCAAGCTCGAGATCAATTACCGGTCGAGCCCCGAGATCCTCGCGCTCGCCAACGCCTCGATCGAGCACAACCGCGACCAGTTCCGGAAGGAGCTCGTGTCCCTGCAGCCCCCCGGGCCGAAGCCGCGTCTCGTCGCCCTCGAGCGCCCCGAGGAACAGGCGGCCTACATCGTCCAGCGCATAGGCGACCTCGAGGATGAGGGCATCGAGCTCGACCAGATCGCCGTCCTCTACCGGTCGCACTTCCACTCCATGGAACTCCAGATGGAGATGTCACGCCGGGGCGTCCCGTTCGAGGTCCGTTCCGGCATGCGCTTCTTCGAGCAGGCCCACGTCAAGGACGCCACCGCCTACCTGCGCATCGCGGCCAACCCGCGGGATGAGCTGGCGTGGAAGCGGGCGCTGCGGCTGCTGCCGAAGGTGGGGAAGGTGACGGCGGCGAAGGTGTGGGCGGCCGTGGCGGCGTCGAAGGACCCGCTGGGTGAGCTTGCGAAGAAGAAACTGCCGGTGCCGAAGGCCGCCGCCGCCGGGATGGAGGACCTGTTCCGTACGATGCAGGCCGTCACCGCGCAGAAGGACAAGCCCGCGTCGCAGCTCGAGGCGGTGATCTCGGGCGGCTACCGCGGGCATCTCTACGACACCTACGAAAATGCCCAGTCCCGGCTCATGGACCTCGAGACCCTCGCGTCGTTCGCGAACCGGTACCAGACGACCACGCAATTCCTCTCCGAACTCGCCCTTCTCTCCAACCTCGCCGAGTCCGACGCCGCCCAGCCGGCCCCCGGGCGCCGCGTCATCCTCTCCACCATCCACCAGTCCAAAGGCCTGGAATGGCAGGCGGTTTTCGTCCCCTGGCTCGTCGAGGGCCGCTTCCCCGACAACCGCGCGCTGGGGGAGGGGAGCGAAGAAGAAGAGCGGCGGCTGTTCTACGTGGCGGTGACGCGGGCGCGGAGGCACCTGGAGCTGTGCCTGCCGCTGTACGCGAGGGAAGGGCAGCTGCCTGGAGTGCGGCAGCGCGCGAGCCGCTTCCTGCAGGAACTGCCGTCGCACCTCGTGACGCCGGTGGACATCAAGAGGTCGTGGGGGCCCCCGGGCGGAGCGCGGGACCTGGACCCTGACGACACCGACCGCTGGATGGATGGGGAAGCGGAGTACGACTGAGACCGCGAGCAAAGTCCTCCCAGCGGCGCGCGGCACGGGTCCGACCGGCGCGCAATAGAGGGTCAGGGAAGTGCCGAGGCTTGCGGGGCGCGCCGACCGGACCCGCGCCGCGCGTCCTCGGTCGGGTTTTGCTCGCGGTCTCAAGGTTTTCGGTGAGCGGCTTGCGGCCTCCGGGGAGAGGTTCAGGCCTGCGCGAGCAACCTGAGCGCGCTCCGGTCGATTGTTACGAACGCTCTCAGGATTCCTGATGGAAGGTTCCCGGCCTGTCCGGGGAGCTGCGGTAGAATTCCCCGCTTCACGAAACGAGGAGGGCGATCCATGAACCTGGCGAAATTCGCGGTGGCGGCGGCGCTGGCGCTGGCGATCGGCGCGGCGTGGGCGGAGGACGAGAAGCCGAAGGGGCCTTCGGACAAGGTGAAGGCGTGGATGGGCGGGGAGCGGCCGGTTTCGATCATCGCGGGGGCGACGCGGGTGGAGGTGTTCCGCGTGAACCCGGAGAAGCCGAACGAGCCGATGGGGAAGGAATGCGGCGGGTACCCGGTGATCGCGACGGCGAAGGAGCAGGGGAAGGAGTTCGCGGGAAAGATCGCGGCGATCGTGTTCGACGAGAAGACTTACGATTTCGGGAAGGCGAAGCGCTGCGGGTTCGAGCCGGGGGTCGGGTTCCGGCTGTGGAAGGACAAGGACTGGGTGGACGTCGTGCTGTGCTTTCACTGCGACGAGTTGGAGATTTCGACGATTCCGCCCGGGGAGAAGGACCGGAAGTCGGCGCACGAGGATTTCGACGCGGCGCGCGCGGCGCTGGTGAAGATCTGCAAGGAGGCGTTTCCGGACGACAAGGAGATCCAGGGGCTGACCGACAAGAGGGAAGACAAATGAGATTCCGCATCGCTGCAGCCCTTCTGCTGGCCTCCGCCTGTCACGCCGGGGACGCGCCGAACACGGCGCTGGACGGGCTGAAGAAGGAGGTCGGCGCGTACGGCTGGCGCCAGATCGAGTCGGCGAAGTCGGTCGAGGTGTACCGGATCGAGCCGAACGTGACGAAGGCCGACACCGGGACCATCTGCGGCCGCAAGATCATCGCGCAGGGAAAGGACCAGGGCGAGGAGTTCACGGGGCGGCTGCGCCGGGCGCTGATAGAGGGCCAGGAGACGCCCTCGGGCAAGGAGAAGGAATGCAAGTTCCAGCCGGGCGTCGTTTTCCGGTTCGTGAATGGCGCGGATCACGCAGACCTGATCCTGTGCTTTCAGTGCGATGAGCTCCAGATCGAATCGATGGACCCGAAGTCATCCGAAGTCGCTCGCGCGACCCGGTACTTCGACGCGTGGCGCGCGGTCCTCGTCCGCATGGCCCAGGAGACTCTTCCCGACGACACCGTCGTGCAGGGGTTGAAAGCCTGGAATTGGGAGCCCGAGGCGGGGGCGGCGAAGGAAGCGGGGAAGCACGGGGTCAAGGTGCTCCTCGCGGCGGAGAGGGTGGAGGTCTACAGGATCAGGCCGGACAAGGGTGACCCGGCCGCGAAAGAGCGGCTGATTGCGGGGGGCTACCCGGTGATCTCGCAGGGGCCGGACCTCGGGCCCGCCTTCGCGTGCCGGCTGGCGACCCTGCTGCTTCATGGGCGCACGCAGCCCGGCTTCGACAAGCTCTGTGAATTCAGCCCGGGCGTCGTCTTCATCGTGAAGTCCGCCGACGGCCAGGCCGATCTCGTCCTCTGCTTCTCGTGCGACGAACTCCAGGCCCTCTCCTACCCGAAGACCGCCCCGGACGCCGTCACGGGCCGTTTCGACATGGGCCGCGTCCGCGCCGCCTGGCTCGAGCTCGCCAAACAGGCCCTTCCAGCCGACGAGACCATCCAGGGGCTGGAGGAGAAGCCGAGATAAGTTTGCCCGCTCCCGGGCCGGACGGTAGTGTCTGCCGACATTCCGGGGAGGCGTGGCGGGCCGCAGGGCCCGCCGGGCCTTCCTGCACCCTGCCACGGATTGAGGAGGCGACGAGATGGCGACCGGAAAGAGGTTCTGGACTCTGGCGGTAGTCCTGGGGATGTGCGTGCTGGCGACCGCAGGTTGCCGCCGCAAGAGCAAGCGCAGCACGACCTTAAACACGTCGGGTGTCTTCACGACCGACGACTTCCCTGGCGCCTCCGTTCAGGACAACAACGTCGCGGACGACAAGCGCGCGTTCAGCGCTTCGACGGACAACTATGACGGCGGCCTGGTGTGCACGCACAACGGGGACCGCGGGACGATCATGGTGACGTACGACGTGGACGACCAGATCTTCGCGCACTACTACGACGGGAGCACATGGTCGAAGGGCGTCGTGCTGCGTCACTGGGACACCGCGATCGGGACGACGGATGCGGGTGAGATCGTCCACGCGTTCGTGAACACGGGGAACGACGACCGTTCGGATGCGGCGGACCGCGACGGCGACTGCCTGATCTTCTGGAACGCCCAGGATTTCGACACGGACGGCGGCGCCGGCGCCGATGAGCCGAACCAGGCCCTGTACGTGTCGTACTTCGACGTCAGCCACTACACCGAAGGGGATCTCAACTTCGGGTTCGACATCGACCCCAGCGACCCGGGGTTCTACTGGGCGCAGCGGATCAGCTCCCTCGAGTTCAGCGGGGAGGACGTCGTGTTCCAGGGCCTCGTAACGGACGGGTTGTGCGGCGAAGCGCGCTGGCAGGACGGCGCGAACGTCTACAGCTACGGAGACGACACGACGGCGATCTTCGTCTTCTGGCACGAGCTGGAAGAGAAGAGCCTGGGGGTGTTCGACGACGAGACCACGGTGTCCGGCTTCGACCTCGATTTCGTCGTGGACGAGGAGTTTCCGCTTCTCGGTTCCGCGGACACGGAGCTCTCGATCCAGACGTTCGGGGCGGACGACTCGGGTGCCACCTGCCGCGAGTCTGTCGTCGGGGACTTCTACGCGTCCTACAACTCGATCCTCTTCCGCCGCGTCCGCTCGAACGGAGCCGCGGCGTTGCCCAACGGGTTCGGCGGACTTCTCGACTCTTCCTATGGTTACGCGTTCCCGAGTTCGGCCGGGGAGGACGTCAGTCTCCAGTACACCCACTTCAACCTGGGAACGTTCACCTTCCTCACCGACAGCGTCAACACAGTCGACCCGGACTCTGACGGCGTGGATATCGACGTCCTCAACGCAGATTTCATCCAGAGCAACCTTGGATTCCTCGGTTGCACCGGCCAGGGGATCTACGGCCGGGACGAAGGACTCTCGTGTCTGGTGACGTTCTTCGAGCAGGTCTACGACTCGGACTACACGGTCGGGGGCGGGATCTGGGTTGAAGAGGCGTCGGAAAGCGGGCTGGTGATTGCCGAGGTCGACGAGGACACCGGGGCGTTCCTGAACGACGCCGAACCGTCCATTCTGCCGGCAGACGACCTCACGATCATCGACAACGGGGAACCCATCGCGACATCCACCCGGATCAGCCGTAATGGTGACTACATCTGGGTCGTCTGGGTCCAGCCGAACACCGTGGGCTCCTCCAACGACTACGAATTCAACACCTGCCAGTACCTGGCCACCCGGGTGGACGGCGACGGCCTTCCCGTCCCCGTGCCGCCGCTGTCCTCATCCCTCGGCCTTCCGCTCTTCGTCCAGGACGACATCGAGGACGGTGTCACCCACGCATGGATGATGTGGCAGGACAACCTCGGCTACATCTGCGGGCAGCAGTCCGATGCCGCCGAGATGAACATCTTCTTCTGCACCGTCGATTCAACCTCCAGCCAGGACCTGGTCTACAGGGTCATCCTCACCGCCGACGTCGACGGCACGGTCGGCTCGGAGACGGCTGCACCTCCGTCCCTGGTCGTTTCCGAAGAGGTCACGGGATTCCACTCTTCCTTCTTCCCGGTGAATGAAGACCGCGGAACGTTCAACGCGACCGACGCGGGCCGCGACGGGGACATCCTCTACGCCTTCCTCTACGACGACAACGACACCGACGGTCTCACCGACACGTACATCGCCGCGGGGCGGAGCGGCGTGACCGCGGCGGCGCCGGTTGAAGTCGGAAGCGGCATCGGCCAGCGCCATGCGGCCCATCCGTTCTGGGACGACCAGGAACTGATGCTGGTGGCGACGCCCGCGGGGACGGACATCGGGGCGTGGAATCTGGACAGCAGCGAATACGAGGCATCGGCGCACCACGGTGCCGAGTTCGTGCACGTGATTTTCCGTGAAGCGGAGACGGCTTCGATTCCGCTGACGACGCCCAACACGGAGACCGGCTGGGCACTTCGCACGCGGACCTACAGCACCGACCTGTCCGGCGGCACGTTCGGGGACGACTTCACGCCCAACGCCGGCACCGCATTCGCCAAGCCCTTCGACATCGACCTGCCCTTCATCGACCCCGACGACTTCGACGACGCCGAGGTGATGGACGTGCTGGTCTGCGACAACACGGTGGTGTTGATCTTCACGGAAGCGGGCCACGTGTACTACCAGGAGTGCAATCCCGGCGACGGCGATGCGGACCAGCCGGGCTGGAGGCAGGAAGCAGCCGGGGTTTCCGATCCGGCGCTGGTGGACGACGACACGACCGAGCTCCTGAGTTACTTCGAGGGGGTCTGTGTCCGCACCTGCACGTGCTGCACGATCGAGGGCGCTGCCATTTTCTGGGTGAAGAACCTGGACGACGGGAGCAGCATCGAGCGCCTGCAGGCGCGGGTGATCAACGGGGGCAGCAACTAGCCGGCGCTCTCCAGGGCGATGACTTCTCCAGGCCCCGGGGCAACCCGGGGCCTGGTTGCATCCGGAGTTCCCGGAATTGCATGCGCGAGGGACTTGGGGTAGCGTTCCGCCCCGTTCAACCGATCGATTCCTGCAGTCCGTGGCTGCCCATGGAGGATCAGAGATGGCGACCGGAAAGCGGTTCTGGACCCTCGCAATTGTCCTGGGGCTCTGCGTTCTCGTATCGGCGGGTTGCCGCCGCAAGAACAAGCGCAGCACGACGGTCAACACGTCGGGCGTGTTCACGACCGATGACTTCCCGGGCGCCTCCGTGCAGGACAACAACGTCGCGGACGACAGGCGCGCGTTCAGTTCTTCGACGGACGACTATGACGGCGGCCTGGTGTGCACGCACAACGGCGACCGCGGGACGATCATGGTGACGTACGACGTGGACGACCAGATCTTCGCGCACTATTACGACGGAAGCGCCTGGACCCCCGGGGTAGCGCTTCGCCACTGGGACACGGCCATCGGGACCACGGACGCCGGCGAGATTGTGCACGCTTTCGTGAACACGGGGAACGACGACCGCCAGGACGCGGCTGACCGCGACGGCGACTGCCTGGTTTTCTGGAGCGCGACCGATTTCGATTCGGACGGCGTGGGGATCGACGAACCGAACCAGGCGCTCTACGCCTCCTACTTCGACGTCAGCCATTACACCGACGGGGACCTGAACCACGGGTTCGATATCGACCCGTCCGACCCGGGTTTCTACTGGGCGCAGCGCATCAGCTCGCTGGAGTTCACGGGCGAGGACGTCGAGTTCTTCGGGCTGGTCACCGACGGGCTGTGCGGTGAAGCGCGCTGGACGAACGGCGCGCACTCCTACAGCTACGGCGACGACACGACGGCGATCTTCGTGTTCTGGCACGAAAACGAAGAGAAGGCGGCCGGGATTTTCGACGAGATCACGGCGAGCGCCGGATTCGACCTGGATTTCGTGGTGGACGAGGAGTTCGCGCTCCTGGCGACCGGCGACACGGAAGTGGCGATCCAGACGTTCGGCGCCTCCGACACCGGCGTCACGTGCCGTGAGTCCTGCGTGGACGTGCAGTATTCGTCCTACAACGGGATCCTGATGTACCGCGTGCAGAGCTTGGTCGCGGCTTCATACGGGAGCGTCACCCCGTACCCGGCCAATCCCGGCTTCGACTCGGACGTGACCCTGCAGTACACGCACTTTGACATGGACACCTTCACGCGGACCACGGACTGCCTGAACACCTACGACCCGAATTCGGGTGTCACGAGCGTGGACGAGATGAACTCCACGCTCTGCTTCTCGGGCACGCTGGGGTTCCTGGGCGCCAACGGCCTGACGACGTACGGCCGTGACGAAGGGCTTTCCTGCCTCGTCACGTTCTTCGCCGAGCTGTCGGATCCGAACAACACGGCAGGGTTGGGATGGTTCACCGAGGATGCCGAGGACGAGATCGTGATTGCCGAGATCGACGAGGACACCGGTGCCTACCTGAACGACGCGGAGCCCTCGATCCTCGACATCGACGATCCCACCGTCTACGACTACATCGTCCCGGAAGCCGGGTACCTCGCGCAGATCAGCCGGAACGGCGATTACATCTGGGTCGTGTATGGCAAGATCAACGGGCTTGGTACTGCCGACAACTTCAATCCCGAGGTCGTGCAGTATCTGACGACCCGGCTTGACGGCGACGGCAACCCGGTCGCGATCCCGCCGCTCTCCACGACCCTGGGCCTGCCCACCCAGTTCGACCCGGAGGATGGCCCCGTCGGCCTCAGCTGGATGTGCTTCCAGGACAACCTCGGCTACCGCTGCGGGATCCAGTCCGACGCCCAGGTCATGCACCTCTTCTGGTCCATCCAGGACGCCACAACCCTCGACAGCCTGATCTACTACACCACGCTGACTGCCGACGTGGACGGAACCATCGGGGGCGAGACCGCTTCTCCCGCAACGCTGCTCGTCGACGAGGAAGTTAACAGCTATCACGGGATCATCCCGGGCTTCATCAACGCCTCACGCTCCACCTTTAACGCCACGGATGCGGGCCAGGACGGCGACTTCGTCTATGCCTTCACCTACGACGATTCCGAGGTCCCCTCAGGCCTCTCCGACACCTACATCGCGATGGGCCGGGTCGGCGTGACCGCCGCGTCGCCGATCGAGGTCGGAAGCGGCATTTCCGAGCGCCACGTCCAGTACAACGGCGATCCGCTGTGGTTGATCGCGACCCCGCCCGGGACGGAAATCGGGGCGTGGAACGTGGACAGCGCGGAATACGACGGTGGCGCGCACCACGGCGCGGAGTTCGTGCACCTCGTCTTCCGCGAGGCGGAAACGGCCTCGGTCCCGCTCACCGGGCCGAACACCGATACGGGCTGGGCCCTCCGGACGAGGACCTACCACACCGATCTCTCGGGAGGCACGTTCGGCGACGACTTCACCCCCAACGCAGGGACGGCCTTCCGCAAGCCGTTCGACATCGACCTGCCCTTCATCGACCCGGGCACTGCCGTCGACGCCGAGGTGATGGACGTCCTCGTTTGCGACAACACCGTCGTCCTCATCTTCACCGAGGCCGGGCACGTCTATTACCAGGAGTGCAACCCTGGCGACGGCGGCGACGACGAGACCGGGTGGAGGCAGGAAGCGCCCGGCGTTTCCGACCCGGCGCTGGTCGATGACGACACGCCGGAACTGCTGCTCTCCTTCGAGGAAGTCTGCACGCGCAGCTGCACGTGCTGCACGATCGAGGGCGCGGCGATCTTCTGGGTGAAGAACCTGGATGACGGCAGCAGCAACGACCGGCTCCAGGTGCGGGTGATCAACGGCAACTGAATATCCGGTCGGCAGCGGGATATCCTCAAGGCCCCGGGGCAACCCGGGGCCTTGTTCTTATGGGCTGCCGGGTTGACCTGATTCGCTTGCCGATTCGCGACAAGATCCGTAAAGTCTGAAAGGTTTAAGCGCGAAACGCGTGAACATGACACACACCACATAGGGAATACCCCCCAGCCCCGCGATGGCGGGGCTTTTTTTGAGCCCGGGGAGCGCGAAGCGCGAATCCGGGCTCAACCCGCCGAAGCCCGCCATGGCCCGCCGAAGCTCCGAAGGAGCGAAGGAGGGCGAAGGAGAGCGAAGGCGGGTGGCCAAGAAAGACGGAGCAAGAATGCCGGCGAGACGCGACATCAAGAAGATCTGCCTGATCGGGAGCGGGCCGATCGTGATCGGGCAGGCGTGCGAATTCGACTACTCCGGGACGCAGGCGTGCAAAGCGCTTCGCGAGGAGGGGTATTCGGTGGTGCTGGTGAACTCGAATCCGGCGACGATCATGACGGACCCCGAGACGGCGGACCGGGTCTACATCGAGCCGGTGACGGTGGAATTCGTGACGAAGGTGCTGGAGAAGGAACGTCCGGACGCGATCCTCCCGACGCTGGGCGGGCAGACGGCGCTGAACATCGGGGTGAAACTGAGCGAGTCGGGGGTGCTGAAGCGCCTGGGGATCAAGATGCTCGGCGCCACCGAGGACGTCATCCGCAAAGCCGAGGACCGGCGCCTCTTCAAGGAGTGCGTGGACCGCTGCGGGCTGCAGAGCGCCCGGTCCCATCACGTGCACACGCTGGAGGAGGCGGTGCGGGCGATGGAAGACGTGGGGCTGCCCGCGGTCGTCCGGCCGAGCTTCACGCTGGGCGGGACGGGCGGGGGGATCGCCTACAACAAGGAGGAGTTCGAGGCGATCGCGCGGCGCGGGCTGGCGCTGTCGATGATCGGGGAAGTGCTGGTCGAGGAGAGCATCGTCGGCTGGAAGGAATTCGAGCTGGAGATGATGCGGGACAGGGTGGGGAACACGGTGATCGTGTGCACGATCGAGAATTTCGACCCGATGGGGGTGCACACGGGGGACTCGATCACCGTGGCGCCGATCCAGACGCTGTCGGACGCCGAGTACCAGCACATGCGCGACGCGGCGATCCGGCTGATGGCCGAGATCGGCGTTGAGACGGGCGGCTGCAACATCCAGTTCGCGACGGACCCGAAGACGGGGCGGATGGTCGTCATCGAGATGAACCCGCGCGTGTCGCGGTCCTCGGCGCTCGCCTCGAAGGCCACCGGTTTCCCGATCGCGAAGATCGCGGCGAAGGTCGCGGTCGGTTTCACGCTCGACGAGCTTCCCAACGACATCACGAAGAAGACCCCGGCCTGCTTCGAGCCCTCCATCGACTACTGCGTCGTCAAGATCCCGCGCTGGGCTTTCGAGAAATTCCCGGAGGCGGACGCGACGCTCGGCATCTCGATGAAGTCGGTCGGCGAAGCGATGTCGATCGGGCGCACGTTCAAGGAAGCCCTGCAGAAGGCCGTCCGCTCGCTCGAGATCCAGCGGTCCGGACTCGGCGCCGACCGCAAGGACCCCTGGGCGCGCGGGGAACGTCCCGACCCCGACAAGGTCCGCGAACTGCTCGTCGTCCCCAACGCGGAGCGGCTCTTCGCCATCCGCGACGCCATGAAACTCGGGATGTCGGTGGAAGAGATTTTCGGGCTGACGAAGATCGACCCGTGGTTCCTGGAGAACATGAAGGACCTGGTCGAGGCCGAGGCGAAGCTGCGCGGGCACACCACGCTGGCCGACGTGCCCACCGAGGTGCTGCGAGAGGCGAAGCGGCAGGGGTTCAGCGACGTGCAGCTGGCGAACATGTGGCGGACGACGCAGCACGAGGTGCGGGCGGAGCGGAAGAAGCGGAAGCTGCTGCCGACGTACGGGCTGGTGGACACGTGCGCGGCGGAGTTTGAGGCGAGCACGCCGTACTACTACTCGACCTACGAGACCGAGGACGAGGTGCGGATGTCCGACAAGCCGCGCATCGTCATCCTGGGCGGCGGCCCGAACCGGATCGGGCAGGGAATCGAGTTCGACTACTGCTGCGTCCACGCGGCCTTTGCGCTGAGGGAGCTCGGGTTCGAGACCGTGATGGTGAATTCCAACCCCGAGACTGTTTCCACGGACTACGACACGAGCGACATGCTGTTCTTCGAGCCGCTTACCGAGGAGGACGTCCTCAACATCTGCGACCGCGTGAAGCCGCAGGGCGTCATCGTCCAGTTCGGCGGCCAGACGCCGCTCAACCTCGCGACCGCGCTCAAGAAAGCCGGCGTGCCGATCATCGGCACCTCGCCCGAGTCGATCGACCGCGCCGAGGACCGCAAGCTCTTCAACGCCATGATCGAGAAGCTCGGGCTCACCCAGCCCCCGGGCGGAACCGCCGTGGATTACGCCGGGGCCAGGGTCGTCGCCCGCGAACTCGGTTTCCCCGTGCTCGTGCGCCCGTCGTTCGTCCTCGGCGGCCGCGCGATGAAGATCGTCTACGACGAGGAGGAGCTCGAACTCTTCGTCGGCCATGCCATCGCCGCCAGCCCCGACCACCCGATCCTCATCGACAAGTTCATCGAGGAAGCGATCGAAGTGGACGTGGACGCGATCTGCGACGGGAAGGACGTGGTGATCGGAGGCCTTCTCGAGCACATCGAGATGGCCGGCGTGCACAGCGGCGACGCGACGATGACCCTTCCGCCCTTCAGCCTCTCGGACGCGCAGATCGGGCGGATCAAGGCGGACACGCGAAAGATGGCGCTGGAGCTGCAGGTGAAAGGGCTGATGAACGCGCAGTTCGCGGTGAAGAACGAGGTGATCTACGTACTGGAGGTGAACCCGCGCGCGTCGCGCACGGTGCCGTTCGTGTCGAAGGCGATCGGCGTGCCGCTGGCGAAGCTCGCCGCGAAAATCATGGCGGGGAAGACCCTGGCGGAACTGGGATTCACGGAGGAGATCACGCCGGACCACTTCAGCGTGAAGGAGTCGGTCTTCCCCTTCAGCCGGTTCGCGGGAGTGGACATCATCCTCGGCCCCGAGATGAAGTCGACGGGCGAAGTGATGGGGATGGACCGCGAGCTCGGGATCGCCTACATGAAGGCGCAGGAGGCCGCGTCGCACTTCCTGCCCACCAGGGGCAAGGTCTTCATCAGCGTGAAGGACTCCGACAAGCGCGACGTGGTGTCGATCGGGCAGCGCCTGGAGATGATGGGATTCGAGATCGTGGCCACGTCGGGGACGGCGAGGGTGCTGCAGCGGAACGGGGTGCAGGTGAGGGAGATTCCCAAGCTGAAGGAAGGGCGGCCGAACCCGCTGGACCTGATCATCAACGGCGAACTGTCGCTGATCATCAACACGCCGAGCGGCAAGGGGCCGAAGACGGACGAGGCGAAAATCCGCACGGCGGCGGTGGCGCACGGCGTGACGGTGATCACGACGATCCAGGGCGCGGCGATGGCGGTGAACGGGATCCAGGCGGTGAAGCGGCGAACGCCGGAGGTGCAGGCGGTGCAGGACTACCACACGGGGCTGGTGAACGTTCGGAAAGCGAAGGCGGGGGCGGCGAGGTAGCCTGCAGCGATGAAAAAGAACCCCGGAACAAGGGAAGTCCCCGGCCGCTGCCCCTCGTGCGGCGCTGACTCGCTGATTTCCGCGGAAGCCCAGCGGGCCCCCGCGATCCGGATCCCGGGAACAAAGAAGCACTTCGGCATCATCCCGACCGAGCTTGTCGCCAGCCG
The DNA here is from genome assembly GCA_963706735.1 of uncultured Planctomycetia bacterium. Lineage (GTDB taxonomy): Bacteria > Planctomycetota > MHYJ01 > WSZJ01 > WSZJ01 > WSZJ01. The sequence goes on from CAVPNQ010000125.1 coordinate 78,185, forward strand.
TGCGGTCGTGTGCACGAAGTGCGGCCACGTGGCGATCTTCCTGGATCCGGCCGAGATTGAAGCGGCGCGGAAGAACGCGGAGGGGGCGAAGTGAAGGCGCTGATCACGGGCGGAGCGGGGTTCATCGGGAGCCACCTGGCGGAGCACCTGCTCTCGCGGGGCGACCGGGTGGCGGTGCTCGACGATCTTTCGACGGGCGCGATGGCGAACATCGAGGCGTTCAAGGCGAACCCGAAGTTCAGCTACGCGATCGACACGATCTTCAACGTGCCGCTTCTGGCGGAGATGGTGGACAACGCCGACGTCGTGTACCACCTCGCCGCCGCCGTGGGCGTGCGCCTGATCGTCGAGAACCCGACGCGCACGATCGAGACCAACATCGGCGGCACCGAGCTCGTCCTCAAGGCCGCTTCCAAGAAGCTCAAGCCCATCCTGATCGCGTCCACGAGCGAGGTGTACGGCAAGTCCACGAAGGTGCCGTTCCGCGAGGAGGACGACCTGGTGTTCGGGGCGACGAACAAATCGCGGTGGTCTTATGCGGCGTCGAAGGCGGTGGACGAGTTCCTCGCGCTGGCGTATGCGAAGGAGAAGAAGCTGCCGGTGGTGATCACGCGGCTGTTCAACACGGTCGGCCCGCGGCAGACGGGGCGGTACGGCATGGTCATACCGCGGTTCGTGGAGCAGGGCCTGGCCGGAGGGCCGATCTCGGTCTACGGGGACGGCGAGCAGACCCGCTGCTTCGGCTGGGTCGGCGACGTGGTGCGCGGCATGGCGGACCTCCTGGCGTGCGAAAAGGCCGAAGGCGAGGTCTTCAATCTCGGCTCGACCGAGGAAATCTCGATCAACGCGCTGGCGGCCAAGGTCGCCGCGAAGACGGGCGGCACCGCGAAGATCGAGCGGATCACCTACGAGAAGGCGTACGAAGAGGGGTTCGAGGACATGAAGCGCCGTGTCCCCTCGACGGACAAGGTCGGGAAGCTGATCGGATGGAAGCCCACGGTCGGCATCGACGAGATCCTGGACCGCGTGATTGCGTCGTACCGCACCCAGACAACCCGGCCGCCCCGCCCGCGCCGGTAAATCAGCCGAAATTGTTCGTTGCGGCGCCACCCTCCGGGCGGGCAGAATGCCGTCCGGAGAGGGTCATTGAAGCGGTTCCCGGCTGTCCCGGGACGCCATGCCGCGCAGGCCGTACGCCACGAGGTCAACCCGTCGGCCCGACTGGGGGATGTGATGGTCGGCACGGCCTACATCGAGTGGGTGTATAACTTTTACGCCGGCGTTTACGACGTCGTGTTCGAGCGTTTTTTCGCCGCCGGCCGCCGCCGCGCCGTCGCCGTCGTGGACCCCAGGCCCGGGGAGCGAATCCTCGAGGTGGGCGTCGGCACCGGCGCCTGCATCTCGCTTTTCCCGAAAAACATCCATTTCACCGGCATCGACCTCTCCCAGGGCATGCTCGACGAGGCCCATGAGAAGTCCAAGAAGGAAGGCTGGAACCACGTCCGCCTCCTGAAGATGGACGCGACCAAGCTCGACTTCCCCGACGACTCCTTCGACGCCGTCCTCGCCGCCTACTTCATCACGACCGTCCCCGTTGCTGCGCATCCCTCAACTCCTCGACTTTTCTGTGCAGGTACGCATGGAGATCGACGATCGCTTCATTCAGCGCCCGGAGCTGGTGCAGCAGAAAATAGGTTGTGTCGCTCTCGGTCGGTCTCGGTGTACAGGTACGCACGAACGTACTGCGCCGGGGCCTTCTTGATTACGCGGGAGATCGAGACGAACTCGATCAGCCAGTATTCGCGCTGGGCCATGCACCAGTAGAACAAGGCTCGCGCGGTACGACCGTTGCCGTCCGCAAACGGGTGGTCGTAGCCGAGCATGAAGTGCAGGAGGATTGCCCGGACGACTGGGTGGATGAACGGTTCATCCGCTCGATCGTTGGCGAACGCGCAGGCAATCGCATGCGTTCAGGCAGCTCATCGGCGGCGGGCGGGATGTGCAGGACTTCGTTGTTGCGGTTATCGACAACCCTGACGTCCTCGTCGGGGCGGCGCCATCGACCAGCCGCGCTTGGGTCTTCCAGTGTGTCCGTCGTGAGGATACGTTGCAGTTCGAGAATGATCTCCGGCGTCAACGGCTCCTTGTAACGATCGCGAATGAACTGCATCGCGTGGTAGTTGTTCATGATCATCTGCTCGCCCTTGTCGCGCGGCTTGCGCTGGCGCTGCAGCATGTCCTTGGCAACCTTGTGCGTCGTGGCCGCCCCCTCGAGCTGGCTCGACGTGATCGCCTCCTCCATCAGCGATCGGACGATGTAGCGGTCTCTGTTCTGCGGCGTCGTGACGAGTTCCGGGATCTGGATCTGGCCGGCGGCATTCCGGTCGACTTCGTGAAGCAGGGCTTGCACCGTATCGGGCGTGCCGTAGGTGAAGGGCCGGGCTGCCTTATCTCGGAATGGCAGGCTGCG
>CAVPNQ010000126.1:0-24420 GCA_963706735.1 uncultured Planctomycetia bacterium
TGCGCCAGGGCACCTACCAGTACCGCCAGACGCCGCGCTTCCGCGCCGCGTTCTTCGCCGGCGCCGGCCTCCTCGCGATCGGGCTCACGCTGCTGCTCACGGCCGGCACCCGCCTTCCTCCCAATGCCCTGCTCACGATCACCACGGTCGCGTTCTTCGCTATCGCCCTGTGCGGCCCCCAGTGCACCGTCTGGCTCGCCCGCGCCTCCCGCCCGCTCCTCTGGAGGTTCTTCCGCATCGAAGGCTCCCTCGCCGCCGACGACCTCGCGAAATTCCCCGCGCGCACCGGCCTCACCGTCGCCGCGTTCGGCGGCGCCATCGCCATCCTCGTTACCTCCACCGCCCTCATCTCGTCCTTCCAGGCCGCCACGAGCCGCTGGATGGAAGTCGCCTTCCCGTTCGACCTCACCGTGAACGCCTCCGACCTCTCCACATCCTTCTACTCCACGAGCGCCTTCGGGGAGGAAATCATGGAACAGGTCGTGAAGGTCGAGGGGGTGGAAGCGGCGTACGGCGTGCGCTCGCGGACGATCCCGTGGGGCGACCTGGAAATCATGGCGGTGTCGGTGGACATCGACGGGTTTTTCGAAATGCACCGCAAGCACGGCACACGCGGCGGCCCGCTCGACTTCGACCGCCCCGACGTGCGCGCTTCCATGGCCTCCGGCGCCGGCGTGATCATCTCGGAGAACCTCGCGGCGCTGGACGAGCGCAAGGTGGGCGACGAGATCGAGCTGGCGACGCCGGCGGGCGGGCGGGCGTTCAAGGTACTGGGGGTGGTCGAGGACTACTCGTGGCCGCTCGGCACGATCCTGCTCGACCGCGCCGCGTACCGGAAGATCTGGGATGACCCGACGCTCAACTACGTGGACATCCGCCTCTCCCCCGGCGCCGATGCCGACGCCACCCGCGCACGCCTCGCAAACGCCCTCAAAGACACTTCCACCGTCTTCGTCTACTCCGTCCCCCAGCTCCAGGCCGTCGGCCGCTCCGCCTTCGACCAGGTCCTCGCCCTCACCCGCATCCAGGTCGTCCTCGCTCTCATCATCGGCTTCCTCGGCATCGTCAATACCCTCCTCATCTCCGTCCTCCTCCGCACCCGCGAAATCGGCCTCCTCCGCGCCATCGGCGCCACCCGCGCTCAGATCCGCCGCGGCGTCGTCGTCGAGTCCGTCATGATCGCGGTTGCGGGAAGCGCGCTGGGCGTCGGCGCGGGGCTCGCGGGCGCCGCGTGGCCGATCCGGCTGTTCATCCTGCGCATGGCGGGGTTCTGGTTCCCGCTCGCGATCCCGTGGGGCGACATCGCCCTTTCCATCGCGGCTGGCGCCGTCCTCGGCGTCGTCGCCAGCCTCCTGCCGTCCCGCCGCGCCGCTTCGCTGAACGTCCTCGACGCGATCAGTTACGAGTAACGAGGACATTGGACACGTCGCTCGAGTTCACACTCGCCAGGGCCGCTGGCATCCAATTTGATCGGGTTTTCTACAATTCGCGCGCGGCATTGGGCGTCGCGCGGCGCGGATGGGGCTTTCGAAACGCCCTGCGTCTGTCGTACCATCAGGACATCATGGCACCCTTGAAGATCGAACTTCCGGAGAGTCTCCTCCTCGCCTCCGGCCAGAGCCGCGAAGAATTCGCGCGCGAAGCCCCGTTCCTGTTGCTCCTGAAACTGTTTGAGCTGGGCAGAGTTTCCTCCGGCAAAGCCGCGGAGTTGTGCGGCGTCTCGAAGGCTGAATTCCTGATGCGCGCCGGCGCCCTCGGCGTCCCGGTCGCCGACCTGGACCCTGACGAAGTCGCCGGAGAATTCGGGAATGGTTGAGTCCGGGATCGTCGTCAACAGCGGGCCGATCATCGCCCTCTCTGCAATCCGGCAGCTAGACCTTCTCCACGTCCTGTTCCAGACCGTCCACATTCCGGACGCTGTTCATCACGAAGTCATTGTCCTCGGCGTCGGCCGGCCTGGATGCGACGAGCTCAAGCAGGCATCCTGGGCTCACCGGGCGACTTTGGACCCGCCGCCCGATTCACTCTTGCTGCGAGAACTCGGTCGCGGCGAGGCCGAGGTGATCGCTTTCGCCGCACGAAACCCCGGAGTAACCGTCGTCCTCGACGACAAGCGAGCTCGCAGAATCGCGCGGATTGCCTACGGTCTGCCGCACCTCGGGACCGCAGGGATTCTCGTCCGGGCGAAGCGTGCCGGCAGACTAGCCTCCGTGAAACCAGCGATCGAGGCGCTCCTGGCGAATGGCTATTTCCTCTCGGCCTTCCTGGTGAAGGAAACGCTCAAAGCGGCCGGGGAGTAAGCAGGACCATCAGAGAGAAGGCCCTCAGCGCATTCCAATGCCCGGAAATTCAGGCGGCGTGCATTTCGGAAACGCCTTGACCGATTCATGCGCCTCCGCCGACGCCGCCCGCGCCCGGATTTGCCGCGCCGCTTCGCTGAAAGTCCTCGACGCGATCAGGTAGGAACAACGAGGACATTGAACACGCCGCTCGAGTTCACACTCGCCAGGGCCGCAACTCCCCGTGTTTTGGCTCAACGATGTTCGCGCGCGGCAGCGACTGTTCGCGCAAGCTTGACAACTTCGTTCATCGTGAAACAGTCCACCCCACATGAACACGTACACCAAGTTCTTGAAGGAGTTGCGGGACCATCCCGCGAGGGGGTATCACGTACCGATTGGCCCGCTAGACACGGGTGTCGCAATGCCTGACTTTGCGCAATCGTATATTGAATTCTTGAAAACTGTGGGCCCCGGATTTTTCTTTGCGGGTGCCCTCAAGTTCTATCACCCGTCGAAGACATATCCTCCCCACCTGAACGAGTCAGTCCACAGTGCTCGCAGGCACATGGCCTCCGGTCAGCACATGAATCTGCTACCGATAGGGGACTGCGGTGTCTTTAGTGAAATTCTGTGCGTGGAAACCAACGCGACCAGTTCCGCTCTCTTCCTCTACGATATTCACTCCGACAGCTCAAGGGCTCTCTCAAGGGACTTCCATGGGTGGGTGGAGGCTCAACCGAGAAAGCTGTTTCGTCGGAAGTCCTACAAGGCCTTTGGCCCGGTGAAGGACCCGGGCGCGATCGAGCGAATCACGGAGGAGAGAAGGTCCTTCCAAGTCCAACTCCTGGCATTCGATAAGGATCTTGTGCGTCCGCCTGGACAAGAGGCCGACTTCTTGCCACGGCATACAAGGATTGTGCTTCGCCTTGAGAAATGCCGTGACGCGTCCCTTGACACGCTCACGATCTCCGTATTTCGAGCGGGATCCGAGATCGGAATTATGAACCGGGAATTCATCTCGATCGATGTGTCTCAGATGAAGACAGGCGAATCGAGACAGATCGAGACGTTTGCGTTCGATCCTTTCAATCTGCCGTTCGATGACGTACAGCTGACAATCGATAATTCGATTGATCTCACTTCGCCAACGAGGGTGCGATACAAAGAGATCGCTTCCTTCCTGTAGCGTAGCGGTCCAAGAGGTCGATCGAACTTGAGAAAAGCGGGTTCAAGGACGTTTAGGCAGCTGATCCAGAGAACCGCGGGGCACTCCTTGCCACGCTCGTCCGCGCGGGAGGCAGGCCGCAGGGACGATTGCCAGAGTGCATGAGCTACCAGTGATTGACGCGTTGATCCAACACATCGAAGACGAGCGGATCTACTTGCGAAACGCATCCGGGCCAAATGCCGACGCCGGTCCAACTCCAAGTGGCAGGCTTTCAAGGACCTCGTAGGGGACTCACGGTGAAGCGAAAGAAGCCGCCGCAGGACCACACGACGCCCGCCGCGCCGGCGGGAACGTTCGAGGTGATCGGCCACGTCCGCTCGCCGTACAAGGAGCGGTTCGGGACGCCGCGCCAGCCGCCGGTCACGGAGCAGACGCTGGAGGACCGCGCGCAGGAAGCGTCCATCGAGCTGCTTCCCGGGCACAGTTTCGAGCAGGCCCTGAAGGATCTCGAGGGGTTCGAGTACATCTGGGTCCTGTCGTGGCTGCACCTGAACAAGGGCTGGAACCCCCAGGTCGTCCCCCCGCGCGGCCCGGAGGTCAAACGCGGCCTCTTTGCCACGCGCGCCCCCCACCGCCCGAACCCGATCGGCCTCTCGGCGCTCAGACTGACTGGCATCGAGGGCCGCACCCTCAAAGTCCGCGGTATCGACCTGCTCGACGGCACGCCGGTGCTGGACATCAAGCCGTACATCCCGTATTCCGATGCGTTCCCCGAAGCGAAGGCCGGCTGGCTCGAAGGCCTGAAGCCTGACGAGCCAGATCGCCCGAGTTAGTCCCGCCACCCACGGAGTGTTCCCGATGCCGATTCTCCCGCGCCTTGCGCTCGCCGCCGCGCTCCCTTTCTGCTGGATCGCCTGCGGTCCTGCCGACATTTCCCGCCATTCGCAGAACCCGCGAAAAGACAAGATCTACGGCGGCGTCTTCGGCTTCATCGAAGCCGACAAGTCGGCGAACACGAGCTCGCTCGGGCCCATGGGCGCACCCCGGACTCACCCTCTCCGCCTGAAGTCGCCCTACCCGACCCGCGCCGACCTCGAAGCCGCCATGGGCCCGCCCGACAAGAGCGAAATGCAGAAGGTCAGCTACATCGTCGAAGGCGGCATGGGTGCTGAGGCGGAAGAAGACAATCTCGCCGTGATCTGGTCGGAGCCGGACTCCACCTGGGAGCACTACGGCCCGAACGGCACGGAGAAGCGCGGCTACCGGGAAGTCGTCACGGCCTGGTTCGACAAGGACGGGAAGCTGAAGAAGGTGATCATCATCCACCCCGTCGGCACCGAGATCATCCAGCGGCATTCCGGGTTGTGGAAGTGGTACGGGTAAGCCGGGGTATCCTTGCCCGCCATGGAACACCTCTTCCTCGACGACACCGCGGCCATCGTCTCCGACGAGTCGCGCGAGCTGGGCCGCATGAACTGGGCGGACCTCGCGGAGGTCTCGATCCTGACGACCTCGACGGGGCCGGTGGCCGAGGACTTCTACTTCGTCCTGCTGGCGGCGGACGGGCATCGCCTGACGGTGCCCGGTGAACTCCAGGGATCCGATGCGCTTCTGGCGCGCCTCCAGAAACTGCCGGGGTTCGACAATGAGGCGTTCATCCGGGCGTCGTCATGCACGGAGGACCGGACCTTCCCGTGCTGGAAGAAGTCACCCTGAGTGCGGGATCAGGAATGGGACTTAAGCTGGCTCCCCTCACACTCTTTCAGGACACCTTGAGATGGCCACCACCGCGAAGTCGCTCAGCCTTGCCGGCCTCGTTGAGTACCAGGCGGGAAGCGTCGTCAGCAAGGAGGTCGCCCGCAAGAAGACGGGGACGATCACCGCGTTCGCGTTCGACAAGGGCCAGGGGCTGAGCGAGCACACGGCGCCGTTCGACGCCTTCGTGCAGGTCCTCGACGGAACGGCCGAGATCCGCGTCGGCGGCAAGCCGCACGAGGTCGGCGAGGGGGACTTCATCGTCATGCCTGCCGGCATCCCGCACTCGCTTCAGGCGGTAAAGAAATTCAAGATGCTGCTGGTGATGATCAAGTCCTAACGCTCCGCGTTGTTCATCAGCTCCCCGACGCCGCCTGCGCCCGGCACGATGTACTGCTTCGCGTTCAGTCCGCGTTCCTGGGCCCATTTCGTGCCCGGCACCGTGCACAGCACGGCCGGAGACGACATCCCGCGGTCCAGGCGCACCGCGTACACCGTCACCGGCAGGCCGCTCTTCTTCACTGCCCGCAGCGCTTCCGGCGTCACGATCAGGTGCATGGCGATGATCTTCGCGGGCGTCCCGTGCTTGAGGAGTTCGCGGACGGTTGCGAGAAGCGACGATCCGGTCGCGCCCATCGGGTCGGGAATCAGGACGATGGCGCCGTCGATCGAGCCGCCGATCTTGGAGCCGGAGAAGTTCACGCCGACGACGCGTCCTTTCGCGTCCGTGCGGCGCTCCATGAAGACATGGTCCTGGCGGACGCGGGCCGGCGGCAGCAGGAAATTCAGCGTCTCGTAACAGGCCTGGGACGGAAGCGTTCCCGCGCGGGCGATATTGACGCAGACGGCGCGGGCCTCGGGGTCCACGGCGTCGCCGCGCAATCGAGCCTCTTCCCCGTGATACGCCGCCATGCGGGTGGGCTGGTCGATCACCCTGAGGGGGAACTCGGCGGAGACGACGTGGGACAACAAATCGCCGTAGAGGCGGCGGAGGAGTTCGGTGAGAAGCGGCTGGGTCGTCTCCGGGGAGCAGAGGCGGGCGAGGAGGCTCATCGCGAACGGGGTGGAGACGAGGTGGACTCGAGGACCATAGCGGTGGCGGAGTTCCGGGAGGAATCGCGGGAGAGCGGAGTGCGCGAGGTCGGCGGGGGTTGTTGGCATGAACGGCACAAGAAACGAAAAACGAAAAACTAAAAAGGAAAAACGAAAAGAGGCGGAGGAGCCTGGCCGGATAATCCCTGCCTCCGCTGCCCGACTTTTTCTTTTTCCTTTTTCATTTTTCGTTTTTCGTTTCCTGGCCGTTTTTACCCCACGGCAGGTCCGAGTTTCGTCCCCGCCACCGGAAATACGATGTTCATTGTGGTTCCTTTGCCCGCCACGCTCTCAAACGTAATCCGGCCATTCATGTCCTCCACGACCCTTCGCACGATCCCCAGCCCGAGCCCCGTCCCCTCCGTCTTCGTCGAAAAGTACGGCTCGAACATCCGGCTCTTCATGTCTTCCGGAATCCCTACCCCCGTATCACGGATCCGCACGCCGATCTGGAACCCCTCATTTCGCGTGGTGATCGTCAACATCCCGCCGCCCGGCATCGCCTGGATGGCGTTCTTCACGAGGTTCGTGAACGCGCGCGAGACTTCATCCCGGTCCCCGTTGACCGGCCCGAGGTTGCTCTCCAGGTCCTCCACGAACGTGACGTTCGGCGCGGTGGGGCGGAAGAGTTCCACGACCTCACGGAGAATGGCGTTGAGATCGAGGTGCGCGACCGCGCGCGACGGCTTCCCCGCGAACTGCGAGAAGTTCGTCGCGATGCGCGCCAGCAGGTCGATCTGGCCGATCGTGAGATCGACGGACTCCTCGAGCTGCTGCGCGAAATCGGGGACCTGCGCTTTCCAGGCGGCGCGGAGGTTCTGAAGCGACAGCTTGAGCGGCGTGAGGGGGTTCTTGATCTCGTGCGCGACCTGCCGGGCCATCTCGCGCCACGCCCGCTCGCGTTCGGCCCGCGCCAGCGCGTCCCGCCCGCGCGCAAGCCCTTCCGTCATGCGGTTGAACGCCGCGACGAGGTCGGCGACGTCGCCTTCGGCAGGCACCTTGACGCGCACGGAGAGGTCGCCCTCCTCGATTTTCCCCGCGGCTTCCGTTAGCGCGGCGACGGGCCCGGTGATGCGGCGCGCGATGAAGGCGGAGAGGGGCCAGAGGAGAAGCGCCACAAGGGTGGCGCCGCCGAGGGCGAGGGACGTCGCACGCCCGGCCTCGACGGCGCCGGCCTCCGGCGCCGCGGCGACGCCGACCATCGCCTTGCGCGAGCGCTCCCCTCCCGTCCAGGTCGTCCCCGCCGGCGCGACGCCGGCCCCGGCGCGGCTGTGCCGGAATCGCCCTCCCTGCAGGGCGACTTCGAGCCACGCGTTTGCAGGCGCGTACCCGGGCGCGACCTCGAGCGTCCGCAGCCCGGGCTGCCCGACCGCCTTCAGCTTCCCGTTGTAGTAGTAGTACACGTCCCGGCCGACGAGATCCTCGACGCCCGTGATGATCCCGTCCGTCACGGCGCTGTATTGCCCCCCCGACGCCTCCGCCGCCCGCTTCATCGCGATCGACGCCGCTTCCTCCTCCCGTTTCTCCCACGCCTGCCCGAGCGGCCGTGTGGCCAGCGACTGCGCGAGGAACCCGAGGCCGCCGACGGGAATGGTGCTGACGGCGACCAGGGCCAGGGTGAGACGGACCTCGAGCCGGCCCATCAGGTCGCGCGGCAAGGTGTGGGCCGCGCGCGCGGCGAGGACGAGGAGGAATCCGAGGCCCGCGCCACAGAGCGTAAAGAGGAAGAGGATGCGGAGGGCGCGGACGATGGATTCCTCGAGGGTGGCGCGGCGCCGGCCGAACGCCCAGGTGAGACGCGTGTCCCCTTCGCCGACGGTGGTGCGGAAGAGAACCTCGTGAGGTTCGCCGGCGAGATCGACGTCCTGCCAGCGCTGTTCCCCGTCGGAGAGAGTCGGGCGCGCAACGGCGAGGCGAGGATCCGTCCAGCCGTGCGGCTCTTCGAAGACGGCGAGCAGCCCCGTGGGCGGAGGCGCTGCGACGCGCAGCAGCGGCGCCGCGCCCTTCTCGGCATCCGCGGGCCCGCGAACCGTGGCGAGCACGCGTCCCGGGTGATCCTTCGGCGCCATCACCGCGGTGTAGTCGAACAGCAACGTCCCCCCCGAGGATCTCGGGCGCAAGCCCGTCTCGTCCTCGGCCTCCGATGGCAACCACCCCGGCAACCCCACGCTGAACGAACGCCAGTCGTGCCCGTTGAACCACGCGACACCCAGCGCATACCCCGGCGCCCGCGACCCTTCCGACGCCGCCCACACGTCCAGCAGCTCGCGGTCCGTCGGCGGCCGGTCCGTCCGCAGATCCTTGAGGCGGGTAGCCGCACTCCTGGCAAGGAAGCGGAAATTGGCGTCTTCGCCGCGGGAAACGCGGTCGGCCAGTTCGATGAGCTCCCGGCGCGACTTTTCGTCCGCGTCCCGGGTCAGCGCTTCTCCCGAGACGAACGCCGCGGCGAGGGCCCCGGCGACGGCGACGATCGGGACGGCGGCGCGGCGCGGCACGAGGAGGAGAAGCCAGGGGGCGAACGCGAGGGCCGCGACGGAGTGGAACCCGGCAAGCGCGGCGCCCGCCGTCAGAAGCGCCGCCGCGGCGCGCGCCCAGGCCGCGTTCGCCGGCCCCGCCCAGGCCTCGAACGCTTCCCCCGCTGCGCGAGCCGCGAGACGTGCCGCGAGAAAACACGCGATCGACCCCGCGGCGACCGAGATCCACAGCGCCGCCGCGGCGCCCTCGGGAAGGGCCCTGGCGGACTCGAGCAGGTCCACGCGCGAGTCGCGAACGACCGACGCGAGGTGCTCGCGATAGATCCAGGCGACGCCGGCGAAAACGGCGGGAAGCGGCGCGGCAATCCACTTCGGAAGACCGGGGAGGCCGCGTGCCGAAAGCAGCGCGATGTGGACAGCGCCGGCGATCGACGTCAGGGCGAGGTCTCCCGCAGTTCGGGCGAGTTGGAAGAACTGAAGCGTCCCGTATGCGGACGGGCTGAACACCGGACCGTCCAGGATCGCGCCGGGCACGTCGAGCGCGAGCATCAGGGCGCGGGAGACCCAGATCGCAGAGGCGAGCGCAGCGTGCCGGAGAACCGGATGCGCCTTGGAGCGGAGGAAGAAAATGGCTGCCGCGAAAACGACCAGCAGAAGAGCGACTCCCGCGGAACTGCGTGCGACGTCGAGGGCTCCGCGTGCCGCCGCTTCCTGGAGTTTCGATTTCTCAGGAGCCTCCAGGCTCGGTGTGATTCCCTCGCCCAGGTCCGCCTTCTCGCCCTTCCCGTCCCAGAACAACGTCACGCCGGAGAGCTTCGCGACGTCCTCGAGGGGAATCGCGTTGCGCATCAGCACTTTCGGGATCGCGACGCGGGGGCGGAGGGTGCGGGTCACGACGATCCTGCCTCCCGCGGCCTCCGCCTGGAACCAGAGGTACCACCAGGCCGAGGCTTCCCACTGGCCCTTCGGTCCGTCGAGCGCCCATCCCTCGACACCGGCGGGTGGAACGCCGGCCCACGCCTCGACCTTGCCGTCCTTCACGAAGGCGACCGACCAGCTCTTCCGCTCAATCGCCGCGAGGTGGGTGAAGAGGCCGGCCGTGTCGCCGCCTGCCTGGACTGCTTCGGAGGCCTTCTTGACGACCTCGGCGCCGGCGGCACGCTCCCGTTTGAGGGCGGCGACGAGGGCCGCCTTCGCCTCGGCGACGCGCGCGGCGGGATCGGCGGGTTTCGCCGCCCGCGCCACCCCCCACGCCACGAGGGCGAGGAGGGCCGCCGCGAGCGCGGCGATGGCGAAGATTCGGGCCGATTTCACGCAGCCATCTTAGTACGAATTCGGGACCTAGCTCACCTTCTGCCCGGGAAGACACGCACGGCGGGGGTCCGGGGTCAGCACGGCGACGCTGTCGGCGGTGGTCGCTGCGAGCATCATCCCCTGGCTCTCGACGCCGCGCAGCATGGCGGGCGCGAGGTTGGCGATGATGATCACGTTCTGGCCGGTGAGTTCCTCCGGCTTGTAGAACGCCTTCACGCCCGCGACGATCTGGCGCTTTTCGGTGCCCAGGTCAACCTCGAGGACGTACAGCCGGTCCGCCTTCGGGTGGTCCTTCACCGACAAAACCTTGCCGACGCGCAGCTCGAGCTTCTTGAAATCGTCGATCGTCACCTTCACAGGGGCGGCGGGCGCAGCGGCAGCGGCGGGAACGGCGGGCGCCGGAATCGGCGCGGCGGGCGGGACGGGCGGCGGGACGGGGTCGGCCATGGAAGGGCTCCTGTTGGAAGTGGACGATCGTGTGCGGACTGGCAAACAGCGGACGATGAGCTACTTCTTCTCTTTCTTCTCCCACGGCGCGCCAAGCCACGACATGTAGAGCGCGCGCTGCTCCGCATTCGCCGCGGGCAGCTTCTCGATCGACCAGCTCCCGGCGCGCTTCGTTCCCACCGTCGCCCTGCAACGGCGCAGCCGGCTGCCCCGGAAGATGGCGAGCTCGATTTTTTCGCCTGCGCGCTTCTCCTCCAGCCGCTTCTCCCACGACTCGTGGTCCACTTTGTGGCCGCCGAGCGCCAGCAGTTCGTCGCCGGCGTGAAGCCCCGCGCGCTGAGCGGGCGAGCCCGCGAGCAACCCTGCGACGAGCGTCCGGCCTTCCTTTTTCTCCGTGCGCATCCCGAGCCACGGCTTCACCGCCGGCTCGCCCTCCTTCGGCGGCTTCGGCACCAGGTGCAGCCCCGCCGCGGCCAGGTACCGGTTGTAGTTCAGTTCCTCCGTGCCGCGGATGTACTTCTCGAAGAACCCGTGGAGACTCGCGCCCGCGACTTCGCTGCACGCCTCCTCGTAACGGCCTTCCGGGAAGCCGATCCCCTTCGCCGCATACTCGCTCCACAGCAGCCGCAGCACGGTGTCCAGCGATCGCCGGTTCTTCGTCCGCCTCCGGATCTCCAGGTCCAGCAGCATCGCCACCAGCGAACCCTTCTCGTAGTAGCTCACCGTCGCGTTCGGCGAATGCTCCCCCGGGTTGTAGTACTTGATCCAGGCGTCGAACGAAGAGTCCGCCAGCGACTGCTTCAGCCGCCCCGGCGCGTCCTGCACGCGGTCGATCGTCTCCGCCATCATCTTCAGGTATTTCGACGGCAGGATCAGCCCTGCGCGCCGCAGGAAGAGGTCGTCGTAGTACGACGTCACGCCCTCCATCGCCCACAGCAGCCGCGTGTAGTTCTCGCGCTCGTAGTCGAACGGCCCCAGTGCCTGCGGGCGAAGGCGCTTCACGTTCCACAGGTGAAAGAACTCGTGCGATACGAGCCCGAGGAAGCGTTCGTGCTTGTCCTCGGGGCGGAATCCCCAGCGAGGGAACGCGAGCGAGGTCGAGTTCAGGTGCTCGAGGCCGCCGCCTTTGCCGTCGTCGGTGAAGTGCAGGATGAACAGGTACCGGTCGTACGGCACCACGCGCATCATGTCGATTTCGGCCTGGACGATTTTCGGGAGTTCCCTCTGGAAGCGCTTGAGGTCGAGGTTGGAATCGCCGCGCCAGATGAAGCGGTGAGGTTTGCCGCCGGCCTTGAAGTTGAATTCCTGGAAGTCGCCGCACTCGATGGGGGCGTCAACGAGGGTGTCGTAATCGGGGGCGGTGAAGGCGCCGGGGCCGGCCGGGTCCAGGGAGCAGGCGACTTTCCAGCCGCGCGGGGCGCGGACCTCGAGGCGGCAGGGCTCGTCCTTGCGGCCGTCGAGGTACATGAGCATGTTGGAGGTGACGAGGGCTGCGTGTTCGTCGTCCACGTGGGACGTGCGGACGGTGAGCTCGTGGCAGTAGGCCTGCCATGTGGCGCGGAGCTTCCCGGCGGACGCGTTGACGCGCCAGGTGTTCTTGTCGATTTTCTCGAAGCGCTGGCTGGAATGGAACCCGTGGATGTGCTGGGCGAAGTCGCGGATTTTGTAGGAGCCCGGGGTCCACGCGGGGAGGACGAGGTCAACCGCGCCCTCGACGTCGGCTTCGACGGTGACGTCGACGAGGTGGGTGTGGGGGTCGGAGACGACGATGCGGTAGTGGATCAAGGTTGATTTGTGGTTGGTAGTGGGTAGTTGGTGGATTCTGGGGGAGCGGGGTGGGGGCGTCACGCTTTCTCGACGGAAGGCGCGGGGAGAGCGGGCGGAATGGCGCCCTTCGTCCGGAGGAACAGCATCGCGGCGATCCCGGCGGGGATCATGAGCAGGGCGATCCACTGGGACGTCATAAACGGGCCGTACTCGCCGCGCCAGTCGTCTCGCCAGAACTCGACGATGAAGCGGGAGATGGCGTAGAGAACAACGTAGGACCACCACACCTGGCCGCGAAACGCACGCCGCGGGAGGAGCCAGAGGAGGAAGAAGCCGATGAGGAGCGCGGAGCCGGACTCGTACAGCTGCGTCGGGTGGCGCGGGATGTGGTCGTGCCGCTCGGTCATTTCGATGCCCCAGGCGACTTCGCGGCCGTAGCAGCAGCCGTTCAGGAAGCACCCGATGCGACCGATCGCGTATCCGAACGTGATGCCCGGCGCGATGAAATCCCCGAGCTGCCACGGATGCACCTTGCGCCGCACCACCATCCAGAGACAGACCGAGAAGGCGCCGATGAAGCCGCCGTACCAGACCAGCCCGCCCTCCCAGACGCGCACGAACCGCATCGGGTCCGCCAGGAACTCGCGCCAGACGCCCTCGAAGAGGACGTGGAACAGGCGGGCGCCCACCACCGCCCCGACCATCGCCCCGAACCCCAGGTCGTAAATCCACTCGAGGAACGCCTTCTTCTCCTCGTCCGTCGCCCCCGGCTTGAACGGCGGATCGCGCCGGTCGGCCGCAATCAGCCGCCGCGTCAGCCAGAACGACTGGATGAACGCAAGGCAGATCGCCGCGCCAAAGGCGTAGACGGGGATGCCGAAGACTTTGAAAAGGATGCTCTTCATGCGCGAGGGCCGCGAATTGTAGTGGCACACGGTCGTTTGCACGACCCCCGTTGTTCAAATTGCCCCATTCCCCCCGCTGGGACTACCCTCTCTGATACACTCCGCCCCCCAAATTCTCCCCTCAAGAGGTCCCTCCATGTCCGGCCCCGCCATCCGCTCCCTCCTGTTCGGCAAACTCGCCGTCAGCACCCGCTTCATCACCGAGCAGCAGCTCCAGGAATGCCTCGACGAACAGAAGGAACTCGGGTCCCAGGGCGAACCCGTGCCCCTTCTCGGCGAACTCCTCGAACGCAAGGGCTTCCTCACCCGAAACCAGCTCAAGATCGTGCTGGAGTCGATGGCGACGATGCAGAAGCGCCGCTTCGGGGAAATCGCGCTCGCCTACCAGTTCGTTTCGGAGGCGCAGGTGAACGCTGCGATGGAGATCCAGGGGCTCCTGGAAAAAGCGCCGGAGCCCGAGGCGACGGGGCTGAAGGACGAGGCGCTGGCGGCGTACAAGAGGTTCTTTGAGCAGAAGCGGACGCTGGACAAGCGGCCGCGGATCGGGGAGATCCTGGAAGGGGTCGGGTCCCTGAAGCCGCACCAGGTGTCGGCGGTGGCGGAGGAGCAGACGAAGCAGATCGTGACGTGCGGCGGCTGCGACGCGCACCTGAACATCACGGGCTTCTCGCCCGGCCAGAAGATCCGGTGCGCGCAGTGCGGCTCGGTCCTGACGGTGGCGAAGACCGAGGGCGGCGGGGTCGAGCTGCAGCTTCCCCCGATGACGGGGATGTTCCGGTCGCCGGTGGTGCCCGAGGCGCCCGCGGCGCCGGAGCCGCCCAAGCCTCCCCCGTCGAACCAGGTCATGATGCCGACGGCCTCCGACAAGATCTCGATGATCAACGCGCGGATGCCCGGCATCGACACCGCCGGCCCGCTCCCGACCCAGTTCGGGGACTTCAAGCTCCTCAAGCTCCTCGGCGAGGACACGATCAGCCGCGTCTTCAGGGCGGAACAGTCGTCGCGCAACCGCGTCGTCGCCCTCAAGATCATGCGCCGCAGCGCCATGCTCGACGACGACTTCCGCGAACACTTCCTCGAGAACGCCCGCAAGGCCGCCGGCCTGGACCACCCGAACCTCCGCCGGATCTTCAGCGTGTCGAAGATCGACGACCGCTACTGCGTCGCCATGGAGTACCTCGAGGGAGACAGCGTCTACGGGCTGCTCCAGAAGAACGGCCCGTTCGGCCACGCTGAGTCGGTCCGGCTCATCCGGCCGGTGCTGGAAGCGCTTGCAGCGGCGCACAAGGCGGGCGTGGTGCACGGCGACGTGCGCCCGTCGATGCTGATGATCACGAAGGACGGGACGGTGAAACTGGCGGACCTGGGGCTTGCGGCGAAGGCGACCGACAGCGTCCTGAAGGTGAGCGAGAGCGGCCGCGTGGCGCCGTACTACATCGCCCCGGAGTGCGTCACGGGCGACCGCCCGGCGGACAAGCGGATCGACATCTACTCCGCCGGCGCAACGCTCTTCCACATGATCACCGGCAAGCCGCCGTTCCAGGGGAAGAACCCGTTCGAAGTGCTGATGAAGATTTCGACGGAGCCGCCTCCTCCGCTGAAGACGTTCGACCCGACGGCGCCGGACGCGTTGAACGCGCTGGTTCACAGGATGATCGACCCTGAGCCCGACTCGAGGTACGGAAGCTGCGAGCAGGTCCTGGCGGACCTCGATTCGGCGGCCACGGCACGCCCGGCGGGGACGCCGGGAGGCGCGCCCCTGGCGGCATCCGGAAACCGCTCGCTGGTCCCCGTCCTGGTCGTCGCCGCGATTCTGCTCATCGCCTTCTTCGGCTGGCGCTCCTGGAAATCCTCCGAGCGCGCCACTGAATACGCCTCCGTCAAGCTCCGCGCCGGCGGCGCACGCCAGTCCCCCACCGAGTTCGCGGCGGCACGCGCCGACCTCAAGCGCTTCGCCGACGCCTGGCCCGGCACGGCCGAAGCGGAGCAGGCGACGAAGGAAATCGCCGCCCTCCAGGAACGCGAGCAGCAGACCGCCGCAAAGGAACTGGCCGACGCGGAACGCGAGGCCCTCGCATTCCTCGCGGGAGCGCAGCCCGGCAAGGCCCTCAACAAGGTCCACGGCGTGATCTTCACCAACGAGGCCGATCCGAGGCTGGAAGCGCTTCGCAAGCGGATCGAGGACGAGGCCGGGAAGACGTGGACGACCGTGGATGCCACGGCGCTTCAGCTCGCCGAGGACGGCAAGTTCGGCGAGGCGGAGGAGAAGATCTCTTCCGCCGTAACGGCGCGCGGGCTGGCTTCGGACCTGCAGCGGGCGACGGCGACGCGGGAGCAGGTGCAGGGGATCCGGACGAAGCGTGAAGCGCAGGCGCGGGCGGAGGCGGCGGCGCGCGAGAAGCGCGAAGCCGAGGAGCGGCGTCTTCGGGAGGAGAATGAAGCGCGGGTGAGGTGGGAAGCGCTGGTCGCGGAGTACGACGCGGCGCTGGCGGCGTTCGACATGGTGGGAGCGCTGAAGGTGCTGGAGCGTCCGCAGGCGGCGCAGCCGGAGAAGCGGGAAGCGAAGGAGCGGATGGAGAAGACGGCGACGCGGATGTCGGACCTGAAGCAGGCGGCGGCGGCGGCGATCATGAGCACGCAGGCGGCCTGGGACGGCAAGATAGAGGGCGACCGCCGGGTCCGGGCGCAGCTGAAGAGCGGCGACGGCCGGGCGACGGCGGCGACGGAGGCGGATGTGACGTTTGCCATTGCGGGCGGCGGGACGCAGAAGGTGCCGTGGGCGGAGCTGGAGCCGCGCGTCGCGGAGGACATGTTGAGGCGCGGTGCGGATGCGAGCCGCAGGCCTGAGTTCCGGCTCGCGCTCGCCTACTGGTGCTCTGCGCGCGCCGTCGGGACCGACCCGGCGATCGACCGCTGGCTGCTGGATGAAGCGGAGCGGTGCGTCGCGGAAGCGCCGGACCTGAAGGAGGAGGCGGCGCCGCTGGAGCAGCGGCTGGCCGCGTGGGCCGAGCGGGCGCAGAAGGATGCGTTTGACCGGGTGGGCGCACTGCTCGACGAGTCGAAATTTGCCGAGTCGATTCAGCAGAACCGGACCGTCCGCAACGCGTTCGGAAAGCGTCCCTGGACGCAGGAGCGCGCGGCCGAATTGGACGCGCTGGCAAAGACGGCGCTCGCCGCGGGTGCGGCCGCCGAGAAGCTCACGTGGGAAGATTTCTCGCAGGGCCCGGGCGCGCTCGAGGTCAGCGCGGGCTGGAAAGCCGCGGGCGGCATCCTCGCTGGCACGGGCAAGGAGGAGAAGATCCGCCTCGCCGCCGCCGGCCTCGAGGAGATCAGCGTCCTCGTTCGCTTCCAGAAGCCCGAATTCCGCATCTCTCTCACGGCGGGCGACGCGGAGCTTCGATTCGAACCGTCCCGCCCGCGATTCGATCTTCTCGTCCGCCGCGAAGGCACTTCCCCGATCCAGAAGTCGCTCAAGGACAAGGCGGAGGACCTCCGGGCCGGCGCGTGGCACCTGCTTCAGCTGCGGTTCACGGGCACGGAGGTCGTGGTGCGGCTGAACGGCGAGGAGCAGGGATCGGTCGCGATGGGGCCGAATCCCGCGGAGTTCGTGCTGATGCTGTCGGGCGTGAGCCAGACGCAGGCGGGCGCGGTGGATCTGGATTGCCTGATGGTGAAGCGCAAGTAGCGAGGGCTGGGGGCGGCATGAGCGGGGAATCCCGCCGGGCGTGGAGCGAATCAGACAGGGTGGCGCTTCACGGAGGGGAGAAAGAGGACTAAACTACTCCCAAATGCGCGTCTACCTCGTCGAATCGGCCGGTTTCTGCTGGGGCGTCCGCGAAGCCCTGGACAGCGCGCTCGAGATCGCCAAGAGCGGCGGACCGGTGTATTCGTACGGGCCGCTGGTGCACAACAAGCAGGTGATGGCGGAGATGGAGAAGGAGCGCGTGTTCGGCGTGGATTCGTCGCCGGAAGGGATTGCCGCGGCGGGGACGGCGACGATCGTGGTCCGGGCGCACGGCGTGCGGCCCGAGGTGATCGAATCGCTGGAGAAGCGCGCGGCGGAGACCGGCGCGAAGTTCCACGACCTGACCTGCCCGCTCGTGCGCATGGTGCACAACGTGATCGGCGGGAATGCGAAGCGCGGCTGGGACACGGTGATCGTGGGCGACGCGGACCACGCGGAGGTGATCGGGCTGGTCGGGTACGGCACGCCCGGCCGGACGCACGTCGTCGCGAACGCGAAGGAGGCGGAGAAACTGCCGGCCTTCGAGCGCGTCTGCGTCGTGAGCCAGACGACGCAGGACCGCGAGAATTTCGAGACGGCCGCGGACGTGGTCAAGAAGAAGGCTCGGACGTACCGGCAAGTGAACACGATCTGCCGCCCGACGCAGGAGCGCCAGGAGGAGACAGAGAAACTCGCGCACGAAGTGAAGATGGTCGTGGTCGTCGGCGGGAAGCACAGCGCCAACACGGTGCGTCTCGTGGACCTGCTTAAGGGCTGGGGCTGCGCGGCGATCCACGTCGAAACCGAGACCGAACTCCGCGAGGAGGACTTCAAGGGGTACGACACCGTCGGCGTCACCGCCGGCCTCTCCACCCCGCAGTGGATGATCGACCGCGTCGTCGAGCGGCTCGAGTCCATCGGCGGCCGCGCCCGCACCACGATGGGCGACGTCCTGCGCGGCCTCGGGTCCTTCCTCGTGAACACGAACCTCTACGTTGCCGCCGGCGCCGCCGGGCTGGCCGTCGCCGCCTGCGCGCTCCAGGATATCCCCGTCCAGTGGCTCTTCCTCGCCGTCCCCGCGCTCTTCGTGCACTCCATGCACACGCTCAACCGGTTCATCGACCGCACGCGCCTCGACTTTTCCGACCGCGTCGCCACCGTCCTGTACAAACGCCGCCCGGTGCCCCTCCTGGTGGTCGGCGCCATCACCGGCCTGGCCTCCGTCGCGATCGCCGCCCTCGCCGGCGGGCTCCCGTTCGCGCTCGCCTGCTTCGGCCTCATCTGCGGCGGCGTCTACGGCTTCCGCGTCCTCCCCGAGGCCGTCACCTGGCGCCTCGGGATCCGCCGCCTCAAGGACCTCCCCGCGTCGCGCGACATCTCCACCGCGATCGGCTGGACCACCATGACCACCGCCTTCCCCTTCCTCGCTTCCGGTCGCCCCCCCACCCTCACCAACGCCCTCGTCTTCGCCGCCGTCTTCTGCATGGTCTTCCTCCGCACCACCGCCCTCGGCATCCGCGACGTCTCCGGCGACAAAATCGTCGGCCGGGAAACCGTCTTCAAGGCCCTCGGGCGAACCGCCGCCCGCAACCTCGCCGTCATCCTCGTCATCTCCCTCGCCGGCGCCCTCGGCACCCTCGCCTTCCACCTCCACAACCACACCGCCCTTCACCTCTCCCCCATCGTCGTCTACGTCGCCCTCTACGCCTTCGCCTTCTTCCGCTGGTCCCCCCCCAAGGGATTCCTGGCCGAACTCGTCACCGATGGCCAGAACCTCATCGTCGGCGGTATCGCCGCGGGAATCCTTCTTCGCTGAAGCGCTTCCCGGTTTCCTTTCCGGTGCTTTCCCCGGTTTGCTAGCGTTTCCCGCATGCCTGATCCCCGATTTGCCCCTTCCAGTCTGCCGCCCGGTGTGCCGCCTCCTTTCGCCCCCGAATCCGGCCTCACCCGCCGCGGCGTCTACATCATGGCCATCCTGATGTTCCTGTCGCTGCTCATCGGCGGCGCGATCGGGGTGGCCCGGAAGAAGATGCGCAACGTGAACCGGCAGGACCTGTCGCCTGCGCAATCGCGTTAAGCCGGGCCGCCGCAGAGTCCGCACGCCCCCAGCGCCCTCTCGGCCCGGCTTACCCTGAGCGAGCCCGAAGGGCGAGTCGAAGGGTGCCCGCGATCGCCGCCTGCCGGTGACCGGGAAATTGCCGATTTTCGCTCAAGCCCCCGTCACCCGCTTCAGCACGACCCGCAGCATGTCCACCGTGAAGGGCTTCTTCACGAATGCGTCCACCGCGCCGCCATCGAAGTTGCGCACGGCGTCCTGCTCGTTGAAGCCGCTGATGAGGACGATCTTCGCGGCGGGGTTGATCCGCCGGAGTTCGGGAAGCGCCTTGTCGCCGCTCATCCGCGGCATCGTCAGGTCGAGCAGGACGAGGGTGACGGCGCTTCCGAGCTCCCGCATCTTCTCGATGGCCTCGACGCCGTCGCCGGCCGCCGCGGTGCGGTAGCCGAGGATCTGGAGGGCGTTCTGGGCGAACTCGCGGATCTTGGGTTCGTCATCGACGACGAGGACGGTGCCGGTGCCGCGCCAGGGGTCCTCGGCGCGGGCTGACTCGCCGCGCGTGCGGGGGACGAGGGAGGATCCGGCGGGGAAGGCGACGGTGAAGGTGGTTCCCTTGCCGGGTTCGGAATCGACGCGGATGGCGCCCTTGTGTCCGCGCATGATGCCGAGGACGGCGGAGAGGCCGAGACCGCGCCCGGTGGACTTGGTGGTGAAGAACGGGTCGAAGATGCGCGCTCGCGTGGCGGCATCCATGCCGCAGCCGGTGTCGCCGATCGAAAGAAAAACATAGTCGCCCTCGGGAAGGTCCGCGGCGTGCGCGCAGCCGGCGAGCCAGGCGCGGTCCGCGCGCGCCAGGCGGGTCCCGACCGTTATCGTGCCCGGCTTGTCCCCGATCGCCTGCGCGGCGTTGATGACGAGGTTCATCACCACCTGCCTCATCTGCGTCAGGTCCGCTTCCACCTTCGGCAGCACCGCCGCCAGGTTGTACTTGAGCGTCACGTCCTTCGACATCGACACGCGCAGTAGCTCGGCCATTTCCTGCGCGAGCCCGTTGAGGTCCACGCGCTGCAGCACGAACACGCCGCGTCCCGAGTAGGCCAGCATCTGCCCCGCCAGGTCCGCCGCGCGTTCCGCCGCCGTCTCGATGTCGTCGAGCATGTCCCACTCCCGGGAGCCGTGCGCGACCACGGCCTTGAGGGTGGAAGCGTTTCCCATCACGACGGTGAGCAGGTTGTTGAAGTCGTGCGCGATCCCGCCCGCGAGCAGCCCGAGGCTCTCGAGCACCTGCCCGTCGCGCAGTTTCTTCTCCAGCGCCCGCCGGTCGGACATGTCGCGGAGGATCGCGGAAGCGCCGGTCGGCTGCCCGCCGTGCGTCACGGGCGACAGCGTCAGCGACACGTCGATTTCGCCGCCGCCCGGTTTCCGAAGCGCCATTTCGCGCCGGACGCGCTCGCCGCGGCGCACGCCGCCCAGCAGCGCCTCCGCTTCCGACGCCCTCGCCACCGGCCACAGCCACGTCAGCGGCCGCCCCACGGCTTCCGATCTCGTCTTGCCGAACATCCGCTCCGCCGCGGGATTCCACGACACGATGGTGCCGTCCAGCGCCATGCCGACGATCGCGTCGTCGGAGGAGTCGACGATCATCGAGGACAGGTGCTGCAGGAGGCGGGAGTCGGACATCAGGACGCCTAATCTAGGCGTTCGGGGCCCGGAATTGGAGTGCAAACGCGTTTCGGGTTCGCCCGCTCTCACCCTCGGCGCTATCCTGACTGCCCGGCCCATGCACCTCCTCTTCGCTTCCGACTTTCACGGCACGCACGCTTACTTCGACCAGTTTGCCCGGCTGGCGGGTCGCCTCAAGCCGGACGTGCTGCTGCTCGGGGGGGACCTGTTTTCGAATTCGGCGCCGGTGGATGCCGGGCCGGCATCGCAGCGGCAGGAGGCGGAGGGATGGTTCCGCCAGTGGTGCGCGTCGGCGCCCGCGCCGGTCTACTGGATCGCCGGGAACCACGAGTGGCGCACGGTCACCGATCCGCCCGCCGCCGCCGGGACCTATGCCGGCGAACGCGTCGTCCCGATCGGCGACTGGGACCTCGTCGGGTTCTCCTTCTGCTCCCCCACGCCGTACTGGCTCATCGACCACGAACGCCCCGAGGAGTCCCCGAACCGACACGAGCCGCGCTCGCGCTGCTATGCCTCCGAGGCCGGGAAAACCGTGATGGTCGAAAAGCCCGAAACCTGGCTGGCGAAACTCCCGACGCTGGCGTCGATGCTGCGCGAAATCCCGAAACCCCGCGACCCACGCCGGACGATCTTCATGGCCCACAACCCGCCCTTCAATTCCGGACTCGACCTCCGCTACGGAAACCTCGCCGTGGGCAGCACCGACATCCGGAATTTCATCCTCGCCGGGAAACCCGCCATCTCGCTTCATGGACACATTCACGAAGCGCCCCTGCTGACGAAATCGCCGATGCACCGCGTCGGCGACACGCTGGGATTCAACGCCGGCCGCGGACGCGACGGGGTGCGCGCGCTGCTGATCGACACGGCGCGGCCGGAGGAATTCGTCCTCCACGGGCAGTAGCGCTATGGCAGCTTTTTCACGAACGCCCGGTACTCCGCGTCCAGCGCTTCCAGCTCCCCGAAACACTGCTTCGCCGCCTCGATTCCGCCCTTCCCCGACAGTTCCAGCTCCGCGTACCGGTCGATCCCCGCGCGGCGCTTCCCGCCCTCCGCGCGCTCGAGGAATGCGGTGAAGGCCCAGCCCTGGGGCTGGGAAGCGAAGGCGGCGCGGGGGTCGGAGGAAGCGGCGAGCTGGCCGCGCGTGGTGGCGAGGAGCTGGGAGAGGGGGCGGAGGGAGCCGTCGCGGAGGGCGGCGCGGGCGTCCTGGGCGAGCCGGGATTCGGAGTCGGGGGGGAAGGCGTAGAAGGCGGAAGCGCCCTCCCAGAACCAGGGGGCGAGGGAATCGAGGGGGATGCCGTCGCGCGGTGTGCGGGGGCGGGCGAGGCCGAGCCATTCCTGGCGGACGGCCTCGAGGAGGACGCCCTCGAGGAGCGGGCGGCTGGAGCGCGGGACGAAGGCCCAGCCGGAATTGAGATTGGTGTGGCCGACGGCGAAAGCCGGGGGCCTGGCGCGGCGGAGGTACTCGTCGCGCGTGGGGAGGATGACGAGCGGCGCGATGGCGTCGGCGGGTGGAGGCGCGGCCTCGTAGAGGGCCTTGAAGCGCGCCCGGAACGTAGCGGCGAATGTCCTCAGCGCCGCAGCGATGTCCTCGGCGGCGGGGGTGCCGGGGCCCTCCTCGACCGCGAGGATCCAGGGAAGCTCCGGCGCGAGCGAGACGATGGTCTTCTTCGTCCCCCAGAGCAACGCGAGCTGTTTCGACGCGAGCGCCGCAGACCGGGCGCGGCCGGAGAGTGCCGCGACCTCAGGGGAAGCGGCATACGCGGCGAGGGCTTCCTCCAGTTCCTTGCGCCCCTCGGCTCCGACGCGGGCGCCGTGCCAGTCGTCGTCCGGGGCGGGTGCCCTTTCGACGCCGAGCCGATCGGGAGGAGGCTTCGGCGGCTCCTCCGCAACCTTCGCGGGCGCGACGACATCCGGCGCGGGTCCAGGCTTCTCAGGTTCCGTTCCCCCGCCCCAGAACGCGGCGACGAGGATGCCGGCGAAGGCGGCGAGGGCACTCAGTCCGAGGAGGAGCCGGCGCATGATCCCGACATCTTACAGGCCCGCACTTCTATGGAAAAAAAAACGGCCCCCCGGATGGGAGGCCGTCTCGTGTCCGCGCGAATCCGCTACTTCATGTTCTTGTAGAACTCCTCGTACTCCTTGTTCATCGCGTCCAGGTCCCCGAAGCACGCCTTCGCCGCTTCCAGGTTCCCCTTCTGGTCGATTTCCTTCATGAAGTACTGGTTGAACTTGTCCTTATATTTCCCGCCGTCGTACGTGTAGAAGAAGTACACGACCGACCACGACTGCGCGTACATCTGGTTGATCCACGGTCGTCCCTTGGCGCCCTGCTGTCGGGCGAAATCCAGGTAACTGATCTTCAGCAGCTCCGGCAGCTTCATGTGTTTCCCGGAGCCGATGAGCTGCTTGATGAACGGTTTGTAGTTGCTCGAGATTTCGCCCAGGATGAAGCCGCCCTGCGCGTCGCGCTTGAAGCTCTCGAAGAACGTCGCGATCCCCTCCGTGAACCAGAACATGTTCACGTTCCGGCGCTCCTTCACGTTCTCGACCTTCATCTGGGAGACCGTGTGGACCAGCTGGTGGATGCCCTCATGGAAGAGCGTCTCGTAGAGCTGGTTGGTGTCCTTGTAGATGTAGATGCGGCCCGTGCCCGGCTCGAAGTGCCCGCCGGCCCAGTCGGGCGAGTTCGTGACCTCGGAGTAGCGCTGGCGCGACTCGAAGACGTAGATGAAGCAGACTTCGTTTTCGCCGAACGACTTGACGTCGAACAGCGAGCTGTAGCGCTGGAAGAAGAGCTTGTACAGGTGGATCACGCACTCCTTGAACGCCCCGAGCATGAGCTCCGCGTTGTAGCTCGAGGAGGTCTCCATGCAGAGGACGTGCGGGGATTCCGGCGCGCAATCGACGTAGACGCGGTCCTTCTCGCCGCGGCCGCCGTAGCTCTTGTAGTCCTCCTTGAGCGAGTACACCTTCTTGCCGCGCGCCGAGAGCTTGTCGTACTCGGCGTTCTGGACCTTCTTGGACCCGACCAGCTCCGCGAGTTCCGCGTCCGCCTTCGTGTACCACTTTCCGTCCACCTTCACGTCGCCGACCAGCAGGTGCGCCTTCTCGGAGTTCGGCGCGTACGTCTTGACCATCAGCTCGGCCAGCGTGAGCGCCTCGTCGTCCAGCGCCGCCTTCTGCAGCCAGTCGAGCAGCTTCTCCAGCTTCACCGGGTCGCTTCCCGCCTCCGGCTTCTTGATCGCCGTGTACCAGCCGCGGAGCTTGTCCTGGGCCTTCGTGTACTTCCGGTCCAGCTTCACGGCCTTGAGGTAGTACTGCTCGGCCGTTTCGCGGTCGTTCTTCTTCTCGCACGCCTCGGCGTACTCGAACGCCGCACTCGGGCTGTCGTCGGCGTACTTCTTCAGCTTCTCAAACTGCGAGTCCTTCGACTCGGAGCCGCTCGATTCGCCCTTCCCGTCGCCTTCCGTCTTCTTCTTCCCTGCCATCGCGAACCCGGCGATGGCGATCACGAGCACGAGCGCTCCCCCGCCGATGCCGGCGAAGAGCATGGTGTTGTTCTTCTTGGGCGCAGCGGCAACCGGGTGGGCGCCGCGGCCGCCTGCAGGCGCGGCTCCGCCACGGCCTCGCGACGGCGCGGGCTGCGGCGCCGGGGCTCCCCGGCGGGCTCCCACACCTCGGCGGACCGGTTCGGGTTCCGGCTCCGGTTCCGGCTCAGGCTCCGGTTCGGGCTCAGGCTCCGGCCGCCTC
>CAVPNQ010000127.1:0-25681 GCA_963706735.1 uncultured Planctomycetia bacterium
TCGAGCGCACCTTCCGCCCGGAGGTCGATGAGCGCGCCGCGCCAACCCTCGACCGTGCGGGCGGTATCGTCTTCGGTGTGAACGGAGCTGGTCATGCCGCCGCTACCGAACAGGTGCGAGCCGCGATTCACCATCGCAAGCTGAAGCAGCCGCGTGCGGCGCTCGGGCATCCCCGTGGCGAGGAAGTCGAAGGGCAGGTTCCTTGGGTCGTAGTCCTGGGCTTCTGGAACCGCCGTACCGGCAAGGATGATGCGGAACTCGGAGGCCTGGCCGTAGACGTAGCCAGGCACGCCCAGTTCGCACAACACCGCATTCATTCCCGCGCGAAGCTGCGCCGAGAGTTCGCTCGCCCGCCGCTGGTGCGACCCGTCCCCGATTTCGCGGAGGCAGGCGACGCCCGCGGCCGAGGACAGCGGGTTCGCGTTAAACGTGCCCGGGTGGCCGATCTTGGGCGCTTTTGTGCCCGGCGCCGGGAACTGGAGGCGCTCCATCACCTCCCGGCGGCCTGCCACCGCGCCGCCCGGGAATCCGCCGGCGAGTATTTTGGCCAGGGTGGTGAGGTCCGGCTGGAGGCCCTCGACCTCCTGGACGCCGCCTGGCGCCGAAGCGGTCGCGAAGCTGCCGCTGGGGTACAAAACGGACGCGGGGGAACGCGGGGCGAAGCTGTCCGGCGGCGAGCGGCAGCGGATGGCGATCGCACGGGCGATCCTGCGGAACCCCACGCTTCTGCTGCTGGACGAGGCGACCAGCGCGCTCGACTCGCAGAACGAGAAGCTCGTGCAGGCCGCCCTCGACCGGATGATGCACGAAGGAGGCCGCACGACCTTCGTGGTCGCACACCGCCTTTCGACCGTCCAGGGAGCCGACCTGATCCTGGTGCTGGAGAAGGGCGCCCTGGTGGAGAGCGGGACGCACGCGGAGCTGCTGGCAAAGGACGGCCTGTACGGGAGGCTGCACCGCGCGCAGTTCGGCGGCAGGGCGGAAGCGACGACGTAGGGCGCCCCCTGCGGGGAAACGACAAGAAGCAACTTTCAAATTCCAAGGAAACGCCAAAGTAAGAAAAGCCAAGCCCCAAGTGGCCGATATTGGACATTGGCGTTTTTCCCTTTGGCGTTTACTTGCTTCTTGAAGTTTGCTCCTTGTCGTTTTCCTCTCCCCCCTACCCATTCCCCCGTTTGTGTCGCAAACTTCCCCCGCTCTCATCCCATCCCCACTCGGAGCCCTCCCATGTGCGGCATTGCAGGCATCGTCCGGCTCGACGGCGCGCGTGGAAGCGCCGCGACCGCGGGCGCCATGACCGCGGCCCTCGCCCACCGCGGCCCTGACGGCAGCGGCCTCTGGTCGGACGGCCCGTGCGTCCTCGGTCACAGGCGCCTGGCTGTCATCGACCTCTCCCCCGCCGGGCACCAGCCGATCCTCAACGAGGACGCCACCGTCGCCGTGACGTTCAACGGCGAGATCTACAACTTCGCCGAGCTGCGCCGCGAGCTGGAGAAAAAGGGGCACGTCTTCAAGTCGAAGTGCGACGCCGAGGTCATCGTCCACCAGTACGAGGAGGACGGGGACCGCTGCGTCGATAAGTTCCGCGGGATGTTCGCGTTCGCCCTCTGGGACAAGAAAAAGCAGCGGCTGTTCGCCGCCCGCGACCGCGCCGGAAAGAAACCGTTCTACTACTCCGCGACCGAAGGCACCTTCCGCTTCGTCAGCGAGCTCCAGGCCCTCCTCGCCGACCCCGGATTCCCCCGGCAGCTCGACCCTCAGGCCGTCGATCTCTACTTCCACTACCAGTACATCCCCGCGCCCTTCACCATCTACAAGGACGCACGCAAGCTCCCCGCCGGCCACACCCTCGTCGTCGAGGGCGGCCAGGTCAGGACCCAGCCGTACTGGGAGCTCGACTTCCGCCTCAAGGACTTCTACGTGAGTTCGGAAGCGGCCGAAGAGCGCTTCCGCCAGCTGTTCGACGAGAGCGTCAAGGCGCGCCTGGTCTCCGACGTCCCGCTCGGCGCGTTTCTCTCCGGGGGGATCGATTCCTCGGCGGTCGTCGAGGCGATGACGCGGCTCTCGGGCGGCAAGGTCCGGACCTTCACGATCGGGTTCGACGAGAAGGAGTTCAGCGAGCGTGAAGCGGCGCGCGCGTTCGCGGAGCGGATGGGGACGGAGCATCACGAGGAGGTGGTGCGGCCGAAGGCGATGGAAATCCTGCCGGCGCTGGTGAGGCACTTCGGCGAGCCGTTCGCAGACTCGAGCGCGGTGCCGACGTATTACCTGTCGAAGATGACGCGCCAGCACGTCACGGTGGCGCTGTCGGGCGACGGCGGCGACGAGTCGTTCCTCGGCTACGCGCGCGTCGCGGCGATCCAGCAGGCGCAGAACCTGACGTCGATGCCGGCGCCGGCGCGCGGCCTCCTGGCCGGCCTCGCGCGGCTGCTCCCCGGCGGCGGCAGCTCGCGGTCGATGACGCGACGCGTCAAAAAGTTCGCGACCATGGAAGGCGGCACCGCCGCCGAGCATTTCACGGAGCTCGTCGCCTACTTCGGCCGCTCGCGCCGCAGGGATCTCTACGAGCCCGGGTTCGCCCAGCAGGTCACCGGCAACGCGTCCGACTTCATGCTCAAGCTCTTCGCCGATGCCCCCGCCAACGACATCACCGAGAAAGCCCTCTTCGTCGAGGCCCGCTCCTACCTCCCCGAGGACCTCATGCCCAAGGTCGACGTCGCTTCCATGATGTCCGCCCTCGAGGTCCGCTCCCCTTTCCTCGACCACAACCTCATGGAGTTCGCCGCCCGCCTGCCCCTTCGCTTCAAGCAGGACGGCATGAACACCAAGGTCTTCCTCAAGCGCGCGCTGGCGAAGCGCCTCCCCGCCGAGGTACTCGACCGGCCCAAGCAGGGGTTCGCGCTGCCGCTGGAGGACTGGTTCCGCGGGGAACTGCGCGAGCCGGCGAGGGACCTGCTGCTCTCAAAGGAAGCGCGCCAGCGCGGGATGTTCAGGGAGACGGAGGTACAGCGCTATCTCGACGAGCACCAGGCCGGGCAGGACCACTCTTCGAGGCTCTGGGCGCTGATGTTCTTCGAGATGTGGGCGCGGGAGTGGCTGGATAGGGACAAGCCTGCGGGGTTTTAGGGGAAAACGGCAGGGGAAGGGGGGAGGGCGGGTGGGGGATGGGGTGGGCGGGGGCGGGGGATGGGGCGGGGGCGCACGCACGGGATCGGGCTCGGGGACCGGCGGGATCGGGAAAGGGTGGCCAGGCGATCTCTTCGCCCGCTCACCCTTTCCCCAACCTGCAGTCGTTCCTGCCCGCTGCCCATCCTTCCGCCCCCGCCCCATCCCCCGCCCCTGCCCACCCCAGCCCCTTCCCGCCCTTCCCCCTTCCCCTGCCGTTTTACCTCCCAGGGTCGTACAACCTCCCCCACTCCCTCACCTTCTTCTTCGTCTCCTCGTCCAATCGCGCGTCTTCCAGCATCTTCTTCTGCACCTCCGCCTGCAGCCCGGCCTGCTTCGCCCGGTAAGCCGGGGGAACCGTGCTGTCGCCGCTGAGGTCCCCGGGCTTCTCCAGCCCCATCATTTCGCGCTGGTACCAATCCGCGTAGAACGACACGACCTCCGAATCCGGGCTGCCGGGCGGCAGGAAGTCGTGGTACCAGTAACGGTAGCAGTTCCAGTTCTTCTCCTCCGTGTAGAGCTGCCGGTGCGGCGCTTCCCGAGGCCCCAGCACGTTGTTGCGGTCGGCCCACGGCTGCGGATTGCGGCTGTGGAAGCGGATCTTGAAGCGGTACGACACGGCGGCAAGCTGCGCGGCCGTCAGGATCGCCGCGGCCCGCGGCTCGAAATCGGCGGCGTCGCGATAGACCGAGGCGAGCCGCTCGATCAGGGTCTGCTCCTTCCGCTCGTCGAGCCGCAGGTCCCACCGCTCCCCCTCCAGTTGGAGCAGTTCTGCCAGCTTCGCCGCCTGCGACGCGTCCATCGGCAGCCCGAAGCCTTCGAGGAACGATGCGAGAAGCGCGTCGCGTGCCGGATTCAGGGCGAACTCGAACGCCTCCACGCCGGCGTCTCGCGCCAACCCGGCCAGAAAATCCGCCAGCGCGGCGTCAGCCTTCTTCGCCGCGTCCGTGTCCCACCCCGCCTTCGCCGCCTCGCCGAGCGCCCTCGCAAGGTGAGCCGCGCGTTCTTTCCGCGGATCTTTCGCAAGCTTCCCTTCCAGTTCCCTCACTTTCGCCTCGAGCCGGGCGATTTCGACCGCGGAGTCGGCGCGGGACGTGTCGAGGGCCGACCTGACCGAGGGCTCCGGACCACCCGGCCCGCCCAGGATCACGGGATCTGCGATCGGCTCGGGTCCCTCCCGCAGGCGCCACTTGATCGCACCGAACAGGATCGCCCCGCACACGAGACCGATGAACGCCCTTCCCCAGAAAACCGGGCTCATTTTTTCGCTCCTTCGACGAAGTTCACGAGCAGGCTGTTGGCACGCTCGGGAGCGAGGCCGGCGTCGTTCACGAGGCGGTCGCGGGTCGTGGCGAGGAGGTCGAGAAGCGCCGCCTGTTCGCCGGCGGGATCGAGCGGGTCGGCCGAGCGGTGAAGGGCGAGGCAGGCATCGAGCATCTCGCGTTCGATCTCCTTTGCGCGGTCCGGCATTCCGCCCGCCATCGCACCGACCTGCTCGAGCGCCTTTTCGGGTCCTCCGATCCCGACGACCACGTTGAAGACCGGCGCGAAGCGCCCCCGCCAGCCGAGGAACGCCGGCTCGAGGTCGGCGAGGGCTTTGCGCTGCGTGTCGTCGAGCAGGGCGTCGTACCGCGGCCCGCGGCCGGCCGCGACCCGTGCCTGCGCGAGCGCCTTGTCGAGCCCCGAGAGCTTCGGCCGCGCCTCGACGTACTGCTGCCACGCCCGGGCGTGATCCGCCATCTCCGCGTCCCACGCCGCCCGCTTCTCCGCCGACAGCGGACACCCGCGCGCTTCGAGGAACCCCGCGATCAGCTCCTCCCGTGCCGTCCCCGCCTCCAGTTCCGCTCCCGTCAGCCCGCCTTCGCGCATCGTCCGCGCCCACAGTCGCCCCAGCTCCTCGCCCGTCTTCGGGTCATCGAAGGACCGCTTCGCCAGCCATGCCCCGACCGCCGCGGGCGATTCGGTGTCCACGCCCGCCCTGGGAAGCGCCGCGACGGAATGCTCGAGGGCGGCGATGCGGTCGCGCAGATCCTTCAGCCGCTGGTCGGCGTTCTCGGAAGCGCGCAAGAGCACGGGCGGTGCTCCTGGAACAACGGCAGCGGCGTCACCGATTCCGAGATCGAGAGTCACACGGTTAGCGACGAATTTCGCCGAGCCCTGGCGGCAAAGCACGGCGGATTCGCCGCGCTTTTCCTGAATGAAGACTTCGGCGCGGATCGGGAAGATTACGGCCGACGACTCGGTGTCAACCTGCGCCTCCGAGTCGCCCCAGTTCGCGAGAAGGACGTTTCCTTCGACCAGCGTCCACCGCGCCTCGCTCTGGACACGATACCGGGCACCGGCCCACTCGGCGCGGAGGACGACGCCCGTCCTCGGGGGGGCCACTGGCGAAGATAAAACAGCCCGCTCCGCCGCCGGCCGCTGGGACGCGCCCGGCACGTGGCCGCCGGTCATCGCGTGGATTACCAGCCCGCCCACAAGCGCCGCCGCGAATCCAGCCGCCGCGGGCCACCACGCTGCAAACGGAAGCCGCGCGGACTGCGCCGGCTCGAACGCGGCCTTCACGGACGCCGCTTCGCCGCGCGAAGCGCTCCACTCGATGTGGCACGCCGGGCACTCCGCGAGGTGGGCCCGCGCCGCCGCTTCTTCTGCCGGCGAAAGGAAACCGTAGGCAAGCAGCGCCATCGTCTCGCGCGTCGGGTGAGTCATCGGCCTTCCTCCTTCATCCATGTCCGGAGCCGGGCGATGGCGCGCGAGGCGTGCGATCGCGCCGTGCCGGCGGGCATCTGCAGTTCGCGGGCGATGTCCTCGACCGCCATGTCGTGCCGCAGGCGCATTTCGAGAACGGCGCGTTCCATGGGCGGGAGTTTCGGGATGAGCGCGCGCAGCGCCTCCACGTCCGGATTTGGACCTGCGGGCGGCATGGCCGCCGGTTCCGGCGCGTCCTCCAGAGCCGCCGGCGACCTTCCCCGCGCCTGCAGCAGGTCGCGCGAGCAATTCCGCGCGATCGAAAGGACCCAGGGGCCGAAGTCCCTCGCCGGGTCGAACGTTGCGATGCTCTTGATCATGCGCTTGAACGTCTCCTGGACCGCGTCGCGCGCCTCTTCGGGACGGCCGAGGAACCGGACGCACACGGCGAAGACCGGGCCGTCCCACCGGCGCGCAAGGGCGTCGAGGGCACTTCGGTCTCCGGTCCGGGCCATCTGCGCAAGGGCGCGCTCATCGGTCATTCTGAAGACTCTACTGCCGTGGCGTCCGGAGTGCTGCAAGCAGTAGCGCGATTTCAGGATCGGCGCAAGTAAAGGCTGCGACAAGGGTTGTGCGCACTTTTATCGCCGGGACGCAAGAGCGCACGAAGAAACCTGCGGGTCGGGCGGAGTCGGCCCACTGAAACCGAAACCCCACTAAAACCAACCCCGGGCCGACGCAGCCTGACCCGCAGGTTTCTTCGTGCGCTCTTAGCGGAACTGCTCGCGAATTCCCAGGAAGTCCGCGAAGTGCTTCACGAAGAGGTCCACCAGCTTCGGCTCGAAGTGGCTTCCGCTGCCCTTCACGATCTCCGCCTTCGCGGCTTCGGGCGTCCAGGCCTTCTTGTAGGGGCGCGGCGACGTCAGCGCGTCGAAGACGTCGCACACCGCCGCGATCCGGGCGGCTTGGGGGATCTCCTCCCCTGCGATGCACCGGGGATAGCCGGACCCGTCCCACCGCTCGTGGTGGGACAGGGCGATGACTTCCGCCAGCCGCATGAGGTCCGTCGTGCCGCCCGAGAGCAGGTCAGCGCCGATCTGCGCGTGAGTCTGCATGACTTCCCATTCTTCCGGCGTCAACCGGCCGGGCTTGCGCAGGATCCGGTCCGGGATCCCGACTTTCCCGAGGTCATGCATGGGACTCGCGTTGAGGATGAGCTCGCACTCCTCGGTTGCCAGCCCGGCGGCCCCCGCCAGGCGTTCGCAGTAGCGGCTCATCCGGGAGATGTGATTCCCCGTGTCCTCGTCGCGATACTCCGCCGTCCGCGCCAGCCGGCGCACCACCTCCAGGCGCGACTCGCTCAACTCGTGCGTGCGCTGCCGCACGTGCTCCTCCAGCACCCGGTTCTGCTCCCGGACCTGGCTGTGAAGCCGCGCCGTCTCCAGCAGATTGTGAATCCGCGTCAGGACCTCGATCCGCGTGAAGGGCTTTGAGATGAAATCTCGCGCGCCGCCGAGAAATGCCCTGGGCAGCGCTTCGCGCGCATCCTCGCCCGTCAACACCAGGATCGGAAGGCGCACCCCGGGGTTGTCGGCCTTGAGCTGTTCCATCACCTGGAATCCGTCCAGGTTCGGCATGTTGATGTCGAGC
The DNA here is from genome assembly GCA_963706735.1 of uncultured Planctomycetia bacterium. Taxonomy (GTDB): domain Bacteria; phylum Planctomycetota; class MHYJ01; order WSZJ01; family WSZJ01; genus WSZJ01. The sequence goes on from CAVPNQ010000127.1 coordinate 7,504, forward strand.
AGGACGCAATCCGGGCGCAGTTCGCGGTACATGGCGGCCACATTCCGCGAATCGGTCGTCGAGTGCAGGTCCCGGTAGCCGGCGCTCCTGAGCAGTTCCTTCAACACGTGGACGTTCATGTCCACGTCGTCCACGATGAGGATGGTTCCGTCCAGAAGATCGCGAGTCACGGGCATGAGAGGTCCTCGAAGCAGCAGATCGAATCCCGGGAATATAACAGGGCCGGGACGATTCCCCGACACCAAGGCGCCAGAGGCCCTTCGCCGCGCGCGTGAATTCCCGGTGTTTCCGGGGCGGAAGACGCTGCGAGAATCCGCGCTGACCGGCGGATGACAGGGCCCGGAAGGCGAAGATTCAGCAATCCGGTGGAAATTTTCGCAGTCTCCCGTCAATTCCCTTCCGGCTTCGGCTTCCTCCCGCCCCGACGGAGCGGGCATCCCGCTTGCGCGAACCGGGAAGCACGGCAATGTGCGACCTCGGGAGAACAGAACCATGAACACGTTTGCGATCGATGAAATCGGACGGGCGCTCGGCGGCCGGCTTGGGAAGTATCGGGTTCGGAACCCTCTGGTCCTGGGACTTTCGCCGGGAGGCGTTCCGATCGCCCGGTCCATTTCGCAATCGCTGGGTGGAGAGCTTGATTTCGTCCAGGCCGAGGGAATCGCCTTCGGCGGATACCAGGGCGCGGTTGCCGAGACCGGTGAAGTCGTCCTGGACGCCGGCGGACCGGACACGGTCACGGGACGGGAATTCGCCGGCCACATCTCACGGCACCTGACCCGCATGTCGGCACGCCGCGAACACTGGTTCCGCGGGACCCGGGTCCCCGACGTCGCCGGCCGCCTCGTCATCGTCGTCGCCGACGGCCTCGCTTCCGGTGCCCGCCTGCGCGCCGCCCTCGTCAGCCTGCGCAATCGCGGCGCCGATTTCCTCGTCGCCGTCGCCATCTCGGGGACCGATCGCGCCGTGGCCGGCGTCATCCAGCTGGCCGACGACACCCTCTGCCTCCTCTCCGCCACCGGCATGTCCGGCGTCGGCAGGTGTCTCAAGGGTTGGAAGCGCGTCCCGGAGCCGGCGGCGTTCCGGCTGCTGGCCGGCAACCCAGGCCTTCCGCGACCGCGCCGGACCGAACCCGCACGCCTTACCTCTTCTCCTCAGCCCGCACAGGGATAGCCAGGCGGAATCCGAACGTGTCCGCGACGGTGCGCAGGCTCACGGAAGCGCGCGAGCTGAGGCGCGTGGAAAACGCGCTTCCCGTGAAGTCGCCGCCGCGGACGACGCGGCGGCCGGGGTCCTCGGGGCCGGGATCGTTCAGGCAGAAGTCGCCGGCGTTTCCGGCAAGGCCGCGGACGCCGTAGGGGGACTCGTCCTCGGGGAACGCGCTGACCGGTGCGATGCGCGGGCCGTCCGCGAGCGAACGCCCGCCGTTGCACCACCGGTCGTCGAAGGCGCGCCCCCAGGGGAAGTGCCGGCGGTCGGGGCCGCGCGCGGCTTTCTCCCACTCGGCCTCGAGCGGAAGGAAGCACGCGATCCCGTCCTTCTTCCGACGCCACGCGGCGTAGGCCATCGCGTCATCCCACGCGATCCCCACGACGGGCCAGTCCGCTTCCCAGTCCGCCGCCGCCCCCGTCTGGATCCGCCGTGCGCGGGCGCGGAGGTAGGGAGAAGCGTCGCGCAGCCAGCGGCCGGTCGGGACGAGGTAAGGCGGGCCGGGCCAGTACGCGCCGCTCCATGTCGCGCTGCGTGGCACGCGCCGCGCGGCCTCGGCGGGATCGAGCGCGTTCAGGAACTCGGCGTACTCCGCGCACGTGACCGGGTGGCGCTGGATGAAGAAATTGGGAAGCGACTGCGCCTCCGCGGGGAGGGAGAGCGGGTTGTGGGCGTCGCCCTGGAATTCGAACGGGCCCGCGGAAACGGGCAGGAATTCCTCGGGGATTTCGCCGGGGCGGAAGAGCGCCGTCTCCTGGATCCACGTGCCGCAGCGCGGGATCGAGACGGGGCACCGGAGCGGTTCGTAGCCCTCCGCGTCGAAAACGAGGAGCCACGCGCCCATGGGCAGCACGAATTTCTCGATCGGCGTGACGCCGAGGTAGATTCCGGGACCCACGGGCCGGACGGGGTCGTCCGGCGCGAAGAGCGCGTTTACGGGGCGCCCCTTCGCGCTCCGCTTCGTCGATCCGTCGTCCTCCGGCGTGACGGGGACGAGCCGGCGGTCGCGCTCCTCGAAGCGCCACGCCCAGACGCGGGCGCCCTTGAGCGGCGCGGGCTTGCAGTCGGCGGCATGCCAGCGCAGCTTGACCGGGGCGGGCGGCTCGAGCGCCGGGACGCCTTCGCCCTGGCGACGCCCGTCCAGCGCGCGCCCCGACGCCGCGTCGTACCCGGACCGCCGGAGTTCCGCGGGCTGCACCTTGCGCCCCTTCAGCAGGCAGGGACACTTCCACGCCACGGTCCGCACGTGCAGCGTCCCGTCGCCCTTCAGCCGCCGGTCGAATTCGCCGTCGTTGAACTGCTCGACCGCGCGCCGGTGGATTTCGATCGCCTGCCGGTCGTCTTCCTCTTCCGCCTCGAGGAACTTCCGCCAGTGGATCTCCGCCATCAGCCGGCGCCCCTCGGCGTTCGTGCGGTCGTGGTTCAGCGCGACGATCAGCTCCCCCACCGCGTCCGCAAACGCGCGCGCTTCCTGCCTCACCAGCTCCGCCACCCGGTCCTGCGCCTTCCAGAAGGCGGACTTGTCGCCGCGCGGCATCAATCGGCGCTCGTCGAGCCTGAGGGAGCGCGACGCGGCGCCCGCCTTCCGCTGAAGCCTCTCCTGGTCGTCCATGTGCCGCCGCGCGCGCCGCACCGCCTCGCGCGCCAGCTTCCGGTTCCTCTCCGTCTCCTTGACGCCCTCCAGGTACAGCCGGATCTCCGCAAGCAGATCCTTCGCGCCCGCGTACCGGTCCGCCTTCTTCACCGCCATCGCCTTCTGGCAGATCGCGTCGAGTTCCGGGGGAAGCGGCGGATCGCCGGGGCGCGATTCGCGCAGGCGCTGGGAAGGGAGGGTCACGTTTCCCGCGCGCGCATTCTGGAGCACCTGGAGCACGTTCTCGCCGACCACCGGCTGCAGGAACGTCAGCGTCTCGTAAAGGATCGCTCCCAGCGAGTAGACGTCGCTCTGCTCATCCACGTCCGCGATCCGCCCCTCCGCCTGCTCCGGCGACATGTACGCCGGCGTCCCCACCAGCGTCCCGTCCATCGTGATCCCGGACTCGTCGCGGTCGGGAAGCGCGATGGTCGTCGCCGATTCGTCGGACGACTGGGGAATCGGCGTCCGCGCCTTCGCCTTCCGCGTCACGGCGTCGCTCGAGGAGATCCGGCGCCGTTCAGTTTCCTTCGCCAGCCCCCAGTCCACGATCAGGACCTCGCCGAAGTTCCCGATCATCACGTTCGCCGGCTTCAGGTCCCGGTGTATCACGCCCTGCGCGTGCGCAAACGCGATCCCCTGGCAGATGTCGGCGAATACCCCCAGCAGCCGGTGCCGCGTCCATCCCGGCTCATTCCCGTCCGCCACCTCCTTCAGCAACTGCCCCAGGTCGCGCCCCTGCACCCGCTTCATCGACAGCATCAGCCGCCGCGCCCCGTCCTCCCCCTCCGTCTCCGCGAACTCGTGGACCGGCACGATGTTCGGGTGCTCCAGCCGCGCCGTGAGCTGCGCTTCGCGGATGAAGCGCTCCTCGAGCTCGGGGGGGAGGTTGTCGTGGAGGAGTTTCACGGCGACCGTGCGGCCGAGGTCTTTCTCTTTCGCCTCGACGACGCGACCGAGGCCTCCATGTCCGATTTCGCGGCCAAGCTCATACCGGGTGCCGGCGTCGTGGGGATTCACGGGAGCAAAGCTTAGCTCCTGTGTGCTGTGGCGCGCTCTTACTTCGCTCAACTCTCGTGAGCCGGAACTTGAGCATCTCCGGCTCGCCGTCCCCGACGCTGTCGCCCCAGCCCCCGCCCCATCCCCAGCCCCCCCCACGCCGGAGCCCGAAGGGCGACGGCGCCCCCTCCCGCCCCCTCCCCATCCCCTGCCGTTTTCCTCCGCCGCCTCACTCCCTCCATACGTCCGCCGCCAGCCACTTCCGGATCTTCCCCCGGTCTTCCTCCGAGAACTGCGGGTCCGCCAGCATCGCCTTCTGCACCTGCGCCTGCATCGCCGCCTGCCGCCGGCGCCAGATGATCGAGGCGCCGCCGGAGGAGTCGATAGGCTCCGGCCCGAGGTCGCGGAGGTTCGACGCGTACTGCTCCGCGTGTTTCTCGAACCTGACGCCCGCGATGCCTGTGTCCTCGCCCCAGCGCTGGAACAGCTCGTGGCTCGCGTTGTCCGCCCGGGGGTCGAACGCCCGCCCTGGAGGCACCCAGCGCCGGCCGATCATGCAGACGTTTTCCGCAGGAGTCTTTCCCATCGGCTGCGCCAGCAGCGTCGCGTTCTGCTGCGGAGTCAGGATCGCCTGCAGCCGGTCGTCCTCGCGCTCCGCGATTTCGAGCGCGGCGGCGATGCGCTGAAGCGGCGTTTCGGACTTCCGCGCCTCGAGGCGCTCTTTCCAGGCCTGTTCCTCGAACTGCATCAGCTCGTCGAAAGCCTTCCGTTGTGCGTCCGACATCGCGAATCCCATCGCCGCGAGGAATTCCGGGACCATGCGGTCGCGCAGCGGGACGATCAGGACTTCCTCGTCGGCGAGCTGGTTCTCGTAGCGAAGGCGATTGAGAAGGTGAGCGACGAGCTTCGCCGCCTTTCCGGCCTCCTCCGCGCTCGCGCCGCCCTTCAGCGCTGCGGCGAGCGCGGCCACAGCGGCGCCGCTGCGGCCGCCGGGGACGGAAGCGCGGGCGGCGATGGCGTCCTCGACCGCGAGGCGTTCTTCGGCGAGTTTGATCTGCGCCCGGAGCCCTTCGATCACGAGAGGATCTTCCAGTTTCTCGACCGGAACCGCTTCCCCCGGCGCCGGCTCCGCAGTCGCGGGAACGCGCTGTTTCGCCGCGACGGCCACGGCGGCCGCGGCGAGCGCCGCGCCGGCCACGAATCCTGCGATTCCACGGGCGACGGCGCTCACTCGGCGTCTCCTTCCGGCCCCGCCGTGTAGTCCATCAGGAACTGCGGCGGGATCGCCTCCACCCGCAGCCCGGCCTCCTCCACCAGCCGCTTCCGCGTCGCGATCCGGATCTCCATGTACCGGATGAACTCTTCCACGTCCGACACCGCCCCGGGATCCGCCCGCCGCTCCTTTTCCACCTCGCGATGCATCGCCACCATCGCCTTCACGTGCTCCGTGAGGATCGGCCGCGCCCGCTCGTAGTCGCCGGGGTTCAGCTTCAGCCGCGCCGGCTCCAGCGCAACCTCCGGATTCTCCGGGTCGATCGGCCGCGGCTCGCACGCCGGCTGCCACCGCCACTGGTCCAGCAGCACTCGCAGGTCCCCGATCTTCGCAACCTGGTCCTGCCTCAGGATCGCCGCCATCCGGTCTTCCCAGTCCTTCGTCGTCCTCAGCCCCGAAATCAGCCGCTCCTCGTCCGGTTTCCCCGCCGTCTCCGCCAGGTGCTTCGCAAACGCCGCCTCCGCCTCATACAGGAACTTCTCGAACGCCTTCTTCTGCTCCTCGTCCAGCGGCGCCCCGCGCTTCTCCAGCAGCTCCACCACGAACCTCTCCCTCAACGGCCCGAACTCCAGGTCCGCCTGGTTCTGCCCCCGCTCGTCCGCCAGCCACCCCAGCGCCCCGTTGATCCAGTCCTCCGCCTCCCTGTCCCCGCGCGTCATCGGCCCTTCCCCCGCCAACGCCGCCATCAGCCACCGCGTCACGTCACGGTCCGACGGCGGCCGGTCGGGGTCGATGAAGACGTCCTCGAGGTCCCCTTCGCCGAGGCGGGACCGAAGCGACGTCAGGCGTTCCTCGAGCTTGAGCTTCTCAGTGGAAGCGGTTTGCGCGAGGGGCTCGGCAGAGTCGGCCGGCGGCGGCGCGCTCGCAGCGGCGCGTCGAAGCGCTACCGCCCCGGCGGCGCCGACGAGCAGCGCACCGGCCAGGAAGCCGATGAAGATCTCTCGCATGGGACCCCCTGCAGCGCCCCCCCGGACGCCGCTTCGTATCCTACCAACGGAGTCATTCAGGCTGTGGCCCGGTCGTGGTCGTAGAATCCTCGCGTGAACGCCGAGCAGGCCTACGTCTTTCGCCATGCCCTGCTGCGCGACGCCGCCTACCAGCTGCAGTTGCCGGGCGAGCGCGCGCAGCTCCACGGACTGACCCTCGAGATCGTCGAGGAGCTCTTCGGGGGCAGGCCGCCTCAGGTGCCCCTGAAATCAGGCTCGCAATCCGCGTTCCGTGCGCACGCAATCGACCCGTTCGCGATGGAGCTGGCGCGCCACGCCCACGCCGCGCTCGAGGCAGGCGGGCCGGCCGGTGCGGAAATGCTGCGGGTGAGGAGGCTCTACCTGCGAAGGGCCGCGGAACGCGCCGAGGCCAGCTACCAGTTCTCCGAAGCGCGCCCGGTCTGGCAAGAGCTCGGCAAGCTCTGCGAAGGTGCCGAGCGGTGCGAATACCAGAGGCGGCACGCCGCCGCGGCGATCCGCCTGGCCCGGTTCAGGGAAGCCGAGGACATCCTGGACCAGGCGCTTCGATGGGCTCGCGACGCCGCCGACTCCGGCGCGGAAGGAGGTGTGCTGGCCGCCCTGTCGGTCGTGTACTACAGCACCAAGCGGGGCGACCCGTGCGAGCAGGCCTGCCGCAGGGCCCTCGAGCTGACACGGGCCGCGGGCGATCTCCACACCCAGGCCTCAGTCCTCTCCGGTTTCGCCAATCACCGCGTCGCGAAAGCAGACTACGAGCAGGGAGAAGCGCTGAACCGCGAGGCCCTCGAGATCTTCCGGCAGCTCGGCCACCACCGCGGCGAGGGCGTCGTCCTGGCGAACATCGGGAACCTCTTCTCGTTCGCAAAGCGCTTCCCGGAAGCCGAAGCCCACGACCGGATGGCTCTCGCATTGAGCCGCGCGCACGGCTTTCGCGACCTCGAGGCCCACACGCTCGTCAACCTTGCCGACGTCTTCCGGCAGACCCGGCGCCTGGCCGAAGTCGAGCCGCTCTACCGCGAGGCCTGGGCCGTGGCGCGCGAGATCGGCGTGCCCGACCTGCAGGGCTACATCCAGTCCGAACTCGCCGACCACCTCATGGAGACGTCCTGCCCCGAACGGGCGGAGACCGCATTTCGCGCGGCCCTTGCGGCGTGGAGCGACGCGGAATTCCCGGCGCGAATCGGCAGCCTGCTCTGCCGGCTCGCCGTATGCCAGCTGGCGCTCGGGAGAGCGACCGAGGCGGAGCGGGCGTGGCATGAAGGAGCCGGGGTGCTGGGGAAGCTGGGGAACCGGCGCGCCCTTGAATCGCACACCTGGAAAATGCGAGAGGCGTGCGGGAGGGCGGGGGTCGCACCTTTCAAGGTTCCGGAGTAAACCGGCCCCACCCGTTCGTGAACATGCAGGGACTGAAACCAGCCCTTCCTGGACGACATGCCAACCAACCGGCTGGAACAGCGACAACAGGGTTGCTGCTGACGATCGCTGAATCGAGAGATAAAATCGCGCACCACCTACGGTGTTCCATGGCGATCCCATAGGCTGATTCCGTCATGAACGGGTACGACACCTGGGAAGACGAGCGCCCTCGTCTGCTGCATGCCGTGAGGGAGTCCGACGGTGGGCCCGTCGCTCTCCTGCTCGACCGTGCGGCGAATGCCGCGCGGACCGAAGGCCTGCTTGCGGCCGCCGGTCACCTCGAAGAACTTCGGAAGGAGCTCGTGGGGCGGCGGCTCTTTCAGGGATGGGACGAGGGAATCCTCTGCCTGTGCAGCCTCTTCAAGATCATCCGGCAAATGTCGTCCGAGGCAGAGGTGCCGCCCGAGTACCGGCGCCTTCTGAACGCGGAGCCCAGCCTCCGCTTCGACGAGGTGATCACCCCCGCACAGAAGGAGTTCTGGTACGGATCCTCCTCGGAGCCCGTCGGCGGGGAAATCCGGATCGTGACTCCCGCGACGCCGGCACCGGCGGTCCCCTCAGGCTGTGTCATGGTCTTCGCGATCCTCGCGTTCCTGGCCTGCGCTTCATTTTGGGCTGTCCAGGCGACAGCGTGAGATTGCGCTCCATGGACGTCCGGAACCATGTCCGCGCGGCGCAGTTGAGAGAACTCGCCGGAGAAAGAAGAAAAATGAGATGAGCACGATCCCCTGCGTCTGCGGACAGACCCTCAAACGTCCTGCGGACGCCTGCCGTTTCCGCTGCCCGGCCTGTTCGCGCATCTACGACCCGCGAAATCTCGAATGGCATCCTCCGCAGGAGGGAGTCGCGGTGCCTGAAGAGATCGAAATCGAGGGCGCAGACCGGCCGGTCGAATGGTATCCCGTTGACTGGCGCTTCAGCCCTGGGGATATGGACCGCATCCGCTGGGGAATGCGTCGCCGCTCGATGGAGGACAAGTGGTTCGCCTGCGTCGTCGGGGACGAACTCATCATCCTGCGGAGTTGGACCGGGACGCTGTGCTACCGGGTGAAGCTGCAGGCGTCCGGCATCCGCCAGGTCGGCGTCGTCCGCGAGATGCCGGACCACCCCTGGCAGATCCGGATGGCCCGGTGGATCGTGGAATACATCCTGATCGGGCTGGACTCCCCGATGCCGTGAGCGGGTGAACATCCGCTCATTCTTTGCAGGCCGCCAGCGCGTCCTCGAGCCTCGGGACAAACGTGAACGACGCGCTCAATCCGAGAACGTCGAACACGTCCCGCTGGCGCTTCCTCATCTTCACGAGAAAGACCCTTCCCTTTGCGGGCGCGGTGCGTTCCACGAGTCCTGCGAGGTGCCCGAGGCCGGTTTCGCTGACGAAACTCACGTTCTCGAAATCCAGGATGTAGAAGCGCGATCCCGCGGCCCTTACCTTTTCGATCGCCAGCTCAAAGGCCGCCATCGACCTGGGCTCGATGCTCCCGTCCAGGAGGGCGTGGGCGATGCCGCCGGGCAACGAAGTCACCACGATTCGCAATCCGTCCGCGCGGCACTTCCACGGCTGCGCCGGCTCCGGGACGGGATCGTTCAAGCGGCTTACCTTCCCGCCGCGACCGCATCCTTCCGCGCATCCGCCGCCATCCGGTGAATGGGGGCCAGGCCCGGGGACTTGGTGCCGAGCAGGAAGTCGGCGATCGGGAGGACGACGTTGAGGTTCTTTCCGGGGTTACGGTGGTGCATGCGGTGGTGGTCGTCGATGTAGCGGAACCACCAGGATTTCTCGAGGCGGCGGCCGGTGGGGACGTGCATGCAGTAGTGGAGGGACTCGTAGGCGACGTAGTAGGCGGCGAGGGTGCCGAGGGCGACCGAGCTGATGACCCAGAAGTAGGCGTTGAACTGCCCTGCGGTGATGGCGAGTGCGATGCCGCCGACGGAGATCGCGTTGAGGCCGAGAAGGGCCGGGAAATTCCACCACGCGAACGTGACGTTGGGGATGTCCTCGTCGTTGCGGAGGAAGTAGGTCTCGTCCCACGAAAAGATCCGGTGGTGGGTCTGCGCGTGGGCGCGGAAGGGATAGCGGAAGCCGAAGAACGGGCGGTGCATCACGAATCTATGGAGCGTCCACTCGAACAGGCTGGAGTAGACGACGCCTCCGACAAGAGCGGCGATCACGGCCACGGTGATGAGCATGGGGGTTCCTTGATTCGGAAGAACTGTTAATCCTATTAAACAACGATCCGCAGGGCCAGACCTATTCACCCGGACCGGAACTGGCGGAAGGCCGCCCTGGAAACGAACGCGGCGCCACCCGGATACGGTGTGGCGCCGCGAAGAGCTTTCAGGGAATGCGTGGCCGGCTACTTCTTCGGTCCGTCTCCTGCCGACGGGGTGACGATCGTGGCGGGTTGCGACGGCGGCATCGCACCGGTGTGCGAGGGACTCCCGCCCCACATGCTCCATCCGGTGGCCTCGGGCGTGCCGGCGTCGATCGCCACCACGCCACCCTTCAGGTCGTGGAAGTAGATCGCGCCGTCCATGATCGTCGGGGCGTCGGAGATGGTGGCGTCGGTCTTGACCGCCCAGAGGGTCTGTCCCGTTTTCGCATTGAGGCCGAGCACGCTTCCTTTTGAAGTCCCGAAATAGACGCGCCCGGCAACCATGACGGGCTGTCCCGGCGTTTCCTCGCCGCCGGACCAGGACCAGACCGTGCTGCGGTCCGTGAGGTCCATGCACACGAGTTCGGCGCCGGGCAGCGCCACGAACGCACGGTCGCCGGCGATCATCGGGAAGAAGAACTCGTGTCCGGTGCGCGGCGCAGTCTCGTTGCGCGCGCCTTCCCAGCGCCAGGCCTCGGTCCCGTCCACGCGGTTGACCGCGGCCAGCCCGGCGCCGGACCGGACGACGAGCCACTCGCGGCAGGGCACGGGCATCGAAGCCGCCGCAGCTTCCGATTTCCAGAGGCGCTTGCCCTTCTCCAGCTCGAACGCGTGCACGGCGCCATCCTGCGTCGCGACGAAAGCCTGCCCCCGTTCGACAAGTGGCGCGCCGACGATGTCGTTCCCGATCCTCGACGCCCACAGTTCCTTGCCCTTCGCGGCGTCGAGGCATACGAGATGCCACCCGCCGGTGCGACTGATGTGACCCTGCGTGTCATGCGCCGCGGCATAAACTCTCCCGCCGCTCAGCGTCGGCATCGACGCGATCGATCCCGCCAGCCAGCGGCTCCAGACCACCTTGCCGTCGGCCCGCGACAGGCGGTATAGCGTGCAGCTCCCCGTGATCACGTACACGCTGTCCTTGTCGATGATCGGCGGGAACGGCGAAGAGTCGGCCAGCGGCCGGGTCCACCGGACCGCCCCCGTGGCGGCGTCGAGCGACACCACGGACGTTCCACCCAGCACAGGCGCGAAAATCTGCCCGTCCGCCACCGCGGCGCTTCCCTGCTGCAGGCCCCCGATCTTCGTCGTCCACAGAAGCCGCGCTTCCGCATCCTCCGCGACGGCCACGCCGCAAAGCAGCAGGCAAAGCCCGATCGTTTTTCCGAGCATAGACACCCCCGAAGGTCCGTGGATTCCCCCCGCCGGCGGCAGACGTGAGCGCAATCAGAATGCCATGCGGCGCAGGGGGAAGAGGCGTGGGCCAAGGCGCAAAATGTAACGCCTCATTACATTTCCGCTTTGCAGCGAGCCCGCTCGCCGGGTCCAAACCGATTGGCCTCCAGCCCGCGATCCGGCTACGATCTTCCACGAGGAGGCCCCATGAAAATCGCGATCTCGACGGGCGGCGGCGACGCCCCCGGACTCAACGCCGTCATCCGCGCCGCCGTCGTCGCCGCACTTCATCGCGGCTGGGAAATCTGGGGGATCCGCGACGGGTTCGACGGCCTGCTGTGTCCCGAGCGGTTTCATGGCGAAGGAGTGGTACGGCTGACCCGCGAGCGGGTCCGCGGCATCACGCACCTCGGGGGGACGATTCTCGGCACCACGAACCGCGGCAACCCGATGTGCTACCCGGTCAGGCGCGCGGACGGGACGATCGTTGAAACGGACCGCACGGACGAGCTGATCCGGGCATTCCGCGCGCAGGGATTCGAAGCGCTGATCTCGATCGGCGGGGACGGGTCGCTGACGATCGCGAACCATCTTGCGAAGAAGGGCGTCCGCGTGATCGGCGTGCCGAAGACGATCGACAACGATCTCGAGGGCACGGTGGTGACGTTCGGGTTCGACACGGCGGTGTCGTTCGCAACCGAGTGCCTGGACCGGCTGCACTCGACGGCGGAATCGCACCATCGCGTCATGGTCGTCGAGGTCATGGGCCGGTACGCGGGCTGGATCGCGCTGAACGCCGGCGTCTCCGGCACGGTGGACGCCATCCTGATCCCGGAGATCCCGTACGACCTGAAGAAAGTCGCCGCGAAGATCCTCGAGCGGGAGAATTCCGGACACACGTTCGCGATCGTCATGGTCGCGGAGGGCGCGAAGCCGAAAGGCGGCGACCTCAGCGTGATCTCGAAGGAAGCGGGCCGGGCGGAGCGGCTCGGAGGCGTCGGCGAAAAGGTCGGCGCTGAGCTTCAGTCGCTGACCGGCAAGGAAACGCGCGTCGTTGTGCTGGGCCACCTGCTTCGCGGCGGAACCCCGACCACGTTCGACCGGCTCATCGCGCTTCGTTTCGGCGCCGCGGCCATCCGCGCGCTCGCGGACGGGCACAGCGGCATCATGGTGGCGCTCGACCCGCCGACGGTGCGCAACGTGCCTCTCGAGGAGGCGACCCGGCGCATCAAGGTGGTTCCGCTGGACTGCGACTCGATGCGGACGGCGCGGGAGCTCGGCATCTCGTTCGGGGATTGACCCTGGACTCCGTCAGGCCAGGTCGCATCCCTTTTCATCCGTTTTCATCCGCGACCCCGCCGTTCTTATCTGTGTTTCATCCCAGTCGTCCGAAGAAAAACATCGAGGGTCACGGATACAAACGGATGAAAACGGATAGCCCCCCTCACCGCCTCCGTTCCGTCACGAACCTCCTGACCGTCCACCTCTCCCCGCTTCCCGCAAACACGATCGCCCCGCCCTCGAACGTGCGCTCCACCGGAATTCCCAGCGCGCGGTAGTCCGCCTCGACGTCCGGCGACGGAAACCACTCGCGGGCGCTCATCACGGCGTACAGCGGCCGGACGGAGGTCGGAAGCTCGAATGAGCGCGAAGAGCTTCCGCCGTGGTGCGGAACCTGCAGCACTTCGGCGCGGGGGCCGAGCCGCAGAAGCGCTTTCACGGCGCGTTTCTCGGCGTCGCCGGTGAGCAGGAGCGACAGACCTTTCGCCTCGACGCGCAGAATGATGGAAGTGTCGTTCGCGCTCCAGCCGGGAGTCTCGGCGGGGGGGCCGAGGACGGCGACGGGGATGCCGGAGCGGGTGCGGAGTTCGTCGCCGGCCTGCACGGTCAGGACGGGAACGCGCTGGTCGCGCGCTTCCCGGAGAACGGCGGCGGCGCGAGGATCGTCGAGGAACGGGCGGGTGACGACGAGGCGGCGGACGGCGAAGCGCGAGAGGAGCGATTCCGCGCCGCTGATGTGATCGGCGTCGGCGTGGGTCAGGAGGAGCGTATCGATCGACCTGCGGCGGCGCGTCCACAGGTAAGGCGCAGCGACGCGCTCGCCGGGGTCGCTGCGGGCGGAAGCGCCGCAGTCGACAACCCAGGCGTCGCCGTCGGGGAATTCGAGGACGCAGGAAGCGCCCTGGCCGACGTCGAGGAAGGTGGCGCGCATCTCGGGCGGCGCAGGGCGAGCAAAAAAAACACCGGCCCACGCCGCGAGCCCCGCGAGCCCGCAGGCCGCCAGCCGGGGGCGCTTCAGGAGGAGCAGCAGCGCGGCGAGGAGGGCGGCGGTCCAGAGGGCAGGGGGCTCGGGGAGCCAGACGTGTCCGTACGGGATTTCGCCGAGGGCGAGCACGAGCCAGCGGCCCGCGGCGGCGGGGGCGACGAAGACCGGCGCGACGGCGGCGACGGCGCCCGGGGAGACGCTTCCGACGATCCCCGCGACGGCGCCGAGGCCGAGGAGGAGGGAGGCGAGGGGGACGACGGCGAGGTTGGCGGCGAGGGAGACGGGGCAGGCGATATTGAAATGATAGAGGGTGATGGGGGCGGTGGCGAGGCCTGCGGCGAGGGAGGCGGCGACGAGGCTGCCGGCGGCGCGCCAGGGGGGAGGGGCGCCGGGGCCGGCGTGGAGGAAGCGTGCGATGGGGGCGGAGGCGAGGGCGAGGGAGAGGACGGCGGCGAAGGAGAGCTGGAAGCCTGCGCCGAAGAGGTCTTCGGGGTTGACGGCGAGGACGAGGAGGGCGGCGGCGGCGAGGGCGTTGACGAGGTCGCCGCGGCGCCAGAGGAGGCGTGCGGCGAGGACGGAGGCGGCCATGGCGGCGGCGCGTGTGACGGGCGGGGACCAGCCGACGAGGGCGGCGTAGGCGAGGGCGACGGCGAGGGCGGCGAGGCCGGCGGTACGGGCGCCGGCGCCGCAGAGGCGGGCGAGGCCGGCGGCCATGGCGATGACGAGGACGAGGTTGAGGCCGGAGACGGCGAGGACGTGGGCGGTGCCGCTGGTGACGAAGGCCTGTTCGAGGCGCGGGTCGAGGGCGGAGCGGTCGCCGAGGACCAGGGCGCGGTAGAGGCCGCCCTCGGGGCCGATCGCGGAGAGGCCGGCCGACAGGCGGGCCCGCGCGGCGCCGCGGAGGCGGAGCCACCAGGGGCCTTTCCCCGCCCGGGAGATCCCCTCGGCGCCGGGGACGCGCAGCATCGCGCCGATTCCCTGGCGCGCGAGGTGAGCGGCGAAGTCGAACTCGCCGGGATTGCGGGCGCCGCGCGGCGGGGAGAGCCAGCCGGAGACGCGGATGCGGTTGCCGGCGCGCAGGTCCGGCGTGCCCTCGCCGACGACGACGCGCAGCCCGCCGCAGACTTCCCGGCGCGCGCCGCCGGCCTCGAGCGCCTGGACGTCGAGGAGGAACCAGCTGCCGGGCGCCGCGCCGTCGCTCTCCCCCGCCGCGCCGAAGGCCTCGGGCGAACGCGTCACGACTCCCTCGACGGCCGCCACGGCGCCTTCACTCGCGAACGCCGCGACATCACGCGGATCCGGACGGCGCGCGGCCCCGAGCCGGGCGAGCCCGGCGGCGAAAACGGCGCCCAGAAGCGCCGCGACAGCGGTGCGGCGGCGGCCCAGGCGGTGCGCGGCCACGGCGAGGGCGGCCAGCGACACCGCCCCCATCGCGGCTGCGGGCATGAGAAGCGGCGACGGCGCGGCATCGGCGGCGAACACGCCGAGCGCGAACGCGACGGCGTGCGGCACCAGTGGACGGGAAACAGCCGGAATCGAAGCCAGAGGACCCCCCTGAGTCCCGGGATGCTACAACCGGGCTCCGCGGCCGCGCCAGCCACCGCCGACCCGCTTCACTTCTCCTGCGGCGCGTCCTCCGTGCTCCGATCGACCTTTCCCTCCACCGTCCGTTCCACCTCCGGAACATCCTTCAGCAGTTTCTGGAGGAACGTCTGGTCGTCGAATCTCCGCGCTCGGGCTGCGAAGTGCACGACGACCAGGCCGTGACTGGGGAGCACGTACAGCCGCTGCTTCCCGGCTCCCGCTGCCATGCAGAAGTCTTTCGGGACCTCGGCCTGGCCGCGAACCTCGGGGCCGAGCCAGAAGGTGAGCCCGTAGGCGGGATTGATCTTGCCCGGCCTGAAGCACTCCGCGAGGGGCTCCCATGCGAGGACTTGCCTGTCCCCGAAGCGTCCACGATTCAGGATCAGTTCCCCGAACTTCGCCCATTCGCGGGCCTCCAGGAATGCGCCTGAGGGCAGCTGGGGGTTATCGTCCTCGTCGAATCTCCAATCACCAGTCGTCAGTCCGATCGGATTGAGGATCCGCCGACGCAGGTACCCGAGCACTCCTTCCTTCTTCGGCTCGAGTTTGCGGCGCATCAGTTCGCCGAAGACCTGGTACGGCACGGGCCCGTACTCGAAGCGCGTCCCCGGCTCGAACTTCGCCGGGGCCTGGACGGCTTCGGCATAGGACGGCACGCGGCCGATCGTGCCGGCGTCGAGACCGCTCGTGAGGCTGAGCAGGTGGCGGACGGTGATCTTCGACTTGAGTGGGTCGTCCTTCCATTCGGCGATCGTCTCGCAGGCCTTCTCGTCCCACTTGAGAAACCCGTCCTCCACTGCGGCGGCGGCCATCGCCCCGGAGAAACTCTTGGTGCCGCTCGCCAGGACATGGGCCTCGCCCGCCTTCCAGCCGCCGTAATACTCCTCGAACACGACCCGCCCGCCACGCTTCACGAGGACAGCCTGCCCTCCTGCGGCGCGCGAGTACTCCACCGCGGCGCGGCACCCCGCGAGAAGCGGGGCATCCTCGCGGGGCGCGGGTTCCTCGGCCGCGAGGGTGAGGATCGTTGCGCCCAGGAGGAGAAGGGTGCGCAGATGAGATGCCGGGGGGACCATGGGGTCAGTTTTCAACCCCTGGGTTCGCGAGAAGTTTCGATGGAAGGTGCACGCCGGGAAATCACGCGGATCGTACGCGCGAACGGGGATGTCGGGGAACGTAACCTGGCGGCCAGGCGCGCACCGGTCGAACTCGCGCCGCGCGACCCAGGGAGGTTTCGGCTCCTGCTCTCACTCGATTCCTTCATACTCCCGGCAAGGACTGCTATCCTCCTCAGGCCATGTCCTCATTCGCCGCTTTCTGGCAACGCAGCAACCCGGATTCCAGGATCCCCGAGCGCCTCGCGGGCCGTCTCTCGCGACGCCCCGGCGACGCTGCGCGTGTTGCTTCCACCCCCGACGGCGCCGCCGGCATCGCCTCGCGCTTCCCGGAAAACGCGAACTTCGCCACCAACGCCTCCGGCTCCGTCCGCTGCGCGTTCGACGGCGAGCTCTTCAATAAGCCCGACATCCGCAAGTTCGTCCTCTCCCGCACGCGCAACCTCAAGGACGAGTCGGCCGCGGAACTCATCGCCAACCTGTGGGAAGCCAAGGGCCGCGACATGATGATGTCGCTCCGCGGATCCTTCGCCCTGGCGATCTGGGACCAGCCCAACCGCATCCTGTTCGTCGCCCGCGACGCGATGGGACACCGCCCGCTCTACGTCTCCGAAGGCCCCAACGGATGGGCGTTCGCGAGCGAAATCCCCCCGCTGCTCGCGTTCCCCCCCGTCCGGCCCGGCCTCGAGCCTGCCACGCTCGATTTCCACCTCGCGTTCCACACCGCTCCCGCCCCGCTCACGCTCTTCAAGGGCGTCCGCAAACTTCCGCCCGCCGGCTGGATGGAAATCCACGACGGCCACTTCGAGGAAGGACGCTACTGGAGCCCGACTTACTACGACACCGCCGGCCAGAACCCCGACGAGATCGCCCAGCACGCCTTCTCGTACCTGTTCGAGTCCGTCAAGGCCCACACCCGAGACCTCGAAAACCCCGTCGTCCACCTCGAGGGCGATCCCTTCTCCGCCGTCCTCGCCGGGCTCGCGGGCCTCGCGAAGCGCGGGAAAATGCGCGCGTTTTCCATGCGGCACGGGTGGGTGCCCATCGAAGCGCGCGAGGGCGCGGAACTCGGGGCAAGGCGGTTCGGATGCCCGCACGAGGAAGAAGAAAGCGGCGAAACGATCGCGGGGCTCGTGGACGCGATCGCCCAGGCCAACGTCGAGGCGCTTCCACTCTCACGCATGGCGCCCGCGATGCTCTTCGCGCGGAGCAAGGGCGCGGCGGCGGGCGGCGTGCTGACTGCGGCCGGCGGCGAAATGTACATGCTGGCCGGGAAGCGGCCGACGGCGACGCCGATGTCGACGCTGGGGATGTGGCGGCGGATGAAGGATCACGCGGAGGCTGCCGGGAAGCCGCCCTCGAAGGAACTCGGGACGGAATTCGAAACGCGGATGGTGTGGCCGACGCTGGACCGCATGAACGTGCTGCGCCAGAAGTCGATGGGCGCGCTGGAACCGCTTGCCGACCTGTTCAAGGCAGCGCCGACGCCCGGCGACGCGAACATCGCGGCGTATGCCGACGCGGTCCTGTTCCTCCCGGAACTGTTCCTCGCCCCGCTGGAGGCCGCGTGCCGCTCGCGCGACATCCGCTTCCGGTCGCCCCTCGCCGACCCGAGCGCGGTGCAGATTCTCGTCCCCGTCGTGCACGCGCTGGCCGGCATGCAGCCGCTTCAGGGCCTCCGCCGCGTCTTCGACTCGCTGGTGCCGGAGGACGCGTTCTGGGAGACACGGTGGGCGCGGCAGGAGGACTGGGACCTGGCGACGGCGCGCGAGCTGGGGCCGCGGGCGTGCGACACGCTGTCGGAGCCGCGAAGCGTGCAGCGCGGGATTTTCGACGCGACGGTGGTGAAGCGGATGGTGGACGAGCACCGGAGGGATGCGGTGAGGCACGGGAACAAGCTGATGTCGCTGTTCGCGCTGGAGCTGTGGCACAGGACGTTCGTGGATTGACGGTTCGACGGGCTTGATTCCGTAGGTTGCCCCTTCGGGCGCAACCCACGAAATCAAGACTGGCTCACCGCCCGGCCGTGCCCGCTGATGAGCCGACCTGGATCCCTCCGCCACCCTGAGACCCCCCTGGAGAATCCCGTGAAAGTTCCCCTGCTCGACCTGACCGCGCAGTACAAGACGATCAAGGACGACGTGATCGCCGCGATCACGCCCGTGAT
>CAVPNQ010000128.1:0-29543 GCA_963706735.1 uncultured Planctomycetia bacterium
GTCGTCGTCTCCATCGGCGCCGTCGCAGGCGTCGTGTTCGCTTCAGTCCAGATCGGGAAGATCGCCGGCACTCTCGACCGGGTCGAGACCCGGCTGGCGTCGCTCGAGAAGGCGACCGGCGTCGTCCCCGCAGCTGAAAACAGGGAGTCCTCCGAAACTTCCGGCGGCACCGATGCGCCGAAGTCCGCGGGCTCCATCGAGACGCTTGGTGACGCGATCCGCGAAGTGAAGCAACTCAGGCAGGATCTCGCGCTGCTGCAGGAGGCCCGCCCCGCCTCCGGGTCTGCTGCGCCCGGCGCCTCGCCGTCCCCGGCCGGCGGCCTCACGGCGGCCGACGACACGGTGATGCGAAAGGTCGTCGAGGACGTGCTGGCGGCGAAGGAGAAGGAACGCGTCGAAGCGGACAAGAAGCGGTCGGCGGAGTGGGCCAAGGCGAGGCTGGACCGCACCATCAACGATCTCTCCGAGCGCCTGCAGCTCTCTTCCACGCAGCGCGACGAGGTCGCGAAAATCCTGACGGCCGCTTCCCTCCAGCAGCAGGAATTGTGGGCGAACCGCAAGGAGGGCGAGAATCCCGGGGAGAAGATGCAGGCGATCCGCAAGGAACAGGACGCCGCGATCAAGCCGCTTCTGACCGGCGAGCAGCAGGTGAAGTACGACGAGTACATGAAGTTCGCCGGTGGACCCCGGAGTTTCGTGATGGACGGCGGCGGCGGCGGCGTGGTCATCCAGCCGGGAGGCGGGTCGGGCACGGGGGGCAACCAGCCTCGATAGGGCCCGTTCTCTCGATCGGCCTGACCGAATTCAGATCCGGCCGAAAGCTGCCGGCTAGCGAACGTGAGCGCACGAGAAACAGTCGCCCGGAGGAACGTGGCGCCAGCCCGGCCGGCGCGCCCCGAAAAACTCCATCTCTACCCCACACCCCTCGCGCGCGCCGGATGGGCTGGTGGCGCGTGCCGTAGGGTGAATGTTTCTCGCGCGCTCAGGCCGTTTCTTTTTCCCTGCTTTGCGCGTTCTTTATCGTTTCTTAACAGTCGCCGCCTAACTTCCCGGCAACATTCTGCTAAGAGAATAAGGGGAAGAAGCGATGCGGAAGCTGGCCCTTGCGGCGTTGATGGTGGCGGGAGCGATCGGGGTGGGCGGTTGCGGCGGAAAGTCCGACGCGAAGCACCTGACGATTGCCGGATCGACGGCGTTCACGCCGGTGGCCCAGAAGCTTGCGGATGCGTTCAAGGCGAAGCGCCCAGGCGTGACGGTGGACATCCACTCGGTCGGTTCGATGGTCGGCATCAAGAACGTGAACGACGGCGCCTGCGACGTCGGGATGGCGGACGTGGCCGATCTTCCCGCAGAGGCCAAATCGCTGAAGGCGGTCATCATCTCCCGCGACGGGATCGCCGTCGTGGTCAACCCGGCCAACTCCGTGTCGGACCTGACCCTGGAGCAGGTGGCCAAGATCTTCGACGGCTCGATTTCGAACTGGAAGGACGTCGGCGGCGCGGACAAGGCGATCACGGTGATCTGCCGCGAGGAGAGCAGCGGTTCGCGCAAGACGTTCGATTCGATCGCCAAGGTGAAAGGCAAGGTCACCAAGGCCGCCCAGTTCCAGAACTCCAACGGCGCCTGCCGCGCCGCTGTTGCAAGCGATCCAAACGCGATTTCCTACGTCACCATGGTGCAGGTGGACGCTTCCGTGAAAGCGCTCAGCATCGGCGGCGCTGCAGCAAAGATCGAATCGGTCCGCGAGGGGAAGTACACGATCGTCGCGACGGACTACCTGCTCACCAAGGGCGAGCCCTCGGGACTGTCCAAGGAGTTCATCGAATTCGCCCTGAGTGAAGAGGGACAGAAACTCATCAAGGAAGCGGGCCTGATTCCCGTGAAATGAAGAAAGAAGAAGCGATCCGGCTGACCCTTCTGGGGCTCGCCATGTCGGCGGTGACCGCGCTGGCGGTCATCACCACGTTCATCCTCAAGGAGGGGCTGCCGGTCATTTTCCGGCACGGGCCCGCGTCGTTCCTGTTCGGAACCGACTGGAGCCCCTCCGCCGAGCCGCCTGTCTTCGGCGTGTTCGCGATGATCGCAGGCACGTTTGCCGTCACGGGCGGCGCGCTGGCGATCGGCGTCCCTGTCGGGCTGGGGGCCGCGATCTTCCTGTCGGAATTCGCACCTCGCCGAGTGGCCACGCTGCTCAAGCCCGCGCTGGAGCTTCTCGCGGGCATCCCGAGCGTGGTCTTCGGTTTCATGGGGATGCTCGTCCTCCTGCCCTGGATCCGCAATCACGTCGGCGGCCAGGGCGCCTCCGTCCTCGCCGGCTCGGTGATCCTGGGGATCATGATCCTGCCGACCGTGATCTCGATCTCGATGGACGCGCTTCGGTCCGTCCCGCGCAGCTACCGCGAGGGGTCCTTCGCCCTCGGGGCGACGGGGTGGCAGACGACCTGGAAAGTCACGCTGCCGGCCGCACGGCCCGGCCTGGTCGCCGCCGTGATTCTCGGAATGGGAAGAGCCGTGGGCGAAACGATGGCCGTGATCATGGTCACCGGGAACACCGTCCAGATGCCGAAGTCGCTTCTCGCCCCCGTTCGCACGCTGACGTCGAACATCGCCCTCGAGATGTCCTATGCCGATGGCGAGCACCGCGAGGCCCTCTTTGCGACCGGCGTCATCCTGTTCGCCCTCATCATGACCCTCAACACGATCGCCAATTCTGTCGGGCGGCTGGGAAAGAAGCGCGCATGAGGATCCCGCCGCGGGTGGTTCACGTCACGATGCTCGGGTTCCTCTGGACCGTGACGCTTGGCGCCGTGTTCACGCTGGTGGGGATAGTCGGCTGGGTCCTGTGGCACGGCCTGCCCGCCGTGACGCCGAGATTCCTCTTCTCCATGCCCGCCGAATCGGGGGCCGAGGGCGGCATCGCCTCCGTCATCGCGGGAACGCTCCTGATCATCGTCGGGGCCGTGCTCGTTGCGACGCCGCTTGGCGTCGGCACGGCGATCTACCTCGTCGAGTACACGCGCGAAAACTGGATCACGCGCGTCATCCGCTACGGCGCCGACTGCCTCGCCGGCATCCCCTCAATCATCTTCGGGCTGTTCGGCTACGTCTTTTTCGTCATCACCCTCGGCTTCCGGTGGTCGATCCTCTCCGGCTCGCTCACGCTCGCCCTCATGTCGCTGCCGACCATTATCCGCACCGCCGAGGTCGCCCTGCGCGCCGTCCCGCAGGGCTACCGCGAGGTCTCCTACGCCCTCGGCGCCACGCGCTGGCAGATGGTCCTCCGCGTCGTCCTTCCCGGCGCGCTTCCCGGCATCGTCACCGGCATCGTCCTCGCCCTCGGCCGATCCATGTCGGAAACGGCCGCCGTCATCTTCACCGCGGGCACCGTCCTCCCCGACCGCGTCCCCACGTCCGCCGGCGATTCCGTCCGCACGCTCGCCGTCCACTTCTACCTCCTGGCCACGGAGGGTGGCGCCGGCACCCAGCCCAAGGCGTTCGCCACCGCCGCCATCCTCGTCCTCGCCATCCTCGTCATCAACGTCACCGCCTATACCGCCATGCACCGCTTCCTCGCGAGGTACCGTTGAAGCCGATCGTCGAAGCGCGGGGATTCGGCGTGAAGCTCGCGGGCGTGTCCGTCCTGCGCGGCGTCGATCTCGAGGTCCGCCCCAACGAAATTCTCGGGATCATCGGGCCGGCAGGAAGCGGCAAGACGACCTTTCTGCGGTGCATCAACCGCCTGAGCGACCTGGTGGCGGAGACGGAGATTTTCGGGACCCTGTCGGTCGAGGGAAGGGACGTCTTCGCGCCCGGGACGGACGTCGCGGCGCTGCGCCGCCGTGCCGGAATGGTCTTCGCCGTGCCGAACCCGCTTCCGCGCTCCATCTACGAGAACATCGCGTTTGGCCCGAAGCTGACGGGGATCCGGTCGCGCGAGAAGCTCGACGAGCTCGTCGAGCGGACGCTGCGCGCATCCGTGCTCTGGGATGAGGTCAAGGACCGGCTGCACTCGTCCGGCACGAAACTGTCGGGCGGCCAGCAGCAGCGACTCTGCCTCGCCCGGACGCTCGCGCTGGAGCCGAACGTTCTCCTGCTGGACGAGCCGTGTTCGGGGCTCGATCCAATCTCGACCGCCAAAATCGAACAGGCGATGCAGGAGCTGAAATCCCAGCTCACCGTCGTGCTGGTGACCAACAACGTGAAGCAGGCGGCCCGGGCCAGCGACCGCACGGCGTTCTTCCTGATGGGGGAAATGGTCGAGGTCGGCGAGACCGCCGAGATCTTCACCCACCCCAGGGACAAGCGAACCAACGACTACATCTCCGGGAGATTCGGGTAATGCTGGAAGCCCGCAACCTCAAGCTCTGGTACGGCGACTTCCAGGCGCTGAACGGCGTCTCCATGGCCATCACGCCCAAGGCCATCACCGCCATCATCGGGCCCTCCGGCTGCGGTAAGTCCACCCTCCTGCGGTGCTTCAACCGCATGAACGACCTCGTCGAGGGCTCCCGCGTGGAGGGCGAAGTCCTCTTCGAAGGCAAGAATATCTACGGCCCCCGCTTCGATATGACCGAACTCCGGAAGCGCGTCGGCATGGTCTTCCAGCGCCCCAACCCGTTCCCCCTCACCGTGTACGACAATGTCGCCTATGGCCCGCGCATCCACGGACTCGCCTCAGGCGACGAACTGCGCGAAACCGTCAAGAAGGCCCTTCAGGCCACCCTCCTCTGGGACGAACTGGGGGAGAAGATGGGCTCGCCCGCGCTGTCGCTTTCGGCCGAACAGCAGCAGCGGCTCTGCATCTCCCGCCTGATCGCCGTCGCGCCCGATATTCTCCTGATGGACGAGCCCTGTTCGGCGCTCGATCCCATGGCCACGCAGAACATCGAGGAGTTGATGCTAGAATTGAAGAAGCGATTCACGATCGTGATCGTCACCCACAACATGCAACAGGCCGCGCGCGTCAGCGACTTCACGGGCTTCATGCTCCTCGGCGATCTCGTCGAGTTCGGCGAGACGCAGCAGGTGTTCACGGCTCCCCGCGAAAAGCGGACGGAGGACTACATCACGGGGAGGTACGGCTAATGAAGCGCCACTTTGACGAGGAACTGGCGCAGGTGAAGGAGAAGCTCCTGAAGATGGGAGCGAACGCCGAGAAGATGATTCACACCTCGGCGAAGGACCTGCTGGCGCGGACGGAGGCGGACCGGGCGGAGCTGGAGCGCCTGGAGCGCGAGGTGAACGACCTGGAGATCGAGATCGACGACCGGGTCGTGAAACTGATCGCGCTCCGCCAGCCGATGGCGACCGACCTGCGCTTCC
Organism: uncultured Planctomycetia bacterium; assembly: GCA_963706735.1. Taxonomy (GTDB): domain Bacteria; phylum Planctomycetota; class MHYJ01; order WSZJ01; family WSZJ01; genus WSZJ01. Next base: position 5,323 of record CAVPNQ010000128.1, read on the forward strand.
TCATGATGGCGAGCCGGATTGCGGGCGAGCTGGAGCGGATAGCGGACCAGTCGATCAACATCATCGAGACGACGCACTGGTACCTGTCGGGGCCGCCGCTGAAGCCGATCGTGGACCTTCCGCTGATGGCGGAGATCGTGCAGGAGATGCTTCGGGACACGCTGGACGCGTTCGTGCGGCAGGACGTGGCGACGGCGCGGCGCGTGCTGGAGAGCGACGACAAGGTGGACGCGTGCAAGAAGCGGATTTTCGACGAGATGATCACGACGATGGAGAGCGACCCGCTGACGGTGCGGCGGGGGGTGTGCATGGTGCTGATATCGCGGAACCTGGAGCGGATCGGGGACCACGCGACGAACATTGCGGAAGAAGTGATCTACATGGTCGAGGCGCGGGATGTGCGCCATCACCACGGGGAAGGAACGCAGCCAGGGGAAAGAAAGGACGGGAAGCAGTTTGGCCAAGATTCTGGTGATTGACGACGAGGCCGACCTCGTGACCTTGGTGAAGTTCAACCTGGAGCGCGAGGGCTGGAAAGTTCGTTCGGCGAGTGACGGGGTGTCGGGGCTTGATGCGGCGCGGAAGGATCTGCCGGACCTGATCCTGCTGGACCTGATGCTCCCGGGCATGGACGGGCTGGAGGTGTGCCGGAAGCTGAGGGCGGAGCCGCGGACGGCACGAATTCCCGTGATCATGCTGACGGCGAAGGGCGGAGAGTCGGACCGGGTGGTCGGGCTGGAAATGGGCGCCGACGACTACGTCTCGAAACCGTTTTCGCCGCGGGAACTTGTTGCCCGCGTCAAGGCGGTGCTCCGCCGGGCGGCGACAGCGACCGAGGAGGGCGATTCGGCCGCACTGTCGCATGCCGAAATCCAGGTGGATCCCGGGCGGCACGAGGTTCTCGTGAAAGGAAAGTCCGTGTCGCTGACGGCAACGGAGTTCCGGCTGCTTCACACCCTGTTGAAGCGTCCGGGGCAGGTCTTCTCGCGCGACCGGCTGATCGACGGCGCGATCGGCGAAGACGCCCACGTGGTGGACCGCACGATCGACGTACACGTCACGGCGCTTCGAAAGAAGCTCGGCAAGGCCGGAGCGCTCATCGAGACGGTCCGCGGCGTCGGGTATCGCATCAAGGACGCGGAGTAAGGCCCGATGCTGCGCGAACCCGCGTTTCGAAGGGCAGTCGCCGGGATCGCACTGGCGTTCGGGCTGCTCTTCGGCGCGGCGGCGCTGTTCCTGGCGTGGGCCCGCGAGCGGGACCACGAGGACCAGGTGCGGGGGCAGCTTTCGGGGGAAGCGCAGGTTGCGGCGATCGCGTGCTCGCTGGACCCGACGGCAGCCGCCGAGCGGGTCGCGCTGGCGCTCGGGACCCGGGTTGACCTGTTCGACGGCGGCAGCGGTGCGCTGGTCGCCGGTTTTGACCCCGGCCAGAGGCTCGTTGCGTTTGCATTGTCGCCGCTGGCCGACGTTTCCCGGGGCGCCGACGCGGTCGGAACGCCCGTCGTGTATGCCACGTCAGCCCCTTTCAGCGGACCGGACGGCCGGAATTTCCGCGTCCGGGTGAGCCGCGCCGCCGATTCCGTGGACCCGGTGCTGCGCTCGGCTCAGGTCCGGCACGTCCTGTTCGCCGCCATCGCGTGGCTGTTCACGACCACGATCGCCACACTTTCCCTCGGTACGTTCTGGTCCCGTGCCGCCCAGCTCCGGCTGGCGCTCAACGAGCCCAAGGCCATCTTCCCACGCGACCTCGACGGAGTGCTCGGGGACATCGGGAGGCGAAGCGAGTCCCTGGTGGAGGAGGCGAGGGCGCTTCGGGCGGACCGGAGCACGATCCGGACGGAAGCCGACGCAATTCTCTCGTCCATGACGGAGGGAGTGATCGCGGTGGACCGGGAGGGGCGGATCCGCGTCGTGAACGACGCGGCGGCGAAGCTGCTCGGCCTGGGGTCCGAAGCGGCCCGGGGCCAGCCGATCGGCGGCGTGGTGCGCTTCGAGGGGATCGCCGAGGCGGCCATGAAGGCGGCCTCCGGCGACGAGCGCACGCTTCGGGCCGAGATCCCGGGCCCGCCGACTAAGGTCCTGGAGGTCCACGCCGAACCCGTCGCCCAGGCCGGCGGAGCCGTCCTCGTCCTGCGCGACGTCACGGAGGAAGCGCGCTATGCGGACATGCGGCGCGACTTCGTCGCCGCCGCTTCCCATGAGCTCCGCACGCCGATCGCCGTGATCCGAGCCGCGGCAGAGACTCTTCTCGACGGCGCCCTCGAACAGCCGGTGCAGGCGAGGCAGTTCCTGGACTCGGTGCACCGGCAGGCGGTGTCGATGGAAGCGCTGATCAAGGACCTGCTGGACCTGGGGAAGCTGGAGTCGAGGCCCGACCTCACGCTAAGGCCGACGGACGTGGCGGACGTGGTGGCAAAGGTCGTGGCGGCACACGGCGTGGAGGCGCAGAAGCGGCGGCACACGGTCACGTTTGACGCCGACGAGACGCTGCCCCGGCTGATCGCCGACGCGTCCCTGCTCGAACGGGCCTTCTCGAACATTGTCGAGAACGCGGTGCGGTACACGCCGGACGGCGGGCGGATCGCGGTGCGCGCGAAGGCAGAGGGCGACCGAGTGCGCGTCGAGATCGAGGACTCGGGGGCCGGAATCCCGGAGAAGGACCTGAAGCGGATATTCGAACGGTTCTACCGGGTGGACCGCTCCCGGAGCCGCGAACTCGGCGGCACGGGGCTGGGCCTGGCGATCGTGAAGCACGTGGTGCAGCTGCACAAGGGCGAGGTGTGGGCCGAGAGCGGCGCGGGTCGCGGGGCCAAGTTCGTGGTCGTCCTTCCCGGCATTTGAGCCCTTCGGCTAACATGGGACGCGTCGGGGGGCCCAAGGGAGATCGCTTCATGAGGCGCGTCGTCGTCCTCGCCTGCCTGCTGGCCTGCCCGCTCACCCTCTTCGCCGAATCGCCGTACCGCGACCTCACCCGGCCTCCGCTCAAGCGCCCGTACGAAGGGCTCGTGATCGAGTGGATCTCGCAGGACCCGAAGGTCCACGTGGAGAGAGTCGGGGACGCCAGCGCGCCCGGGGAAGGGGAATCGGTTTCGTACACGGCGCACCTGAGGAACCTGGGGGCGGCGAACACGGAGCCTGTGATGGTGCGATGGTTCGTGGACGGCGTGCAGAAGGCGACGGAGCGGATCCCGGGAATCGGGGCCGGGCAGAAGGCTTCGGCGGTGTTCGCGTGGGCGGCGGAAGACGGGCGGCACTGGATCCAGTGCGAGCTTCTCGGCTACGAGGAGTGGCTGACGATCGCCACCGACGGGATGACGGTCAAGCTGTGGGTCGAAAAAAAAACATTGGTAAAGTACGAGGAAGAGTTCGGGTCCTTCGCGCGCCGCTTCCAGGACTCGATCGGGGCCCTTCACGCGTCCTGGTCCGCCGTCCGCGACGCGAAGTTCGCGCCTGAGGGGATCGACGAACGGCTCAGGATCGACGACGTCGCCGTCTACGAGCGCGGCGGCAAGGACGCGGAAGTCCCGAAGGAGTTCTGGAACCACCCGGACTTCGACCTCGAGATCGCCTGCGATCAGGGCGGACCCATCGCGGGCTTCTACATCCCCGGCTACTCAATCGGCCACAACTACGCCGGCAAGCCGGGACACGAATCCCTCTTCTCCGACTGGGGCGAAAACTGCCTCTGGCACGAAATCGCCCACTTCCGCGGCGTGCAGGACTTCTACCTGTTCCCCACGAAGGAAGGCGACGTCGCCAAGACAGACGCCGCCGGGAATCCGCTTCCGCTCCTCACGCTCCGCCCTGAGTTCGCCGACGACACGATGATGAACCCGTACAAGGCGACCTGGTGGAGCGAGTACACGACGGCGGTGATCCGGATGAAGCGTGGGATTTCGCGGGTTGGGAGGTGCGAGGACCCTGCGAACACGTTCGGGCACATGTGGCGGCACGTGCCGGCGAAGGTGGCGGTGCAGGTGCTGGGGGAGGGCGGGAAGCCGCTGCGGTATGCGGAGGTGGAGATCTACCGCCCGGTGCGCGGCGAGGACGGGCGGCCGCGGGTCGCGGCGGACGCCGAGCCCATCGCATCGGGGAAGGTCGGCGCAGAAGGGATGTTCGAGCTGGGGGAGGATCCCTTCGGAAAGAGGATGACGGAAGCGGAGCGGGCGCCGTGGGTGCTGGTCGTGATCAAGCGCGAGGGAGTCGTTCGCGCGCGGTACGTGACCGTGATGGATGCGAACCTGGCGTACTGGAAAGACCAGAAGGAGCGGGCGGTGTTCCGGGTGGTCTGGGATTAGCGAAACAGGATTGAGGCGCGAGTGGTGAGAAAAGAGAAGGGGCGGCCGCTGGTTTGTTTCATCGCCACCAGCCTCGATGGATTCATCGCCGGCCCGCGCGGAGAAATTGACTGGCTTTTCCCGAGCGGCCTGGTTCAGTTGACTTACGATTCGGACGGGCGGAAGTGACGCGGGCCCGCGTGTTCGCGCCCGGCCGGGTGAACCTGATCGGGGAGCACGTGGATTACTCGGGCGGGCCCGTGATGCCGTTCCCGCTCGATGGAATCGGCACGACGATCTCTGCGGGACGATCGACGAACCTGCGAGCGGCGAGCCCGTCATTCCCGGGCGAAGCCCGCCTCGAGCCGGGACAGCGGGGCAGGGGATGGGCCCGCTACCTGGCCGCCGCATGGGACGAACTCCGCCGCGTCCGCCCTGGAACCGGGGGCTGGACGGGAACCGTCGCCGGCAATCTCCCGATCGGCGCGGGACTCTCCTCGTCGGCGTCGCTGCTCGTCGCCGCGCTCCGGATGTGGGACCGCCTGTACGCGCTTCGCCTCACACCGTCCGGGATCGCGCGGCTCGCCTGGGACGCGGAGACGCGCGGCATCGGCAAGCCCGTCGGGCCGATGGATCCGTTCGCAATCGCCCTGGGCCGCCCGGGGCACGCGCTTCTGTTCGACTGCACCCGGCTTCGCGGAAGGCTGATGCGCCTGCCGCCCGCGTATGCGGTCGTCTTCCACTCGGGCGTTTCCAGGGCGCTCGCCCGGAGCGAGTACGGGCGGCGCCGGGCGGAGTGCGAGCGCGCGGCGGGGCGGCTTGGGGTGAAGCGGCTTGCGTCGGCGAGGGCGGCGGACCTGGCGAAACTGCGGGGCGTGGCCTTAGAGCGGGCGCGGCACGTGGTGACGGAGTGCGCGAGGGTGCGATCGGCCGCGAGGGCCTTGAAGCGGGGCGACGCGAGCGCGCTCGGGCGGCTGCTGACGGCGTCGCACGCTTCGCTGCGCGACGATTTCGATGTGTCGCTCCCCGAAGTGGACCGGCGGGTCGAGGACGCCCTGGTGGCGGGGGCTCTCGGGGCGCGGATGGTCGGCGGCGGGTTCGGCGGGGCGATCCTGGCGGTCTGGCCGCCGGGCGACGAGCGCGGCGCGGCCTTCGCACGGCGGCATCGCACGGTGTGGTCCGGAGAGTGGGGAACCGTTCGGGATTGACACTCTGGCCCGGCGAGGCCTAGCCTTCGCGAAAACCACGAGTCAGGAGCCGGCCATGCCCGTGAAAACCGCCCGCAAGAAAACGACCCGAACGACGGCCGCCGGGACATTCCTGCCGCGGAAGGTCGGTCACGTCATGATCTTCGTGAAGAACATGAAGAAGTCGGTCGCCTTCTACCGCGACACCCTCGGCTGGCCTTGCCTGTACGAAAGCGCGTACTGGTCCGAGTTCCGCACCGAGGGCGCCACGGTCGCACTTCACCACGGCGACGACGCGAAACCCCGCGACACCGGCATCTCGTTTCACGTCGGGAACGTGGACGACACCGTCAAGGCGCTGGTCCGCCGGGGCGTCAAGATCGTCCGGCCGGCGGCGCCCGTCAGCGACGACATCCGCTGTGCTTCCTTCGCCGACGCGGAGGGAAACGTGCTCGGGGTCTCGGGCAGGTAGCCCCGTAGACGCCCCGCCGCCGCTCCATTAGCATCCGTTTCCCATGCCCGAACCCGCCTCTGCCTCCGCCGACCTGGCACGCCTCAAGATCCACCGCGACGACGACGACGCGCGTGGCGGCGGGGCCTTCGTCAAGCTCGCCGCGGGCGTCGCCATCGTCGCTCTTCTCGCCGCCGGCGGGTGGGCCGCCTGGGACCGGCTCCTCCGGCCGCTTCCATCCGTCTCCGTCTATCGCGTCCCCTCGACCGCGCCGGGGACCGCCAAGTCGCTCGACGCGAGCGGGTACCTGGTGCCGCAGCGGCGTGCGGAAGTCGCGACGAAGGTCGCCGGGATCATAAAGGTGGTCCTCGTGGACGAAGGGGACACGGTGACGGAAAAGCAGGTCCTGGCGGAACTGTATCGCGACGTCGAGGAAGCCCAGGCGGTGGAAGCCGAGGTCTCGGTGCGCGAATGGAAATCGATGAAGGCTTCGGCGTGGAAGGGGCGCGACGAAGCGCTGGCGCGGGTCGAGGGAGCGAAGAAGGCGGTTGAGGAAGCGGAAGCGGCGCGCCCGGCGGCGGCGCGGGCGCTGGAAGAGGAGGCGGCGCGCCGCGACGAGGCGCGCCGGGACTGGGATCGCAAGCGCAAGCTGTTCGAGTCGAAGGACATCGGCGAGGGCGAGAGGGATGCGTCCGAGTCCGCCTGGAAGGCAGCCGAGGCGCGGCACGGGCAGGCGGAGGCCAACCTCAAGACTGCCGAGGCCCGGGTGATGCAGGCGAAGGCGAATGTCGAGACGGCGGAGGCGGGAGTCGCGACCGCGCTGGCGGCGGCGGAGGCGTCGGACGCCCGGGCGGAGGCGGCGGAGTCGCGGCTGAAGCAGGCGAAGATCCGTCTCGACGAGATGTACATCCGGTCGCCGATCAATGGCCGCGTCACGGCCCGCAAGGTTCACCCCGGCGAGGCCGCTTCGCCCGCGGGGATCGTCACGGGAACGCGAGGCGGCGCGCTGTTCACCGTGGCGGATTTCTCGACGCTCGAGGCCGAAGTGGACGTCAACGAATCGAGGCTGGCCGAGCTTCGCGTCGGCCATCCCGCCCGGATCGCGGTGGACGCGGTGCCGTCGAAACGCTACACGGGCGAGCTGCGGCAGATCGTCCCGACCGCTGACCGCCAGCGCGCGGTGGTGAAGGTCCGGGTCCGCGTCCTCGACCCCGACGCCGCGCTTCTGCCTGAAATGGCCCTGCGCGTTTCCTTCCTCGAGGACGCTTCAGCCCCCGCCGAACCGCCCTCCCCGGTCGTCCCTCGCGAAGCCATCGTCCGCAAGGACGGCAAGGCCTCCGTCTGGGTCGTCGTCGACGGCAAGGCGGCCCGGCGAGACGTCGAACTCGGTGCGGAGAAGGACGGAAAGGTCGAGGTCAAGCGCGGCGTTTCCGGCGGCGACGTCGTCGTGGTTTCGAACACGGTTCCGATGACCGAGGGCATGAAGGTCAAGGCGGAGGAGAAATGAGCGACGTCCTGGTGGAAGTGGCGGCGGTGTCGAAGGAGTATCGCCGTGACAAGCAGGGCATCACGGTGCTGGAAGAACTGTCGCTGACGATCCCGCGCGGCGACTTCCTGGCGCTGATGGGGCCGAGCGGATCGGGCAAGACGACGCTGCTGAACCTGCTGGCAGGCATCGACCAGCCGACCGCGGGCCGGATCACCGTGGACGGCAAAGTGATCACGGGGCTCGGCGAAGGCGCGCTGGCCAAATGGCGTTCGCGCACCACGGGGTTCATCTTCCAGCTCTACAACCTCATCCCGGTCCTGACCGCGTACGAGAACGTCGAGCTGCCGCTCCTGCTCACCAGCCTTTCGCGCACCGAGCGCCGCCAGCACGTCATGCAGGCCCTGGACATTGTCGGCCTTACCGACCGCGCGAAGCACTTCCCGCGCCAGCTGTCGGGAGGACAGGAGCAGCGCGTGTCGATCGCGCGCGCGATCGTCGTGGACCCGCTCCTGCTGCTCGCCGACGAGCCCACCGGCGACCTCGACGCGAAATCGGCGGACGAAATCCTGACGCTGCTGCAGCGCCTGAACCGGGAGTTCAAGAAGACGATCGTCATGGTCACGCACGACCCGAAGGCTGCGGCGCGCGCGTCGAGGATCCTCCACCTGGAAAAGGGCCGGCTCGTGGAGGCGGCGGCATAGATGCTGCGGCTGATCTGGAAGAACGCGTGGCGAAGCAAGCGGCGCACGATCCTGACCGTCGCGTCGGTCGCGGTGTCGCTGTTCCTGCTCTCGACGATGCTCTGCTACCTGTCCTCGGGCGACAAGCAGCTCGAGACCGCCGGCGCCTCGCTTCGCATCGTCATCCGCCATGCGACTTCGCTCACGTTCTTCCTGCCCGAGTCCTACAAGGCGAAACTGGAAAAGGTGCCGCACGTGACGGTCGTGCAGGCGTGCGTGTGGTGGGGCGGGCAGGTCGAGGGCAAGGAGAACTCGCTCTTCATGAGCACGATCGCGGCCGACCTGGAGCCGACCGAGAAGATGTGGGACGACTATAAATTCGAGCCCGGGTCGCTCGACAAGCTCCGCGGCGAAATGCGGGGCGCGGTGATCGCGAGGCGGCTCCTCGAACGCACCCGTACGGAGTGCGGATGGGAGATCGGAAAGACGGTCACGCTGAAGTCGCCGATCTTCAAGCACGAACTCGAACTCGTGCTGCTGGGCACGTGCGAAGGGCCGGACGAGAGCATCCTGATCTTCCGGCGCGACTACCTCGAGAAGGTCCGCGGCGACCCGGGACAGATCGGGTACCTGTGGGCCAAGGTGGACAGCGTCGAGAACATTCCCGGCGTCTGCCAGGAGATCGACGCGATGTTCGCCAACTCGGACTCCGAGACGAAATCCGAGACCGAGAAGGCCTTCATGGCGACGTTCATGTCCATGATGGGCAACATCAAGGACCTCGTCGTGAACATCGGCCTCGCCATCGTCGCGACCATCCTCATGGTCGCGGCCAACACCATGGCCATGGTCGGCCGCGAACGCACCACCGAGCATGCCGTCATGCGCTGCCTCGGCTTCAGCCAGGGCCGCATCGCGTTCCTCTTCGTCGCCGAAAGCGTCCTCATCAGCCTTCTCGGCGCTGCCGCGGGGGTCGGCCTCGCGATCCTCGTCTTCCGCCCCGGCAAGTTCGACCTCGGCGGGATGGCGCCCTACTTCCACATGACTCCTTCCACCACCGCCATCGGCTTCGGCATCGCCCTCGGCGTCGGCCTCATCTCCGGCGCCGCTCCCGCCTTCGTCGCCGCACGCCGCTCCATCGTCGACGGCCTCCGGAGAGTCGACTAGTGGGCCTCATCCTCAAATACAACTTCCGCAATCTCTTCGTCCGCCGCGTCTCCACCTTCATGACCCTCGCCGGCATCGCCATGGTCGTCGCCGTCTTCCTCGTCCTCATGGCCCTCGCCCAGGGAATCCTCACCATCGGCGAAGTCACCGGCGACCCCCTCCAGGCCATCGTCCTCCAGAAGGGCACCAACGCCGAAACCTCCAGCGGCGTCCGCGACGAGTCCGCCGACCAGGTCGAGAACATCGGCATCATCCCCCGCGACCCCCAGGGCCCCGTCGTCTCCCGCGAACTCTTCATCGTCATCATGCTCCCGCGCATCGGCGGCGGCGCCCCCTGCAACGTCGTCGTCCGCGGCGTCACCCCCCGCGCCTTCGATATCCGCCCCGAAATGAAGGTCGAGGGAGGGAAGCGCCCCCGCGGGAACGAGATCATCGTCGGGAAGCCGCTCGCCGCGCGGTTCGATCACCTGAAGGTCGGCGACAAGGTCCGCTTCGGCCGCCGCGACTGGGTCGTCACCGGACATTTTGAAGCGGGCGGAGGCGGATGGGAGTCAGAGATCTGGGCGGATCTCCCGGAACTCCAGGCCGACGCGCGGCGTGGAAGCGGCGTCAGCTCGCTTTATGTCCGCATGAACCGCCCCGAAGACCTCGCGGGCCTGAACGAGGGGCTCGCGGGCTCCAGCGAGACGAAGGAGCTCAAGGCGATCACGGTCCGCGAGTATTTCGCCGGCCAGACCGGCCTCGCGACCGGCCTTCGGTTCGTCGGCGGCTTCATCACCATCCTGCTCTCCCTCGGCGCCGGGCTCGGGGCCATGAACACCATGTACGCCGCCATCGGCAACCGCTCCCGGGAAATCGGGACCCTGCGCGCCCTCGGTTTCGGCCGGTTCGTGATCCTCGCCTCCTTCCTGTTCGAGGCCTCCCTCATCGGCCTCGCCGGCGGCGCACTCGGCTGCCTCATCGCCCTTCCCGTCAACGGCCTCCAGACCGGCACCATGAACTGGGTTTCGTTCTCCGAGACCGCATTCCGCTTCCAGATCACCCCCATGATGCTCGTCGCGGGCGTCGCCATCGGCGGCTTCGTGGGCGCCGTCGGCGGATTTCTGCCCGCGCTCGCCGCCGCGCGCCGTCCGATTCTCGACAGCCTGAGGGCAACGTAGCGAACTCCGTCCATGGATCGGCGGCCCGGGCAAGCGTGGGGCTTACCCCGGGCCGGTTTACAGCGAACAGTCACTCGGGGAGCACACCGGCATGGTGCGCGACTGCGTCATTATCGGCGGCGGACCAGCGGGAAGCGCCGCGGCGGCGGTCCTCGCGCGGGCGGGACGGAGCGCTCTCGTCCTCGAAGCCGCGCGGTTCCCCCGCTTCCATGTCGGCGAATCGATCGTGCCGGCTGCCACGAGCCTCTGGAAATCGATCGGCCTCTGGGACAAGCTGCAGGCCACTTCGTTCGCGCGCAAAGGCGGAGCGGATTTCCTGATAGCCGACGGTTCGGCGGAACAGAAGTTCTGGTTCGCGCGCTTCCTCGACGAAAGCTACCACCGGGTCCTGCAGGTGGATCGCGCCGAGTTCGACCGCATCGCGCTGGACCACGCGCGCGATTGCGGCGCAGAAGTGCGGCAGGGCTGCCGGGTGACCGACGTGGCATTCCTGAAGCCCGGCGTCGAGGTCACATGGAAGGAGGAGTCGGGCGAGTCCCGCACCGAGCGGGCGAAGGTGCTTCTCGACTGCTCGGGAATGAAGTGCTTCCTGGCGAAACGGATGGGCGCCCGCAAGCCGATCGAAGGAATGACCAAGGTGGCGATCTTCGCGCACTACGAGAACGTGCGGCTGCCGGAGGGGGACCGGACCGGGAACACGGAGATCGTCGCGGCGTCCGACTGCTGGTTCTGGCTGATCCCGATGACGGTCGAGCCGGGCGGGCGCAACACGACGAGCGTCGGCGTCGTGGTGGACCGGACCGTCCGGGATGAGTGGGGCGGCGAGCCGCTGGACCTCATGGAGCGGCTCTTCCAGGCCTCCTCGGTGGTTCGCGACCGCCTGGCGCCGGCGAAACGGCTCACCCCGGCGCATGTCGAGGCCGACTTCTCCTACCGCTGCGATCCGGCCTTCGGCGACAGCTGGTCGATGATCGGCGACGCCGCCGCTTTCCTCGACCCGATCTTCTCGACCGGTTTCTACCTCTCCCAGCGCCACGCGGTGCAGGCCGCCGGCGCCATCGTCAAGGCGCTCCTCACGCGGGATCGCGTCCGGGCCTCCGACCTGGCCGGCCCGGCGCGAACCCTCTTCCAGAGCGTCAACACCTACACGCGATTCGTCCGAGCGTTCTACACGCAGCCCTGGTACGACGTCTTCCTCTCGGACCAGGAAAGCCCGCGAATCCGCAAGGCGGTCGTCCGCGTCCTCGCCGGCGACGTCGCGGGGATGAACTGGTGGCTCCACATGTTCTTCCTGGTGCTGTGGGCGCAGAAGAAGTGGGGAATCGTCCCGCCTGTGCCCAGGCCGGCCCTCGTACCCGCAGTGCTCGCCGCCCGCGCCGCCGGGCTCCCCGGCTAACTCTCGCCTGCCGCCCGCGGTGCCCGCGAAACATGCTCGGCACGCCGCTTCAGCGCCTCCAGCAGCAGCGACGGCGTGTCCTTCGCGATCGTGACCGGCCCTTCCACCGCCGGACCCACCATGAATTCAAAATGGCCGCTCGTCAGCAGGAGCGCGGCGTAGAACACGGTTTCCCCGACTTCGCCTTCCGCCTCCGCATGGCGGATGGACCCGCTCTCGAACTGGATGTAGTAGGTGCGTTCCGGCGACTGAAGCCGCAGCACCCCCGTTTTCCGCGCGCCGTGAAGGATGCCCAGGAGGTCGCCGACCGGGAGGGACTCGACTTCGCCGGCGAGCCCGCGCTCGACCGCCTGCTTTTCGGCGGCCTTCTGGAAGCGGCGGGCGCGCTCCGTGGCGATGTTGCGGAAGGAGTAGAACAGGACCGGGTGCCGGCCGCGGAGCTCGTCCACCGTGGCGGCGTCCCGCGACGAGAGCCAGACTTCGCCCTCGGCCTTCACCGTGATCAGCGCGAACGGAAATCCGCCGAACGGCGCCTCGGCGAGGAACTGTCCCATCGTGAGCCTGTACTCCAGTTCCAGGCCGTCGCTTCGTTTTTCGGCTACCGACAGGGCGCCAGCCTCGATCCAGTAAAGGGGCGCGCCGGGACGGATCTCCAGCGTGCCGCCCGGCTTGAGGTACGACGTCTTGGCATTCTTGCGAAGCTCCGACTCGGCCGCCCCCATGGCCGCGGCCGGCGGCTGCGGACGCTTCGCCGGCTCGTTCGCCAGGATGCGGAAGCGTGTCGTGGGGGAGGGCGCGTGCTTCCGGTGGGAGATCGCCGACTTCTCGATGTCGACCAGGGAGTGCAGCAGCACCTCGGGGTCGAGGGGCTGCGACATGTACTGCGTCACGCCGAGCTGTTTTGCCGCCCGTTCCTGCGCCGGCACGGCGGGCCCGATGGCGATGAATCCGATGTGCGTGAAGCCGGGCACGGCGCGCAGCTGCTGGACGAGATCGGAAGCGCCGACGGTGCCCTGGTCCCATTCGCAGATGATCGCGTCGACGTTGAACTCGTCGCGCCGGAGCAACTGCATCGCCGCCTGCCCCGACCCCGCCTCCTGGACGTTTTCCGCCGCATGGCCCCCGTCGGCCAGCCACCCGCGGATCTTCTTCCGGAAGGAAGCGAGCTTGTCGACGACAAGGATCCGCATTCGCTGTCCCCAAGGTGTGCCGGCAGGCGTGGCGTGGCACCGTCATCGTCCCAAACGGAGCGGTCCGGTACAAGCTCACGCGTCGGGCGAAATCCCCTGGTCGCGTCGCCGCAGCCCTTCCATGATCACGAAGTTCGCGTCGCCCTGCACCGTGTGAGGGCCTTCCAGCGCGGGTTTCGGGCTGAATGTGAAGCGGCCGCCGGCCCAGGTGCAGATCCGGAACAGGACGGCATCGCCCTTTTTGGCCCCGCATTCGGCGTGGCGGACGACGCCGCCGTAGATGTGAAGGATGGCCGAGTCGCCACCGCTGTCCACGCGGAGGATTCCCGTCTTCTTCGTGACGACCATCATCTGGATAACGTCCGGGAAGGACAGGGACTCGAGCGAGCCGTTCATGCCTCCCGCCGCGGACTCGTCAGGCAGTTCGCCGACGACATTGTTGCGATGGCGCTCCGTCGTGATGGTCTTGAAGTAGTGGCTGAGGATTGGCAGGCGCTGCATCGTCTGCGCCACCGCCTCCGCCTCCTGCCAGCCGACGATCGTCACCAGCGACTCCGTCACCGCGCGAAGCTCGAGCAGCGTCTCGCCGACGAACGCAGCCTCCCCGAAAAACCTCCCGGGCGTCGCCCGGTATTCCACCACCGTGCCGTCCTCGCGCGTCTCGCGCACGAACACCGTGCCCTGCTCGACCCAGTAGAGGCGATTGAGGAAGGGTCCCGCGGCGATGACCGCGCCGAGCTTGCTGTACTTGCCGAGCTTCCCGGCCGTCCGCAGTTCCTGCGCGATCGTGGAGGAGAGCTTCGTGGACTGCGGCCGCTGCGACGCCGCCTCCTGCAGCCGCCGGCGCGTGTCGTCGGTCCGCGGCTTGAGCGACCGCTGCACCGCCGAGAGCGCGCCGAGCAGGCTCACGGGCGACACCGGCTTGACCAGCACCTCCGCCGCCCCCGCGCCCCGCGCCGCACGGATCGTCGTCGCGTCGTTGCCGCACATCGCGACAAACCCGATCCGCGTCGTCTCCGGCTTCGACTTCAGCTGCACCAGCAGCTCGGAAGCGTTGACCGACTCGTCGTCGTACTCGGCGATGACGACATCCACGTTGAACTGCTCGTGCGCGATCAGCTCCAGGGCCTCCTCGCCCGTCGAGGCCTCCAGCACCGCGTCCGCCTTCGCCCCCGTTTCCAGGATCCAGCCCTTCATCTTCGCCCGCCACGATGCCAGGTTGTCGACCAGGACCACCCTGAGAAGCGCGACGGCCGCCTTGTTCACGGCCGGCGGTTCGCTCTTCCGGGGAATCGGCGGTTTCCAGTGGCGGGGAGGTACGTCGCTCATCGCACCGCCTTCCGCGCCTGGCGCTGCGCGCCGCGCATGATCAGCCCCGCCGTGTCCACGGAGACGCTTCGCAGGCCCGGGATCTCGGGCCCGACGTAGAACTCGAACGACCCGGCGGTGCGTGACATGGCGCGGTCGACCACGGACTCTCCCACCTGGCCGAGGCCCTCGGCGTGAATGATCCGGCCCTCGGCGAACTGGATGAACTGCGTTCCTTCACGGCCATCGAGCCGGAGCACGCCCGTGCGGCGGGCCCCGTGAAGCACCTGGAGCAGGTCGAGCACGGGCAGGCTCTCGAACGTCCCGGACAGTCCTTTTTCGGCAGTTTGCGCGGTCCGGGAATAGCTGCGGAGGCGGGTGGTGGAGAGGTTGCGCAGGTAGTAGAACAGGAACGGGCTGGCGGTGATGGCCCGGCGGACGGAATCGGCGTCCTGCGAGGCGAGCCAGGAGTCGGCCTCGGCGACGGCCTCGAGGGTGCGAAGGACGGCGCCGCCGAAGGGCGCCTCGGCGAAGAACTCCTCCGGGCCGACCCGGTAGGTCGCCTCTGCGCCGTCCTCGCGGGACTCCTTCACGGAAACGACGCCTCGTTCGACCCACCAGAGCCGGGATCCGAGCGGCGCCAGCGGGACGTGCGTGCCGGCGTGGATCTCCGCGTGCCGCGCGTTGCGCCTCAGCGCTTCCCACATCTGCGGGGAGAGCGGGGCCGGCTTTTCCGAGGGGGCATCGACGGCGAGCATGCGGAAGCGCGCGGTGTTCGAGGGGCCGGCGGCGGTGTGGGCCTGGGTGCGGCGCTTCTCGAGAGCCACGAGCTTCTGCATGAGCAGCTCCGGCCGGATCGGGAGACCGATCGCGTCCGCGGCGCCCTGCGCCAGGGCCGCTTCACGCCCCCGCGAGTCGAAATTTCCGGTGGCGATGAAATCGACGGAGGCCCCGGCGAGGCGGCGGACTTCGCGGGCGAGGGAAGCGCCGTCGACGCGCGGATCCAGCCAGTCGCAGAGGATGGCGTCGATGGAGAAGTCCAGCTGGCGGAGCAGCTCGAGCGCGGAAACGCCGTCCTCGGACTCGAGGATGTTGGGAGCGGAGTAGCCGCCCTGGACGAGCCAGTTGCGGATCTTCTGCCGTTGTCCCCAGACTTTATCGACGATGAGGAGGCGCACGATGCCCGCATGATGGCAAACCGGGGCCTTGGGCGACAAGGGTGGCGGAAAACCCGCCGTGAAAAAAAAGATGCGGAAGTGCGTTAAGCCCGGACGGCCCACCGCATGCGGGCCGACCAGCAGCGCGGATTCGCGAGCTGTTCCGCCTCGGACGGTCTCACCGCCTCCGGCGACACCTTCGAGTAGAGCCCGCGCGCCAGGCCTTCCTTGAAGCTCGTTTTCACCAGCCGGTCCTCGCCGCTGTGGAATGAGATGAAGGCCGCGCGGCCGCCGGGGTTCAGGCAGGAAGGGAGGAACGAGAGCAGGGCCTGGAGGTTCTCGACTTCGCGGTTGGCGATCATTCGCACCGTCTGGAACGTGAGCGCCGCGGGGTGGAGGCGCCCCCATCCGCGCTTCGGGACCTGGATGCCTTTCGCCTGGCAGACGAGCGACACGAGCCTCGACGTCGTGTCGATCGGGCGCTGGACGCGCGCCGTGACGATCGTCCGGGCGATCACGGCGGCGTCCGGCTCGTCGCCGAGTTCGCGAAGCGCCTGGGCGAGCCGGCCCTCGGGGATTTCCGCGAGGACGTCGGCGGCGGTCTTTCCGCGGGACGCGTCCATCCGCATGTCCAGCTTCGCGGGTCGCAGGAACGAAAACCCGCGGGCGGGGCGGCCGATCTGCGTCGAGGCCACTCCCAGGTCCGCGACCAGCGCATCCACCGCGGTCAGGCCGAGCGACCCCAGCGCCGCCGCCAGCCCCGCGAAATTCGTGTGGACCAGGTCGAAACGCAGCTTCGTCCTTGCCAGCTCTGCCTGCGCCAGCGCCAGGTTCTCCCGGTCGAGGTCGATGCCCACCAGGCGTCCCTTCTTGCCCGTGGCCTTGAGGAGCGGAACGGCGTGCCCCGCGAGCCCGAGCGTCACGTCCGCGACGACGTCTCCGCGCTTGACGGCCAGCGCTTCCTTGACTTCCTCCAGCATGACCGGAACGTGTCCCGTCCCGGCGGACGCCGTGCGCTTTGTCATCGCGATGCCGCTCCCTGCGCCACGCGGCACCTCAGCAGCGTCATCAGCGCGTACGCCGTGCCGTACGGCTTGTGAAAGTCCCAGATCGCGTTGTAGTCCCACCAGCACCCGTCGTCCTCCTGGTGCTTCCGGATGACGTCGCTCAACTGCCCCGCGAATCCCGCGCGCTCCGCCTCCGGCAGCCGCGACAGCAGCAGGGCGGCGTAGTAGTGGCCGAAATAGTAGAAGTACCCCGACACCGCGTAATACGCCTCGTGCGGGATCGGGCGCTTCCTCCCGCACTCCAGGAACCCCTGCAGCCGGAACAGGTCCGCCAGTCCCCGGCGCGCGTCGTCGAGCTTGATCTTCGGCGAGTTCCACGCGAGAAGCGCTTCGTTGCAGGCCTGCGTCCGCCCGATGCTGCCCGGCGGCATGTTCACCGGGTGAAGCGGGCGGTAGCGGTGTCCCCAGGCGTAGAGGTACGCGTTGTTCCCGAGGCGGCATTTCTCCACGATCCTCAGGCATGACTTGACCATGTGTTCCGGCACGTCGATTCCCGCCTCGCGCGCCTCGTGGAACGCGACGAGCCCGGCGGCCGTGGTGAAACTCGTCGGCGGATAGCCGGGTGTCTGGGATTTCGTCGCGAAGTCGTAGTACATCCAGCCGCCCCACGCGCTTTCGTAGCGCCGAAGCAGCTCCACGTGCTCCGCCGCCGCGCGCTTCAGCTGCTCCACCCAGGCGGTGTCCGTTTCCTGCCGCGCGGCGAAGGCGAGGGCCTGAAGCGCGTAGATGTCGCCCCACACGTTGTAGATTTCGTCCTGGTCGCCGCGGCGCAGCTTCACCGACTCCTCGACCAGCCACTTCTCCGCCTTGCGCGCGGCCTCCAGCGACCGCGGCGAGCCTTCCTCGCGCAGCGCCATCGCGCACAGGCCGGTGGTGCCGACCTTGAACGCGAACTGCGCGCTCGGGACGCTTCCGTAGATGTCGTATCCCCACGTGACGCAACCCGTGCCCCAGTAGCCGCCCGGCTTCTGGTTTTCCACGAGCCAGCGCGCGCCGTCCGCGATCGACTCTTCGAGCGGCCGCGACCGCACCGGGCGCTGCTCGGGGGCGACCTCCGCCGGCGGCGGGGAAGCGCATCCTGCGGCGAGCGCGAGCAGTGCGGCGAGCGGCGCGAGTCGCATCTAGGGCGCGCCGGCGTCGCGGCAGCGCTTGAGGATCATGAGCGCGTAGGCCGTGCCGTATGGCTTGTGGAAATCCCACATGCCGAAGTCCCACCAGGAACCGTCCTCCTCCTGGTGGGGACGGATCGTGTCCGACAGCTTCAGCGCGTACTTTTTCGATTCCTCGGCCGGCACGAGCGACAGCAGGCGCGCCGCGTAGTAGTGGCCGAAGTAGTAGAAGTAACCGGCGACCGCGTAATAGGCCTCGTGCGGATACGGGCGCTTGCGGCCGCATTCGAGGTACAGCTGAAGTTTGAACAGGCGTTCAAGGCCGGCGGTCAGGTCCTTCGCGGGCACCGCCTTCGAGCCCCATTCCGTCAGCGCGTCGTTCCCGGCCTGCGTCCGCCCCAGCGATCCCGCGGGACGGTTGATCTCGCCCATCGGGTGGAAGCGCCAGTCGTACGAGTAGAGGTAGGTGTTTTCCGGCGTCCTGCACTTCTCCAGGAGGCGGATCGCCCCTTTCACCAGTTTCTCGGGCACCGCGAGCCCGGACGCCTTCGCTTCCTTCAGTGCGATCAGCCCCGCGGAAGTCCCGAATGCCGTGGGCTCCATCGACGGATGCTGCGTCAGGTAGGCGAAGTCGTAGTAGTTCCAGCCGCCATAAGCCGTCGAGTAACGGTCCAGCAGGTCCAGGTGCTCCGTCGCCGCCTTCGTCAGCCTGTCCAGCCTGGCGGCGTCCTTCTCCTCGCGCATCGCGATGGAGAGGGCCTGAAGCGCGTACGTGTGTCCCCAGACGTTGTAGATTTCGTCCTGCGAAGCGCGCCGGACTTTCAGTCCCGGCCCGGCCAGCCAGTCCTCGGCGCGCAAGCCGGCCGCGACCGCCGCCGACTTTGCCGGCTCCTCCAGCACTCCCGACGCCGCCGCCTCACGCAAGGCCAGCGCGCAAAGGGCCGTGGTCGCCACCTTGAACGCCGTGTGCGACCCGGGCGCCGAGGCGTAGATGTCCCACCCCAGCGGCCGGCACCCGGTTCCCCAGTAGCCGCCCTTCTCCTGCGACTTCAGCAGGAACGCCACTCCGTCCCGCATCGACTGGTCGAGCGTGCGGGCCCGGACGGGCTGTTGCTCCATCGGGACCGGCTTCGCGGGCTCGGGCTCCGTGGTGCAGCCGGCGAGCGAAGCGGCGAGCAGGATGAGGGCGGGGAAGCGCTTCATATATCGATGTTTTTATTTCTTGAGGGCGGTCACGAGGATCGATTCTCCACCCTTGAGCCCGGACTTCACCTCGTGCCACTGCCCGTTGTTCATCCCGAGCGTGACCTCGACGGCCTTCTCCTTGCCGCCTTCCATCACCCACACGGCGGGCTTGCCGTTCTCGACGCCCACGGCCGTCGCCGGGACGAGCAGCACGTCCTTCAGGTCCGTCACGAGGATCGAGACCTTGCACTTCATCCCCGGCACGACCGAGTCCGCCGCCGCCGCCAGCTGCAGCTTCGCCGCGATCACCCCGCCCGTCGGGACCGGGGAAATCTCGCTCAGCGTCGCTTCGGCCTTCTTGTCCTGCGCCGAGAGCGCAGCCACGGTCGCCTTGAGCCCGACTTTCGCCTGCTGCGCGCGGTCCTCGGGGATCGCAACCCGGGCGATCTTCGCGCCCGAGGGAATCACCGTCAGCACGACCGTGTTAGCCCCGACCTTTTCCCCCGTCCGGTACGCCTTGAGGAGGTCGTCGTTCGTGGACCAGTTCCCGCCGGCAAGCTGCCCGTAGATCGCCCAGCCGTCGATCGGCGACGTGATCGTCAAGCGGTCGCCGTCACGCCGCAGCTTCTCGATCGCTTCCACCTGCTGGTCCCTCGCGAACTGCGCCCGCACTTTCTGCGTGTCGCGCTGCACCTTGCCGTTGGCCAGCCCCGACTCCGTCTGCGCCAGCCCGATCTTCGCCTGCTCGACCGCGCGCTCCACCTGCACCTTGCGGCGCGGATACTCCCAGTCCGGCGTCTTCTTCGACGACGCCCGGCGCATCTCCAGGTAGATCTTCGAGTTCTCCAGCGACCGCTTCGCACGGTCGCGCACGATGTCCGCCGTGTCCGTCGTCAGCTCCTCGCTCGCGTACATCTTCTCCAGCTGGTCCAGCTCCTGCTGCTGGTCCTTCACGCTGTCCTCGTAGTTCTTCAGCCCCAGCTCGTTGTACTTCAGCATCTGCGGGCCATCGATCGTGTTGAAGTACTCCAGCTCCTTCTCGGCCTCGAGGACCGCGTCCTTCGAGCTCGCCATCGAGAGCGCATCCTGCTTGTCGCCCCACGCGCACCCGTCGCTCGCCGCCTTCAGCCCCGCTTCCGCCGCCCGCAGCTCGTTCTCCGCCGCCGCGACCGCCTTCTGCCACGGCGCCGGGTCGAACTGAAGCACCACGTCCCCTTTCTTCACCGCCGACCCGTGCGCCGCGATCTTCGTGATCGCCAGCTCACCCTGGTAGCCGTCCGGCCGGAACTTCGCCTCGAACAGCTCCGGCGAATCGTACGAACCGTCCAGGTCGATCGTCACCGCCAGCGGACCGCGCGCCACCGTGTGCGTCGGGCGCGCGTCGTCGGAAGAAGCAACCAGCCAGGTGCCAAGCGCGATCGCCGGCGCCAGGGCGAGAGACAGACGCTTCATGTCAGGTCCTCCGTGAGTAGGGGCTGAAGTTGAGCGGGGAAGTCTACCCGACGAGGAAGCGGGGCGGCTGCTTTTCTGCGCAGCGCTTACCCCTCCGGCTCCATCGAGAAGTTGAGCGGGTAGCCACGGCCGCGCGCGATCGAGTGCGCCTGCTCGATGTGGAACTCGGCCTGCTCCTGCGTTTCCACGACGACCAGGGCGATCCCCTTGAAGTGCGCCTCGAGCATGATCTTCGACGCCGCGAGGAATCCGAGCTTCCAGACCTCACCAAGCACCTGCACGACCAGCGGCATCGGCGTCACGTCGTCGTTGTGGATGAGGACGCGCCAGAGCGGCGCGAGTCGCGTTTCGACTTCCTCGAGCGGTGCGGTGCGGACGGCGGGAGCGGGCATCCGGGCATTTTCGCCCCGGCCGGGGGCGCGCCGCAAGCGTCCTTCTCAGGGCAGGACGGGAAGCGCGACGGTGACCGGTTTTCCGTCGCGCAGAAGGCGCAGTTCGACGGTCTTCCCGGGTTCGCGGGTGAAGCGGAACCAGGCCTGGAAGTGCTGGTGCGACCGGAAGTCGGAGAATCCGTCGGCGGAGACGAGGACGTCGCCCTTCTGGACGCCGGCCTTGCGCGCGCTTCGACCCGTGGCGGCGCGCTCGCCCCAGTCGATGAGGTAGTCCACGCGGATCGCGAAAGCGTCGGGAGCCAGTCCCAGCTTCTTTTTTTCGGCGGCCTCCAGGTCGCCGCCGCCGAATCCCGGGTCCGGTTTCAGGAGCCACATCGCCGGGCGCCAGGAGTACTCGAGCGGCGTCGCGGCCTTCCAGCCCGGGCCGAGCTGGAGTTTCGCCGTGCGCGTTTCGCCGGCGCGGGCGAAAGTGACGTCAAGGGTGCCGCCCGACGGCGGCATGTTGTGAAGGAACCATTGGACGTCCGGCTCGGTGCGCACGCGCGTCCCGTCGACGGTCTCGATGCGGTCTCCCGGCTGCAGGCCCGCCCGCGCCGCCGCCGAGTCCTTCGAGACCTCGCGCACGCGGGCCGGGTCATCCGGGTCCAGCTTCAGCCCCGCCTTGTCCGGCAGGGGCCAGAGCCACCGGTCGTCCGGCGTCCACTTCCCGTCCTTCTGCGCCTGCTCGCGGACCGCCTCGGTGGCCATGTGGCAATGGAAGCAGGACATGTCGGGGCTTTTCAGGATCCGCGCGGCGAAGACCGGGATGTCCTCGATGGCCTTTGGCGGCTTTGCCTCGCGCCCCTTGCCCGAGGCCCGGTACACCCGGTCTTCCTCCAGCCCGTCCACCAGCAGGCGCGTCAGCGCCGTCATTGACAGCCGGGCGTCCGCGGACTCGTGGTCGCGCCCGCCATAGCGGTGGTAAACCGTCCCGTCCGCATTCATCAGGAACGCCGCGAACGTCAGGTCCCAGTCGAACGCGAACGTGTCCAGGTCCACGCCGCGCAGGTTCGTCACGCGCACGCACACCCAGCTCTTCGCCGCTTCCCTGAATTCCTTCGGAGGACGGACAACCTGCCCGTCGAATTTCGAGCAGTCCTTTCAGGTCTCGCAGCGGAAGACGACGAACAGCGGCTTCCCGGCCTTCCGCGCTTCCTCACGCGCCGCAGCCAGGTCGGTGTGCCACGCGAAGTCCTCGCCGTCCCCCGCGGCGGGACGCAGCAGGGCGAGGGCGAGCAGGGAAGCGACGAGGAGGAGGCGGGATCGCATGGTGCTGGCTTTACTTTCCGGCTTTCCACTTCTCGTACATCGCCACGAAATCCGGGTCCCTCTTGCGGAGGTTCTCGTGGTCGATCTTGCCGCTTCGCGTCATCAGCACGTACGCCAGTTCCTCGGGCGCCAGCTTCATGTCCTTCTTCGCCGTCTCGAACCACTCCATGCTGACCTGCGCCGCGGCCTGCAGGTCGTCCACCTTCGGCCGCCTCGCGCGCTCGAATTCCGCCAGCGCCGCCGGGACGTTTCCCGTTCCTTCCAGCGCTTCGAAGAGCGCGATCGAATCCTCGAACGCCAGCCGCGTACCGGAGCCGATCGAGAAATGTGCCGTATGGAGGGCGTCGCCCATGAGGACGGTGTTGCCGTGGACCCAGCGGCGGTTCTTCACCAGATTGAAGTTCAGCCAGGTGGACTTGTTGGACATCAGCGCGGCGCCCTTGAGATCGTCGGCGAACACGCCCTGCAGGTACTTGCGGGTCTCGGTCTCGTCGCGATTCTCCATTCCCGCCTTCTTCCAGGTCGCCGGGTCCGTCTCGACGATGAAGGTGCTCGTCGTGGTGTCGAACTTGTACGCGTGCGCGATCCAGAGACCATCGGCGTTTTCGCGGAAGACGAGCGTGAGGCCGTGGAACAGCGTGTTGGTGCCGTACCAGATGTACTTGTTGGGGCGCACATCCACGGACGGGCCGAATTCGGCCGCGTACGTGCGGCGGACCGTGGAGTTGACCCCGTCGGCCGCGACCACGAGGTCGTACCCGGCCCACTGGTCAGGCTTCGAAAGCTCCGTCTGGAACTTCACGTCCACCCCGGCCGCCAGGCAGTGCTTCTGGAGGATCTGCAGGATCGAGAGGCGCCGGATGCCGGCGAAGCGATTGCCGCGGACGGAGATCTTGCGTCCCTGGTGGACGATGTCCACGTTGTCCCACATCTGGAACGTGGAAGTAATGTCGCGCCAGGAGGCTTCGTCGTTGTCCTTCAGGTAGTTCTGCGTCTTGTCGTTGAAGACCACGCCCCAGCCGAACGTCGCGTCGGGGGCATTCCGCTCCGCCACGCGGATGTCCCAGTCCTGGTGCTTCTTTTTCGCGAGAAGCGAGAAGTACAGGCCCGCAGGGCCGCCGCCAATGACGAGGATTCTCATGCGCAGAGATTAGCGGCACCGAGCGCAGGAGCAAACGAAAGGAACTCAGAGCGCGTGAAGAATTCGTGCGCCGCCGTCGGTCGGCCCGCGCACGCCCGCCGTCGTAACGGCTCGACGTCGGGGCGCGCGGTCCAACCGACGCCGTCGCCCGAATTCTTCACGCGCTCTCAGCGGACTTCCTGTTTCGTCGCCCTTTCTTCGACAACCCTGGAAAGCGCTTCCTTCACCAGTCGATCCACCTCAAGCCCCTTCTCCGCCTCCGCCGCCTTGTCCGGCGAACTCGCCGTCGCGGGCGCGCGCGGCATGAGGAACGAGCAGCAGTCGTCGTGGGGGAGGGAGCTGATGTCGAACGTGCCGATGCGGCGCGCGGTGTCGATGATCTCCTGCTTGTCCATGCCGATGAGCGGGCGAAGGATCGGGATGGTCGCGACGGCGCTGACGGACTCGAGGTTGGTGAGGGTCTGGGAAGCGACCTGCCCGAGGGAGTCGCCGGTGACGAGGGCGTGGGCGTCCTCGCGGCGGGCGATGGCCTGGGCGATGCGCATCATGAAGCGACGGTAGAGGATGATGCGGTATTCCTGCGGGGCGCCGGTGACGATCTCCTGCTGGAGAGGGCCGAACGGGACGAGGTGGAGGCGGGCCGGGCCCTGCCAAGGTTCCAGCTTGTTCGCGAGCTCGCGGGCCTTGTCGAGGGAGGCCTGGGACGTGAAGGGCATCGAGTGGAAGTGGACGAAGGAGGTGCGGCAGCCGCGGCGGATCATGCGCCAGGCGGCGACGGGAGAGTCGATCCCGCCGGAGAGGAGCGTGACGACGCGACCCGCGGTGCCGACCGGAAGGCCTCCGGGGCCGGGCTCCTTGCGGAAGTACGCGTAGAAGTCCTTGTTCACGACCTCGACGAAGATCTCGAGGTCGGGGTTCGTGAGATCGACCTTCGCGGCGGGGAAGCGCTGCTGGACGAACGCGCCGAGGCGGCGGTTCATCTGCTCGGAGGTGAGCGGATACTCCTTGTTCATGCGCCGTGCGCGGCAGGCGAAGGACTTGAACGAGAGGGCCGGAAGTTCGGCGGCGAGCAGGGTCTCGAGCTGGTCCATGTCGGCGCGGAGGA
>CAVPNQ010000129.1:0-7334 GCA_963706735.1 uncultured Planctomycetia bacterium
ATAGGCGTCAAAGGCCTTGGCAAAGACGTGCACTTCCGCGCGAATTGACAGGTTTTTGAGAAGTGTCCTTACAAACGGACAAGTCCGAGGCTACGCCGCTTCTCTAAGTCATTAGCCTGCAACAACTTGCGAATCAGGCGTCAGGGCACGGCTCTTGCAGATAGAGACTTCCGCTTCGAGGAGTCCTCACAACCCCTCATTTGATAAGGAGATCGGTCATGAACCCGAAAGCTTACTTTGCAGGAATTCTCACCGGTGCCGTCTGCACCCTGGCGGGCTACCTGATGGGCCACTCCAACCCCATGGCCTTCGCCAACTCGCCGGGCGAGGCGTCCGGGGGCTACATCCTGGCCACACCCCCGACGGGCGCCAACGAGAAGCTCATCTACGTGTGGGACACGAGCGATGCTTCCAAGCCGCGCCTCTCCGTCTACGCTCTCGAACAGGGCAAGGAACTGCAGCTGCGCGCCCATCGTAACTGCCAGTTCGACAAGATGTTCGACACCTACGAAATGGGCGGCAAGGCGGAAAGCCCGGCAGATCTGAAGAAGCGGTATGAAGCGGAGAAGCCGAAGGATCCAGCAGACAAGCCCAAGTAACTCTCGACCTCACCTGCCGCAATAAAATGCGGCAGCCCACCTCGAAGGGCCCGGACGGTCAGCCGGGCCCTTCATTTTTTTGCAGGGCCTGCTGCGGGGTGGCGGCCGGACGTCGGTCGCTTCGCTCCCTCGGCCCGGCCGCCTTCCCTTGCAGGCCCTGCAGAAAAATGAAGGGCCCGCGAACGGCACAGCGGCGGCGCAACAGACCTAGTTTTCGTGCATCGCGTTCAGGACGGCCAGCGTATAGAGCGCGCCAGCGGCTAGCGCGACGAGCGCGCCGATCCCCCAGAAGACGGACATGAGGCGGAAGCCGTTGAGGAGGAGCATGAGCGTGAAGTCGAGAGCGGCGTAGCCCGAAAGGAGGACCGCGGCGGCGGCGTTCGAGCGCAGGCCGAGGACGATTTCGTTGAGCGGCGCGAGCGCGGCGGGGAGTGCTAGAAGCGCGAGAATCCAGAAGAAGACGCGGAACAGGGCGGACGTGTGGTCGATTTTTGCGCGGTAGCGGTCGAGCGCGAAGAACCCCTTGTCCATCGCGCGAGAGGCGGAGTCCGACGCCACTTTCTCGCCGCCGGGAACTTTCACGATCCCCCAGGTGAAGTCGACCTCGACCTTCTCCGCGCTCTCCTTGTACTGCCGCACGTCGGCCCAGAACGCTGCTTCCACGCCCAGGCGCTTCCCGGCCGCCAGTGCCTCGGCCTCCGTTTTCGGGCGGCGCGGGACGTCGCCGTACTCGTTGAGGGCGTCCTCCTGGATCTCGCGGTCGAGGACTTTCCAGTCGGCGCGGTCGGTGAAGCGTGCGCGGACGGCGTTGTCCACGGCGCCGGATTCCTCGCCTGCGGGGGAGAAAATGGCGATGCGGAGGGGCGGGGAAGAATCGGGGAGCTCGATCGTCGCGGCGGACTGCTGGAGCGAAAGGGCGAGGAGCGCCGGGTCGCTCGTCGCGAACAGGACGGCCTGCACGATGCCGCAGACGAGGACGAGCGCGGCGGCGCCAAGCGAAGCGAGGTGGTGGCGTTCCAAGTCAGTCTCTTCCCGGAAGCTGCAGTTGCGCGACTTTCGCGAGGATCGTGAGGTTATAGAAGATGGAGACGGCGAGGGCGCCGACGAGAAGGACCCAGCTGAGGATGGAGCCGGCCTCGAAGCCCATGAGGAGGAGGGCGAGGAACATGTCGAGGCCGGTCATGAGGATGACGAGGCCGATGGGGACGATGGGAGCGGCCTGCGAGAGGGATTCACGGGCGAGGAGGGTGAGGAACGGCAGGATCAGGAGAGCGACGCACCAGATGAGGACGCGGACCCAGCGCGAGGTGTCGTAGATCCAGACGCGGAAGTACGGGACGGAGAACATCGACTTGGCGAGGTTGGTGCGGTAGCGGCCGATGAACAACCCGTCGCCGGCCTTCTGCCCGGCCTGCGTGTCCTTCACGTAGACGATGCGGATCTTTACGTCCGCGTAGGACCGCCCTTCGTCCACGGCGAGCGTCTCGACGCGCCCGAACAGGACGCATTCGGCGTCGAGTTTTTCGCCGAGCGCGACGGCCTGCTTCCAGGTGAGCGGCGCGTCCTTGTCGTTGCCGACGATCTTGTCCCAGATTTCGCGCCAGGTGGCGGGCTCCTTGATCTCGAAGTCGCCCTTGCCGCTGATGGCTTCCTTGAACGCGGTGGTGACGAGCCCGTCGGGATCGTTGCGGAACGGCGCGACGGCCAGCGTGCGGCCGCGGACGCGGAAGCGCATGTCGTCGCAGGCGGCGCGTGCGGCATCGCGGGCCAGGCCCTCCTTCAGCGGCTGGAGAGTGTCCGTGGCGGCGAGGCAGGGAAGCGCGATGAGGAAAAGGAAGAGGGCGCGTTTCACTGGAGCATGATACTGCGTCGCGGGGCTTGTGGGGGGGGTTTGGGGTTGGGGGTTCCGGAAGTTGAGTTCGGAGTTCCGGGTTCTGAGTTCGGGGTTCGGTTGGGGTTTTGGGTTGGGGGTTGTTGAGTGAGTTGAGGGTTCGGGTTGGTTGGGGGTTGAGTTTCGAGTTGTGTTCCGGGTTGTGTTCCGCGTCGAACTCACAACTCACTCAACAACCAATAACTCCCGACTCCAACCGAACCCCGAACTCAGAACCCGGAACTCCGAACTCAACTTCCGGAACCCCAAACTCCCAACCCGCGCTCAGCTCGGCCGTTCCGCCAGGTACAAGAACCTGAAGACCGTCTCCTTCCCCGGAAACAGCTTCTTCATGGCCGCCACGTATATGCCCTGCTGTGTCTCGTACTTTTTGTTCTCGCCGCCCGTCTTGTAGTCCCGCACGTGGAGCTTGCCGTCCTTCACGAACACGATGTCGATCACGCCCACGATGCAGCGGCCGTCGGAGAGCGGCATCGTGAACGGGATCTCGCGGCCCAGGATCCGCCCGGCGGCGATCTCCTCCGCGTCGGGGCCCTTCAGGAACGCCTGCAGAAGCGCCCTCGCGCGCGGGAGTACGGCGGCGCGGTCGGTTGCACGGAGGTCCGAGCTGGCTCGCGCGAGCGCCCGCTCTAGATCGTCACCCTCGAAGTTCCAGTGCTCGAGCACGGAGTGCACCACGATCCCCGTCTCCTTCGCCCCGCGCGTGTCCCACGCGTGGCCGTGACGGTCGGGCGCGTCGTCCTCGCGGTGCATCATCCCCGTCGGTGAGTCGATCGACGGCAGCTTCATCAGTTTCTCGTACTCCGCGTGCAGCCCCTTCCACCGCTCGCGCTCGTCCTCCGCCGGGAACGCGACCGGCGGGACCGGCGCCGCGGGCGGACGCCGCGCGAAGTCCGCGTCCTCCTCGAGGAAAACCCCCGCGGGAAGCTGCTTCAGGAAAACGCCCGCGCCGTCCCCCGCGCGCGACAGCACCAGCGCTTCCCGCGCCCTCGTGCATGCCACGTAGAACAGGCGCGTGTTTTCGGCTTCGCTTCTGCGGCGGCGGCGGTCGGCGAGGAAAGCCCACCCGGGCGTGGTGGCATCGCCGGCTTTTGCCGCGAACCCCGAGGGGTCGGAGAGGACGGGGGCGTCCACGGTGGAGCCGCGGTTCTGGCCGTGCAGCCCGGCCAGGATCACGACGGGCCACTCGAGGCCCTTCGCCGCGTGGATCGTCGAGACGCGCACGACCTCGTCGTCGGGCTCGCCCAGCGGCGACTCCGCTTCGCGCTCGACGTCGCGCAGCCGCCGGCCCAGCCGGTCCGCGAACGCCGCGAGCGTCAGCTCCGGCGCCGCCCAGCGCGCCGCCAGCGCCGCCACCTTGTCGAGGTTCGCGAGCGCCTGCTCGCCGTGCGCAGAGGCCGCCGCCGCCGCACGCAGCCCCGACTCCTCGAGCACCAGATCCACCGCCTCGGGGACCGGAAGCCGAAGCGCCACGGACCGCAGGTCGCGCAGCTTCGCGAAGAAATCCCCCGCCTTCCCCTGCGCGTTGCGGCGGAAATCCGGGCGGCCGGCCTCGTGCAGCTCGTCGAACGTCAGCCCGCCCGCGGGCGACCGCATCACTCCCGCCAGCGCCATCGCGTCGTCGGGACGCACCAGCGCGACCAGGAGGTTGATCGCGTCGCGGACTTCCTGCGCCTCATAGAAGTGCTGTTCGCGCGTCACGACGTAAGGGATTCGCGCGTCGCGAAGCGCCCTCAGGTACTCGGGGAGGTAGTTCGTGGCGCGCAGCAGGATCGCGATGTCGCGGAAGCGCACGGGCTTGGCGAGAAGCGCGTCCCCTTCCTCGACCTCGATGCGAAGCTTGCCGCGCGCGTCGCTGATCCAGTTGGCGATGGCGGCGGCCTCGTCGCGCGCGAGGTCGGGCGCCTTGCCGTCCACGCGCGCCGTGCGGAGCGTCACGACGCGGCCGCTCAGCGACTTCGCAGGCCGCGCAGCGACCAGGTCCGCCGGCGGCGCCTGGATCCCCGGCTCTTCCACGAACGCCTGCCCGAACACGCGGTTCGCGGCGTCGATCACGCCGGGCTGCGAGCGGAAGTTGTCCGACAGCTCGCGCGGAAGCGCGCCCGCGGCCACGAGCTGCGCGCTCACGGCGTCGTACACGCCGAGGTCCGCGCTTCGCCACGCATAGATCGACTGCTTCCCGTCGCCGACGATGAACAGGGCGCCCGGGCGCGGGCGGAGGTCGCGCCAGCCGGTGGAGGACTCGCGCGGCGGCGAAGCGAGGCGCAGCACGATCTCGGCCTGGCGCGCGTCGGTGTCCTGGAACTCGTCCACGAGGAAGCGGTGTTTGTCGAAGCGGCGGGCGACGTGGGGGCGGCGGCGGAGGAGGTCGCGCGCGAGGAAGAGGAGGGCGTTGAAGGAGAGGCGGCCGGCGTTGAGCGACTGTTCGCGGTGGAACGCGGCGAAACCGGCGAGGAGGCGGACGGCCTCGACGGCCTCGGAGCGGGTCGCGGCCCAGGCGCGGGCGGCGTCGTACGCGGCCCTGGCCGCCATCCACTCGTCGTCCGTCCAGCCCGTCGAGGCGAAGCTGTCGCTGAACGACCCTTCGAATCGCCCGTCGTCGGCGTCGAGCGGCCGCCACCCGCCGGCCTTCGCCTTCGCGAGCACGTCCGCGGCCGCGCGCGCCTGCTCGATCACCTTCGTCACGCGTTTGGTCTTGCCCTCCGCGGCCTTCACGAGCGGCTCGATCGCGGCAAGCAGCGCCCCGTGCCAGGCCGGCATGTCTTCCGGGATCGCGCCCGGGTCGTCGGGGATGTCTTCCCAGTCCGCGAGCCGGAACGCCAGCTCCTGCACTTTCGGCCACGGCAGCGCCGCGAGCACCGGCCGCCAGCGCGCGTGCGTCTTCGAACCGGACGCGAATTCCTCGCGCGACCACGCCGCCCAGTCACGGTCCAGCGCTTCCTGCACCGCCGTCGTGTCCTCGATCGCGAACGCCGCGTCCACGCCCGCTTCCTCGGGAAACATCCGCAGCAGCCGCGCCGCGAACGCGTGCATCGTCTCGATCGCCGCGCGGTCGAGCCGCTCGAGCGCCGCCTGCGCGCGTTCGGTCATGTCTTCCCGCCCGACGGACGTCACGGTCTCGTCGAACGCCTTCTTCGGCTCGTCTCCCTGTCCCCACTTGAACGCGTCCATCAGCCGCCGCCGCAGCCGCGTCTTCATTTCGGCCGCGGCCATCTCCGTGAACGTGATCGCGACGAGCTGTTCGGGGTCGAGCCTGTCGCGCAGGAGCAGCACGGCCATCCGCTCGACGAGCACCGTCGTCTTCCCCGTCCCCGCGCTCGCCCGCAGGACGATGTTCTCGTCCGTCCGCACCACCGCGTCCCGCCTCGCGCCCGCGTCGCTCGTCACGCGAACCTCCCCGCCTTGAACTCCGCCGCGCGGGCGTCGTTCAGGGCGCGGGCGCGCGTTGCGAAGTGTCCGCGGCGGCAGATCGTGTGCATCTCGCAGTGCGGGCAGACCTTGTCGTCGTCGACCACGACGAAGCGCCCGTGCGCGGCCATCTCCCACGCGCGCGGCGCGAGCGACGCGAGCTCCGCGCCGCCGTCCAGCGTGCGCAACCCGCGGCGGACCGGCTCGAACCGCGGGCCGAAAAAGTAGAAGTGCGCCCCCGCGAATGTCGCCTTCGGGCCGAGTTTCGCGGCGACCAGCCGCGCGTACGCCGCGAGCTGCACCTGCCGCCCCCGCGACACTTCCGCCAGCACCTTCTCCTCGACCTTCTCGTCCTTGCCGTCCATCGGGGCGTACTTCGTCATCTTGTACTTGAAGTCCGTCACGCGGAACTCGGGCCCGCCCTTGCCGTCGCGCGTCTCGACGCGGTCGACGCGACCGTGGACCCCGGGGAGCGGCTTCGGGCCCGCGAGAAGCGGGAGCTCGAGTTCCGTCTCCGCCACGGCCCAGCCGCCGGCGCGCAGTTCCTCGCGGTCCTGCGCGACCAGCGCGGCCAGCGCCTTCAGCCCCGCGTCGCGCGCCGCTTCCCAGACCGCGTACCGCAGCGGGGGGCGCTTCTCCGCCCTGCGCCGGAAGATCTCGCGCGCAAGTTCCACGGTGTCCGCCCCGCTGCGGTCGGCGAGCGCTTCGTGCAGCACGGAGCCGACCTCGCGCGCGGCGACGTCCTCCTCGGCCTCGCGCGGATCGAGGACCTCGAGATGGGCTACCTTGCGGCCCCAGTACAGGAACGGGCACGTCGCGAGGTCCTGAAGCGCGGTGGGCGACAGCCCGCGCTCGGCGAGCCGGTCGAGATGCGCTTTCGGCGGCGCCGAGAGGTGGTCGTACGCGTTCCACGCCGCGTAGTCCTCGAGCGCCTTCGCCTTCACGACCGCCGGGTCCCCGTCCACCCCGCCCGTCAGGATCGCGCGCAGCCGCTGCTCGCTCCACGTCAGCCACCCCTGCTTGCGCTCGAACTTCCTCAGCGGCAGCCGCGGCACCCCCGGCTTGTCCTCGATGTGCACGATCCGCCGCACCTCGTCCATGAACGCCGACGGCGCTTCCTTGCGCCCCTCGTCGTCCACGCGCCGGTTCACGAGCACCGCGCGGTCGCAGCAGTCCAGCGCGAACGCGAAGAGCATCTTTTCCTCGGAGATGCGGTCCATGCGTTCGCGGAGGCGGCAGCCGGTCGTGGCGGCGATGCGGCGGCGCGAAGCGTCCGGCAGGTAGGGGTCCTCGCGCGGCACGGCGGGCCACTCGCGTTCGTTGAGGCCGAGGAGGACGGCGACGCGGAAGCGCTGGCCGCGCAGCTGCATGGCGTCGAGGAAGGCGACGCCGTCGGCGGGGATCGGGTGGACGGGGATCTTCTCCGCGGCGATCCC